>CACYVC010000016.1 GCA_902777835.1 uncultured Bacteroidales bacterium | reverse complement strand
AATAAAATATCCTTTCCTGGTTGTTTCCCCGACCTCCACTTCGATTGATGAGGATGGATAGTAATTTGTATTGTAATTATAGGGACCATCATCACCAAATATAATGTATGCCTCATCAGGCAAGAACATTGGTTTGCTGAAGTCGTACAATGTTTTTGGCATCATCCACCAATAAGTATAATAGAAATCCTCGTCTTGTTCGTATGTATCAATATATACTGAAACTATCTTGTTCTCTTCTCTTACATATGCAACAAAATATGGTTCCTGGGCATTGCCCTGCTTGTCATAATCGGTGCGATAGATTTTGTGGTAAACCTTTCCGTCAATCGTTGTGGTGCCATTGAATTCAAGGGCGTAAAGGGGAACATAGTCATCTTGTTTTGAGAAATCTTCTTTCGTGAAAACAATTTCTCCATTCTCGCTGCAAGAAAGCATAATTGTATATTCGTTTTCATTGCCGATGCCTAATTTGGAAACCCACTTGTCGGAACTAATTCCAATGCCTTCTACTACATAATAACAATAATCATAACTGTCGATGCCTGAATCAATTAATAACCGTTTTCGGTTAAAGCCATTGACTGAGATAAAATCTTCTTTTAACACATAACCAGCATCAACTTCTTCATTTTGGTGAAGCCCAATATCAAAAATCAGCACCATCTCGCCATTGCTGTTCACGTTCCAGACCTTTCCGTCTTTCTCATAAGCAACTGATGTCTTTGGGCTTTTCTGGTTGTCTTTTGCAACAATTTCAATCTTCTTGCATGTGAGATTGTTTACAATAGTGCCTTCGGATAGGACGGGCATGAAAGTGGTTTGTGATGCTGCGCTGGCGCTGGTTATCATCAGCAGTCCCAGCAATAATAATGTAATCTTTTTCATAGCAGTTTATTTTTTGTGTTAAACTTAATTATATTGCGATGTCGCAAAGTTATAAACATTTTTTTTAATTACCCCCCCCATTTGTTAAATTACGTTAAATCAAATGGTGTTGTTGGTATTTTGAGCTCAAAATCCAGTTCATTTGACTCAATTTGGACCAATTTTAGGAACGACAATTGTCATTAATGAAACAAACATAAAGAATGATTGCTCGGTAATTGTCGTCGAACTAATTTTCTGGTTGCAAAGTTACAAAACCTAAATGTTAAACTCGGCAAAAAAGTGCTTCATTCGTAGTTCATTTCACGATTTTCAAGTGGTTGATTTTCAGTGATGTGGAAAAATAAAAGTTCATTTGGGGTTCATCTGGCTTTTCAACTGTTAAAATTCTCGGTTTTTTGCTGTAATTTTGTCTCAACAAAACGCAGAACGACATGAAAATAAACCTTACTTTTTCTAAAATTTTGTGTGCGCTGGCACTGCTTGCAATGGTGTTTTCTTCTTGCGGACACAGCAGTTATAACAGTCTGTTGGTGCAAGTTGACTCATTGCTTAATGCCACACAATATGAACAAGCCGATTCGCTGCTCAAGCTATGCGACCCAAGCAACTATAGCACTCAAGACCGAGCTTATCATGCCCTGCTCAGGACTCAATGCGACTATAAGAACTATATTGTTGCGACTACCGACAGCGCCATCAATTTTGCAGTTGATTATTTTGCGAAGTCGGATGACAAAGAGAAATATACCCGTTCGCTCATCTACCAAGGCTGTGCAAACGAGGAGCTTGGCAACCTCGAGAAAGCCGTGGAATGTTACCACAGGGCTGATGATATCGCCGACAAGAATGACTTGTTCAACAAAGCCTTTGCAAAGATGAGACTGGGATTGTTGTATCAAAACCAAGTAATTGGAGCCAAAACGATAGGCGTTGAAAAATTGAAAGAAGCACATTGTATATATAACAGTTTGAAAGATAGGCATTACTCACTCATTTGCCTGACAGAAATCGCAAGAATATATTGCAGTGATAAAGAAAAGAATGACAGTGCGTTATATTTTATTAATGCTGCTATTGATTCTGCCAAAAATCAAAATAATGAACGATACACTCTTTTTGCAAATTTATATACTAAAGCGCTTTATCTTTCTAATATTAGACACGATTACAAGCAAGCAAAAAGCACTGCAATTGAAGCTTTGTCTTTAAGTGATGTCATTGACCATCCAAGAGTACACTTTTGCCTTGCAAAGTGTTATTCTCAATTAGGTGATGTGGATTCAGCAAGATTGGTTATTAGTCAGGCACCTAAAATCACAAGTGATATTGATAGCATATCATTTTATGATGCAATGTCAGTTTTTGAAAAAGCTCAAGGCAATTACGAGGAATATCAAACCTGTTTTGATAAAGCGGACTCGATGAATGACTCAATTCTTATTTCAAGCCTTAATCATCGTTTGGTGTCTGTTGAGAAAAAATACGACACTCAGCAGGCAGAGTTGGAGAATGCGAAGTTGAGCTTGGAGTTGCGCAACACGTTACTCACTCTTGCCGCCATTGTGATTGGTGCGCTCGCACTGCTGTTGCTCGTGCTCAGGTATCGGCATCGCCTGCATGAGAAGGAAAATGAGTATGAACTGCTGAAAGCCGACCTCAACACATCGCTAGTAAGTCTTGAAAACATGAAATCGACTGTTGTCCAACTTGAAAGCGGACACGACAGCAGCAATAACACCGAACACAAGAGCGCAAGAGGCTTCAGGAGGCACACTGCGTGATGACGAGATAAACTATCTAGCACTCTACTGCTGCGGATTCTCACGAAGCGTGATAATGACCTGCATGCACTACAAGAGCCTCGGCACCGTGAGCAACAAGAAAATCCAAATAGCTCAGAAGCTCAACGTGCAAAACCTGGATGACTTCCTAAAATAATGATAAGTGGTGATGGTTGCCCATGGTTTAGGAAAAAGGAAGGAGAATGTGTCAAAGTTGTGGCACATTCTCCTTAAAAGTTAAGATTGTTTGGGATTATTTCTTAATGGTGGCAATTGTTTCGCCATCCTTAACATCTATAGTTATAGTTGCGCCGGTCATATTCTCATGCCTGAGGAGCAAGTCTGACATTGGGTCTTCGATATGGGTTTGGATAGCTCGCTTGAGTGGGCGCGCACCATACTGCACATCAAATCCAGCTTCTGCAACGAAATTCTTAGCTTCATTAGTCACTACCAACTCATTGCCCATCTCATGTACTCTCTCATAGAACATATCTAATTCGATATCAACAATCTTGAGGATGTCGTCCTTGTTGAGACTCGAGAATGTTATGATGTCGTCAACACGATTGAGGAACTCTGGCGAGAAGGAGCGGTTGAGGGCTTTGCGAATCACAGCATCAGAGCGTTCCTTAGTGAGCTCTTGAGTGTTGAAACCCACGCCAGCGCCAAAGTCCTTCAGTTCACGAGTACCAATGTTAGAAGTCATAATAATAATAGTGTTCTTGAAATCCACTTTGCGTCCAAGGCTATCGGTAAGTTCGCCTTCGTCGAGTACCTGTAAGAGCATGTTAAACACATCGGGATGAGCCTTCTCTATCTCATCGAGAAGAACAACCGAGTAGGGGTGACGGCGCACCTTTTCAGTGAGCTGTCCTCCTTCCTCGTAGCCCACATATCCCGGAGGTGCACCAACAAGGCGTGAAACGTTAAACTTCTCCATATACTCACTCATATCGATGCGGATGAGTGCATCTGGACTATCGAACAAGAACTCATTTAAGCACTTGGCAAGCAAAGTCTTGCCCACTCCAGTTGGACCCAAAAACATGAAAGAGCCAATAGGACGATGTGGATCTCTCAATCCCAAACGATTGCGGCGAATGGCTTTAGCAATTTTTTCAATTGCCTCATCTTGACCTATTACTTTTGACTTAAGATCATCGGTCATGCCTAGCAGTCTTATACCTTCGCTTGCTGCAATGCGCTTAGTGGGCACACCAGTCATCATCGCAACAACTTGAGCGATATGTTCCTCATCAACAGTTTCACGATTCTTGTCAAGCTCTGCTTCCCATTCTAATCTCACTTCATCGAGTTTGAGTTTAAGCTTTTCTTGCTGATCGCGATAACGCGCTGCACTCTCGAAATTTTGTGCTTGCACAGCTTTTAGCTTGTTGGATTGAGCTTCTGCTATCTGGACCTCCAAGTCCTCAATTTCTTTGGGAGGAACAATCTTAGAGATGCGAACCCTCGAACCAGCTTCGTCAAGGACATCAATAGCCTTGTCGGGGAAAGCGCGGTCACTCACATAGCGATTAGTGAGTGATACACAAGCCCTAATAGCTTCGGGGGTGTATGTCACTCCGTGATGCTTCTCATAAACATCTTTTATATAATTGAGAATCTCCAAAGTTTCCTCGGGTGTAGAAGCATCAACGAGCACTTTCTGGAAACGACGTTCCAATGCTCCATCCTTCTCGATGTTCTTGCGATACTCGTCTAGAGTAGTAGCACCTATGCATTGCAATTCACCGCGTGCCAAGGCAGGTTTGAGCAGGTTGGCGGCATCCATAGAACCACTGGCGTTGCCAGCACCAACTATGGTATGTATCTCATCAATAAAAAGCACAACCTCATCGCTCTTTGACGCTTCATCAATTATCGCCTTGATGCGCTCTTCAAACTGGCCACGATACTTGGTTCCAGCCACAACCGATGCCATGTCAAGTGCCACAATGCGCTTGTCCATGAGGTTGTGAGGTACTTTGCGCTCCACAATGCGCTGAGCCAGACCTTCGACAATCGCCGATTTGCCCACTCCTGGCTCGCCAATGAGCACTGGATTGTTTTTCTTGCGGCGACTTAAGATTTGTGCCAAGCGCTCTATTTCTCGTTCACGGCCTACCACAGGGTCAAGGTCACCATTTGCCGCCTGGCGAGTGATATCCTTGCCGTACTTATTAATTGTGGGTGTCGCGTTGTCATTTTTTGTGACATTTCGTCGTTGGGTGGTTTTCTCGCCACCACCTGAAGGAGCTCCACCTTGATCAGAATCATCATCAAAGTCGTCATCTTCCTCATCGCTGGTAAAGTCCACGCCATCAACGATGGGTAAGGTGTGATCATCGATAAGAGCAATCAACTCCTCAGTGTTAAGTATATTTATTTCTTCTTTTATCATCTTAATTAATTTATATGGACTGAGTCCATTCTCTCATATAAAGATTATAACTGCAATTTCTGTGCCATATTACGATTTAAGTATGAAATTACCCATAAATTCAAATGAAATCCCCAAAAACATACTCATTTTATGAAATAGATGGCAAAAATGGATTATTTTTGGATAAATTAGGCTGCGCCTCGGAAAAACTCAAATAAATTTGGTTTTTCTCTCGGCTTACACTAATTTTGCACTAAAATTAAAAATAAACATATTTTTATGAGAAAAAAAGTAATGTTGGTGTTTGGCACTCGACCCGAAGCCATTAAGATGGCGCCTCTGGTAAAGTGCCTTCAGCAACGTCAAGAAGAGTTTGAGCCAATAGTCTGTGTCACTGGCCAACATCGTGAGATGCTCGACCAGGTGCTGAGGATTTTTGAAATCACTCCCGACTTTGACCTGAACATTATGAAAGTCGGTCAAGACCTTTATGATATTACTTCAAGAGTATTGCTTGGAATGCGAGATATTCTTAATAACGTGAACCCCGACATTGTTCTTGTTCACGGAGATACTACTACAAGCACAGCAGCGGCACTTGCTGCTTTTTATCAGCAAATACCCGTAGGTCATGTTGAAGCAGGTTTGCGAACTCACAACATATACAGTCCATGGCCCGAGGAGATGAACCGCCAGATTACTGGACGCATTGCCACTCTAGACTTTGCCCCAACACCGTTGAGCCGACAAAATCTGCTTGATGAAGGAGTAGGAGAGGAGCATATCTATGTCACCGGCAACACGGTGATAGATGCTTTGCATATAGTTGTTGACAAGATTAAGAACAACATCCAGTTGAACGAGACACTATCAATAAATCTAGCCCGACAAGGTTATGACGTTAGCCGTCTAACTGATGACCGCAAATTGGTGCTTATTACTGGTCACCGCCGTGAGAATTTTGGCGATGGTTTCCTCAATATATGCAATGCCATTAAGCATTTAAGCGAGAAATATCCTAAGGTAGATTTTGTCTATCCCATGCATCTGAACCCCAATGTGCGTAAACCCATTCACAAAATATTTGGTGATAATTTAGAGAACTTAGGTAACTTATTCTTTATTGAACCATTGGAATATCTAGACTTTGTGTTCTTGATGGAGAAATCTACCATAGTCCTCACCGACAGTGGAGGCATTCAGGAAGAAGCCCCAGGACTTGGCAAACCAGTACTTGTGATGCGTAACACCACTGAGCGCCCTGAGGCACTTGACGCTGGTACAGTGAAACTTGTTGGAACCGACTATAACAAAATTGTGGATAACGTGTCGTTACTGCTTGACGACGAGAAAGAATACATTATTATGAGCCGAGCCAACAATCCCTATGGTGATGGCAAGGCTTGTCCGCGCATCGCTGATGCGTTATTAAAATTTTAAAAACATTCTAACTATGAAAGGTAAAATATTAGTAGCTGGTGGTATGGGCTTTATTGGCTCTCACACCACAGTAGAGTTGCAAAATGCAGGATATGAGGTTGTTATTATTGACAATCTCTCTAACAGTAATATTGATGTACTTGATGGCATTGAGAAAATCACAGGCATACGTCCTGTTTTTGTTGAGGGCGATTGCACCGACATCAACGTGCTACGTAAAATGTTCAGCGAAAATCCTGGCATCAATGGCATCATCGACTTTGCTGCAAGCAAGGCGGTAGGAGAGTCGGTTCAAAAACCTATAATGTATTATCGCAACAATCTTAACATCTTGCTCAATCTGCTGGAACTGATGCCGGAGTTTGGTGTGAAAGGATTTGTGTTCTCCTCATCATGTACTGTATATGGTGAGCCTGACCAGAATCCTATCACAGAGGATGCTCCCACCAAAAAGGCTACTTCGCCTTACGGTGCTACCAAGCAGGTTAGCGAAGATATCATCGCCGATGTAATAAAGAGCGGTAGCCCAATCAAGGCTGTGTTATTGCGCTATTTCAACCCCATTGGAGCACATCCAAGTGCCGAGATAGGAGAGTTGCCCAATGGTGTGCCTGCTAATCTTGTACCTTATCTAACTCAAACCGCCATTGGTGTTCGCAAAGAATTAAGCATCTTTGGTGATGACTACGACACTCCCGATGGATCTTGCATACGCGATTTCATCAATGTCGTGGATCTAGCTAAGGCACACGTAAAAGCACTTGAGCGCATGCTTGAGGACAAGAGCGACGAGGCACTCGAGGTGTTCAACATTGGAACAGGTGAAGGAGCTTCAGTGCTACAGCTCCTGGCAGCCTTTGAGAAAGCAACTGGTGTAAAAGTGCCTCATAAGATAGTGGGCAGGCGCGAAGGTGATATCGTAAAAATCTGGGCAGACCCCAAGAAAGCCAACGAAGTACTTGGCTGGAAAGCCGAAGAATCTCTCGAAGACACTATGCTAAGCGCATGGAAATGGCAACAACGCCTTCGCGAGCGTGGAATAATGTAATAAGGTTAAGTCGATAAACGACCAACGATAAACGAAAAAACGGTGAAAAATATAAGAAACTTTTGCATAATAGCCCATATTGACCACGGTAAAAGCACTCTTGCCGACCGACTTCTGGAGTACACCAAGACGGTTGGCGCCAAGGAGATGCAGAATCAGGTGCTCGACGATATGGACCTAGAGCGTGAGCGTGGTATCACCATCAAGAGCCACGCCATACAGATGGACTATGCCCAAAATGGAGAGAACTACACACTCAACCTCATCGATACTCCGGGACATGTCGATTTCTCTTATGAAGTGTCGCGCTCTATTGCCGCTTGCGAGGGAGCATTGCTTGTGGTTGACGCTACTCAAGGCGTTCAAGCTCAAACTATCAGCAACCTCTACATGGCAATCGACAATGGGCTTGAGATTATTCCTGTAATCAACAAGATTGATATGGAAAGCGCTCATCCCGATGAGGTGGAGGACGAGATAGTTGACTTGCTGGGTTGCGATGCTGAGGATATTATCCGCGTAAGTGCACGCACTGGTGAAGGCGTTCCTAAAGTACTCGAAGCCATTGTTGATCGCATACCAGCACCTACTGGTGACACCGACGCTCCGTTGCAAGCTCTGATTTTTGACTCGGTGTTTAACCCCTTCCGTGGTATCATTGTCTATTTCAAGATTGAGAACGGCAGCATCCACAAAGGTGACTTGGTGAAATTTGTAAACACTGGCAAGCAGTATAATGCCGATGAGATTGGTGTCTTGAAGTTGCAGATGGCTCCACGTGACGTGCTTACTACAGGTACTGTAGGATATATCATTTCTGGCATCAAAACATCTGCCGAAGTGAGAGTGGGTGACACCATAACCCATGTTGAAGCACCTTGTGAGAAAGCTATCGAAGGTTTCCAAGAGGTGAAGCCAATGGTTTTTGCCGGTGTTTATCCCATTGATCCAGAAGATTTTGAAAACCTGCGCACGTCGCTTGAAAAACTTCAGCTCAATGATGCCTCCCTGACGTTTACCCCTGAGTCATCGGTTGCCCTTGGCTTTGGTTTCCGTTGCGGATTCTTAGGACTGCTGCACATGGAGATTGTGCAAGAGCGACTAAGCCGTGAGTTCAACATGGAAGTCATCACTACTGTGCCAAACGTTTCTTATAAGGTGTATGACAAAAAAGGCGAGATGACCGAAGTTCACAATCCTGCCGGCTTGCCCGACCCGACGCTCATTGAGCACATCGAAGAACCTTATATTCGTGCCTCAATCATCACTGTGAGTGAGTTTATGGGACCAATCATCACTCTATGTCTTGGCAAGAGGGGAGAGCTGGTTAAGCAAGATTACATCTCTGGCAACCGCATGGAACTGACCTTCGACATCCCTCTAGGAGAGATAGTAATCGACTTCTATGACAAACTCAAGAGCATATCTAAAGGATATGCCTCGTTTGACTACTATATCAGCGAATTTCGCGACTCCAAGCTCATTAAGATGGACATCCTGCTTAATGGCCAACCAGTGGATGCATTGAGTTCGCTTATCCATGTTGATAATGCTGTGTCGCTTGGACGACGCATGTGCGAGAAACTCAAAGAACTAATCCCACGCCAACAGTACGACATTGCCATCCAAGCTGCCATCGGCGCAAAAATCATTGCACGTGAAACAGTCAAGCAAGTTCGCAAAGACGTGACTGCCAAATGTTATGGCGGTGATGTGAGCCGCAAGCGCAAGCTCCTTGAGAAACAAAAAGCCGGCAAGAAGCGCATGAAACAAATTGGCACAGTCCAAGTGCCACAAAAAGCATTCCTAGCCGTCCTAAAACTTGACTAACAACCACGAAATATGTAAAGCGCCACAAGAGAATCTCCTGTGGCGCTTTATATGTGGAATTTAATTACTCAAACCTCATGGTTGAGGTTGGTTTTATTGATGAGATTATGTAGGATGGACCTATCAGGGTAATGTAAGATATCACTAAGATTGCGATGTTGAGTATGATTATTGCAGGGATGTTGATGTCGATGGGGACGTAGTTCATGTAATATGCGTCTGGGTCAAGTTTGAGAATGTGGAAATGCTTCTGCAACAATGCGAGGCCAATTCCTACGACGTTGCCAATAATCATCGACTTGAAGATGATTTTATGTGTCAAGAAAATGAAAATGCGTCGAATTGATGTGTTAGTAGCGCCCAGAGCCTTGAATAGACCTATCATTTTGATGCGCTCTAGCACCACCATGAGCAACGCCGAAATTAACGTGAATGACGACACGATGATCATGAGCGTGAGAATGATGATGACATTCATGTCGAGCATGCTAAGCCAAGTAAAATAAGACAGATTATTGCGTTTGGTGTTGGTGACAGTATATAATGTGGTATTATACTCGTCATCATAGGACTGCAGTGCCAGCTTGCCATATAACTGATAAGCTAGATTTTCGGCATTATCAAGGTTGGAAATATTGTCGATGTTGATGCCCACATAATTGCCGATGTGAGGTTTCAAGCCGTTAACGCTTTGCAACAGAGCGATATTTCCTACGATATACATCTTATCGAATGCTTCAAAATCGGTGCTGAAAATACCCACAATATGGCATTTGCGCACTTTCACCTTCTCATCGATGAAATAGGTGAATATGTCGTTGCCCACATCGAGCATTAGCTGCTTTGCGATAATGCTTGACACTATGATTTCTTGAGTGCTGTCACGATTCTCAAAGTTTGGCATGCGGCCCTTTACCAAATGTCTCTCGAGGAATGAGAAGTCATAGTTAGCATCTACGCCACGGAACTGCAGGCCCTTGAAGTTGTCGTCGGTTTTAAGGATGGCTGGTTTCTCAGCAATCAATGACACGCTGGTGAAGTGTTCTCTAAGCGATGGATTATTGTTTATGCAATTTGCTATCTCTCTAAAATCGACCACAGCAAAATTATTGTCAAGGCCAATGGCTCCATTATAGACCTTTATGTGAGGATCAAGGCTAGTCACCTTCGATTTAATTTCTTGCTTGAACCCCAGCACAATCACTACCGAGAGAATCATGATGATGATTGCAAGAATGATACCTACGACTGCGACACTGAGGCTTCGGGAATTGGCTTCGCCTTTATTCCCGAGTTTAAGTCTTGACGCAATAAAGAGTTCGTGTTTCATTCTTGAAATAGTAATAAAGTGCAAAATTACTTATTTTTTTGTCTTCTTGCTCAATTTTAGTTTCATTATTTTGGTCATTTTATTAATTTTGCACTCTCAAAAGAAAACGACAACTAATGATAAGAAATTTTTTAGTTTTATTGATATCGCCCAAGGTTGGATGGCAATACATTGATGACAAATGCCACTCGGCTCAAAGAGTGCTCGGTGCATTATTCTACCCGTTGTTGGCAATACTTGCCATCTCCACCTTTGTGCCAATGATATATGATAGCGCATCTCACACGCTCTCATCTTCACTGATGAAAGCTATAGTAGATTTCTCAAAGTATATGCTTTCCTACTATCTGTGTGTATATCTATTGTCGGGCTTTTATCCTCAGTTCACCCGAAGCAGCTTGGCAATGTCAAAGCTGAGCAATTATGTCATCTTTAATCTTGCGTTTTTGATAGTGCTGTCGATCTTGATAAACGTTCTTAACGGAGAATTCTCACCATTGTTTTTTCTTGTGCTGTATATGCCATACATTGCTTACCGTGGTGTGGATTTCTTGTGTGTTGACAGCAACAAATCGGTGAAATTTGTAGTTATATCATCAATTATGATGATAGCATTCCCGATTATAATAGGGTGGATATTAAGCTCATTGATAAATCATTAAATCACATTATTCAGATTAGAATGGCAACAACTAGCAACATAAATATAAAAAACCGCCGTGTCACTTTCGATTATGAGATAATCGAGACTTTTACTGCTGGCATAGTACTCACTGGCACCGAAATTAAATCAATTAGGCAAGGCAAGGCAGGGCTGACCGACACCTACTGTATGGTGGAGAATCGTGAAGTGTGGATGAAAGGAATGTATATCGCTGAATACTCTTATGGCTCCTATAACAACCACGCCACTCACCGCGACCGCAAGCTGCTGCTCACTCGAAAGGAAATCAACAAGATAGCAAAAGCATGCGTGCTTCCTGGATATTCCATTATTCCACTGAAAGTATTCATTAATGAGAAGGGCTTTGCAAAGGTTGATATTGCTATTGCACGTGGTAAGAAGCAATATGATAAACGCCAGTCAATTAAAGCGCGTGAAGACAAGCGCTCGATGGATAGAATGATGAAATATTGAGATTCTTGAAAAACAAGTAGGGGAGTAGTCTATATCTGTATTAGAACACAGCAAATAGCGACACGCTGAGTGCCTTATCTGCTATATTGTATGTAGGGGTTATAGCAATGGTTGAACTTTTGGCATTTTTATTATTGATTTTAAACAACTTACGTTCAAAGGGCAATAGCCAACAACCAATTCGTGCACTCAATATGCCGATTCCTGCGCCCATCAACACATCATTGAACCAATGCTTATTATTATAAAGTCTTAATAACGCAACGCTTGTTGCTACGGCATAACCAGCTATACCATAGGCTGTTCCATATTCCTGGCGTAATAGTTCGGCACCAGTAAAGGCAAGAGCCACATGACCACTTGGGAAAGAGTGATCATTGCTCATATCAGGGCGTTGCTCTTTGATAATGAATTTAGAACCATAACCCATGATAAGCATGGCTGCATGAGAAGTAGCCGAAATAAGTAATCTTTCTTTGAAATTGTGTTTTGACTTAACGCCAATGCTGCCAAACAACAAATGTGACGCAGAAGGCAAAAAACGCAAATAATCATCAATTTTACAAGTCTTACCGTCGCTCAAATCAGTAAACGCATCGTTCACCGAACGGTTAAGGCTATTTTTATAGTCGATGGCGCCAGCAAGTCCTGAAACCATAAAAATGCCAGGCACAATTAATTGCTTAGAATTAAATTTATCGCATAAGGTGTCATTGGCAGATGAAATATCAAATTCTCGTTGACTTATTTCTACAGAGTCAAGAACAGTTGTAGCACATAACGCTTGTGATGGACTCATCAACAAGAAAAGGGTGATGATAGAAATAAATTTGTATGTATAATGAAGATATTTCATTTTTCATTTATTTAAAGGCAAAATTAATTCTTTATAGAATATCTTCAAAATTTTCATATAATTATTTTTCTTATCATTTATTTTCTTACTTACAAAATATCTACTTTTACCTCTTTCAACTTAATAGAGGAGCGTTTGACATTTTAATATTGACTTTTGTTTTATAATCAGTATTATGTTAAATAAATACCATGAAAATTTCAATTAATGGAAATAAAACACTCCCCTCACAATAATATAAAAAAAAAGTGCTAATTTTGCATTTACATTAGATAAATACTATTTTGAAAAGAGATGAATAACATTATTCTTGATAATATATCTCCATTGCCTTTCATATCAAACAACAACTCTGCGCCATTTGTAATTGCAGGACCATGCAGCGCCGAGAGCCAAGAACAAACGCTAAGCACTGCTCAAGAACTGAAAGAAATTGGTATTTCAGTATTCCGTGCTGGTTTGTGGAAACCTCGCACCCTACCTGGCTCTTTTGAAGGAGTTGGTGCTAAAGGTCTCGATTGGCTTAAACTTGTTAAACAAGAAACCGGATTGCTGGTTGCCACTGAAGTTGCTACCCGTGAACATGTTGAGGCGGTTATTGATGCTGGAATAGATGTGCTATGGATTGGCGCACGCACCTGCACTAACCCATTTGCCGTGCAAGAGATTGCCGACGCTCTAAAAGGCCATCACGAGATTGCTGTGCTAGTGAAGAATCCCGTAACCCCCGACCTTGATTTGTGGATTGGTGCTATGCAACGCATTGTAAATGCAGGTATTACTATGATTGGTGCAATATTACGCGGTTTCAGCTATTACGGCAACAACTACTATCGCAATGTTCCCGAATGGCAGCTTGCTATTGAGCTCCACAGACGTTATCCTCATCTTCCTATTTTATGCGACCCCTCTCACATGGGAGGAAAACGTGAACTCATCGCTCCCCTATCCCAACATGCTTTTGACATGGGATTTGACGGACTGTTCATAGAATCGCACTACAATCCCGATGAGGCATTGAGTGATAAAGAACAGCAAATTGCTCCTAACGTACTCAAAGACATTATCAACTCCCTGATAATAAGGGAGAAAAGTCAATCTACCGAAAATCTTGAGATACTCAGGCAACAAATTGACACTTGTGACAACGAATTGCTAAATATTCTGAGCAAGCGCATAAACGTGTGTCGAATGATTGGTGCCTATAAAAAGGAAAATGGAATGCAGGTAGTGCAAACCAGCAGATATGATATGATTCTCCAAAAATGCATCAATCAAGCCGATTCTCTAGGACTCAGTCCAGAGTTCATAAAATCTATCATGAGTGCCATACATCAAGAATCGGTAAGGCAACAACTTGAGATAATAAACGACCATCGCAAAGATCATTCCTCTATAACAAAATGATCCATCGTTCCTACTCTGTTCTGACGATTGATTTCAGTCATTTTTTTGTAGAAAAAGAACCATTTTTGCTGCATTGGTGGTCTATATGGATGTTTTTATGTTAAATTTTCCATATAGGTTTTGCCATATCGCCGTTTTTTCGCAATTTTGCAAGTTAAATACAAGATAACAATATTTTTAGATAATAATTATGAGAATATCAGTTGAGCAATTGGCATCTCTTGTCAATGGAACCGTTGAAGGAGATGCTAAAGCTTATATCGAGAATTACTCTAAGATTGAAGAAGCTACTGATGGTTGCTTGACATTTTTGGCAAACCCTAAATACACCCATTATATCTATTCAACCAAAGCCACTGCGGTTCTTGTTCGCAAAGATTTCAAGCCAGAACATGAGTTGTCAACTACTCTTATCAGAGTAGATGATCCCTATGAGACTCTGGCTGTTCTACTTAACATGGTGAGCAGTCAAGAACCAGCCAAGAAAGGCATTGAGCAACCTTGTCACATTGCAGAAGGTGTGGAGATTGCTGATGACGTTTACGTTGGAGCCTTCGCCTACGTTGGTAGCAATGTTAAGGTTGGCAATAATGTAAAAATTTATCCCCAGGTATATGTTGGCGACAATGTTACTCTTGGTGATGATGTGATACTTTATCCAGGAGTTAAAGTATATCATGGCTGCAAGATTGGCAACCGATGCATATTGCACGCAGGTACAGTTGTTGGAGCCGATGGTTTTGGCTTTGCGCCCAAAGAAGATGGCACCTATGAGAAAATCGCTCAGATTGGTATTGTTATCCTTGAGGATGATGTGGAGATAGGCGCTAACACCACCATTGACCGTGCAACTATGGGTGCAACAATTATTAAGAAAGGTGCTAAACTCGACAATCTTATTCAAGTCGCTCATAATGTGGAGATTGGCGATAACACGGTGATGGCAGCACAAGTCGGTGTGGCAGGATCTACCAAGATTGGAAAGAACAATATGGTGGGCGGCCAAGTGGGATTCGCTGGACATATTACAGTGGGTGACAACAATGGCTTTGGAGCGCAATCGGGCATCCCCAACAGTGTGGGCAGCAATCTTCGAGTGATTGGCAGTCCTGCAATCAACGCTCTTGACTTTGCTAGAAACCAAGTATATCTAAAGCGAATCCCCCAGATGGCACAAGACATCAAGCAACTAAAGAAATTAGTTGACGAAATAAAAAACGAAAAACAATAACATAATTATAAAATGAAACAACTCACTCTAAAAGCTGATTTCTCGGTTAGCGGCAAAGGTCTGCATACTGGTTTACAAGTTGATGCTACTTTCAAACCAGCACCCGAAAACACCGGCTACATTTTTAAAAGGATTGACCTAGATGGATGTCCAATAATAGAGGCACTTGCCGAGAATGTTATAGCCACTAACAGGGGAACAGTTCTTGCTAGCCGTACTAACAAAGAAATTAAAATAGGCACCATCGAACATGCTATGGCAGCACTATATGCCGCAGGCATAGATAACTGTATTATTGAGGTTAATGGTCCCGAACTTCCCATCCTTGATGGCAGTGCAATAGAATACAGCACCAAGATTGAAGAGGCTGGCATTGTTGAACTAAATGCCGATAAAGAATATTATGTAGTTAAGCAACGCATTAAGGTCGTTGACGAGAATACTGGAGCCTCACTGATTGTTCTTCCTGATGATGATTTTTCAATCGACACAATGGTTGAATATAATTCAAATGTTCTGAGCAATCAGTTTGCGTCCCTCACATCGATGAGCAATTTCAAAGACGAGATAGCCGGAAGCCGCACTTTCGTGTTTGTAAGAGAAATAATGCCTCTTGTGCAGAACAATCTCATTAAGGGTGGTGACCTTGACAACGCTATTGTCATCTACGATGTAGAGATGCCACAAGAGGAACTTGACAAGATTGCCGACCTAGTGGGAGTGGACCGTACTAAAGCCAACAAACTGGGATATATTAACCACAAACCTCTCACCCACCCCAATGAGCCGGCACGTCACAAGCTCCTTGATGTGCTAGGAGACTTGGCCTTAATAGGCCGTCCTCTCAAAGGCAGAATTATTGCAACTCGTCCCGGACACACTATCAATACCAAACTTGCCAACCAAATACGCAAAGAGTTGAGATACCAGAATGTGCAGGCACCGCTCTATGACCCTAACAAGCCAGCAGTTATGGACATCAACAAGATTAGGGAACTATTGCCACACCGCTACCCTATGCAACTTGTTGACAAAGTAATAGAGATTGGCGACAACTATATCGTTGGTGTCAAGAATGTTACAAGCAATGAGCCTTTTTTCCAAGGTCACTTTCCTCAAGAGCCAGTAATGCCTGGCGTGCTTCAAATTGAGGCAATGGCACAAGTAGGCGGTCTGCTAGTCCTAAGTGGAGTTGATGAGCCCGAGCGCTATTCCACCTATTTCATGAAGATTGACAACGTGAAATTCCGCCAGAAGGTGGTTCCTGGTGACACGTTGATATTCCATATCTCATTTATGACACCTATGCGTCGCGGTTGTGCCATCATGAAGGGGTATGCCTTTGTTGGAGAGAAGATTGTGAGCGAAGTAGAGTTCATGGCTCAAATAATTAAAAACAAATAAAAGAATAGGATAATGAACATTTCACCACTGGCTTGTGTTAGTGAAAACGCATTAATAGGAAAAGATGTGACAATAGGTCCTTTTGTCACTATCGACGAGAACGTAGTGATTGGTGACGGTACAATTATTGATAGCAACGCTGTAATACATTCTGGAGCAAGAATTGGTAACAACTGCCACATTCACTCTGGTGCTGTAGTGAGCGACATCCCTCAAGATTTGAAATTTACTGGTGAAGACAGTCTGGCAATCATTGGCGACAACACCAGCATTCGCGAGTTTGTCACAATTCATCGCGGCACTGCATCAAAGGGAAAAACAGTAATTGGCAATAACTGCCTTATTATGGCTTATTGCCACGTTGCCCACGATTGTGAGCTTGGCAACAATGTGATTATGTCTAATCAAGTGCAACTTGCTGGAGAGGTTGTCGTCGGTGACTATGCTGTGCTTGGAGGAGGTGCTTTGGTGCATCAGTTCACTCACATCGG
This sequence comes from uncultured Bacteroidales bacterium, assembly GCA_902777835.1. GTDB lineage: Bacteria > Bacteroidota > Bacteroidia > Bacteroidales > Muribaculaceae > Sodaliphilus. The sequence goes on along the minus strand of CACYVC010000016.1, from coordinate 83,853 downwards.
TAAGCATGTGATGTTGCAAGGAGGCTCTTTAGTTAACAAGGACTTGCCTCCCTACATCATGGCTGGTCGTTATCCCATTTCTTACGAAGGAGTCAATTCTGTAGGCCTTCACCGTCGAGGTTTCACAGAGGAACAGATAAACAAGATACAACAGGTTTATCGCGTTCTTTACCTTTCTCGCTTGAACAACACTGAGGCTCTAGCCAAAGTAATTGCCGAAGTGCCACAATCGCCAGAGCGTGACGACATTGTCAACTTCGTGAAAGCATCAAAACGTGGTATAGTGAGGATGGGAATATAATTAAAGTAAAAATGAAGAAGTATAAAGGAATAAAAGCGTAAAAAATTTTATTCCTTTAATTTTTTTACTTTATTCAATCACAGCTCATCTATTTTTTTGCTACCAGTGACGTAATAGATTCGACTAAGAATCTTCTTAATGTTTTCATCATGTGGCATCAACTGATGAGCCTTTTCAAGATAAGGCAATGCTTCATCATAGAGAATGATGGCATCTTTCGATCTATGTTCATTGTTTGCGATGGCTTTATTATATAGAGCATTGCCTAGATCAAATAATGCCATGCCGAAATCGGGATTCAACTCAACAGCTTTCCTATAGAAAGGTAGAGCGACGTCAATACTTTCTTGCGTCTCGGCTAAACGTCCTTTAAGATCATAATATTCAGCTACTGTTGAATCACTTTTTATCACCTCATCGAGCAGCGAATTAGCTTCATCATATCTCTTAGCTTTAAGATAATGGTTGATTAAGATGCGCACATATCTAGGGTCTTTAGCGCCAAGCATATCATGGGCTTCGTGAGCCACACTTACCATGTAGATAGTGTCTTGTTGCTTTATTAATGCATCAATCCAGGTGTCGTAAAGGACTTTTTTTCTGAATCCGAGGTTGCGTGCATTGGCAAGCTGAACAACGGCATTTACATAGTCTTTGTTTTGATAGGCCGCCAAACCCTGAAAGAATCGATAATAACCAATTACAGAATCCAATTCATTCACTTTCTTTTTAATGGCCCATGGGCACTTGGCTGTGCTACAATATATGTCCCATGCCTTATAGGCATTGTTCCAATCACCCACAAGATAGAAGTCACCTGCTACAGCGCTGTAGTCAACTAAATGATCTACAATCTTATTCATTATCTCACGAGAGTACTTGGTTTTAACCTTTATTTTGCCCGTCTTCTTATCAAAAACTTGATTTCCTTTTTTGTCTAGTATTATTGTCGTATCCTTATTTAGCGCCACTTGCAGCTTGTCGTAGCCATCAATGAGCGCCAGTCCCGCTTCAGTAGAGTTGATTTTGTCGCCCACAGCCTTGTTTGCCATCATCTTATCGTAGATAGCAAATTGTATTTTCCCTGCAATCCACCAAGTTTCGGCCTTATCCTTAGTCTCTTCGTTATCTAAAGCCTTCTTGATTTTTTTCAAAGAGTTCTTGTAATTGTCAACTGTTAGTGTCATGCCACTAATTTCTTTCTTTACCTCAGTAACTAGGCGGTGCTGTGCCAGGGCAAAAACAGCACTCACAAAAAACATGAACGAAACAAGAACTATTTTCTTCATTTTTAATTAATTGCTAAACGCTGTGCACAGCATTAAATTGATATGCCATGCACAGCGTTATTATATTACAAAGAATTAATTATTTTCCAGGTCTTAAAATCTCAAGCTTATACTCTAAGTCTTCAACGAAACGCTTAGATTGAGTCTTAGAGCCATCAGCATCAAGTTCTTGAGCCTTCTTAAACAATGGCAGAGCCTTGTCATAGATAGGTAGCAACTTTGGAGCTAACTGAGCATTGGTTGCCGAGGGATTTTCTTCGATAATCTTTTCTGCCTTAGCATAGAGCACACGGCCAAGGTCATAAAATCCGTTAGGGAAGGTCTGGTCAAGCTCCACAGCTTTTTCATAATACGACTCAGCAGCATCTAGCCCATCTTTCTGCTCAACGATATAACCCTTCATGTCATACATAAGAGCGCTTGATGGATCTGCTGCAATTGCTTTGTCCACATAGACAATGGCATCAGTGTAATTTTTGTCATCACAAAATTTTTGGATGATATTGGCTAAGCAAGAATTTCTGAATTCAACCACTTGATTTTCGGTATATCCTTTCTCGATAGCACTCTTGAAGGCAGTATAAGCGCCATCAAAATCTTTGAGTTGATAAGCCGAATAACCTTCATAGAACGACACCTCGCCAAGAGTTTGTGGGTCAAATTGTACGCCCTCGGTCAATGAAGTGCCAACTAAAGTGCGGAAGAACTTGAAAGCCTTGTGTGCTGTAGCAAAATCGTTGCCCATAAGACCAGCATTACCCACATTAAGCACATCGTTGATATGCCCAGAAAGCAGTGTCACAATGTCTTTTGAGTATTTTACTTTAAATTTTGGTTTGCCAGTCTTTTTGTCGATTTTTGGGGAACCATCCTTGTTAACCTCAATAACAGTATCCAATGGAAGAGCCTTTTGCAGCAGTTCAAATCCGTTCATCAACGCTGTAGCACGCTCACCAATCGTTTGATCTGGAGCATCGGGGTTTTGACCATGTGCTAAAGTATATTCTCCAAAGAGTTTGTCATACCTGTCAAACTCTGCTTTACCAGCTTTGAAGAGTTCTTCAGCAGTTTGAGCTTTTGCTCCCATCACTAATAGTGATGCGAAAGCAACAAATAAGAAAAACTTTTTCATAATTCAAAATGTTTATAGTTAGAAATGTGTTTATATATCACTTAAATAATTGCTCTTTATTCATTAAAAGACAAAGAACCATCTTATGCGTCTTGGTCATAAGACTGCGAATCATTGGTTTCGTTTAATTCGTCGGTCTCATTTTGTGTAATTTCATTGTCTTTATCAAACTGCAGGTCTTGTTGCAAGCCCTCACCCTCGGGAATGTATTCCTCAATCTTCTCGGGGTCGGTATCTACCTTGCAAACTGATGCAATCTCATCGTTCTTCTTCTCAAGGTTGATGAGCCTTACTCCTTGTGTAGCACGTCCTTGAACCCTAAGTTCAGAAACCTTAAGTCGAATGGTGATACCCGACTTGTTGATTATGACAATGTCGTTACTATCGTTCACATTGCGTATAGCAATAAGCTTGCCAGTTTTCTCGGTGATATTGATGGTCTTCACACCCTTAGCGCCACGGTTGGTGACACGATAGTCCTCAAGTTTAGAGCGCTTGCCCATGCCCTGCTCCGAGAGTACAAGCACATCATCTTGAGCGGTAGATCTCATGCAGATCATACCCACCACAGCGTCGTCACCACCATCAAGAGTCATACCCTTCACACCTGTAGCAGTGCGACCCATAGCACGAACATTAGTCTCAGAGAAACGGATAGCACGGCCGTTACGGTTAGCGAGAACAATCTCACTATCGCCCTCAGTAAGTACGGCACCAATTAGTTGGTCGTCTTCCCTAATATTGAGAGCATTAACACCATTAACACGTGGTCTCGAGAACTCTGCAAGGCGAGTGCGTTTCACAATACCATTCTTTGTGCCAAATACTATATAATGGTTTTGGTTATACTCAGGGTCTTTGAGCTTAGTAGCGCGGATGAAAGCATAAATGCGGTTCTCTGGCCCCAGGTTGAGTAGGTTCTGGATGGCACGTCCTTTAGAGTTCTTGGCTCCCTCAGGAATCTCAAACACGCGTAGCCAGTAACAGCGGCCCAAAGCGGTGAAGAATAGCATATAGTTATGATTGGTTGCCTCATAGATATACTCAATGAAGTCCTCATCACGTGTGGCACTGCCCTTCGCTCCCACTCCACCACGGTTCTGAGTGCGATACTCGCTGAGTGGTGTACGTTTGATATAGCCAAAGTGCGAGATGGTGATGATCATTGGGTCGTCTGGGTAGAAGTCCTCAGCGTTCATCTCCTCGGCAGAGTATTCAATTTGAGTGCGACGCTCGTCACCATATTTGTCACGAACCTCAATCAACTCATCCTCAATAACCTTGCGGCACACATCTGGATTATTCAAGATTTCCTCAAGATGCTCAATGGTCTTCATGAGTTCCTCCATCTCGGCATGGAGCTTGTCTTGCTCAAGATTTGTGAGCTGACGCAAGCGCATCTCTACGATGGCGCGAGTTTGAATGTCATCGAGGTCAAATCTCTCTGCCAGGCGCTGACGAGCCTCGTCAGTGTTCTTACTACTACGAATAATGTGAATAACCTCATCAATATTGTCGCTTGCAATAATCAATCCTTCTAGGATATGGGCGCGTTCCTTTGCCTTCTTGAGCTCAAATTCAGTGCGGCGGATTACGACCTCATGGCGATGCTCAAGGAAGTAATGAAGCATGTCTTTCAAGTTGACAGTCTGCGGACGACCATTCACGAGACACACATTATTTACACTAAATGATGACTGCAGTTCGGTCATCTTATAGAGCTTGTTGAGCAACACATTAGCATTGAAATCTTTTTTCACATCGATGACGATGCGCATACCTTGGCGGTCACTCTCATCGTTGATGTTAGAGATGCCGTCAATGCGTTTGTCCTCAACCAGCGAAGCAATATTCTCAATGAGCTCGCTCTTGTTTACGTTATAAGGAATCTCGCTCACGATAATACGGTCGCGACCATTCTCAGTTTCTATTTCAGCTTTAGAACGGATGACGATACGCCCCTTACCGGTCTCAAAAGCATCTCTCACACCCTGATAACCATGGATGATGCCACCAGTTGGAAAGTCAGGAGCGATGATATACTTCATCAGTCCATCGGTGTCAATGTCGGGATCTTCGAGCATAGCCAGGCAGGCATTTATGGCCTCGGTCAGATTGTGAGGAGCCATATTGGTCGCCATTCCCACAGCTATACCAGAGCCACCATTCACAAGAAGGTTGGGAAAACGAGTTGGCAGCACTTCGGGCTCATCAAGAGTGTTGTCAAAGTTAGGCACGAAGTTCACGGTGTCTTTATCCATGTCGCGCATCATCTCCTCGCCCATCTTTCCCAGACGTGCTTCGGTATAACGCATTGCAGCAGGACTGTCACCATCGATAGAACCAAAGTTACCTTGACCGTCAACCAACGGATAACGCATTGCCCAGTCTTGTGCCAAGCGTACCATAGCCAGATATACCGACGAGTCGCCGTGTGGGTGGTATTTACCTAGCACGTCACCCACGATACGTGCCGATTTTTTGTAGGGAGCATTAGAGAAATTCCCCAATTTTTCCATACCGAAAAGTACACGCCTGTGCACTGGTTTGAAACCATCGCGCACATCAGGCAGTGCTCTCGAAACGATTACCGACATCGAATAATCGATGTAACTGGTCTTCATTTCGTTTTCGATATTGATCTCAATAATTCGATCGTTATTCATCTCTATAAAATTAAAATTTTACCTGTAGCGAGCTGCAAATCCAGCGAAATTCTGCCTCAATCATCACAGTCACGCCAAAACATTAAAATTAACTTACAAAGTTACAATATTTCATTGAATTAACCATAATTATGTGGTACATTTTTTTGAAAAAAAATACTCTTGCACTATAATATAATGCAAGAGCAAAATTTGTATAAAAAAGTATATACAAACACATTAAAATTTTTATCCAGCTAATGCTTCCTTGAGGGCTTTAGCAAGTTGGTCGGGGCATGATGTAGCTTTATAGCCGCATCTTATACCTTCAAGTTTGGCGATTGCTTCATCGCATGGCATGCCTTGTACTAATCGAGAGATGCCTTGTAGGTTGCCGTGACAACCACCGTAGAAGGTAACTTGTTTGATTATATTGTCTTCAATCTCGAAGTCAATTTGACTCGAACATGTGCCCGATGTGTAATAGGTGTATTTCATTTTACTCAATTTTCAAAAAAGTATCATTCTCCCCATTTGGACATAGGAGGAAAGAATTATTCGGTGTTTTTCAGTTGTTCAAGGAAGTTGTGGCGATTGGCGATGTTGATAGACGAGCTATCAGGCATAACAATGAGTCCATTATCTTTGAGGGCACTAATTGCGCTCACTAGCGCTGGACGTCGCGCTCCGAGCAGGCGACACAAATCACGTTGCCTGAAAGTCATGGTGATGTTTTGGGAGCGTTGTGAAGTGAACGCACTAACGAGCATCACTAAACGCTCCTGAACCGAGGCATTGCCCAAATTGAGCAGTTGCGACTTCCTCACTTGAGAGTTTCTTGACAGATAATTCAATATGTTAAATAGGAAAACATTATCGGTTCTTAGCATTGCCACATAGTCTTGCTTTGCTAGCTGCAGGATGCCACAATTATCTATTGCTTTTACATTAAAAGGATAGGAGGTGTCGAGCCCAAAGAGGTAATCAGGTGCTATTACCTCAGGAGCTTCCAACTCATGTGAAATCTTGAATTTCAACACCTTGCTCTCATACTCAAGTTTCACACGCCCTGAGACGATAAACCTGACGTGGGTACACTCGTCACCACACGACAAAATTTTCTCGCCTTTCCTGAACTTGAGGAAGTGGAATGGCACTTTCTCTACAGTCTCCTGTAATCGCTCTTGACTAACCCCTTGAAAAAGTGGCAAGTGGAGCAGTTTATCAAAAATGTTTTCCATTTTTCGTTTATCGATGGTCGTTTATTGTGGGGCGTTGGTCGTTTATCGTTGACAGCTGTGAACCATGAACTCTGCCCTCCCTCTAAACTTGCGCGAGCGCAATCTATTTCAACAATTCTACTGCTTGGTCAATAGAGTAGTTATTTTGTTCTCCTGTTGCCATGTTCTTGATGGATATTGTTCCTGTCTCAATCTCGCTCTCTCCTACCATTGCAACGAAGGGTACGCCTTTAGCATTAGCATATGCCATCTGCTTCTTCATCTTTGCCGACTCGGGGAAAAATTCACAAGATATTCCTGCTGCGCGAAGTGTTGCCATGTGCTGAAGACAAGCAGCAGCTTCTTTGTCACCAAAATTGATGAAAATCACCTTGGTTGTAGCAATTGTGTCGGCAGGATAAAGGTCAAGAGAATTAAGTACATCAAAGATGCGATCGGCACCAAAGCTGATACCCACACCCGATAGTCCGTCCATACCAAATACTCCAGTGAGATTGTCATAACGTCCACCGCCAGAAATACTACCCATCTCAACATCAAGTGCCTTAACCTCAAGAATGGTGCCTGTGTAGTAGTTCAGTCCGCGTGCAAGCGACACATCAAGTTCCACTTGTGACTTTAGGTTAAGAGCAGCAGTACTATTTAGAACAAATATCATCTCCTCAATGCCTTTCATGCCTGTCTCAGAATTGGCAAGAAGCGATTTGAGAGTATTGAGTTTCTCCTCGTTTGTGCCGCTTAGTGTGAGTAATGGTCGCAAGGTGTCGATAGCTTCCTGTGATAGACCTTTTTCTATCAATTCAGCATTAACGTTATCAAGCCCTATCTTATCGATTTTATCAATAGCCACTGTGATATCAACAATCTTCTCGGGCGCACCAATCACCTCGGCAATACCACTGAGAATCTTGCGGTTGTTAAGTTTAATGACAATGTTGATGCCAAAGCGCCTAAACACTTCGTCAATCATAGACACCAGTTCTACTTCATTCAGCAAGGAGTCGCTGCCAACAACATCTGCGTCGCATTGGTAAAACTCGCGATATCGGCCACGCTGTGGTCGGTCGGCACGCCACACGGGCTGTATCTGGTAGCGCTTAAATGGCATCTGCAGGTCATTGCGATGCTGCACCACATAGCGAGCAAAGGGGACAGTGAGATCGTAGCGCAGTCCCTTTTCACTCACTTTTGTAATTAGGTGTATGTAGTCTTTGTTTGCCAGCAAATCGTCGGGGGCATCTTTAAGATAGTCCCCACTATTGAGGATTTTGAAAAGAAGCTTGTCTCCTTCCTCGCCATACTTGCCCATCAGTGTAGAGAGATTCTCCATCGCTGGAGTCTCAATCTGCTGAAAGCCATAGAGCAGGAAAACGCTCTTGATTGTGTCAAAAATATAGTTGCGTTTCGCCATCTCAAGTGGCGAGAAATCTCTAGTTCCTTTGGGAATTGAAGGTTTTTGTGCCATTGTGGGTTGTTTAATAATAAATTGTAAGAGTTAAAAATATTATATTAATTACGGCTTCGGCCAAGGAAAATCATCACATAATAAAATAGTGTTGCAAGTGAACTTAAGGCTGCAACGACGTAAGTATAAGCTGCCGCATGAAGGGCATCCTTAGCATGCTCTGTCTTGATGCCATGAGTCACACCCGAACTCTCAAGCCAAGCAATAGCACGACGGCTTGCATCTACTTCAACTGGCAAAGTGACTAAACTAAATAACGTGGTCAATGCAAACAGACAAATTCCCACTAACATAACCATTGGGAACACTTCTATAAGCAAGATTCCAGCAAGCAGCACCCATGTTATCCATTGTGAGGCAAAACTAACCACAGGCACAAGTGCCGATCGCATCTTTAAGAAAGAATAACCTTGAGCGTGTTGTAATGCATGACCACACTCGTGAGCTGCAACTGCAGCCGATGCCACACTATTGACTGAGAAAACCACGTCACTAAGATTGACAGTACCGTTAGCGGGGTTGTAATGGTCGGTCAGTTGTCCAGCAACACTTGTCACATTCACATTGTTAATGCCATTGTCATGCAGCATCTTAGCAGCGACATCTCTACCAGTCATTGGCACGTCAAGAGACTCTTGTGAATAGATTTTGAACTTGTTCTGCAACGAATGCTGAACAAGAAAACTGATAACTGTAATAGCTATAAAAAGTAGGTAAACCATAATATAATTAGTTGCAGTTACAAGAGAATATTTTCTGTGTTTTTACAAAAAAAACCTCAATTATTTTTTGATTATTAAAAATTGATGTAAATTTACGGCGTTTTTTCGGAACAGCAAAATTTTATTGACAAAACATTCTAATTTTTATTTAATATTCACTATTTTTTTAACATTCACATTCATTTAATTTTAACATTATGAAAAAGTTTTTCTTATTCGCTGTAGCTATCGCTACTATGTCATTGGTTTCTTGTAATGACGGTACAACTAGTGGTTCAACTTCAAACGACAGCACTTCTAATGGCAACCCCGCTTCAGTTACTCCTAGCATGAACGTTGAGACTCCTAGCGCAGCTAGCATTGTATCTGGCGTTTCTAACGCTGTTGAAGGCGCTGTAGAAGAGGCTAAAGATGCTACTACCGATCTTAAGAACGAGGCTGAGCAAAAAGCTAATGAACTGAAGGATAAGGCTGAGCAAAAAGCTAATGACTTAAAAAACAAAGCTGAGCAAAAAGCTAATGAGTTAAAAGACAAAGCTGAGCAAAAGGTTAATGAAGGCCTTGACAAAGCTGGAAAGAAGATTGATGAAGGTCTTGAGAAGGCTGGCAATGCAATCAAAAACCTTTAATATTTACTATTAACTATTTGTTTTATCTTAATCGATAATAAGAGTTAAGAATTACTCAAGTATAAGGGAGACTCTAACTATGGGTTCTCCCTTTTTACTAAAGAGATATATTCACGTTATCTATAAATCATTCTTTCGCATTATGAAGAAATTTTTATTATTTGTTGCTGCATTTACTGCTCTTTCTTTGACTTCATGTGGTGGCAGCGAAACATCGAGTGTCCCCGATGGCAACTCTCAAGCAACATCAGTAGATCCTAACGATCCTAACCAGGCTCCTCCACAAATGGAGGCATCATCTATTGTTGAAGAGAACACTAGCACTGCAACTGAGCAAACCACACCTGAAGGTCAGGCTTCAACAAATGAGCAATCAAACCCCGCTAATAATTAATTTTGTGGATTTGAACTAATTCAATAATAAGGGAGTTGCCATGTGTGCTCCCTTTTTATTTAACGCAGTATGGACAAAAGCTCTATATCAAAGCATTTGGAAGACAAACTTGGCATTTCATGTCTTAATGAAATGCAAAATGCCGTTGTGGCAAAGTGGCATGAGGGCAATAAAAACATTATTCTTTATTCCCCTACTGGTACTGGGAAAACGCTTGCTTTTGTTTTACCAATTCTGCATGGTATAGATGTGTCATGCTTCAACACAGAGGCCTTGATTATTGAACCTACTCGAGAACTAGTGTTACAAGTAACAGATGTGCTTAAGAAACTAGCACCATCAATAAAGACCACACCTTGCTACGGTGGTCACAACTCTCATGATGAAAGAATGTCGCTTGCGGCCATTCCTTCTATCGTGGTTAGCACACCAGGGCGACTGCTTGATCATCTAGAGCGAGGAAACCTATGCATCAATGAAGTAACGATGCTGATCCTTGATGAGTTTGACAAATCTCTGGAACTGGGATTTATTGATGATATGCGGCAAATTATTGAACGCTTGCCATCTACTGTACGCATCATAATGACCTCGGCTACAGAAATAAAAAGTATGCCCAAATTCTTGCACAACTTTCAGTTTGAAACGGCAAATTTTCTTCAACAAGATGACCTATCTCCGCAATCACGCATCACCACTTGGCAGGTGCGTTGTAACGATGGCAATCGCTTGAAATGCTTAAAAAAGCTGCTTTTTTCTATATCCGACGAGAAGACCATTGTCTTCGCCAACCAACGCGACATAGCTCAACTTATTTACAGACAATTAATTAAAGATGGCCTTATGGTTGGACTCTACGTTGGCACACTTGAACAAAACGAACGCGAAAAGGTGCTATCTATGTTCAAGAATGGCTCACTTATGGTGGTCGTTTCTACCGATCTTGGCGGCCGCGGTATCGACATTGGCGACATCAGGCATATCATCCATTACGAACCGCCACTAACCAACGAAATTTTCACTCACCGTAATGGCCGCACTGCACGTGTAGATGCAACAGGCGAAGTGTATGTGATCACATGCCCTGAGGAAGCGCTTGCACCATTCATTACAATTGATGGCCAATATCAATTAGACAGTGTACCTGCTCCAATGATGAAAATCCCCACTCGCGCCACCATCCATATTAGTGCAGGCAAGAAGGAGAAGGTTTCTCGAGGCGATGTTGTGGGCTACTTGTTGCACAACTGCCCAATGCTCTCTGCCCACGAGATTGCCGGCATTGATATCTTTGACCATTACACCCTCGTTGGTGTTCCAAGAGAGAATGCCGAAGATATAGTAAAAACAATTTCACCTTTCAAGCTCAAAAAGCAAAAGGTGAAATCAATAATTGTAGGATTTAGGCCTAAGTTTGTAAAATAAAGAGCCTTATTTGTCTAATACTTTACTCAAAATCTTATCCATATCGTCGGCATCATGGTAACCGATGATATTTTCTAGCACTTCATCATCGGGTGACAAAATTACGATATTTGGAATTGACTCAACCTTATATTTAAGAGCCAGTTCCTCGTTTTGGTCAACATCTACCTTTTTGAACTCAATTTTGTCGCCATACTTCTTTTCCATCTTATCCATCACAGGAGCCATTGCCTTGCAAGGACCACACCATGTGGCATAGAAGTCGATGAGTACCAGCTTGTCGGAAGCATCACTTTTTGAGTTATCCGATTTCATCTTTACTGTTGATTCGGATTGTGAACCTGATTGGGTTTCAGCTTTCTTCTTGTTCTCACAGCTATTGGTGCTAATCATCAGCGTAATTCCAACAGCAATACACAATAATAATTTAAAGGATTTCATGCTATATATGTGTTTATTGGTTAATAATCAACTTAATTCACCCTTGCCCTGCCTTATTATCTCTGGTTCGCTGCTTGTGCAGTCAACCACGGTAGAAGGAATCAGTCCTCCCCTACCCGAATCAACAACAATATCCACCTGCGAACCAAGTGCTTCTGCAATCAACTCGGGTTCGCAACGGTAGTCATCGTCTTGTGCTGGCACTGATGTAGTGAGAATGGGATTTCCCAACTCTCGCTCAATAGCAGTGGCAATCTTATTTTCAGGAATCCTTATCCCTACTGTACGTCTGCCCTTAAATGCTTTAGGCAATTTCGACATTGCTTGAAAGATAAACGTGAAAGGACCAGGCAAATTATTCTTCATTAGACGAAACTGTGTGTTGTCAAACTTGGCGTACTGTGCCACCTCGCTGATATCGCTGCATATTATCGACAGATTGGTCTTTGCAGATTTCATTGCTTTTAAAGCACAAATGCGCTCTATTGCCTGATTATTTAGTGCATCGCAGCCAATGGCATAAACCGTATCTGTTGGATATACAACAATCCCTCCATCGCGTAGCACAGCAGCAATTTCCTCGATGTAACGATTGTTGATATTGTCTTCTAGGATCTGTAATACTTTCATGACTATTATATTAAAATTCTGTTATTACTTTCGTTTCTATATTTGTGGCTTGAGCATATTTTTCAAGCAATAATGCTGTCCAACTCAAGGCCTCATCAAGGGGCATCTCAGGAGCGAAGGCGTTGATGTTAATTTGAACTTTAGTGGTTTCAAGTGTGAATTTGGTGCGCTCTTCGTCGCTTGTGGGTGTTGCCACTCCGCCTTTGGCATCGCGATAAACGGGCAAGCCGTCTATATTTAGATAACCGCGACCAATAGCACAGTATTGCTCGTCCTTCTCCCCTACACCCATGGCAAGCGTATCTCCCACAAGCTTGCTGGCATCAAGTCCACTAATGGCATAGCCGCTTTTTATGGACACTAGGTTGACAATGTCAATAAGTGAAGTGAGACGATACAGTCCGAGACCTCGTATGATGCGTCGGCACAGTGCTTCACTCGACACACGATAGCGGCCAGGATCTTTGCCCAACGATTTGTAAAGCTTGCGTGTTGCCGCAATAGCAGGTCGTTGATTTATTTCTAGCAACTGATAGTTTGATGCCATCTTAGCTGCCTCATCTTCAATCTCTTGCCAGAGAGCATCAGATGTCTCACTATTAACCACTTCAGCGCTCAAAAGTCCTATTTGAATGTGTGGACAAACAGCCAAAATTCTGGGGTCAATACTTACGTTTATCATTTTAGCACAAAAGATTTTTCAAATTTTCTGCAAAAATAATACAAAAATCGGTTTTTTTGTGTATTTTTGCAAAATCATTAACATAGAGAACATTTTATTCTATTTTAATTAATACACAATGAAACATCTATTTCTTTCTTTTATTGCTGCCAGCATCGCGTTTGGCGCATTGGCTGATGCCAAAATCGAAAACCCCGACAGCACAGGGTTCAAATTCACCGACCTCAAAGTTGTGAAATCAACTCCAGTAAAAGACCAGAACAAATCAGGTACTTGCTGGTGCTACTCTAGCAACACTTTCTTTGAGAACGAAATCTTGCGTAAGACTGGCAAGGAGGTTCATCTGAGTGAAGGTTTTGTGGTTTATCACTGCTATCTTGACAAAGCCATCAAGAACGTGCGCATGGATGGCACTAGCAACTTCGCCGAAGGTGGTGCAGGCCTTGACGTAGCTTACGTATGGGAGAACTATGGTATGGTTCCCAATGAAGTCTATACCGGCATGACCTATGGTGACAAGAAATTCAACACTGCTGAGCTAACCGCAATGCTCAAGGGTATGGTCAACGTTGTTAACCAACGTAAGCTCAAGAAACTCACTCCCTCGTGGATTGACGGTTTTAAGGGCGTTCTTGACGGTTACATGGGCAAGTTGCCTGAGACCTTTACATGGGAAGGAAAGACCTATACCCCACAAAGCTATGCAGCATCTCTGCCTCTGAAGATGGACGATTACATCTCTATCACATCGTTCACCCACCATCCATTCTACAAGCCATTCGTGCTTGAAGTAGCCGATAACTGGACTTGGGAGCAATCACAGAACGTTCCCCTCGATGAGTTGTGGGAGATTGCCAACTATGCTATTGAGAAAGGATATTCTATAGCTTGGGGTGCCGACGTTAGCGAACATGGCTTCAAGTGGCGCAAGGGTTATGCGGTTCTCGTGAAAGAGAAGAACGAGAACGACCTCAGCGGTACCGACCGTGAGCGTTGGGACTTGATGGCTGACAAAGACCGCGAAGAGCAGCGTTGGGAAATTAAGGGTCCAGGCAACGAGGAAACCGTTACTCAAGAGAGCCGTCAAGTGATGTTCGACACTAAAGAGACTACCGACGACCACGGCATGGTAATCGTGGGTACTGCCGTTGACCAGGAAGGCAACAAGTACTTCAAAGTACAGAACAGCTGGGACACTAACCAACTCTATCATGGTTTCTTCTACGTGAGCGAGGCATTCTTCAAAGCTAAAACTTTGAATATTATTGTCAACAAAGAAGCAATCCCCGCTAAGATTGCCAAGAAGATGGGCATCTAAACCAATCTAAAAGAATAATAAGGTTCCAGCCGCAATGGTCTGGGACCTTATTTTTATGTCACAATATTACTTATTCCGCTCAATATAATTCTTGATAACTGTAGTGAATTGGCGCCAATATAGATTGGTCTTGTGCTCACCCACTCCATAGAGAATACCAAATTGCGCTTTTGTGACAGGTTTCTCTTGAGCCATTATTGTAAGCACTTTGTCACTGAAAATCATGTATGGTGGAACACCTTTTGCCCTTGCCAATGCTTTGCGAGTATCTTTGAGTTTAGACAACAGAACCATATCAACATCATGCTCATCAATGATAGGAAGTGACGATTCTGCTGGTTTCTTTTTAGCAGGTTGATTGTAATAGAATCTAGATAACTGTATCTTGCGCTTGCCATAGAGCACTTCGCGCCCAAAGGAAGTGGACTTGAGGTGATCGTCCTCTTCATAAGCAATGTAGATCAATCCGAGTTGTAGCATCTGAAGTAGGTAGGAGTTCCACATTGCCTGTGTGAGGTCATGTCCTACGCCATAGGTCTTTAGTTTATCATATCCTTTGGCTAAAATCTCACTCTTTCGTGATCCTCTCAAGATATCAATAAGCGTCATGAATCCTATCGTTTCTTGTGTTCTAGCCATAGCACTTAATGCCATTTGGCATAGTGTTGTTCCGTCTATCTTATCGGGTGGATTGTTACACACATCGCAGTTGCCACAATCGTGGTCGTAACGTTCATTGAAATAGCTCAGCAGGATTCGTCGCCTACACACTGTAGCTTCGGCATACTGCTGCATGCGATTTAACTTCTCTACATTTATCATTGCCTGACCAGAGTCGAGGGCAAAACTCATTAAAGCTTTTACATCGCCAAAAGAGTAGAACATAAGAGTGTCAGCCCTCATCCCATCACGACCGGCACGTCCTATCTCCTGATAATAACTCTCGATGTTCTTAGGCATATTATTATGGATTATCCACCTCACATTGCTTTTGTCTATACCCATACCGAAGGCAATAGTGGCACAAATAACTTGCAATTCATCGTTGATGAAATCTTGCTGCACCTGCAACTTCTGAGTTGTCGCCATTCCTGCATGAAAAGCCTTAGCATCAATCCCCAAACTCATCAGGCTCGCAGCAAGTGTTTCTGTGGTCTTTCGGCTTAAACAATAAATGATTCCGCTTTCGCCGTGGTGCTTCTCTATGAAGTTCACAATGCGTTTGAGTTTTGCTCGCCCGCTCAGTCCACTCACCACATTGAGGGATATGTTAGGGCGATCAAAGGAATTTATGAAAATTTTAGCATCTGGGATATTAAGTTGTTCTTTTATGTCGATGCGAGTCAAACGGTCGGCAGTTGCGGTAAGCGCCAAGATTGGAACTCCTGGAAATCGTTCTTTAACAAGCGAGAGCTGACTATATTCGGGTCTAAAGTCGTGTCCCCAATGTGAGATGCAATGTGCCTCATCGATAGCAATCATGTTGATGAGCATATCATGCGACCACAGGTCCATGTCGGCAAGCAAGCGCTCTGGGGAGATGTAGAGCAATTTTATGTTTTGCTTGAAGACATTGTCAATCACATCACGATTCTGCTGCTCATTCTGTTGGCTGTTGATTGCAGCAGCGGGCACACCATTAGCGATGAGGGCATCGACTTGATCCTTCATCAATGCTAATAGCGGCGACACAATAATAGAGCATCCTGGCATAAGCATGGCAGGAATCTGATAACACAACGATTTACCTCCGCCTGTGGGCATTAGAACAACCGCATCGTTTCCTTTAACCACATGCTCGATAACTTCATATTGCATGGGATAAAAAGAGTCATAACCGTAAAATTTTCTCAATACGGCAAGCGCTTTGCGTTCAATGTCTTGCATAAAAGTGATGCGGCAATGTGTTAAAGGGCGTTTTTCTCACCAAGAATAGCGTTATATACGGTGAGGAACATTATCTTAATGTCGAGCATAAAGTTCCAGTTCTCGGCGTACCACACATCATATTCCACACGCTTCTCCATCAACCACAATTCATTCGTTGGACCGCGGTAACCATTAACTTGTGCCCAACCAGTGATGCCAGGCTTTATAGAGTGACGAAGCATGTATTTATCAATAAGCTCGCTATAATCCTTAGTCTGTTGAACCATGTGAGGTCGTGGCCCCACTATCGACATTTCGCCTTTGAACACATTGATAAATTGTGGCAACTCATCAAGACTGGTCTTGCGCAGGAAGTTACCAAATTTTGTCTTTCTTGGGTCGTCTTTGGTAGCCTGTAAGGTGTCGCTCTTGTCATTAACCCTCATCGAGCGAAATTTATAGCATAGAAATGAGCGGCCGCGGTAACCGGTGCGTTCCTGCTTGAAAAACACTGGTCCAGGCGACGACAACTTTATGCCAATCGCTATTGGGATGTAAAATATTGGGGAGATTAGCAGCATAAGCGATGAAACCACCAAATCAAAGGTGCGCTTAACAAACTGGTTTAGTGGATTGTTAAGCGGATGTGGACGCACTGACAATACTGGCACCACGCCAAGTGTCTCAATCTCAAATCGACGAGATATGTATTTTGTGAGCTGAGGCACATAATAGAAATCTATGGCATTTCGCTCAGCAAGATTTATCAGGTTTTGAAGATCGTTGCGCTCATTCTCGGGCAAGGCGCAGTACATCTCATCTACACTATGTTCATTAAGAAACTCTTCGAGTGTGTCGATAGTTGATGTGTAGCACGACAACCCTTCTATGGGTTCTGAATCAAAATACCCCACAACATGATATCCATACCCCTGGTCTATCTCGAGCTGTTTCATAAGACGGACACCAACTCCTGCATGTCCACCACCAATTATGATGATTTGCTTGTAGTTATAACCCTTGCTTCGATACCATTTAAGCAGTTTGCGAGACACAATCCACCACAACGAGAGTGATACTGTAAACAGGCCATAAAACAACAGCACATAACGCCATTGTGGGAGCGCATCAATAAAAGAAATAAGCGTCAAGAATATTACCGCATGAAGCATCACATATTTCAAGAGGTGGATGAGCACACGGTCGATATAGACAGCTCTCTTGTCGTGTAGAGAAGCCAGGACATAGACAACAACACAAAACGACAAGTTAAGCATCAGCCAAACTTGCTTACTGAAGAAAGGCATAGAGCTAACGTCACTTATCATCATGCAGGTAATGAAATAAGCGACATTAAGAACAATAAAGTCTATAAAAATGAAAATCCAGCGGATAAAATGACCGTATCTGCCTTTACTTCTCACAGCCTCTAATTGTAGTAATTACATAAATATAGTCACTCTCCATAGGCATCCAAGGCATGTGGAGAGTGACTAAAAATCAAAAGATTAAATTTTCTCGTCGATAATTTTAATTTTTTGCTCGAGCAGAGCAATCTCATCCTTAAGGTTGGCAATCTTGCGCTCCATCTCCTTGACAATAGAATTGCCGCTCTTAGATGTAGCGTTAAAGAATCCCATGTTGTTCTCGTAAGTCTTAAGCTCGTTGCACTTCTGCTCAAAAGCACGAACCAGTTTCTCACGCTCGTGATAAACCTTGTCACTGCCCGATTGACTCATGGTGTTCTCAAAGTTTGACAGACGGCTTCTAATGGCCTTCATGTCAAATTTCTCGAATGCCTTGTCGATAGCCTCTTTATAGGCAGCATAAATCTTGTCTTTCTCCTTGAAAGGCACATGACCAATAGATTGCCATTTCGACATTAGGTCTCTGATTTTTTGGGGTGCTTCTTGTGAATCTTCATCCGACTCTAAAATAGCATTTACTTGAGCAATAAGCTCTTTCTTGGCTTTGAGGTTCTCGTGTTCTACTGAGCGCTGGCTAGATGTCTGTTTCTTTTTCTGCTCAAAGAAATAGTCGCACGCAGTTATAAAGCGTTTCCACACGGCATCGCTGTGACGCTTAACAACTGGACCAATGGTCTTCCACTCCTTTTGGAGGGCGATCAGGGCATCGCTGGTTTCTTTCCAGTCGGTAGAGTCTTTCAGAGCCTCGGCCTTTTCACAGAGCTCTGTCTTCTTGGCAAGGTTCGACGCCAATTCTTCCTTCATTGACTTGAAGAAGGCAGCTTTCTTTGCAAAGAAATCGTCGCACGACTTACGGAAACGGTTATATAGCGATGTGTTAACTTTGCGAGAGGCAAAGCCAAGCTTCTTCCACTGCTCCTGAAGCCCAATAATCTGCTTGGTGGCCTCATCCCAAGCGGCATAGGTTTTGAGACCCTCAGTGTCGATTTTCTCTATTTCCTCGCATAGTGCGGTCTTTGCATCGGCATTCTCTTTCTCGCTTGCCTTACGCTCTTCAAAGAACGCCTGATGCTTCTTGTTGATAACAGCCGATGCTGCCTTGAAGCGAGCCCACACCTGCTCTCTGATTTCTTTGGCCACAGGACCAGTCTCACGCCACTTGTCGTGCAGTGCCTGTAGGGTCTTGAAAGCAGCAATCACGTCAGTCTCCTCATCAAGTGCTTCGGCCTGCTCACACAATTGTTGTTTTATCTCAAGGTTTTTCTTGAAATCATAATCTCTCAACTCTTTGTTTATCTTCAAGAGGTCATAGAAGTTCTCGATTGCCGACTGATAGGCTTTCCACACCTCGGTTGTGCTGGTTGAAGGCACCTCACCAATTGCCTTGAACTCCTGTTGCAGCTGTTGCACATGAGCAAACTGGCGGTTGATGTTGTCGGTATCTTGAGATATAGTTTTGATTTCCTCAATTATCTTGTTCTTCTTGTCGAGGTTGGCCTGCTTAACGGCTTCTTGCTCGGCATTAAACTCTGCGCGTTTCTCTTTAAACTCAGCGAGCAGCTCTTTTATCTTAAGCTCAACTTCATCTTCTTGAGCAACAAAGGCTTCTTCGTCATTTCCGCTCTCAACAAAAGCAGCTTTTTCTTTGCCGATTTCCTCTTTCCTAAGAGCAAAGAAGGCACCCTTAATTTGTGCTACTCGTTCCTTAACACTCTCTACTGGCATTGCCATCAGTTTCTCGAGTTGCTCCACAAGTTGTTCTTTGCTAAGAGAGGAATAATCAACAGAGGGCTCGTCCTCGATTTTTTCCTCAAGTTGTGGCTGCTCGTCCTTTTCGTCAGCAACAACCTCTGCCACTGCTTCCTCCTCTTTGGCAGGAACAGGTTCTTCCTCTGCTTTCACCTCGGGTTGTGGCTCGGGCTGCCCGGTCGCAGGCTCTTCATTCTTAGCCTCTTCAACTTGATTCTCAACTGCTACTGGTTCTTCATTCTCAGTAGATTTGTTTTCAACTGTTTCTGCCACATTTTCCACTGCAGCAGTCTCAGCATTTAGAGTTACGTCTTTCTCGACATTTACGTCCGATTCTGACATTTCACGCGTTACCATAGTTTACAATTTTTTAAAAGGTATTATTACCTAATTTAGATTTTAACTCCAAAAATACTGCTTTTTTGCTATATGGAGAAAAAAAATTGATGTTTTTTTCATTTATGGGCACATTTTTTTGCAAAAAAAGAAAAAAACGGTGCCATAACACCGTTTTTTTATCTTTTTCTTTTCACTTTCTCCTAAGCATCGGGGCCATAGAAAATGGTAGAACAGTTGTTGGCTCTGAGCACTTGCGATGCCACCCGCTGAATATCGGTTGGAGAAAGCATGCGGTATCTGTCGTTTTCAGTGTTAATGCCATCGGCGCCCCACAGCAGTTCATGACTGCTCAGCAACGATGCCTTCTCGGCATATCCCACACTATCAAACAGTTTGTTAGAGATATATTTATTTACATACTTTTCCACTTCGTGCTGTGACACGCCTTCATCAAGAAGCCTATTGAGAACGACATCGATAGCAGCATTCGCTTTATCAAAATCAACATCTGGAGCCAAGCATGCTCGCACATAGAACAAGCCTGGATCGCGCGAGCCAAGCACCGACGCGCTGACTTCGCTAAACATGTCGGTGCCCTGAATCAGGTTTTTGTGAAACCTCGACGAGGTGCCATTGCCAAGCACATCGCTCAGCAAGTCGGTGGCTTGATAGTCGTTGGCGCAACGGCCACACATGTGATAGGTGCGGTAAATCATGTTGTTAGGCACCTCACTGTGGTGTCTCATGAAGCGAGGGCGGTCCTGCTCTGGTTCTTGTGGCAGGTTGCGTTGCCTGCGAGGAGGACCCTCAATGTCGCCAAACCATTTCTCAACCAGCTTGACAGTATCTTCAAAGCCAACATTGCCACTCACGCACATCACGGCGTTGTTCACCGCATAATGCCGCTGGTGGAAATTGACAACGTCTTCACGTGTTAAGCTCTTAATGGTGTCAACATCTTTGCCTATCGTGGGCCATTGGTAGGGATGCTTCTTATAGGCCATACCATGCATCAGATGCATAATGTTACCGTAGGGTTGATTGAGATGGCGCTGCTTAAACTCTTCAATTACCACGCTCTTCTGAATCTCAATATTTTCATCGGTAAGGTCAAGATTCAGCAGTCTCTCACTTTCAAGCCACAAGGCAGTCTCAAAGTTCACGGCAGGCAGTTCCTCATAATAATCGGTAACGTCAATGCTTGTCCAGGCATTGCTGGTGCCGCCCACACGCGTCATCACGTCATCAAATTTTGTGATGTGCCTCGTTCTCGAGAACATCAGATGCTCCAACAGGTGTGCAAGTCCGGTCTTTGAGCTATCCTCATCACTGGAGCCCACATCATAGAGCAGATTCAGCGCAACCATCGAGGTAGCAGCGTTGTAGTGATGGATCAAGCGCAACCCATTGTTGAGAGTATATTTGTTAAATTGAATCATAATATTGTAAACAAGATAACGGGCAAACAAGCCTACAAGGCAATGGTCAATATCTATTGTCTTGTTTACTAGTTAGCTCGTTACTTGTTAGCTTATTTCAGAATTTTCGCTTTAATGATTCTCACGTCATCTATAGGGCGGTCGTTTTGTCCTGTAGCAACATTCTGAATTTTGTCAACAACATCCATTCCCCTAACCACTTCGCCAAACACAGTGTAGGTCCCATCAAGGTGGGGAGTGCCACCCACAGTGGAGTAAGCGTCAATCTGCTGCTGTGTAAACTGCACTGGATTGTTGGCATACCACTCTTCGGTCTGCTTGATTAACTCGTTTTGAAGATTCATCAATGCGGTAGTATCACCCTGTGCTTGCATTGCCTCAATCTCGGAATATCGTGCGAGGGCAAGGGTCTGGAATTTCATCGCCTTTGATTGATCCGCCAGTCTTTCAAGCATCACATTCAACTGGTATTCAGAATAACGGCGCCCAGTAACGATATAGAACTGCGAACCCGAACTCTTGCGCTCAGGGTTGGTCTCATCACCCTCGCGAGCTGCAGCCAAGGCTCCACGCTTGTGGAAGAGCTTGGGATAAACAATCTCGGCGGGCAGGTCATAACCGGGGCCTCCGCTGCCCAGCAGCGCATCGGATGTGGC
Organism: uncultured Bacteroidales bacterium; assembly: GCA_902777835.1. GTDB lineage: Bacteria > Bacteroidota > Bacteroidia > Bacteroidales > Muribaculaceae > Sodaliphilus. Next base: position 62,060 of record CACYVC010000016.1, on the reverse strand, counting down.
GTTCTTTGAGTCGGGGTCACCGGTTTGAATCATGAAGTTATTTATCACTCTGTGAAACAACACGCCATCATAGGCGCCCTCATTCACGAGTTTGACAAAGTTATCACGATGTTGTGGAGTCTCGTTATAGAGTGCCAGCTCTATCTCGCCATAGGTGGTCTCGAGCAGCACTCGTGTGGTGTTGTCTAGGTCTGTTGTCATGTTCTTGGTCTTATCTTCGCTGGTTACCACGTCGTCATTAGTAGCCACAGCCTTCATGCCCGAGGCCAAAAGCACAGCAGCCACAGCAACAAAAAGCAGTGTAATGTTCTTTTTTATCATAATGGTTCGTATTTCGTTTATCGTTGGTCGTTTATCGGGAATCGGGGTTCGTGGATCGGGAACTCACAAATCATAACTCTAAACTATGAACTTTGAAGTCTCTCCCCTCTTACTTGCGCGAATGCAAAGCGCGAAGCGCATTTAAATCCCTATTGGGTAGAGCCTCTTGTATATGCGGCGAAAGTTGTCGTCACTTGCAATGAGCTCGGTGGCGTGCTCTTTGTAGTCATCGCCCCATATCGATGACGCCAGCACACCAAGGTAGGCACGCTCACGGTCAACCAATATCGCCGCTTTTATAAGGCGGTCGATCTCAGCAGCAAATACCGCTTTGTCTATCGCATTCAGGTATCTTGCTGTGCTAACCACAAACTGACCAGTCCTGTCAACTCTGATGATGTTTTCAACAAGCCAACTAACTTCTTCTTTAAAGCCTTCACTGTTGATATTATTAGCGATATACTCGTAGGTGAGTAGTCCGCTTTCATCTTTCTCAAGGCGTTTTTTAATTGAGTCATCCATATCTGCAATCTTTTTTCAATTTGCAAATATATAAACTTTTTCCATAACAAAAAAGAGGAGGTCTATAAATTCGAAAATTTATAGAACCTCTTTTATATTAAACTCACTCAATTAAACTAGAAGTCAATATTTCAGTAAATACTTTCAATTAACTGTATCAGCATTATTTTGTGAGTGAGATATTGACCGAGATACCGTAGTTAGTATTAGTAGTGGGATAACTAGTTGCTGACACAAGAGGAGTGTTCACTTGGTGATCGAAGAAAGCACCAAGTGTGATGCGCTTGCTCATCACATAGTTTGCCGCAAAGTTGATTCCCAGCGTACGTGTTCCACTAGTTGCCTGAGTGGTGTTGACGTCGATTTTGCGAATTAGCGCGGTGTTGTTGTTGAGCTGCAGGTTGAAGTTGAGCGTGAGGTCGTTGTTGACGTTCTCCTGCTTTTTCTTGATTTTGAGGATAGTGTTGAAATTAGCAATCTTGTAGCTAGCGCCTATCACGAGCGACTTTTGCAGAGTCTCAACGAGCTGGAGAGATGAGATGTTGAGTGCGAGAGTGCGCGCGTCGCGATACTCGACATTGAAGCTCAGGTCATTCTTTAGAGTGGCGTTCACACCAATCAATGGGGCAAATTTCTCGGTTATGGTGACCGACGAGATGTTGAAAGGCGAGTTAGGGATGGGACTTCCTGTGAGGGCGTCTTGAGTGAATCCCAATCCTTCGCCTATCGATACCCAGTCGGTGTAGCTCGAGAAGTTGCCTACTGAGTAAGTACATTGGTAAGCATGAGTAAGGGTAAAGCTCTTGAAGACTTTCTTTATAGCAGGAATCTTCGACAATCCATCGTAAGTCACACGCCAGTTGGGGAGGATGCTCTTTAGCCCAGGGAATGGGTTAAGATCGACCTTAGCAGCGTCTTTTCCAGAATAAGCCGCTAAAAATGCCGGTATCATAACATCGCTGCCAGCAGGGTTTACAGTGCCGTTCTCAGGATTGAAGGTAGTGCCTGCATAGGAAGTTCCACGCAAGAAGCCACGCTCGGGGTAGTTGAGACCATAATACTGCTGCTCGAGGCGAGATGCCACCACGGGGATATTGTTCAGGAATTTATTGAACGCGTCGCTGTAATACTCATCGTCGGCCGTGACGCCTCGCAGCGCGGTGGCGATTGCCATATGGGTCTTGGTGTAGGTTCCCGAGTAGAGCTTGCCTACATCGTCATACATGAACTGAATTTGGTTGGTGCGGTTGTCGGTGCGGTTGCCAGTGAGAGTGATCTTGAGGCCGTTTATAGGCTCTACCACTACCTCAGCACTGAACTCCTGAGTCCTTGAGAAGATGGCAGGGGAAGTCTGCGTGGAATCGCCCAGCAGCCATCCATGGCGCTTGGCGCGATCGATGTAACTCTCTCCCACAAAGCCAAAGGCGAAGTCGAGACCAGGTGCCATCACGTCGTAATGAGTGTTCTGTCCGAAGATATCGCCCACATTTGGGACGAACTGCGGAATGGAGAGCGATTGCGTCTGCCTCCACTTTACATTCACGCTCTTTACACTGATCAAGAGGCGAGTTAAGTACTGAGCCATCTCGGTGCCAAAGTTCTTCTTATCGCTGCCCATCACCTCTGTTACAGTGACCTTGATGCTGGTGGAGTCGCGATTGAGAATTTCTATGTTGTTATTGTCTTTGACATTATAATTCACATTATAGCGCTTGCCGTCAATGGTGGTGGCAGTAACCTTTACCTTCTTAACATTCATATTGTGCTTGACGGTGGTGGTGGTGTCGGCGCTAAGTTGGAAGGTGCGGTCAAATTTCTTGGCTTTCTTTTTCTCGCCCTTCTTGTCTTTACTATTGCCTTTGCCACTACCCGACGAAGAGAAGCGCTTCTGCACATCCTTAACATATGGCAGCTTGCCATAGAGTGTCTCAAGGTTGAGGCGTGTGTCAATGTTGAGCGACGACTGGTTGGCAATGTTGTTGCCCGAGAACACGCCAGCAATCTCGGTGCCACGGTCCCAGCGGTAGGTGGCGTTGTAAGTAGCATTGGCAGTGATGAAGCTCAAGATAGGGATGGCGCTGAACGGCGCTTTGTAAGATGCCGTGAAGGTCTGATTATAGGCCCACGGGGTGCCCAAGTCCTTGATGCTGCGCCACACACTGTCGCGCCAGTCGCGGTACTCATCGGGGAAGAGTTTCTTATTAACCTGCCCCATAGGCTCAAGGATGTGGGCAGTGGTCTGACTATTGAACGACATGTTTATTGACTTGGTGAAGTTCCAAGACAATGCAAACTGTCTATCCCACAAGAAGTTCTTGCTCACCGATACTGGTAGCACAATGTCAACATCGGTCTCGTTGCGAGTTTGCTGCTCGTAGTAATAACGCGAGATGTTAGTGCTGAAGGCAAGCGAGTTGGGTAACCAACGGAACTCCCACTCACGGAAGAACTTCATGTTCTTGTTCTTCTGGTCTATAGCCTTCTCAAGCGGTTTAAAGGGCTTGATATAGGGAGTCCAAGAATATTGCAGACTACCACGATAGTCGTTGGTGTTCTCATACACATAGTCAGGGTTGGACTTATGGGTCTTGTTGAAAGAGTAATTGAAGGTGAAGTTGGCAGGATCCCACGGCATGGGGTTCTTGCTCTTGACATCAAACTTCAATCCCGAGATGGAGAAGTTCTTGACAACGGTCTCGCTTACGGCGTATGCCTTGATGGAGTCTTTCTGCTCATCATTCGCACAGGCATCGAGAGCATCTTTGAGCAGGATGTCTTCGTCGAGAGGGTTATACTTTGGAGTGACCTTCTCGTTGCTGTAAGAGAAATATACTGGTGCATGCAATTTCACTTTCTCGGGGACAAAGCGGCCCATATCGGCCTGAACTGCCACGTTATACTGGTCATAGTTGTCTAGGCGGCGGTTGTTCATACTCTGATCAACCGATCCAAATCCGGTTGTTTCTTTATGCCAGCCCACGTTAACAACACCAATATCACTAAGGTTTAGGCTCATCGACGCCTTGGCAGCCCATCCGCCCTCGCTTTCGAAGTCAGTTACTCTAAGCTCATCGACCCACACCACAAAGTCCTTGGTGGTTCCTGCTGTGTTGTTTCTCACGCCAATGAGCATCACCCTCACTTTGCTCAACGAGGGATTACCCATCACATACACGTGATTGCGAGGATTATTGGGGTCTTGTTCTTGATAGCGCTGAGTGTAGGACACCTCGGGGTTGCCTGCCATCTTCTCGGCATTACGGTTCTTCTTGGCAACAGTTAGGATATCAAGATCAAGGTCAAGCATGTTCTCCTTGGGCCACACGGCAAGGCGGTCGGCACTGCTGTTGTTGCTATAATGCCCTGGAGGGGTGACCATCAATGGAATCTCATACTCATAGTAGTTGTTCTTCACATCCGAACCCATGCGCACGAAGAGCGAAATGTCGCCATTCTTCAGGTTGGTAGCATCGTTGATGAAGGCTTCGTTATGGACAAACATCTGCAGGCGCTTATAGGTGCGCAAGTCAAGATTAGTGTTGCGATAAACACCACGTGCATCGCCAGCTTCAAGCCCCTCAACCTTCATCTGCATCGACTGCTCATTGAGCTGAGTAATCTGTGATTGGCCAGAGTCAACAATTCTAGAGACGCCAGGAGGCAGTACATAGTTCACTGGCTCGCGACTGGCATTCTCTTCAATGTTCACGGTGTTGACATCAATGGTGCCACTGCCAGGCACGTCGGCGCGGCCATTGAGGTTGTAGTCATAGTTTCGCCACTCGCCACGAACAAGCTCAAGGGAGGCAAATCGCAGGTGGGTAGTTTCTTTGAAGCCAGTCAGGAACATTCGCATGAAGCGTATCGACGAGAAATCGTTGATAGCGCCCACCACCTTATCATAGCTCTTGATAGGAATGCAGAACTGGTACCAAGTGACGTGTTGGTCTTTACCGTTGCGTGTGCGCTGCACCGACTCTTGCTTGTCGATGATGTAGTTCTTGCCAACCTGTAAGTCCTCGGGGCGAATCGACACCTTGTACTGGAAATAACGCTCATATTCGTTAAGCGTATTATCCTGGTTGATGTCCTCCACATCGGGCACGCTACGGGCACTCTGATACATGCCATCGGTAGCGTCTTCCTGCGAGAGAGAGTTTCCTTCGGTGCCGTTGTAGTGCTTATATCGCTCAAGAATCGATAGTCTCTGTTCATCGTAATCATAACCGCGATAGAAGTGGTAGTTGTCGCCAGCAGGGTCATTGAGTGGCGAGAACTGATCGGTCTCCATCTGGGCGATTGTCTCGGCAGGCAGTGTGCTGCGCAACTTCTCGACATACTCTTTATAAGAGGGATAATCATGCTCGTCGTTGGTGCTTAATCCGTTGAGACCCACGTCTTGCTTGATTCGAGAACCAGTAGCAGTCTCGAAGGCATAAGTGAGCGACGATTTCGACGAAATCCTACCCCAGTTGGTCTCATTGAGCACAGTGTTGTCGGTTTCGGCGTATGGAAGACCGTTCTCGTAACTCTTGAGACCGTCTTTCAGGATATCCTCGCTGATCTCACCTAAATTAATATAGAAATCACCACCTTCAAGATTAGGATTGTTCTCATCGAGGAATGGATCCAAGAGCCAGAACTTGATATATTCCACATTGTTGGTGACGAAATCGGTGTTCTCAATCTTGCGCATGATACCGCCCCATCGTTCCTCGGGGTTGAGAAGATTGCCATTGGCGTCGATATTCTCGGCGTCAAGGTTGTAAGGACCACGCTCTTTGGGATAGAACGAGAGGTTCAAGGTTTGAATCGTTGATGACTCGCCATAATTCAACTCACGTCCAGGGAACACCTCGGTGTAAGGAATCTCGCGAACGTATGGGTTAGACAGCTGATCAAGGTCGTTCTTTATGTAACCAGGCACAAACGATGAGTTGCGTTGCGTGAACAAACGGTCGATATAATACCACGAGAGCAAAGAACGATTCTTGCCATAGGCGACATCATTAGAAAGTGCAGCCTCGGGGAACAGCGCATCGTTGGCGTTATCATAAGGAGTTGACGCCAGGAACCATGAGTAAGGCGAGCGCAAATCCACACCAGTCTGCGTCGACTCGAAGTCGTCGATATAAGAGCTACCTGCATTAGAGCCTGTTTTAGACTGATGCGGCAACAACTGCGCAAACTCACCATTGATGTTTACTTGCGATGGTGCTGTGGCATTCACTGTTGGAATCTTGTTCAGCAGGTTAGTGAGCCACATAAAGTTGGACTTATATGAAACGCGGGCACCCCAAATGGTATTATTCACAATCTCATTGCCGATTGCCACTTTTTCAACGATATTTCGCTCACCATAGTGCATGAGAGTACCGCCCACATGGAAATTGTCGTTGAAGGCATAATCAAGGTCCAATCCTAACAGAGTCTTACGCTGCTGGCTGAAGGTTGATTGGTTCTCGAGCGAAACACTGATGTTAGTGCCCGCATCAATGATGCTTTGGTTGGTGATGGTCACCGTACCCATGGTGTAATCAACGGTGTAATCACTGTTCTCGGTAAGAACCACGCCACCAGCAGTAACTACTACCGAACCGCGAGGTACATTGGTAGCATTGAGGCTAATGGTATTCTTGTTGGTTGATTGATATTCGCCCTGAAGGACAAACTTGTTTTTGTCCTGCACCTGCTGGGCTTCGGTGAGCTGCATTGTATAGAGCTCTTCATACACATACTTGTCGGCGATAGCATCATTACCAATCATCTTGCGAAGGTGCGAACCAAAAGGCTCAACAACTGGGAAAATGACCTTGCCGCCAGCTGAAGTTATGGTATAGCCGTCAATAAAGTCGAAACGCCCATCGGGATTAAAGTTGTTGTTGGCATCCAAGCGGTCAAGGTTCATCACACGCAACAGAGGAACTCCCGAGATGTTACCATCATTAATATAAGGCAGCTCAATACCTGTTGTGTCGTTCAAATACTTGATGTTGAGTTTAAAGTTTGAACGCTGCACTTGATATGCTCCTAATGAATACACATTCTTCATCATTAAGTCCCACATCGGAACTTGAGTGTTGATCGTGGTAGATTTGAGCATCTTCACATATATCGACTGCTCAGTAGAGGGAACATCGTTGGCAAACTCACCCACTTGGTAAGTCTTACCCATGAAGGTATATTGATAGGCCACGGCAAGCACCTCATCACTGGCAAGTGCAGTGCTAAGAGAAATATAACCTAACGAAGAGTTAAGTTTATATTCAGAGGGTGACAATAAACGCGCACTCTCAATCTTCTCGTAATCCTTACCTCCCTCAAATTCGTAGGCCGCCGATAGGGGTGCCAACGCATTAGCTGCCTGACTGATGAAACGAGCATCAGGATATTCGGTCTTGATTTCGTCAAGCAGGGTGTTGCTGGTGTTTGTTGGGTTGGCAGGACCCGAAGGTTGCCAGTGGCTGTTGCCTATGTGTTGGCTCTCGCCCACGTCCATAAACGCCATGATATTGCGCGATTCGTTGAAGTTGCCGCGCTTGTTGGTGACCCACACCTCGATGCGAGTGATGTTGATACCGCTCGACACCAATGGTAGTTTTGAGGTCCAATTGTCGTAGTTGTCACGGAAAAAGTGCGATAAGAAGAAGTGACGGTTCTGATCATACTTGTCGGCGGTGATATAGAAATCGGTGGTTTGAGCACCGCCGCGAGTGTTCACTGTCTGCGACTCAGAGTTCTGTTGAGAAACGAGAGCAGTTGCAGTAAGTCGACCAAACTGCAACTTGGTCTTTACACCAAATAGCGCCGAACCACCTCTGATGAGCTGCGAACCGGTAGTCATACTCACATTGCCCGCCTCTATGTTCTTGATTATCTCATCCTCTTTCCCCTCATAGGCAAGTTTCAGGTTCTTGTTGTCAAACTCAAACGTAGCATCGGTGTTATAAGTCATATTGAACTTCATCTTGTCACCTACCGATGCCTGCACGGTGGCCTGAATCTTTTGGTCAAAATCGAAATATGTCTTGCGCTTGGCGTTCATCGACAAAGCGGGGTTGTCGGTCTTGTTGGTTTTCACACCCATCTTTATCTGCACCGAGCCCTGAGTCTTTAACTGCACACCACCAGGACCAAACACCTTCTCAAGTGGACCAAGTCCAAATTGCATGTCAAGGAAGTTGAAGGGATTCTTTGCCTTCTCTTCTGCTGTCTCAGCATTCTTCTGCCTATAGTACTGCATCATTGACTCTCTAAGAGTCAAGTTGTTATATTCATCGGCAGTAAGAATGAACGGGGTGATAATATCATAGTCTCCAACCTTTGTATGGATGATGTAGCAGCCAGTTTCATAATCATATTCTGCCTCGGTGACGATGTTGCTTGGATCCTTAAGGTCAGCGGCATATTCCTTGCTCTTGAGATCGTCGTAATTGCCTGGAACTGTGGGATGCACACCATAGCGCATCTTGGGATTGTTCTTCTGGTCCTTATCATTCGTATTGTCAAGGACTGGAGGTGGTGGAGGCAAGGTGGGCTGTTTATATTGTGCATGAACCAAACCACTACCCATAGCATAGAGCACCATGCTAAGGAGTAGGGTCATCAATATTCTGCGACTATTACCTATCTTCAAAATCATTGTCAATAAAATTAATATCGCCCTGCTGCTAGATCACATCATCTTCAAGGCTTTTTTAATTGCCTGTTCTACAGAGATAGAAGGTTCTTCCTTAAGGAGTTTGCGCAAAGCCTTCTGCGACATCTGTTGCGTGAAACCAAGCATCACCAGTGCAGCCAGAGCTTCGTCATATACCGCACTCGGAGCGTTATTACTATCTAATAACGTTTCAGATGCTAGTTTTATTTTATCTTTGAGGTCAACTAATATTCTTTGTGCAGTCTTGGCGCCTATGCCTTTCACCGATTTCAGCATCCCCACATTGCCACTAGCGATGCATTGCTCAAGGTCGGTGGGCGATAATGACGACAGTATCATGCGGGCAGTGTTCGGCCCTACGCCACTCACACTGATGAGCATCATGAACAACTCGCGCTCATGCTTTGAGCTAAAGCCAAACAGCACATGGGCATCCTCCCTAATAGCCTCATAAACATAGAGTTTTACTATGTCATTTTTTTGTGACTTTGAAATATCATTAAACGTCGTCAGTGAGATATTTATCATATATCCCATGCCATGATTATCAAGTACTGCAAAGGCAGGATTGAGTTCCGAAACTGCTCCACTAATATAATCGTACATATCTCAAAAAATTTCTATTAATAAATTATAAACGTCAAAAGTAGATGTTTTTATATAAAACAACTTAAAAACATTTCCTCTATTATTTTCAGCCAACAGATTAATTGACGTGATATTAGTCTGATTTATAATAGACTATAGTACCAAAATTAAATTATTTCTTTAATCTTTAGACATTCACTCACATCACTATTATATATTACTTTTTATATATAAATACTTAGATGTTGCTATTGCTCACAATTACTAAAAGCAGTAATTTTGCAAAAAAATTGTTTTATGCTACTTTCAGAACTCAAAACAGGCGAAAAAGGCGTTGTGGTTAAGGTCATGGGCCATGGCGGTTTCCGCAAGCGCATCATCGAGATGGGCTTCATCAAGGGAAAGACCGTTGAGGTAATTCTTAACGCGCCACTGCAAGACCCTGTGAAATATAAAATAATGGGCTACGAGCTCTCTCTCAGGCACGATGAGGCTGCAATGATTGAGGTTGTGAGTGAGGAAGAAGCTGCTACCACCATCTCGCAAGAGATTAAGAATAATGGTAGCGAAGTGGTTCAGGAAGAATCTCTGCATTCTAGCCTCAAAGACCTTGCAACAAAGAAACGCCGCACCATCAACGTAGCGCTTGTGGGAAACCCCAACTGTGGCAAGACTTCGCTCTTCAACTTCGCTAGCGGAGCAACCGAGCATGTGGGAAATTACAGCGGTGTCACTGTTGATGCTAAAGAAGGAGTGTGCCACTTTGAGGGATATACTTTTAATCTTGTTGACTTACCTGGCACCTACTCTCTCACTGCCTATAGTCCAGAGGAGCTATATGTACGCAAGCAGATTATCGAGAAGACTCCTGATGTAGTCATTAATGTAATAGACTCAAGTAACCTAGAGCGTAACCTATATCTTACTACTCAGCTCATCGACATGAACCTGCGCATGGTGTGCGCTCTCAACATGTATGACGACCTTGAGCGTAAAGGCGACAAACTTGACACCTCAAAGTTAGGGCAGCTCTTTGGCGTGCCCATGATTCCGACCGTGTTCAAGACCGGCAAGGGAGTAGATTTGCTGTTCCATATTATCATCAACCTATATGAGGGCGTAGATTATATCGACGAGGACGGAAACATCAACCCCGAGATTGCAGCCGAAATTCAGAACTGGCACCGTGAGTATAGCAAGGACATCGAGCATGAGGAGGACTTCGCCGCTGGTAATAAGGTAAAGAATAATGTATTCCGACACATCCACATCAACCATGGTGCCGATATTGAGGATGCTATTACTAAAGTTCGTGCCGAACTCGAGAAGAATTCGCACATCCGCCACCGCTACTCATTGCGTTATCTTGCTATCAAGTTGCTTGAGAACGATAGCGAGGCGAATAAAACGGCACTTGTCCTACCTAACGGCAAAGAGGTTCTCGACGTGCGCGATGAGCAGACAAGAATCATAAAACTGAGCACTAACGAGGACAGCGAGACCGCTATAATGAACGCAAAATATGGCTTCATCAACGGTGCTTTGAAAGAGAGTTTTGTCGAGGGCAATAATCCTGACGCACACCAAATCACCAAAGTCCTTGATAAGATTGTGACTAATCGCTGGCTTGGTTTCCCATTGTTTTTTGCCTTCCTGTGGCTTATGTTTTGGGTGACTTTCACACTGGGGCAATATCCTATGGACTGGATTGATATGGGAGTAAATTGGCTAAAAGATTTGGTCAACAACAATATGACCGACGGACCGCTCAAAGACCTGATTGCCGACGGTATCATTGGCGGTGTGGGCTCAGTGATTGTGTTCCTGCCGCAAATCCTTATCCTCTATTTCTTCATCTCAATAATGGAGGACTCGGGCTACATGGCGCGAGCAGCGTTTATCATGGACAAACTCATGCACGGCATGGGGCTGCACGGCAAGTCGTTCATCCCAATGATAATGGGCTTCGGCTGCAATGTGCCGGCAATAATGGCAACGCGCACCATCGAGAGCCGTAACAGCCGTCTCATCACCATGCTTGTGCTGCCGTTTATGAGTTGCTCGGCACGTCTGCCTATCTACATCATGATAATAGGCGCGTTTTTCGCCAGTTATCAGAGTGTGATAATGCTCTCGCTCTATGCAATAGGCATCATTGTGGCAATCATTATGAGTCGTGTGCTCAAGCGATTCCTTATCAAGAACGACGATACCCCATTTGTCATGGAACTGCCACCCTACCGTTTCCCTACCGCAAAAGCCATCTGGCGACACACATGGTCTAAAGGAAAGCAGTATCTCAAGAAAATGGGAGGAATTATTCTTGTAGCATCGATTATCGTGTGGTTCTTAGGCTACTACCCCAACCATGACGCTTTTTCTAACGCTCAAGAGCAACAGGAAAACAGCTACTTAGGAAAGATTGGAAAGACAATCGAACCTGCATTTATTCCCAACGGATTTGACTGGAAGCTTGACGTTGGGCTCGTGGCAGGTGTGGGCGCTAAAGAGATTGTAGCATCTACACTCGGTGTAATTTATAGCAATGACGACAGCTTCAGCGAGGACGACACCGTGAGCGACGACACCGTGAAGTACAACACTCTTAACGCAAAGATGACTGCCGATGGCATCACACCACTCGCGGCGTTCAGCTTCCTGCTGTTTGTGCTGCTCTACTTCCCTTGCTTGGCAACCATAGCTGCAATCAAGGGTGAGACTGGCAGCTGGCGATGGGCGCTCTTCGCCGCCATCTACACTACAGCAGTAGCCTGGATTGTTTCAGCGTTAGTCTTCCAAATTGGGTCACTTTTATTATAGAAGAGGGTTCAACGCTGTTAAAAGATTAAGGACAATTGACGGGTCATCAATTGTCCTTAATTTTCTTAAATCTGTTTAGAACTGGTTGTAGATAAACGGCTGAACTTCTTCGCTTGAAAACTGAATTACCAGCTGAACCACAATGATAAAAATCAGCAGTTTTATTACCCAGTGTGACCTGACAAAGAGGTTGCTCATTTGTTCGTAGATTTTCTTTGGCACAAAGTGCAGCGCAAATATTATAATAATAAGGTAGCACCACATCTTCCTTGCAGTGAAGAATGGTACTAGATAAGCAAGATCGAATTCGGTGAATGATTTCTTCACCACTATCCACACGGTCTCGAAAGAATCAACGCCCAGCATCATCATCGTGTAACAAGCAAACACAAAAGTGATGAGCCAGCAGCAGAATTTCACCACCACGTTCTCACTTGGGAGCAATCGGTCGAGAGGCTTCTTGGTGAGTTTGTGCAGGCATAGTGCCACGCCATGTACACCGCCCCACGCCAGGAAGTTCAACGTCTCGCCATGCCACAAGCCGCCAATGAGCATTGTCACCATGAGGTTGAAATGCTGGCGCGGTTTGCCCTTGCGGTTGCCACCAAGAGGAATGTAAATATAGTCCCTAAGCCAACTCGAGAGGGAGATGTGCCAACGCCGCCAGAACTCTGTCACGTTTTGCGAGCGGTAAGGGAAATCGAAGTTGATGCCCAAATCAAAGCCCATCATGCGCCCCATACCTATCGCCATGTCGCTATATCCCGAGAAGTCGCAATAAATCTGCAACCCAAACCCGAGCACTGCCATTGCCAATTCAAAGCCGCTGTATCCACTGGCATTGCCAAATGCAATCATGGTATATTGACCAAAATAGTCGGCAAAGACAGCCTTTTTTATTACTCCAACAAGCGCTAACCAGAAACCACTATACACCATGGTCTTGGTGGGCTTTTTATTCTCCTTGAGCTGAGGCAGGAAATGTGATGCCCTGACGATGGGGCCCATAGCTAATGCTGGGAAGAACGACAAGTAGAAAAGATAGTCAAGCCAGTTCTCAGTAGGTTTAATCTTCTCTTTATAGACATCGACAACATAGCTGATGGTCTTGAATGTGTAAAAAGATATACCTAGCGGCAACACCAAGTCAAGAGGTTGGAAATTATTGTGCAACAATTCGTTAATAGTAGCGATGGCCGCATTGCTGTACTTAAAGAAGCACAAAACACCTACCGAGATTACGATGCTCACAATGAGCCAAAATCGCTTCATTTTGACGGTTGACTCTTGCGCAATCTGCCGAGCCAAGAACCAATCAATCAAGGAAGTAGCAACGAGCAACAAAAAAAACAGCCCGCTCGACTTATAGAAAAAATAGAGACTGAACGCAACGACAAAAATCATCATTTGCGTCCTGCGCGACTTCAGCAAGCCATAAATCGGCAAAAAGAATAGAAAGAGTACCCAAAACAGTCCGCTATTGAAAAGCAGCGGATTATCTGGGTCGTAACTTAACATGTGCCAAATGTTTTGAAGCAATGTTGATATATCTACTGAGATTGCGGACATGGTTTCGTTGACAACTGTGAACTATTAACTATTAACTAAAAACTATCTCAGCGGTTGCAGCAATTCTAGCTTGGTGGGACGGGCAGTCTCACCTGCAGGCGGTGCTTCAAGACGGATGGGGTGAGCCGACTTGGTCATAATCCACTTGCAGATGCGATCCATCCACAAAATTGATGAATCAGCTTTTGGGTGAGCACCATCTTTTTTACGGTTGTAGTGCTGGTCAGGTGTGTAAGAAAGATAGAAGCAGCCCGGTGGCACACTTTCGTTAATCATGTCGTTAATGCCGGTATCATCTTTCCAGTTTGGAGGACCAATCCAGACGAATGGTATATTACCCATCTGACGAATAAGCTCATCTACAAACTTCTGCCTTTTCTGCCGTATATCACGGATAAACAGTTCATTGCCACCAAGGGTGATCAAGATGTAATCAGGCTTGTATTTGTTGATATAGTCCTTCAATGTGGTGCGTGTGCCATAAACCTCAGTGGTAGAACTATACCAAACCACACAATAAAGCTTGTGCCCATTCTTCTTTGCGTAGGCCGACATACGTGGGAAGAGGCATTCCACCATCGAATCGCCAATAAACAAGATGGTTTTCTTGGTGGTATCCATCTCAGCTTTGTCCTGTTTTTTGCGAGGTGGCAACGGCACATCTCTTTGCTTGGTTCTGCGCTGAGGTGCAGCAGCAAAAAGAGACTCATTAAAAGTGCCTTTCTTGATCTCAGTCTCCCCCAGCTTCAGATTAAAATCTGAATTAGAAAAGGCATAAAACACCCCTAATCCCACAAGGAGGATGGCACAAATAGCAATATAAGCTTTCTTCATTTATAAACTTGTGGTTGTTTACTTTATCAATTTCACACCAATGCCTGGGATGTCGTGAAGGGTAATTTTGCCATTCTCCACTGTCATGCCCTCGAAGCGGTCGTTGGCGATAAGCAGGTTTCCATCAAGGTCGGCATAGTCAACCACTGGCGAGAGGTTAGCGGCAGCGGTCACGGCACATGAGGTCTCGGTCATACAGCCAATCATCACTTTCATGTCGAGGGCACGGGCCAGAGTCACCATCTTGTGAGCCTCATAGAGACCGGTGCTCTTCATCAGCTTGATGTTGATGCCGTCATACACGCCCTTAAACTTCACGATGTCGGGAAGGCGCTGAAACGCCTCATCGGCGATGATTGGCAGTGGCGAACGCTCACGTAACCAGGCAGTCTCGTCAATCATAGTTTTGTCAAAGGGCTGCTCCACAAAGATGCAGCCGCGCTCTTTGAGCCAGTAGCACATCTCAAGTGCATGCTCCTTATTTGTCCATCCCTGATTGCAGTCCACGCAAATGGGAACATCGGTCATGCTCTTGATGACCTCAACGGTTTCCTGGTCATTGTCGAGGCCCATCTTCACCTTGAGGAGTTTATAAGGAGCAGCTTCTTTCACCTTTTGGCGAACCACTTCTTCGGTATCGATGCCAATGGTAAAGCTTGTCACAGGAGTCTTGTCGGGATTATAACCCCAAATCTTGTACCATGGCTGACCCATAATCTTGCCCAGCAGGTCGTGAAGGGCAATATCGACACTTGCCTTAGCAGCTCTGTTGTTGGGTGCCACACTATCAACGTATGTCAATATATCTTCAATTTTAAATGGGTCGTTAAACTGACTTAGGTCAAGGCTGCTCAAGAACTTGGTCACGCTCTCCACGCTCTCGCCAAGATATGGTGGCATTGATGCCTCGCCATAGCCCACGATGCCGTCATACTCAAGCTTCACCTGCACATCGGGTGTGGTAGTGCGGCTATAACGCGCCAAGTTGAACGCATGGCGTAATTTTAACTCGTATGGCTCAAACGAGAGGTTTAGCCTACCTGTTTTTGCCACCTTTTTAGTGGCTTTACCCTTTGCAGAGATTGAAATGGGAGCAGAGGCGGCAATTAACCCCAAACCAGTGCCCACAATAAAATTTCTTCGATTCATGTTATTATATTTATTTGTTAATTATTTAGCTAACAAGTAATAAATTTACGAGTTGACAAGCAAACTTAACACTTACCACTTATTTAAAGTACCACTCGTGGTCACGCACATATTTTATGCCTTTGGTTCCCACCATGCCGTTGATGCGGCTAATGGAGAGGGGACTATAGAGATAGTCGGGGGCATCGGGATTGAGATCATTGATCTTCACCTGGCCAGAGCAGTGAATAAATTTGCCGTCGCCCAAGTAGATTCCCACATGAGTAACGCGGCCAGTTTCACTGTTGCCAAAGAAAAGCAAGTCACACAGCTGAGCATCGTGCCAATCGACAATTTTCTGTCCGGTAATCGCTTGTTGGGATGCGTCACGTTGCAAAATGATACCATTGGAGAAATAAGCCACTTTAACCAGTCCTGAGCAGTCGGTGACCTTTGTGGTGGTACCACCCCACAGATAGCCTGAACCCATCATGCGACGGGCAGTCTTCTCTATCTTTTTCAAGTCGATATTCTGCTGCGCCCATTTGTCAAACTGCTCTACACTCGACTTGTTAACCCAACCCGTTCGGCCGTCGGGGGTGGCAAGCTCAATCCATTTACCTTTCTTGCTCTTGAACTGCAAAATGTCGCCAAGCACCAAGTCGCCTACAGTCTCGTCGCCCTTAGGTTTGGAAACCATTCGGTCATCATAGACCGTAACAATGTAGCGTTCTGTGCTTTTCCATGCGTCAAGTTCTTGCTGTGTAAGAAACTTCACCGAACTCACGGGAATGTAAGCGATATAATCGTCGGAGCACTGCACACGCAGCCACTCTCCCTCTTCCTCCATCACTCTTAAAGGTGTGCCCATTACGCATTGGGTAGCAAGCTCGCCTGAATGCTTGGGGTTGCTGCGCAACGAAGCAATGGACAGTTTCACTATTGCCCACTTATGATTTGGCATTATGGCATCGGTGAGTACCGTAACGTTGTTCTTATGTTGAATATTGTAACTGTTCAACTCGGCGGTGATAGCCTCCTTTTGCTCAGGATAGCCCACTGTGCCTTGAATGACAGGCATCGCATCGTTTTCCACAACTTCAATGTTCCATATCGCCACCCTTCCATCGGGTGCTATTCTCTTTTTCAAGTCACCTAATACCTGATTGATGTCGGTAGCTGAGACTGTGATGACAAGCATTGCCATCATCAACATTGTCATAATTTTCTTCATATCTTTCATTTTTTAATTTTTTCTCTTGAGTTAACAATCAAATGCGATTTCCAGGTATCGTAATACAGGTTGCCCTTGCGCCATTCCACCTCACCAGGTTGGAAATCAACGGTCTCACTACGGATATATTTTTTCTCAGGGCTAAGCTTGTCGCCTATGGTCTCGTTAGATGCCATGCGATAAACATCAATACCAGTGGTATAGTAACTGTTCATGGGAGTACCCACTGCACTGCGGCCGAAAGATTGGTCGGTTGGAACCCAACCTATTCCTTCAAAGTAGGTCTCGGCCCAATCGTGCCAGTTAATTTCATCGGGATGTATCATCCAGCCACTCTCCCATCGTGCAGGAATACCAAGGCTACGCACCAGTGTGATATACATCAACGCTACCTGTCCGCAATCGCCATGACCGTTGGCCATCACATATTCAGGCATATTTTTGATAGTGCTATACTCACGAGCTCCAGCCCAAGGATAGGTCATAGAAATCCAGTCAAAGATCTTAGAGGCTTGAAGCACAGGGTTTGTCTCGCCTTCCACAATCTCACGGGCAAGCGCACGTGTATCGTCATTTATAATAATGTGTGGCGGATAATTGCCAGTGAACTCTTTATATTCTGGGCTTTCTGTGTTATAAGGCTCGAGCATCGCAAGTAGGTCTTGCTGGCAGATGTGGCGCTCGGCAACGTCGTAACTGAAAGTGTATACAAAATGCGTTGGTTTGCCCTTCTCGGCAACACCTTCCATATATACCGTGTGGTGCTTGCTGCCCTGGCTGAAGGTGACAGGGCGATTGCTGCTCTCGAGCTTTATGTTCTTTTGGCGCAAGTTCTCGTATGGGAACGGCATCCACACTCGCAGTGTCTCACCAGCAGGAACAGCATCGGCATTGACATCGAGGGTGAATGTGATATTCACATGTCGCCAGTCGCGCAAGCCATTCTCATCGGCGGGACTCTGCATCGCCTCAAGATAATATTTGCGGCGAATATTATAGGTTTTCATCTTATCGGCATCATGATTCTCTTTAAGTTCATCAGCGAGAAGCCACAGGTTTCTTACCGACTTGCGAAACCACCATTCCTGGCCATCAATGATCATGTATTCAATTTTCTTGTCGCGTTTCCACTTGGCAATCTGCTCAGTAGTTACTGCAGGCATTTTTTGTTTGATCAAATTCAAACCCGAGTCAGGTTTCATGTTAAAGTCTTTCTTGATTCGATTCATGATGGTATTCAAAGAATCGATTCTCACCTCTTCAGCAGTTCTCACTTTTTTAGGCAGCGATTTCATCAGGTTCTCTGCCTTCTTAAACTCACCTCTGTCCATGAGATCCTCAACCTGACTCACCCAGTTGGTCTGAGCCATCAAAACAGATGCGCTCATGACAACTATTGCCAATAAAATAGTCCTATAGTATTTCATTAAAATGTATTGTTTTTATTTTAACCTACAAAATTAATGAAAAAATAAATAACAACACGTTTTATCATGTTTTTTTTGCTTTTTTGCTCTCACATTGTTCTAAAATATAAGATTTCTAGCTAACTTTGTCAAAAAATCAGGAATATGGAAATACGCAGAGCCGAAAGCCGTGACATTCCTCGCATCCACGAATTGCTGACGCAAGTCAACAACGTGCATGCCGATGGACGCCCCGACCTTTTCAAGAAGGGAAACCGTAAATACACCGACGAGCAACTCGAGTCAATAATTGCTGACCATGATAAATCCCCAATTTTTGTCTTAGTTGATGATAACGACATGGTGCTGGGTTATTGCTTCGGAATCGTGGAACAGTTTATCAACGACAACAACCGCACTGATGTCAAAACGCTCTATATCGATGACCTATGCGTCGATGAGAAATACCGACGTCAGCACATTGCTAAGCGACTGTATGATTACGTTGTAGATTTTGCCCGCAGCAACGGTTTCTACAACATAACCCTAAACGTTTGGGAGTGCAATCCAGGCGCAAGAGCGTTCTACGATAGTTGTAATATGAAACCTCTAAAAACTTATCTCGAAACCATTTTATAACACTATGGACTTAATAGAAGCGTTAGCAACTAGGCACTCGGTGAGGCATTATACCGACAAAGCCATCGAAACCGAAAAGATAAAACATTTGCGGCAACTTGTGGAAGAATACAATGCACAAAGTGAGCTGCACATCCAGCTTATCACCAATGAGCCGCGCTCTTTTGGCGAGAGCCTGCTGGCTCGATACGGCAAATTCAGCGGAGTAACTTGCTATTTTGCTATGATAGGCCCAAAAAGTGACTCGCTCGATGAGACAGTAGGCTACTATGGAGAGAAACTGGTGCTCGAGGCGCAGAGGATGGGGCTTAACACATGCTGGGTAGGACTGTCATACAAGAAAATCTCAAGTGTTATGAGCATTAATGATGGAGAGAAACTGGTGTGTCTCATTTCTTTAGGTTACGGTGCCACACAAGGAGTTGATCACAAGAGGAAAAAGCCAAATAAGGTAAGCACAACCGATGTGAGAACCACACCCCAATGGTACAAACAAGGAGTGGCATGTGCACTACTTGCCCCAACTGCCATCAACCAGCAAAAGTTCAAGTTCACCTTACACGAAGGCAACCGAGTGAGTGTTAAAGCCGGTTTTGGTCCATATTCAAAAGTTGACCTCGGTATCGTAAAATACCACTTTGAAATAGGTGCTGGAACCGAAAACTTCGAGTGGTTATAATCTATCTATTATACATAATGTGAGCCCAAATAGTATTCTAACTTACTGTTTGGGCTCACTTAATAATATGATTATAATACTATTTCTTTTTGAGAATCATATATTGGAATGGCGCCAGCTCTACGTCCATGCCTAATCTGATGTTTCTTCCTGTCATCATGTCAGCAAGATTGGTATTCTGCCACTTGCTGGGAACATTTTTGAACGACTGCTTGCTATTGCGCACGTTTACTAGCACCAAGAAGTCATTAACGTAGTCGGTCTTCTCAAAAACAAGCACATTATCGTCAGGATAAGTCACCAGGTCACCTTTACTGATAGCGGGATTTGCTTTATAGATAGCTATCAGCTTTTTGTAGGTGGCGAGAACCTCTGGATTTGAGTTCCAATCTACTGGCACATAGTTGAAGAAGTTGATCTTCTCGGGATAAGCCACCTCTTGCGAGCCATAAACGAGCATGCCGCCATGCAGGAATGTGGTTGCAACAAAGGCAGCCAATGCGCCATCCACGCTGCCAAACTGCTGAACGGTGGAGTATTTGGTAGCCTCATCATGATTGGTTGTAAAACGTAACTTGATTTTTCCCTTTGGAATTTCGCCATATTCCCTCTTGTCGCAGTCAATAAGATCGCTCGCCTTGTTGCCCTTAACGAACACGCGGTCGAGAGCGCCCATAAAGCCCCAGGCATAGTTCATGTCGAAGCCGCCAACAGTGAAGTTATCGGGGTTAGCACCCTCGGCAAGCATCAATATCCTACGGCCACCAGCAGCTTGACGAAGTTGACTGATTGCGTCTTTCCAAAAGTCAGCAGGCACCTGGTCAGCAACATCACAACGGAAACCGTCAATGCCTACTTCTGTTACCCAGAACTTCATGGCATCAATCATCGCGGCGCGCATCTCGGGGTTGTCATAATTAAGATCAGCCACATCGGTCCAATCAGTGCCTGGAGGGAAAATCACATTGCCGTCGGCGTCTTGGGTGTACCAGTCTTTGTGGTTCTTCATCCACACATTATCCCAAGCGGTGTGGTTTGCTACCCAGTCGAGGATCACCGACATTCCATTAGCATGGCAAGTCTTGACAAGCGACTTCATGTCTTCGATGGTACCGAACTCAGGGTTCACCTTCTTGTAATCGCTGATAGAATAAGGTGAATTCTTGCTCTTAACCTTGCCAATGGGATAGATGGGCATAACCCACATCACGTTGGCACCCAGGTCATGGATGGCCTCAACACGTTTCTCCACAGCTTTAAGCGACTTGTTTGGAGCAAAGACACGTGGATTAATCTGATACATCACCACATCTTCGGTCTTTGGCAACTGGTAGTTCGAAACAGGTTGGTTCTTTACAGTGCTGCACGAGCTCAGCAATGCAGCAATAAAAACCAGAGATAAAAACTTTCTCATAATAGTGTGTTTTTGAAATGTTATTATTGATTTTTTGCAAAATTCGTAAAAAAATTCGAAGTATACAAGTTTTTAACTTCGTCACGTCAGTGTTTTGTCAGCAAAAATGTGAATAAATCATTTATTTTGAAAAAAAATACCCGAAAAGTTGTGTAGTCTAGAGGATTTTACTACCTTTGCACCGCTTTTCTCGAAAAAGCATTTTTTATTATTTAATTTTTAATTATTTTTTTATGTACAACTACGAAACCGTTTTCATTTTAACTCCCGTTTTGTCTGAGCCTCAGATGAAGGAAGCGGTAGAGAAATTCAAGACTGTGCTCACCGACAATGGTGCCACAATCGAGAATGAAGAGATGTGGGGAATGCGCAAGCTCGCTTATCCCATCCAAAAGAAATCTACCGGATTTTATGCGTTCCTTGAGTTCGCTGGTGAACCAACTATCGTTAGCAAACTTGAGACTGCCTATCGTCGTGACGAGAAGGTGATCCGTTTCTTGACTTTCCGTCAGGACAAGTATGCTCACGAGTATGCACTGAAGAGAAGAAGCTTGAAGAAGAATGCTCCTAAAGTAGAGGAAGCTCCCGCCGAGGAGGCTGCTGCCGAAGCACCTCAAGCTGAAGTTAACGAAGTAACTAACGAATAATGCAAGGAGGAAACATAACTATGGCACAAGCTCAATCAGAAATCCGCTATCTTACTCCACTGTCGGTAGATACCAAGAAGAAGAAATATTGCCGTTTCAAGAGAAGTGGCATTAAGTACATCGACTACAAGGACCCCGACTTCTTGAAGAAGTTCCTCAACGAGCAAGGTAAGATCTTGCCTCGTCGCATCACTGGCACATCGCTCAAGTTCCAACGCCGCGTTGCTCGCGCCATCAAGCGCGCTCGCCACTTGGCATTACTGCCCTACGTAACCGATTTGATGAAATAATTTAAAACTGGAGGTAACACACTATGAAGATTATATTGAAAGAAGACGTTATGAACCTTGGCTACAAGGACGACGTTGTTGAAGTAAAGAACGGCTATGCCCGTAACTATCTTATCCCAACTGGCAAAGCCATCATGGCATCGCCTTCAGCTTTAAAAGTGCTCGAAGAGAACCTTCGTCAGCGCGCTCACAAGATCGCTAAGATCAAAGGTGACGCCGAGGCTGTTGCTGAGACTATGAAGGGCATCGCTCTTACTATCAGCGCAAAGACCGACAACTTTGGCACTATCTATGGTTCTGTAGGTAGCAACCAAATCGCCGACGAGCTCGCTAAGCTCGGACACGAGGTTGATCGCAAGATCATCAAGGTTGACAATGTTAAGGAACTTGGCAAATACACTGCCATCGTTCAACTGCACAAGGAAGTTGCCGTTGAGATTCCTTTCGAGGTTATCTCGGAGAACGCACCTAAGCAGGAAGAGGCTCCAGCAGTAGAGGAAGCTCCTGTAATGGAAGAAGCTCCTGCTGTTGAGGAAGCTCCTGCCGAGGAAGCTCCTGCAGCTGAGTAAGAAAAAACATTGGTTTCATTAAGAGACCCTTCATTCTAAAAATACTGATCGCTACATTATGATGCGGTCAGTATTTTTTTGTGAATATTGCAGATAATTTGTAACTTTGCGCCAAAGAACTACTTATATGAACAAATTAAGTTTTATAGCAATAATTCCAGCGCGTTATGCCTCAACACGCTTTCCAGGCAAACCGCTTGCTGTGCTAGGCGGCAAGACTGTGATTCAACGGGTTTATGAGCAAGTGTCAAAAGCCATTGACAATGTGCTGGTGGCTACCGACGATGAGCGCATTTTTAAACATGTCTTAGGCTTTGGTGGCAAAGCGGTGATTACCAGCAACCAGCATCGCAGCGGTACAGACCGTTGCTGGGAGGCTTATCAGTCGAACGGAGGCAATGAGGACATTATAATTAATGTGCAGGGCGACGAACCGTTTATCTTACCAGAACAGATTGGCGCACTGAAAAGTTGTTTTGACGATGAAACAACCGACATTGCCACTCTCGTTAAGCCATTTGACAAAGCAAGGACATATAGTGAGCTAGAGAACCCCAACTCAGCAAAAGTGGTAATCAACAGCAACATGAATGCTATGTATTTCTCGCGCTCAGTTATACCTTACCTGCGTGGCATCGATAAAGCAATGTGGCCCAGCAAGCACCAATATTACACACATTTAGGCATCTACGCTTATCGTGCTAAGGTGCTGGAACGCATTACCAGCATGGAGCCGTCATCCCTTGAAATCGCCGAGTCGCTTGAACAGCTACGCTGGCTCGAGAACGGCATGACAATCAAAGTGGGTGTCACCCAGCATTCATCCATCGGTATTGATACGCCTCAGGACCTAGAACGTGCTGAGCAGTTCCTAAAGCAACAATGACATCATGCCTATAGATCGCAGCATCCCACCACCATTTACCGACTTTGGTGATTTCAGCCTCAAAGTTCCTGACCCCATCATTTTGTCTAACGGCATGAAGATGTGGATTGCCAGCAATGGCGAAGAAGAGATCAACAAACTCAGCATATACATGACTGGTGGCGCTTTTCAGGAGTCACGCCCAACACAGGCAACAGCCTGCTCAATAGCTGTATTCAACGGAAATAATAAGATGTCATATTCCCAGATTGCCGAAGCTATCGACTTCTACGGCGCATGGCGGGCAGCACAAGTCTATGACAACTGCACGGCATTCTCTATCTCATCACTAAATGATAACTTCGATAAAACACTGCCAATATTTATAGAGAGCCTCAGGACTCCTACTTTCCCCGACAATGAGTTTGAAACATTGAAACGTCAACTGACAGTTAACTGCGCCATGGCACGCGAGAAGGTGAAATATATTGCCAACAAAGAAATTATGAAGCTTTATTATGGCAAATCTCACTCCCTTGCTACCGACCCCACCCCTGAGGACATTAATTCTTTGACAGGTGAGCACATGCGAAGCTTCCACGCCAGTTTCTATAAGGCACAAAACTGCAATCTAGTATTCGCAGGAAACATCAGCGACAAGGAGATTGCGACTGTTGAAACCGTGGTTGGCGAATGGATGCCCGATGGTGCCCCCACTCCGCAAGTGGAGCCACCATTCACACCATCGGATGAAATGTTCAAGATTGTAGATAAACAAGGTGCAGTGCAATCGGCTATAGTGATGATGCTCAAGACTGTGCCAAGACGACATCCCGATTATTTTAAGCTTCGTATCCTGGTTACTGTGCTTGGCGGTTACTTTGGAAGCCGATTAATGAAAAACATTCGAGAAGAAAAAGGATACACCTACGGAATCAGCGCCAACCATAGTGGCAGGGCATTTGACGGGTATATTGGTATCGCCACTGAGTGCGACACACGCCACACATGGAACGTCATCAACGAAATACACAACGAAATCAAGAGGCTACGAGACGAGCTCATCCCTCAGCATGAACTTGAGACAGTGAAACGCCACATGCTAAGCGACCTGGCGAAGACCCTCGACACACCGTTCAATATAGCCTCATATATTGGCAACATGTTCTGCTACGGAACATATCCCACTTATTTCAATGATCAGGTGCAGGAAATACGCAATGTCACAAGCCAACAACTACAAGATATCGCACGATGCTATCTTGATACAACACAACTGCGTACAGTCATTGCTTGCGACAAAAACATATTACCGAAAAACGATAATTTATAAACTTTTTTAGAAAAAAACGCCCCAGTTCTTGCACAGAATAAAAAAAAGCAGTACCTTGATAGCTCAGATGGTTAGAGCGTCGGATTCATAACCCGGAGGTCCTGAGTTCAATTCTCAGTCCCGCTACTTTTCAAGAGACTCAAAGACTTGTTTTTGAGTCTCTTTTTTTAGATAACCACACGCACAAATCGTGCGCACTCCAATTGTGCATTTTTTATTATGCATTATAAAAGAAACATAGAACTTCTTGCCCCTGCCAAGAATGAATTTATTGGTATCGAAGCGATTAAGCATGGTGCAGACGCGGTATATATTGGAGCCAATGCCTTTGGAGCGCGCTCACAGGCTGGTAATGACATCGAGTCAATCAAGCGACTTACCGATTTTGCTCACCAATATGAAGCTCGCATTTACTGCACAGTCAACACCATCATTTTTGACAACGAGCTGCGCGATGTGGAGCGAATGGTCCATGAACTTTATCGTGCTGGCGTTGATGCTCTAATTGTTCAGGACATGGCACTCTTGCGACTTGACATACCTCCTATCGCCATTCATGCCAGTACACAATGCGACATACGCACGCCAGAGAAAGCACAGTTCCTTGAGAAGATGGGGTTTGCACAACTTGTGCTTGCCCGGGAACTTTCGCTTGACGAAATCAAGGGCATCAGCTCAAGTGTGAAGGTGCCGCTTGAAGGTTTTTGTCATGGGGCACTATGCGTGAGCTATAGTGGTCGCTGTCAAATCAGTCAGGCACTTAAAGGTCGTAGTGCCAACCGTGGCGAGTGTGCCCAGTTCTGCCGACTAAGCTACGACTTAGAGGATACTGCCGGCAAAAAGCTGATGCAGTCAAAACATCTGCTCTCTCTGCGGGACTTCAATGCAAGCGACCGCCTACAACAGATGATTGACGCAGGAATTTCGTCATTCAAAATTGAAGGCAGACTAAAAGATGTGGATTATGTGAAGAATGTGGTGGCTTACTACCGCCAAACACTCGACAGAATCATCGCTAGTAACGAGAACCTTGTTCGCAGCTCGGCCGGCTCATCGTCTTTCACATTCGAGCCAAGCCTATCCAAGAGTTTCAACCGCTCATTCACACATTATTTCATTGATGGCCTTCATCCAAAAAATGGGATGAAAATGGCATCAATCCACACACCTAAATCTTTAGGCGAGTATGTGGGCAAAGTCGCCACTACTAGCGGCAATGCTATCACACTTAACGGTAACGCCACTTTTGTCAACGGAGATGGGCTGAGCTATTTCGACAACAATGGCAACTACGATGGTTTCAGAGTAAACAAAGTAATAGGCAACAAATTGTTACTTATGGAGAAATGCAACATCAAACCTGGAGATAGTGTGTACAAGACCTACGACAAAGCGTTCAATGACATACTTGCCAAACCAAGCGCAAAGAGAACTATCAGTATTGATTTCACGCTTTGGACAGCTGGTAATCAGCTATGCCTCAAGGCATGCGACGAACGGGGATGCATGGCAACACATTCTATTACTCTCGATAACGAGCCCGAAGCCGCCAAACAACCACAGACCGAGCGCCAACGGCAAGTGCTATCAAAACTCGGTGATACAAACTTCACTATGCGTGAATGTGACATCAAGGGAGAGTACTTTATTCCCTCTTCAGTGCTCACTCAGCTCAGACGCGAAACTATTTCTCTGCTTGAGCGAACCCATAAAACAGCTTATCAGCGTGACTTGCGCCGAACTGAAAACAAAAGCACAACATTCCCCTATCAAAACCTTGTCAGTGCCGACAATGTGGCTAACCACATCTCTCATCAATTCTATAAAGAGCACGGAGTGAGAAATATTGAGCCTGCAATTGAATGTAAAAAAGGCAATTTAGAAAAAGGCACTGTCGTGATGAGCACTCGCTACTGTCTTAGACGAGAACTCGGGGCATGCAAAAAAGAAAAGGCAAGTAAACAACTTCCTTCTCCCCTATTCCTACGCAACGGAAAAACCTTGCTACAACTAAATTGTGATTGTTCACGCTGCGAAATGACAATAACAATAGCTGAGAAATAACAAGAGTGGCATAAAAGCCACTCTTTTTACTATATTTTCAACCTAAACTCGTCGGCGTCGCGCCAAGCGGGGAATTTCTCGCGGAATCGGGCGAGGTCGGCTGGTGAAAGTTCTGCCTCAATAATTGGAGAAGAAGACCTCTCTCCTATTATTTTTCCTTTGAAGTCAACAATCAACGAGCCTCCAGTGGCATATTCCAACCCCTTAGGATCAGTGCCACAACGATTCACGCCGCACACAAAACATTCGTTCTCAATAGCACGCGATTGGAGCAGAGTTTTCCATGGATGAAGGCGTACTTTTGGCCAATTAGCTACAACAATCAACACATCGTAAGCATTATTTACATTGCGGCAGAAAACTGGGAATCGCAAGTCGTAACAAACAATAAGTTTTATATTAAAGCCCCTGAATCGAACTATCGCCGACGATTTTTCGCCTGGAGTGTAAACATTCTGCTCCCCTGACATAGTAAAGAGATGCTTCTTGTCATAGAACATCTCGTCGCCATTTGGTTCGAGGAAAAATCCACGGTTATAGAGATTCCCAGTTCTGTCAGTAGCAAGAAAACTTCCAGCAAATGCCACATTATAGTAACTTGCTAAGTTTTTTAGGTATTTTACAGTCTCTCCTGAATTTGGCTCAGCCAGCTCGCGGGCAGTGTCATCAACTATAAACCCCGTAGTGAACAACTCGGGCAGGACGATTATGTCGGTGCCATTAGACACGTTCTGTATATTACGTCCCAGTTGCTCAAGGTTGGCATATTTGTCACTCCACTTGATGTCATCCTCAATAAGAGCAATTTTCAAATTCTTGGTTATCATAATCGTCTATTTTATGTCTTCATTAAGACCTGTAGTGAATTTCTCTGGGTATTTTCCCTTGCAATCGGCCTTGTCATAATAGCGTTTAATTGCGATCATGTCGGCATCTACATCATCGGTAGGTTCAAAGATGCGGTCAAGGCACACAATCTTTTTCTCATAGTTGAAATATCCAAGCACTATAGGCACGCCAGCTTCTTTTGCAATATAAAGGAATCCCTTATGCCAATGTGAGTTACGGCTGCGAGTTCCCTCTGGGGTTACAGCCACTGCAAGATTGCCATGGCGGTTGAAACTGTCAATAACTCCACCTGTAACATTAGTGCGATGGCTACGAGAGACAGGAATTCCACCTAAAACGCGAAGCAGATACTTTAGCGGGAAAAAGAACCAAGTGTCTTTCATCAAGAACTTGGCTTTTAGTCCCACCGAGCGGCTTGCCAACTCACCCATGATGAAGTCCCAGTTACTGGTGTGTGGTGCAGCACAAATCACACACTTATTAATGGGCGGGATGTTCACAACGAACTTCCACCCATGATTTTTCATGATGCGGTCCAGTAGTTTGCTTATCATGCTGCTTGTTTAGAAGATTACTGGTGGGGATAAGTGTTGTTTGGACCGATTATCCCCACATAATCCTTTTATACTTATTTTATTACTTCTTGATAAGTGCGTTCATCGCGCCCACGATTTTCTCGCTCTCCTCTTTCATATAGTTGCTGAGCGCTTTTTCAACAGCCTTGAAATAGGTGCGACGTGCCTTTTTGTATTCCTTGCCATTAGCAAAGTCTTTGGGCACTTTATCAAAATCTACCGACACGCGATTCACTGCCTCGGCCTGAAGCAGAGCGATGTCAAGTACAATCTTGTCCCAATCCTCTGGGTTGGTGTTCTCAAAAGTTTCTTGAGCGAAAAAGCACTCACCTGCCATCTCACCACATGCGTAGCAGATAGCTTTTTTCAATTGTCTTTTATTTGCCATAATGATTTTAAATGATTTATGTATTTGTTAGGAGTCGTGATTAGAGAGGCAGAACCTCCCTAACCACAAATCCCTAATCTTTGATCTCTAATCAAATGCCAAGGTCGTGGCAGATTGTGTCGATCTTAGCGTCGGCCCACTCGTTCTTTGCGTCATACTCAGCGGCGCTCTCGAGCTTGTCATGCACCTCGATGTAGAACTTAATCTTAGGCTCGGTACCTGAAGGACGAATCGAAACCTTAGTGCCATCCTCGGTGTAATACTGGAGCACGTTGCTGGTTGTTGGCATATCGAGCTTGGTAATCTTGCCTGTCTTCACATCGAGCTCTTCAAGGCTCTGGAAGTCCTTGATAGTGACTACTGGTGATCCAGCGATTTCCTTTTGTGGATTCTCGCGGAAATTTTTCATCATTGCCACGATTTCCTCAGCGCCACTCTTGCCTTTGCGCACAACTGAGATACCGCGCTCCTTAGAGTATCCATAGTTCATGTATAAGTCAATGAGCATTTCGTTCATGGTCATGCCCTTGTCCTTAGCCCAAGCTGCAATCTCACACATCAGTGGAATTGACGAAACCGAGTCTTTGTCACGGGCAAAAGTCTCTGGCAGGAAACCATAGCTCTCCTCGCCACCGCCCAGATAGCGGCCCTTGCCTTCCATCTCACGCATCACAGTGGCAATCCACTTGAAGCCAGTGTAGCAGTCAAACATCTTTACGCCAAGCTTGTCGGCCATGCGCTTAATTGTCTCGCTGGTAACGATGGTCTTAACGATATACTCATCACCTTTTAGTTTGCCAAGTTCACGGTTGCGGGTGAGCAGATAGTAGTGGAAGATAATCTGTATCTGGTTGCCGTTCACGAGCTCGTATTTGCCTTTATTGTTCTTGAACACCACGCTGATGCGGTCGGCATCGGGGTCGCTAGCGAGAGCGATGTCGGCTTGTGTCTCCTCAGCTTTGTCGATGGCCATTTGCATGGTAGGAGCATTCTCGGGGTTAGGCGATTCTACAGTGGGGAAATCACCGCTCATCACATCCTGTTCGGGAACGTGAATAATGTTCTTGAAGCCCCAGCGCTCAATAGAGCGAGGAATGATGTAGCGACCAACACCATGAATTGGAGTATAAACAATCTTAAGGTCTTTTTGACGCTCGTTAACTTCAGGACTTAGCGAAAGCTCATAGATATCCTCAATATACTTATCGTCAATCTCTTTACCAATAATCTCAATTAGTTCGGGGTTTCCCTCAAACTTAATCTCGCTGACGTCTTTAATGGCATTTACATAGTTGATGATGTTCACATCGTGTGGCGATACCACCTGCGCGCCATCATCCCAGTAGGCCTTGTAGCCATTATATTCTTTGGGATTATGAGAAGCAGTGATGTTAACACCGCTCTGGCAGCCGAGCAGGCGAATACCATAAGATACCTCGGGTGTGGGACGTGGTCCTTCAAAAAGATATACTTTGATGCCATTTGCACTGAATATGTTGGCAACAGTCTCGGCAAAAAGGCGGCTGTTGTTGCGCACGTCATGGCCAACAATCACCTTGCGCTCGGGAAGGTCCTTGAATGCCTCGTTGATGTAGTTGGCAAGTCCTTGTGTTGCAGCGCCCACAGTGTAGATGTTCATGCGGTTGCTGCCAGGTCCCATAATGCCTCGCAAGCCACCAGTACCAAACTCAAGGTCTTTGTAGAACGATTCGATAAGTTCGGTCTTATCTTCAGCATCAATCATCGCCTTCACTTGAGCCCTGGTCTCCTCGTCATAACCCTCACCTAGCCACTTCTGTGCTTTAATGGTCAGTTCTTGAATAAGTTTCTCGTCATTCATAATATTAAAGTATTATTTAATTAGTATTATTTTTCACAAAATTAGCATATTTCTGCCAAACCAACAAATTCAACTGAAAAAAGTCTTGAAAACTTTTATCATATTGACATGGTCATCGCATGATGCAGTCTCTCGAACTGAGTGCATAGCTAGTAAAGGATTACCAACGTCAACTCCCTCAATATCAATTTGTCCTGTCAATATATTGCCAAGAGTAGAGCCACCTGCCACATCGCTATGGTTGATAAAGTACTGGCAAGGTGAACCTGCAGCCTCGCACAAATTTTTGAAGATGGCAGCCGAATGGGCATCGCTCATGTATTTGCAGTTTGCGTTAATCTTGATGCAAGGTCCGCTACCCATAGTCGGATGATTGGTTGGATCATATTTCTCGCTATAGTTAGGATGATGAGCGTGGGCGTTATCGGCACTGATTAGGAATGTCTTCTGTAGCGCCACGCAATAGTCATCGAAGTTGCATCCCTGACTCTCTGCCATGCGCTGCAGCACATTGGCGAGCACTGGCGAACCAGCGCCCTGCTTTGTGCCGCTGCCAGTCTCCTCATTGTCAAAGATTGCAGCAATGCAAGTAGAATCCTCATCGGTGGCCTCGGTTATTGCAGTGATGGCAGCGTGAGCCATACTAAGGTCATCGAGTCGTCCCGACGACAAGAACTCATCATTCAGACCGAAAGTGCAAGCAGGCGTAGTGTCGTATAGCAGAAGGTCAAAATCAAGAATCTCATCCACTTTAACTCCAAGTTCTTGAGCGACAAGGTTTACAAGCATGTTGCCAGTCTCTAAATCTTTGTTAACCTTAGCTATAATGGGGAGCATATCTTTCTGCTTCGACAACGGGTTGCCATCATTTACAGCGCGGTTGAAGTGAATAGCGAGATGCGAAATCTGCATCAATGGACGGTCAATCTTTATGCTTCTTGAAACCACCTGAAGAGGGCAACTACCTTTGAGAATAACCCTGCCGGCAATTGACAAAGGACGATCAAACCATGTGTATAGAATAGGTCCACCATAGACCTCAGTGTTAAGTTTTACGATGCCACCATCACAAAGCATCTCGGCATGGGGCTTGATGCGGAAACATGGTGAGTCGCTATGGGCAGCTACAATCTTGTAACCTGTATCTTTAATTGGTTTCTGGCCAACTGTCACGGCAAATATTGCCGAGTCGTTTTTTGTGAAGAAGAACTTCTCGCCTGCTTTGGCGACCATCTTTTCCGAAAGTTTTCTCTCCTTAAAGCCATTGTCTAGAAGAATCTTCTTCATTGTGTCAACAGCAAGGAAGTTACATGGACTGCTGTCCATAAATTTCAGTAATGAGTCAATGTATTTGCTTTTCATATCGATTGTATGTTAATAGTTTCCAAAGTCATCACGATAGGCCACGCTCACCGAGTGAAGGGCGCGGAATACGTTGCACAAAGTCTGTCCCCAGTATTCAGAGAAATTCTCCTTACACATGCCAAGTATTTGGCGCTGCTCATCGGTATTGAGGTCACGCAGCGATGCCACCGTGTTGTAAAACTCTTGATAAAGGTCGGCAAGGTTCTCAGAGATTGAAGTGGCAATGGGTGTGTCGCTATATTTCATGTCATCAAGAAATACCTCAAGATACACATCGTCCTCTCCCATCAAAACACTAATATTGCCTCGCACCATGTCGTAGGTTGGTTCATCGAGCGATTGACCGATGAAAGCATCAAAATACTCAAGACTTGGGCCTATGTCACTCATAGTTATATAGATGCGTGGCAGCAGTTTGAGCATTGATTCAACAAAACCATCGCGACCATGCTCAGCACAATTCTCAATGATTTCGCAATATTCATTGGCCATTGCTATGAATGCCAGACTCGTAGGCGACAGTTTATCGTTTTCCATATTATTTCATATAAAGTTTATTTTTCAAAATATATTTTTCCACTGCCTCTGGAACGTAGAAACTCACACTCTTCGTTTGTGCCAGCCGTTCACGCACTTGTGTAGAAGATACCTCGATAAGGGGAGCATTTACCACCGCTACCCTGTCAGCATACTTTTCTGGGATTACAATGTCATAGCCTCGACGTGGATAGATAATGATGTGATGTTTTGCAATTATCTCTTCACCATCTTTCCACTTGTCAAAGACGCACCAGTTGTCAGCGCCTATCACAAGATAGAACTCGTCGTCGGGAAACTTGGCTTGAAGGGCAGTGAGGGTATCTATGGTAAAGGACGGTTTAGGCAAGTCAAACTCAAAAGCCGAGGTAATGACATCTTCAATGCGTCGAGAGACAAGTTCGGTCATGCGCAACCTGTGATAATCGCTTGCTAAGCCACTATTTTCTTTAAGAGGATTTTGTGGTGAGACCATCAGCCACAACGTGTCGATAGCGCCACTTTCCACGATGTAGCTCGCAATAAGCGCATGCCCCACATGGATAGGATTAAACGACCC
Organism: uncultured Bacteroidales bacterium; assembly: GCA_902777835.1. Classification (GTDB taxonomy): domain Bacteria; phylum Bacteroidota; class Bacteroidia; order Bacteroidales; family Muribaculaceae; genus Sodaliphilus. Next base: position 29,365 of record CACYVC010000016.1, on the reverse strand, counting down.
ACCAAAGATGCCTATTCGTCTCATATCAGTTTGGAGTTGTTAGTTGCTAGATTTCTTGACAACAAATTTTGTAATTATCTCTCTTGTCTTAGCAACGGCATCATCGAGCACATCATTTATCACGCTGTAGTCATACTTGTCGGCAAGCGACAACTCATATTCTGCTCGAGCTACACGGTTGTTGATGTCCTCAATGCTATCGGTGCCACGCGAAAGAAGGCGTTGGCGCAGGGTCTCGATTGATGGCGGCATGATAAAGATGGCGAGAGCCTTCTTGCCATATATCTTCTTCACGTCGATGCCACCAAGCACGTCAAGGTCGAGCACAACATTATGACCCTTGTCGGTGATGCGCTTTATCTCGCTCTTGAGGGTGCCATAGAAGCGACCCTCATACACCTCGTGATACTCAGCAAACTCGTCGTTCTCGATTCGCTGCTTGAAATCTTCAAGAGAGAGGAAATAATATTCAACTCCATGCTGCTCAGCGCCTCGCGGAGGACGGGTAGTGGCTGAGATAGAGAACTCAAGCTTCAACTCAGCATCTTTCATCAACTCTCCAATTATCGTTGATTTACCAGTGCCAGATGGCGCCGAAATAACTATCAATTTACCTTTTGCCATATTTTTTCGTTTATCGTTGGTCGTATATCGTTTTTTGAAGAAAAAAACACTTAAAACTTTACACTTACTACTTAACACTTATCTACAGCACATTGAGCACTTGCTCCTTGATTTGCTCAAGGTGATCTTTCATCTCCACCACAATCTTCTGCATCTCGGCATGGTTAGATTTCGAGCCAGTAGTGTTTATCTCACGTCCCATCTCTTGAGCAATGAAACCCAGTTTCTTGCCTTGACGCTCATTGCCGTCGAGAGTCTCGAGAAAGTAGTTGAGATGATTTTGCAGCCTGATCTTCTCCTCGGTGATATCAAGTTTCTCTATGTAGAAGATAAGCTCTTGCTCTAAGCGGTTCTTGTCATAGTCAACCTTCTCGAGTTGTTCAAGCTGCTCGATGAGACGTGCCTTGATTTTCTCGGTACGGGTACACTCATATTGATCAATATCATTAAGAAGCTGTTGGATTGCAGCAATTTTCCCTTTAAAGAAATGCTCAAGTTTTGCGCCTTCCTGGGTGCGGAATGCCGTAGTCGCTTTCAAGGCCTGGCGCACCACCTCGCGCACTCCATCAAGCTCATCTTGAGCGACCTCCTCGTTAACATCCTGCCTATACACGTCGGGCATGCGCAGCAATATCGTATACCAATCCTCGGGCTCTGGCAGGCTCAACTCTCGCGACACATTCTCAAGCTGCTTCTTGTAGCTGCGAAGCATCTCCACGTTGAGTTGCGCCGCTCCAGCACTATCGAGCGACTCACTCGTCACATACACATCAACCTTGCCACGTCCCAACTCTTGAGCAATCATGTTGCGGAGTTCCAACTCAATTTCTCTATACAGCAGTGACAACTTTACGGTCAAGTCCATCTGCTTGCTATTCAGCGTTTTAATCTCGGCAGTAATCTTCTTGTCACACACCACCATAGTGGCCTTGCCGAAACCTGTCATTGAGAGTATCATAACGTTTTTTCTTGTTTTTCTGCAAAAATAATAATTTTTTCTTATTCTGCACGCATTTCGCCGGCTTAACTTATCAACAACCACAAAAGTTCAGGGACGAAAAATCGACACAAGTTAGATTCTTAATATTTATTAATAAATTAATTTGGGGCACTTTTTGCCAATTATAACATCTTATTAAGTGCTATTATCACCGTTTTTTTGTAATTTTGTGCCAACTTTTAAAAGAACATGGCAAACATCCTCAATATAGAGACATCAACCGCAGTGTGCTCAGTAGCCTTAAGCAGTGAAGGACAGATAGTTGACCATCACGAGAACTATGATGGGCCGAACCATGCAACGCTATTAAGCCAGATGATCGACAATGTGCTGAACACCGCTAAGCGCAAAGACATGAGACTTGATGCTATTGCAGTGAGCATCGGCCCTGGCTCCTACACTGGTTTGCGCATTGGATTGAGCGAAGCCAAAGGCTTGGCTATGGGCCTCGACTTGCCATTGATAGGCGTCAACACACTGCAGCTGCTCACTGTGACGGCAATGTTCAAGGAATTCTTCGACGACGACACCCTTTACGTTCCCATGATTGATGCTAGGCGCATGGAGGTGTATATGGCTATCTATAACAATGGTCTTGAAGCTATTATGGAGCCGCAAGCCATGATACTTGACGAAGATTCAATGGCTGACCTTCTCGGCAACCACAAGCTTGTGATGATAGGCAATGGAGCTCAAAAAGCCGAGACAGTAATCCGTCATCCCAACGCACAATTTATGCCCGATGTGAAACCTGTAGCAGTAGAGATGATGGCTCTTGCCGAGAAAGCGTTCAGAGATGGCCGTTTCATTGATGTTGCCTACTCCACTCCCCTATATTTAAAAGACTTTCAAGCCACAATCGCCAAGAAAAAAGTACTTTAAATGAGCGCCTACGGCGCGTGAAAGGAGCAACGTGGATCGAGGAACAGTACTGATATCTCACAACTGATAACTGATAACTGAAAAATAATTTGTAACTTTGCAATCCATTTTGATTGAAACTATATGCTTACCTATAACTCACAACTCAAGAAACTGGTTTTGCCAGAGTATGGCCGCAACATCCAGCAAATGGTTGACTACTGCTGTACTATAGAGGACCGTGAAGAGCGCAACAAGTGTGCCCGCTCCATCATCAACACCATGAGTAACCTGTTTCCACAACTCAAGCAAGAAACCGACTATGAACACAAGCTGTGGGACCATCTAGCGATAATGAGCGACTTCAAGCTCGATATCGACTATCCCTGCGAAGTGGTTAAGCCCGAGAACCTCGACACTAAACCAGAGCCCATAAAATACAAGCACGAGCCCATCAAGATGCGTCATTATGGCAAGATTGTGGGACAAATGATAGAGCGCGCTTGCGAATGGCCCGATGGTGAAGAGAAAGAGGCTCTGGTGATGCTTATCGCCAACCACATGAAGAAACTCATCTACCAAATAAGCAACGAAGATGTCGAAGATGCCAAGATCTTTAAAGACTTGGAGTTCTTCTCTAAAGGTGAGATAAAGCTCGACCCTGCCACACATAAGTTACATCAGTTTAAAGTTGCTCCCGCAGCACAAGCAGCATCAACAAAGAAGGAAAAAAAGAAATGAAGCGCCTACGGCACGTGGAAGGTGAAACGTGAATCGAGGAACGTGACTGATTACTAAAAACTCAAAACTGACAACTGAAGACTGCAAACAATGATTACCAGAGATGAGATAATCGCCATAGGCAAGTTTAACAAGACTCACGGCATCAATGGGGAGATATCGGCAACGATCAACGCTCCCGAAGTGGTGCTGGACAACTGTTCTTGCATCGTGTGTGACATCGATAGTATTTTTGTGCCTTTCTTCATTAAAGAATCACGCTACAAATCTCAAGACACGCTGTTGCTAACCATCGATGACATCAACAACGAGCATGAAGCTGCGATGCTGGTGAATAAAGACATCTATGTGAAACGCAGTGAATATGGTGAAGCGCTGGACGATGAGGACCAAGTGCCCATCGACTTCTTCATTGGCTTCAAAGCAATAGTCAACGAGCTGAATGGCAGCATAGTGGACATTGACGACTCGACTGCCAACCTCCTCTTTGTGATTGAGTTCAACGACGGCAAGCAGGTACTCATTCCTGCCGTGGAGGAATTTATTGCTAATTTCAACAGTAAAGACAGAATAATTAAATTGGAGGTCCCTGATGAACTCCTTGATTTATAAATTCCAATTAAATATATGAAAAAGTTGTTTTGTAATATAAGAATAACCGTTTTGTTGATTGCCTCGATGTGCTGCCTCTCGGCGATGGCACAAGGCATTGCCTATCACAACCTCGATGAGGCCATCAACTCACCAGTGATAAAAGACACCAAGGTGCGCAACGCAGTCGTCGATTACCAGGCAAGACTGGTCAATGAACTCGTCAAAGATTACAATGTGAACCTGATAAGAAACGGTGAAGTGATCTCAATCACGATTCCTGCCGACCTGTTCTTTGAAGCCAATGCAACGGAGCTAAGCCGAAAAGCCGACGACATTCTCTATAAAATAGCGCAGTTCTTCAGAGTGCCAGGCTTCTATCATGCCGCGCTGGCGATGTATCATGACAACACCGGTTCGCCACAATACTGCAAAGAGCTAACCGACAAGCGCATCAATAGCATTGCCGAGTGGTTCATGATCAACACCAATAGCGGCCGACACATCTCGTCTTTCTCCTTTGGTGATAAAAACCCTATTCTTCCAAACAATTCAATGAATAACCGCCGAATGAATCGCCGACTTGTAATCTATCTCATTCCCGACAACGTCATGTTTGACAATGCTAAAAGAAACCTTTTGAACAAACGATAATAAATCATATTTTTAAAAATGGCTATTGAAATTAAAGACTTAACAAAAAGAAGCGTCAACTACTCACAGTGGTATAACGACCTAGTGATAAAAGCCGACCTCGCCGAACAATCGGCAGTGAGGGGATGCATGGTTATAAAACCCTACGGATACGCCATCTGGGAGAAGATGCAGCGTCAACTCGACGACATGTTTAAGGCAACTGGAGTGCAGAACGCATATTTCCCCCTGCTTATCCCAAAATCATTCCTCAGCCGTGAAGCAGAGCACGTAGAAGGTTTTGCTAAAGAATGCGCTGTAGTCACACACCATCGTCTCATGAATGCTCCCGACGGCAGTGGCGTGGTGGTAGATCCCGAAGCACGCCTCGAGGAAGAACTTATCATTCGCCCCACTAGCGAGACCATTATATGGAATACCTATCGCAACTGGATTAGCTCATATCGTGACCTGCCGCTGCTCATCAACCAGTGGGCAAACGTCATGAGATGGGAGATGCGCACGCGCATGTTCCTGCGCACCGCCGAATTCCTGTGGCAAGAAGGACATACTGCTCACGCCACAAAAGAAGAGGCTCAAGCCGAAGCCATTCAAATGCTCAACGTCTATGCCGACTTTGCCGAGAAATACATGGCTGTGCCTGTTGTCAAGGGCGTGAAATCGGCCAACGAACGTTTTGCTGGCGCTCTTGAGACTTACACCATCGAGGCTATGATGCAAGACGGCAAGGCTCTGCAGTCGGGAACTTCACACTTCCTGGGTCAGAACTTCGCCAAGGCCTTTGACGTGAAATTTGTCAACAACGAGAACAAGCTCGAATATGTTTGGGCTACTTCTTGGGGCGTTTCTACTCGCCTGATGGGCGCTCTCATCATGACTCATAGCGACGACAACGGCCTAGTGCTGCCTCCAAAGTTGGCTCCTATTCAAGTGGTTATAGTTCCTATCTATAAGAACCAGGAGCAGCTCGACGAGATTAATGCAAAAGTCAACCCCATTGTTGAGAATCTGCGTGCTATGGGCATCTCGGTAAAATATGACAACGCCGACAACAAGCGTCCTGGCTTTAAGTTTGCCGACTATGAGCTCAAGGGCGTGCCCGTGCGTCTAGTACTCGGCGCACGTGATATCGCCAATGGCACCATCGAGGTGATGCGCCGCGACACTCTCGAGAAATCCAGCACATCGCTCGAAGGTATTGAGGAAACCGTTAAGAACCTTCTTGATGAGATTCAAGACAACATTTACAAGAAAGCTCTTGACTTCCGTAACGAGATGACCTACAAGGTTGACACCTACGAAGAATTCAAGCAGCAGATAGAGAAAGGCGGCTTTGTGCTGGCCCCTTGGGACGGCACTCCCGAGACCGAAGACCGCATCAAAGAGGAGACAAAAGCGACTATCCGCTGCATTCCATTGGATGCACAGCCCGAGGATGGCGTTGACATGCTCACCGGCAAGCCATCTAAATGCAGAGTTATATTTGCAAGGAACTATTAAATCCTTAAAATACACAACAAAACCACTCCATCGCGATGCGCGAAAAGAGTGGTTTTGCTTTTTGCACCTAACTAGATTCTGAAAATAACTGAGATAATCAAATATTCTCGATTATGGTTATCTCAGTTACAATTCGTTTTCTATCATCTCAACTTCGTGCCTGAATTTCTTTTCTATCGAGAGCCTTTGTTCTATCTGCTTGCATGCATGTAGCACAGTAGCATGATCTCGCGACAGTTTCAAGCCAATGTTGGTCGATGAGAGCTGCGTTTTCTTCTTAGTGAGATACATCACGAGTTGGCGGGCATCGCTGATCTCGCGTTTGCGCGACTTTCCATAGAGCAATTGCTCGTCGATGTTATAGAACCGCGACACAGTTTCAGCTATCAGCTCAAACGACAGCTGCTTTTTGCTCACATTCACAGTATTGCCAATCACCTTCTTTGCCAAGTCGAGGTCGATGTCCTGGTTAAGCATCGTGGCATGAGCCAGAAGCGCAACAACGATACCTTCCAAGTCCCTGATGCTATCAGTCACATTCTGTGCAATGAATTCAATCACCTCATCGCTCAGTTCCAGACCATCTTGTGCAGCTTTCATTCTCAGCACCTCACGACGCAGCTCAATGTCGGGCTTATAAAGCTCTACCGTCATTCCCCATTTGAAGCGAGATATCAATCGTGGCACCATGCCATCAAGGTCCGAAGGACAACAATCACTCGTCATGATGAGTTGTTTCTGATTCTGATGCAAGTGGTTAAAGATGTGGAAGAAGGTATTTTGAGTGCCCGTTTTTCCTGCAAGTTCTTGAATATCATCAAGAATCAGCACATCAATACTTTGATAGAAATTGATGAAATCATTAAGCTTGTTGTTGATGCGTGCAGTAGTGAACTGCAACTCAAAAATGCGAGATGTTGTGTATAGCACACGGGTGCGAGGACGCTTCTCCTTAATCCTGATGCCTATTGCCTGAATGAGATGGGTCTTACCAACTCCAGTAGGACCAAACACAAACATTGGGTTGAATGTCTTGCAATTTGGGTCATCGGCAATTGCTTTGCCTACACTGACAGCAAGCTTGTTGCTCATGCTGGTGCAGTAGTTCTCAAAGGTGTAGCGACGATTCAGTTGAGGGTCTATATCCTCCAATTCTACCGCTTCAAAGGGATTAGCAACCTGCTGGGCCTGGCGAGAAACGGCGCTGTTGAGTTTTGCGCTCGCGTTATCGTGAGCCACCGTCACATTAGAGTCGGGGCTATCGTTTATAATATTATAGGTGTAGAAGAGCTTCACATCATTGCCATACACCCGGCGCAATGTGGCGCTGAATAGCTGGAAGTATCTATCCTCTATCTGCTGAACAAAGAACTGTGATGGAACCCGCAGTGTGAGCTCATTGTCGGCGAAACCTTGGGCGACAATAGGTTCAAACCAAGCCTTAAACTGCTCGGTGTCTAAATTGTCGCGAAGTATCGCCAGACATTTATTCCACAATTGTATGTTTTGATCTTCGTTCATTTTAACTCTTTTTCCCTTTAGGCGCGTTCTTCACACACTTGAGATTATTTCTTCTCTCAAGCCAGAGGGTTTATGAAAACGGCACTATAACGGGCTTGTTTTAGCAGTACAAAATTCGCACTATATTTCCATAAAAAAAAGCAATAAAAAATTTGCTTTTCTAAAAACCATTATAATAGTATTGACTATCAACGCCTTGCAAAGCCTGTTTTAAACAAGCACCACCTCAATATTGCACAATGCTATATTTCAATATCTTAGAGTTGGCGACTACCTAAAACGATAATAAAAAAACTCTGAAACCAGTTTTTTAAATCCCTTTATTTGTTGAGTTTTATAATGCTGATATAAAAATCAAGAAAATGCTTATTTAGAATGATTCCAAATAAGCATTTCCGCACATTTGCATTCTTCTTAGAAAACTTTAATTGTTATATATTTCTTTGGATTGGCTTTGAGGTCAATGAGCAATGAGTCAAGGCTCATGACAGCGCTGTTGGCATTATCATATAACTGCCTGTCGTTCAACAACAATCCAAGCGACGAGCTACGGTCGTTGAGCTTGTTGTTGAGCTCAGCAGTCAAGGCTTTAAGGTTTGCCAGCGTGGCATTCAGGTCATTGATAGTCGTCTGCAGCTGCTGAGTTGGCAAGTCGTTGACTTTGCTGTTAAGATTGGAGGTAAGAGTGTGGATATTGCTTATTGTGCCGTTTACGTTAGCCTCGATGCCGCTAATACCGCTTATCACTCCTGGGACACTGCCACTGAGGTTCTGAGACAGAGACGACAGGTTGTTCATCAGCACAGTGAGATCATGTGCGCTAGCGTTAATCTTGCCGGTTATCTCGTCAAAATTATTCACCGAGTTGTGAAGCGAGGGGTTTGAAGTGAGTGTGTTCACGTTGGCTAGTATGTCATTCACCTTAGGCATAATCTCATTCACCTGCGGCATTATGTCATTGCCCACCTTATCCATCAACCCGGCTTGCACAGCGCTAGGAATCACGTCTCCCACCTTGTGGTAAGCCTCTCCTTTAGCAAGGTTCAGCACCAGCGATGCACCGCCAAGCAGCTCGCTCGAGAGCGACACGCTCGAGCCCATGGGAATCTTGAGCTCATCGTCGAGGCTCATCTTCACCTCTATCTCGTTGGTCTTGTAATCGTAGTTCAGCTCCTTTACAAGTCCCACCTGGAAACCGTTGACCGTCACTGGCGACGACACCGTCAGGCCATCCACCTTCTCAAACTTGGCGACGTAGTAATTCTTGGGTTCAAAAAGGTTTACACCCTTCAGGAACTCTATGCCCCAGTAAAGCAAACCTAGAGCAACTACCACCACTGCGCCTATGATTATATTTTTCTTCATTTTGTTTTCTCTTACTAACAAAAAACGGTTGAAACTATGTATTATTCATTTTTCATACTGCAAAATTACAAAAATATTTCAACCTAATTGCACAATTATTCTTAAAAAGATGATTATGTTACTCAAAAACAATTCAAACCTCTGCATAAAGCAGAAAAAAATGAATTGAGATAGTCAAAAAGTAAAAACTTTTTCTTAACTTTGCATGATTTTTTCATAAAACTATCAATTCATCAAGATATGTTATTAGACAGGATAGAAAATTTAAAGGCGCAAATCGCTGAATTAAAGGCCGACAACAGTGAGGCCTTAGAAGCTTTGCGCATCAAATATTTAAGTAAAAAAGGCGAGATCACAGCCCTTTTTAATGAGTTCCGCAACGTGCCTAACGACCAGAAGAAAGAGTTTGGCCAACGCCTGAACGAGCTAAAGGCTCTCGCTACCGACAAGATAAACTCCCTAAAAGAAGAATTCAAGGCCAAAGAGGTTGTAGCAAATAAAATCGACATCACTCGCCCCGCCTTCCCTGAGGAGATTGGCACCAGGCACCCCATCTCGCTGGTTCGCAAAGAGATTATCGACATCTTCTCGCGACTGGGTTTCACCCTCGCCGACGGCCCCGAGGTGGAGGACGACATGCACGTGTTCACCTCACTCAACTTCGCTGCCGACCATCCTGCCCGCGACATGCAAGACACTTTCTTTATCAACGAGGATAAAAGCGGCGATGTGACTCGCAACATCGTGCTTCGCAGCCACACCAGCTCGGTGCAATCGCGCGTGATGAAGACCACTGAGCCACCCATCCGCATCATCTGCCCTGGCCGCGTCTATCGCAACGAGGCTATCACCGCACGCGCCCACTGCTTCTTCCATCAGATTGAAGGCCTTTACATCGACAAGAACGTGTCGTTTGCCGACCTCAAGCAGGTGCTTCTCTATTTTGCCAAGGAGTTGTTTGGCCCCGACACCAAGATTCGTCTGCGCCCCAGCTATTTCCCATTTACCGAGCCCAGCGCCGAGATGGATGTGTCGTGCATGCTGTGTGGAGGTGAAGGTTGCGGTTTCTGCAAGCACACCGGATGGGTAGAGATCCTGGGATGCGGCATGGTTGACCCTAATGTCCTCGAGCTTTGCGGCATCGACAGCAAGGTATATACCGGCTATGCCTTTGGCGTAGGTGTGGAGCGCATCACCAACCTCAAATATATGGTTAAAGACCTGCGCATGTTCAGCGAAAACGACGTGCGATTCCTGCGAGAATTTGAGCACACTCATTAAAATAGTAAATAATTACTATATTGAGGGGAGTTGCGCAACAGCTCCCCTTTAAAATAAAGGCCAATGACTATAAAAGAGCGATATGAGGCAATAATAAGCTATTTCAAGTTAGCAAACCCTAATCCCTCAACAGAATTACACTTCAACAACCCCTTTGAGACCCTGGCAGCAGTGATTCTCTCTGCTCAGTGTACTGACAAACGAGTTAATCTAGTCACTCCTGCTCTTTTTGCCGCATATCCTAATCCACAAGCTATGAGGGCAGCAACTACCGACGACCTTTTGCAATATATAGGCAGTGTATCTTACCCTAATAGCAAAGCCCGCCACTTGCAGGCGATGTCGGCGATGCTGGTTGACGAATTTAATGGACATGTGCCTAGCACTATGGAGGAGTTGACACGCTTGCCTGGTGTGGGCCGCAAGACAGCCAATGTGATAATGGGCGTGGTGTTCCACAAAGCGGCCATCGCTGTTGACACTCATGTGTTCAGGGTGGCAAACCGCACAGGGCTTGCCAAAGGCAAGACTCCACTCGAAGTGGAAAAAGCGCTCACTCGCCACATCTCTGAGGAAGACCGCTACAATGCGCACCACTGGATACTACTCCATGGGCGTTATGTGTGTAAGGCAATTAAGCCCAACTGCCTGGAATGTGGCATAAAACAGTATTGTAAGTTTTATAATAAGAAATGAACACCAGCAAAGACAACATACTTGAACACCTCTCACATCCTGCATTCAGGCTCGTGGGCGAAATTGCCGACGAGATGAAACGCGAGTGCTATGTGGTGGGAGGATATGTGCGTGACATATTTCTAGAGCGCAAGTCTAAAGACATTGATTTTGTAACTGTGGGCAGCGGCATTGAAGTTGCCAAACGAGTCGCACTGAAGTTCGGGCGCGACAAGTCGCACCTTGCCGTGTTCAAGACCTATGGCACCGCACAAGTCAAGGCGATGGGACTGGTGTTGGAATTTGTAGGGGCACGCCGTGAGTCTTATAACCGCAACAGCCGCAACCCCATTGTGGAAGACGGCACCCTCAACGATGACCAACGCCGCCGCGACTTCACAATCAATGCAATGGCGATATCGGTCAACCATGAGCGCTGGGGCGAGCTACTCGATCCGTTCGACGGCATCGGAGACATGCAACGCCATCTCATACGCACACCACTCAATCCCGACATTACCTTTAGTGACGACCCGTTGCGCATGATGCGCGCCGTGAGATTTGCGACACAACTAGGTTTTGAGATTGAAGACGGCACCTTTGCTGCAATCAAGCGTAATGCCGAGCGCATCAAAATCATAACCCGCGAGCGCATTGCCGACGAACTGATGAAAATCATGAGGTCGCCAAAGCCGTCACGAGGATTCTTCCTGCTCGACAAGAGCGGACTGCTGCCTCTCATCTGCCCTGAGCTGGCTCAGCTCAAAGGCATCGACACTGTTAATGGCCGTGGTCATAAGGACAACTTTCTGCACACCATGCAGGTGCTTGATAATGTGGCTGCCGAGAGCGACAATGAGTGGCTTCGGTGGTCCGCACTGTTCCACGACATAGGCAAACCAGCCACCAAGCATTGGGATGAAAAGCAGGGATGGACATTTCACAACCATAACTTCGTTGGCGAGAAAATGGTGCCACGCATCTTTGCCAAAATGCGTCTGCCACTCAACGACCACATGAAATATGTGAAGAAGCTCGTTGGATTGCACATGCGCCCAATCGCCCTTGTTGAGGATGAGGTCACCGACTCAGCAGTGCGACGCATGCTCTTTGAGGCTGGCGACGACATCGACGACCTGATGACCCTGTGCCGTGCCGACATCACAAGCAAGAATCAAGAGAAAGTGAAACGCTTCCGTGAGAACTATGAGCTTGTGAAGCAGAAGATTATTGATGTAATCAAGAAGGACGACTTAAGAAATCTAAAGCCAAAGATTGATGGTTATGAAATAATGGCCACTTTTGGACTAGAGCAATCGACCACCGTTGGAGATTTCAAGAAAGCTATTATTAAAGAAATCGTTGACAATGGTTTGAAAAACGATTATGCGCTTCTTTATCACTTCATGATGCAGAAAGCCCAAGAGCTTGACATCAAGCCTGTGAATGATGGCAAATTGTGCTATGTTGTCACAAAAAGCCCTATGGGAAATCTATCTATAGCAGCATCAACCAAAGGTATCGTAGCGATAGAGTTTGGAGAGGCCGATTTCTCTATTCTAGCAAAAAAAATGAACCTGGAATTGAGCAGCACCTCTACCCCATTGCTTGACAATTGCGTTATGCAGCTAAATGAATACTTCGACGGCAAACGCAAACAATTCTCACTTCCACTGCATCTCGTTGGAACAGAGTTCCAAAAAGCGGTTTGGAACACCCTGTTGACAACACAATATGGCGAGACTATCAGCTACAAAGAAGAAGCACAACGCATGGGCAAAGAGAAAGCCCTTAGGGCAGTGGCGCAAGCCAACGGTGCCAACCGCATACCCATCATTATCCCCTGTCACCGAGTAATCAACAGCGATGGCGCCATAGGAGGATATTCAAGTGGAATAGACAAAAAGCAATTCCTTCTCACACTGGAAAGGACAAATCTTGATGCATAGCAAGTGTAACGTTGGCTCACGTTAAAACATCTTTGTCACTTGGTCGATAGTTAGCAGATTGGCAATAAGTTTTCCAGTTGGGGTGTATTTCGTGTTGCTCAGGTTGCGCCAATCGCTGATGAGGGTTTTCATCTCCTGCTCATTGAGTTGGCGGCCATAGGAGATGGCGGCTTTAGACGCAATTGTGAGAGCAATCTTCTCAAACACCTTGTCTTTAAGATTGACTCCCGAAACTGAGGTTATCACTTCGTTAAGCAGTTCAATGATATCAACATTGTCAAGTCCCGGTGGAACAGAATTTATCGACCAATCACCACCACTTAGCCTTGACAGTGCAAACCCAGCTTTCTCAAGTTCGGGCTCGATTTCTTCAAAAACCACATTTTGTGCCACGGACAGGTGCATAATCTCAGGAAACAGCACTCGCTGCGACACCACATCCATGCCATCAATCTGCCGCATCAACCGTTCATATAATACAGCCAAGTGCGCACGATGCTGGTCAAGAATGAGCATTCCATCCTGAGTGATCGTGAGAAGATAACGGTTGGCGAACTGCATCACACCTTGTACCTCGTTATCAACCTGTACTACCTTTTTCTCTGCCGCAGGTGTTTCATGTGTTTCATGCGTTAGTGGTAATTCCGACAACTCGTCAAGTCCCTCTTGCTTCGACTTCTCAAAGTTTTTGTAAAGTTCCTCCCAATTAGGAAGACTCTCGTGATGCGATGATGGATTGCAACCGCCACCATGTGTGCCCGAGTGATGCTTGAAAGGATTATAATTCTTGTCAATGGCTATTTCTGGAGCCTTTGATGTGTGTGGGATAGAGAAAGAAGGTATCTCGGGCGCGCCTTCCTTGTCAAAGTCAATAGACGGCACAACGCTAAACCTCCCTAAAGTCTCTTTTACGGCAGCCGAGATAATCTGCCAAATTGGCAATTCATTCTCAAACTTAATTTCAGTTTTTGTGGGATGGATATTGACATCAATCGTCTCGGGATCAACATCTAACACCAAAAAATATTTAGGTTGTGAATCGTCGGGAATAAGTTCATTATAGCAAGAGAGTACCGCCTTGTGGAAATAAGGATGACGCATATACCTACCATTAACGAAGAAATACTGCATCGCGTTGCGCTTGCGAGCACTCTCGGGCTTGCCAATGAAGCCTGAAATCTTAACCAATGATGTATCTACATTAAGAGGTATGAGCTGCTGGTCGACATTATGGCCAAAAAGAGCAATTATTCGCTGCTTAAGCGTACCACCTGTAAGCTTGTAAAGCAAATTGCCATTATGGGTGACTGTGAAATTAAGATTATAGTTCACCAGCGCAAGTTTCTCAAACTCCTTGATAATATTGCTCAACTCCACCTGATTGCTCTTTAAGAACTTGCGACGAGCAGGCACATTGAAAAACAGATCCTTGATCATGAAATTGCACCCCGCAGGACACACGTCGGGTTCCTGCGATTCGCAATGCGAAGCGTTTATGAGCAGCTTTGTGCCAAGTTGTGCACCTCGTGCGCATGTGCGGAGCTCGATGTGAGAGATTGCCGCTATCGACGCTAGCGCCTCGCCACGAAATCCCATAGTCTGCAGCGAGAACAGGTCATCGGCCTGTCTAATCTTTGAAGTGCTGTGACGTTCAAAAGCCAATCGGGCATCGGTGTCGCTCATGCCCACACCGTTGTCTATCACTTGTATCAAGGTGCGACCAGCATCCTTAAGAATTATCTGAATACTCGTTGCTTGAGCATCCACAGCATTCTCTACAAGTTCCTTGATTACCGATGCGGGACGTTGAATAACCTCACCTGCGGCAATCTGGTTGGCGACCGAATCGGGCAACAATTTTATCACATCACTCATAATAACTCCTCTTTATTTTCACCGAACTACAGTTGTTCTTCGTGTTGACACAGCCTCACCAAAAATCTGGCGCATCTCGTCACTGACCACCATGACATCACCAGGTTCCTTTGGACGGATAGAGTCGAACCAACGGAACTTCTCGAGCCGTAAATCCGACCTTTTGGCAAGGAACAGTGGAATAACTTTTCCCGTCACATCGGGCCACATTTTGATTTTCTCCACCTCTTGCTTTGGCTTCATGTTTATTGTAAGGTAGGCACTATTCGCATTCACCAGTTTGTTATAGGTAGAATCGTTCTCCATAGGATAGAACAGCGCCTCCACATCGCCACTAACATCAAGTTGTCGAAGTTCTTGATTCTCAAACGACGCTTTCATCATGCGACCGCTGAGTTGGTTATAATACTCTTCGCCAAGATGCTCAATCAACATGCCTGGTTTGGGCAAGGTTGCCCAATCAACCACCGAATCTTTCACATGCACATTAATCTCTTCACCGCTAATCTGGCGCCCCTCACTCCACACTACAGCATGTCGATATAGATTGAGAATAGAATCTTGCTCGCTCACAGCTGCTGAGTCGCACACCCCCTGCAAGTCCTTGCGATAGAAACGTACATACTTGTTGGCTATAAGGATCCTCTTTTCATTATCAACAGTAATGGTGCGCAGAGTGTCGGCATGGATATAGACGGTATCTTTCTGCGAAAACTCCCTTGCAAGAGCATTCTCAGTAACATACGACTCTTTTGTCTTCTCATTGTGATAACCTACTTCGCCTTGGAGTATCACTTTGTTCTTCTCGTCGGTAATAACCACATTGCCGCGAGCCTTGCCAATGCCATTTTTTCGGTCATAGTCAACGACATCTCCCTTAAGGGTTCGCTGAGCCTTCTCATCGGTAAGCACCACATTGCCTTGCGCCTGTCCTTTATCGTTCTTGCGATCATAATAGACCACATCGCCTACAATAGTCTGTCCATCTTTTGCCTTGATAGTAGAGCGGTCATAGAGTGTGCCTTCCTCACTCGACATATTATACCACCCATTCGAAGTATATATAGTATGGCCATCGGCAAGAGAGACAATCTTTGTCTCGTCTTCAATTGTAGCGATGTGAGTGCGCATGTCATAGTCAAGAATATCGGTAAACAGCTCCATCTTATCGTTTTTCATGTGCACCTTCGATGTGAACTGAACCTTCTTGGTATCGTGCTCATAACGTGCCACATTCGAAGTGATGCGCGTACCCGATTTATCAACCACAGTGCCACCACTGAAATAACGTGCCACATTGTTGAACATGTCATAGTCAAGGCTATCGGTAGTGACAGTCATCGAACTATTTACAACCCGCACATTTCGACGCAGTTTTGCCACCTCAACATCACCAAAGTAATGCATGCGGTCGCAATACACCGTCATTGTGTCGGCTTGATTCATCACAACATGCCCAAAGGCATCTAGCGAACTCGACGCCTCATAAAAATAGGCGCTGTCGCACCTGAGTGTCATATCGCCACGTCTAAATCTCACATTGCCTCGCAACACACGATACTCAGTGCTTCGATGCTCGTCGGCAACAAGCACATCAGCATTTTCAAGAAACACCTTGCCAGGATCAAAACGGTTGGCGTCAGGAATAATTGGCGTGATGCGGCGCAAGTGAGGCGTAGTGGCGCCATTGCGGGCAGCTACCGCTTGAGAATATGCGTGGTGGGAAATAGCAGCAAACGACACACACATCAACAGCAATAGCACTCGGGCCGAAAAAACACTGTTCTTGACCCTTTGCAACATGCTATTTGTTGATATGTGCATATTATATCGTTATTCGTTTATCGTTTATTGGTGGAAAGTGGAAGGTGGAAGGTGGAACGGGACTGACAACTGATAACTGATAACTCAAAACTGTGAACTATTTATTTATGTTCAGCCAGTCATATTGAAACTCACAATCGCGCCAGCCTTCTTCAATATAGACGTAGGTAGTCTTTTGCTTCTCTTCAATCCATTTCTGAATTATCTCCTGGCGCTTGTGGTTCTCGTACAAATCTTTTAAAACCTGATAATCGTCGGCAAAGTCTGCACGATGTGCCTCATTGCGCTTGGAGAGCTTCACGATAGCCACTTGCTCACGATTAGTTTTAGGATTCATCATAACAAATGGTTTGGAAATCTCTCCAACCTGCATGGTTGCCACCACTTTGCCAACCTCGGAGGGCAGATCGGCCATTTCAAACAAATTGCTGTGCTCTTTTTCATTGAGCATCACGCCATTGTTATTCTTTGAATCCTTGTCTTGAGAGATATACATTGCGGCAGTCTCAAAAGTGATGTCTTTCTTTTGGGCTAGAATATCGTTGCGCAGGGAGTCGAGCTTCACCAAGGCATCGTCAATATCTTTTTGCGAAACTTTAGGACGCAGCAAGATGTGACGAGTGTTGACGCGGTCACCGCGTTTCTCTATGAGCTGAATGATGTGGAACCCCGCCTCGGTCTCAACAATTTTTGAGACATGCTTAGTGTCGTTGAGGTTGAATGCAGCAGCGGCATACTCTGGCAGTAGCTCGGCACGGCCGCGGAATCCAACCTCGCCGCCGTAGGTAGAGGAACCGTCTTCACTGTAAAGTATCGCTAGAGTCGAGAACTCCGACTCTCCATTATTCACCTTCTGAGTATATTCCCTGAGGCGCGCTTTCACGTCATCAATCTCCTGTTGGGGAATAACGGGATTGATAGTTATGATTTTCACCTCCACTTGTTGGGGAATCATGGGCAGTGAGTCTTTTGAGATTGTATTATAATATCTCCTCACATCAGCTGGAGTGGCTTTGATGTTCTTTGTCAAGTTGCGCTGCACTTCCTGAACCGTATATTGATCACGCACAATATCCATCAGTTGCTCCCTCAATTCTGGAAGCGGCTTGCGGAAATATTCCTCCAGTTTTTCTTTTGAGCCCAAGTTGGCAATGTAATAGTTGATGCGAGCTTCCACATTTTGCACAACAGAGGAATTAGGAATCTCTACAGTGTCAATCTTTGCCTGATGCAAGAATAGCTTCTCTATCGCCATGCGCTCAGGAATGACACAATAGGGGTTGCCATCTATTGCAATGCGCTCATAGAGCGCCTGTTGATACTGTTCCTCAATGTCCGATTTGAATATTGGCTCATCGCCAACTACCCATGCCACCTCTTCGGCGACATTGTTTTGTGCACTCATGCCAAATGCCACTATCGACATTAAGCACCACAGCAATGTTTTGAATTTCATACGTTTAGCGTTATTCGTTTATCGTTTATCGTTTTTTTGGTGGAACGTGGAAAGTGGAATCTCGTTCCTCGTTCCACGATTTTCGCGCGAAGCGCTAAATTAATCTGCAAATTTCCTCATTTTTTGTGACTTCTCAAAATGAAAGACATTTAATTATGCTTAATTATATTGTATATCTCAAAAAAGAAGCCTTGTTGCCAGTAAAAAACAGATGCAACAAGGCTTTATTATATAAAGAAAATATTCTTATTTATACTTCTTCTTCAATTGATTTAAAACTTTCTTGTCGATATTCACTTTGTAGCGCTTGTGTAGCCCAGCAACCCATTCTTCTTCGAGCGCGTCTTGATAGTCGGAAGCAACAATGCCCTTCACATCGGTCATTTCCTCGGGTTGTGAAAGCATTTTGCCAAAGAGGATGCGGAAGACGGGATATCCTTGATAGGTTGATTCCACGTGCTTGCCATTGAAAGCGATGTAATCGACCATATCATTATCACCCTGTTTCGTTACCATTCGCACCATCTTAATGTTACGGCCAAACTTCTTGTTTAGGGCTGTTGTGATGGTATCTTCGGGCTCAGCTTTGATTGTCTCATACATAGCGATTGCTTCTCTCATGATGGAGTCGTTCTTTGCGCAAATCATCACGCCCTTGAAGTGAGGCTCATTCCAATTATATTTTGAACGATTAGCCTCAAAACGCTGAGTCAAAGCAGCATTGTCGTTTTTTGCCTTGTTCCACACCTCTCTGGTCATCACCTCAAAGAGCAAAGTGCCGTCCCGATACTCATTGAGCAAGTTGCGATAATCGGGATTCAGGTCAACAATATTGTCGCTATAATACTTCACAATCTCTTGGCGAGCCACACGGTCAACACTACCGTCGAGGACAGCAGCCGCAAGATCATCGTTAGCCAGTTTAGTCTTTGGATTGATTGTCGGTGCTAGAAGCGACATTGGCGCCTTAATGCCTTTGCCATAGGTGAAGATAGTGTAATTAGACTTTGCAAGGACATCAGTGACAAAAGTGGAATCAAAACCACCGTGAGCCTTCAGTTCTTTGAGAAGATAATCTTTCAGACCATCGGTTTTCTTGTAGTTCTGCTCCTTCATGATTTGATCGCACTTGCTCTCAATGGGCATCATAGACCGCTGGTCATTACTTATTTTTTTCTCGATGCTCTCACGACAGTCCTCAAGGGAACCGAGTGGCTTATGGGCAATCTTTTTAATGATGTGATAGCCATAGGGAGTCTCTACTGGTTCAGAAATCTTTCCATCTGGAAGACTAAAAGCGACATCTTCAAAAGATTTAACCATATAGTTGCGGCCAAAAGGAGACAATTTTCCGCCTTCGCGCGCTGTTTTAATATCCTGTGAGTAGCTCTTGGCAAGTTCGCCAAAATCCTCTCCATTGAGAATGCAGTTATAAATTGAATCAATTTTAGCTTTCACTGCCAGCTTGTCGCTCTCGGTGAGACCGCTCGACTTAGGAAAGAGCCTCAAAATGTGCGCCACTTCAACCTGGCCGTCATTAGGCCTGTAGCCATTGACTCTTACCATGTGTACACCATAATCGGTGAGAAACGGTTTAGAAAGTTCTCCTAGTGGAGTATCATATACCGCCTTCTCAAAATCATAGGGGAACACTCCGCTACTGATGAAACCATATTCTCCTTTATTGTTTTCCTTTGAGCGGTCGATAGAATATTTCATCACGAGCTCAGTAAAGTCTTCGCCATTAAGAATGCAGTTCCTGATGCTATCCATCATGGCAATTTGACGCTTATTCTCGGCCGGTGTTCTGCCTCTAGACAGCATTATGTGACTCACATTCACATCTGTCTTCATTCTCTCGTAAGCCTCTCGCACGAGTTGTTCTTGAAGTTCGGTATCGGTAAGGAAAGGAGCAAGCATGTCATTTTTGTAGCCATCTATCTCATCTTTGATGCGAGGCAGAGTGTCATAGCCGAGTCGCTCGGCCTCAGCCACTTTAAGTTTATAGTTCACAAACCTGTTGACATACTCATCAATACTCTCTTTATTGACCTGTTGCTCAAGATTCTTCTTGTAGAGATACTCAAACTCCGAGAGTTTCACCTCTTTGTTGTTAATCTTCATCAACACTGGGTCGGTGGCAGCAATTGCGAGCGCCGTTACTCCCACAAGTGCCAAAGCGCCAAATAAGACTTTAAGTTTCATAAAAAATAATAATCAGTATTTTCGTTATTTTACTTATTATTGTTTGAATACAATAGAAATAACGAAATTATGAAAACGAAATTATAATTATACTTTTAAATTTAGTTAAAGCAAGGGTTCTAAACGACAAAAAAGTGCAAAATGGTGGAAAGAGGACCGGAGATCGTGGATCGAAGTTCTGGGATCAGGGTCTCTCAACTCTCAACTCTTAACTCGTTCCTCGTTCAAACTATGAACTATGAACTGTAAACTGTGAACTGTAAACTATCAGTTTCCCATCTCACTGAGGAATTTGATGCGCACCAAGCGTATTTCTTCCTCGGTGTATTCATCTCCAAGCTCTTCGATAGCAACCGAGAGTCGGTCACTGTCGCTCTCCTTGAAATACTCAAAGATATCTTCCATGTGATCTTCATCCATCTCCTCAAGGATGCAGTAATCGATATTGATGCGAGTGCCTGAATACACAATAGCTTCAATCTCATCAAGCATTTTGTCAAACTCCAGTCCCCGCGACTGCGCCAAATCCCGAAGTGGCACTTTCCTGTCGATGCTTTGTATCAACGAAATCTTAAGCTTGCTCTTGTTGGCGACGGTTCTCACACGCATATCCTCAGGACGGATAATCTCATTCTCCTCGACATGACGCTTAATGATTTCTAGGAACTCTGCACCATATCGCTTTGCCTTGCCGGCACCCACGCCTGGAATGTTCTGCAACTCTTCCATAGTGATTGGATAAGTTGTTGCCATGGCTTCGAGTGATGGATCCTGGAAAATCACGTAAGGAGGTAGCTGAAGTTTTGAAGCGGTCTTCTTGCGCAAACTCTTGAGGATGCTGAAGAGCTCGCTGTCAATGGCACTTGTTCCACCACGCAACTCTTCTCCCTCTATTGCAGAGAAGTCACGATCCTCGGCAACCATAAACGATGATGGAGACTCAAGGA
Source organism: uncultured Bacteroidales bacterium (assembly GCA_902777835.1). Lineage (GTDB taxonomy): Bacteria > Bacteroidota > Bacteroidia > Bacteroidales > Muribaculaceae > Sodaliphilus. Next base: position 8,296 of record CACYVC010000016.1, on the reverse strand, counting down.
ACTCCTTGCCTCGTTTGGTCACTTTAAGCAATCCGTAATTCTCTATATCGCGGTCGATATAGCCAGCTATGATGCCTTGTGTGATAACGGCATTCAAGAACTTGGGGCTCTTGTCCTTTTGGCATCCAAACATGTCAATGCTGTCGTGGAGATAAGACTTCACCTCATTGGTGAGCTCACCAGTCATGACATCTATCACATGGTCGGCCTTGAACTTCTCTTTCAGTTTAATGATGGTCTCAAGGGCATCACACAGCTCGGCACAAGCCTCAATGCGCTTGCGTGGGTGCAGACAGTTGTCACAATTGTGACAATTATCCTCTTTATACTCTTCGCCAAAGTAGTGCAACAAAGTCTTGCGACGGCACACCGAAGTCTCGGCATAGGATGCTGTCTCAGCCAGCAACTGCTTACCAATTTCCTGCTCGGCAACAGGTTTGCCTTGCATGAACTTGCGCAGTTTGTCAAGGTCTTTTTGAGCATAAAAAGTGATGCATTGCCCTTCGCCACCGTCACGACCTGCACGGCCCGTTTCTTGATAATACCCTTCAAGGCTCTTAGGTATATCATAATGAATCACAAATCTAACATCGGGCTTGTCGATGCCCATGCCAAATGCTATTGTTGCCACAATAACGTCCACATCCTCCAACAAGAAAGCATCTTGGTTGGCCGAGCGTGTGGCACTGTCCATGCCAGCATGATATGCAAGCGCCTTAATGTCGTTAACCCTGAGCGTAGTTGCCAATTCCTCAACTTTTTTGCGACTTAAGCAATAGATGATGCCCGATTTGCCGGGCATAGTTTTAATGTACTTGATAATGTCTTTATCTACATCTTTGGTTTTGGGTCTTACCTCATAATATAGATTAGTACGGTTGAAGGACGACTTAAACACATTGGCGTCCATTATTCCCAAGTTCTTCTGGATATCGTGCTGGACCTTTGATGTGGCTGTCGCAGTCAACGCAATTATCGGCCTCACACCTATTTCATTGATAAAATGACGGATGCGACGGTATTCAGGGCGGAAGTCATGTCCCCATTCCGAGATACAGTGCGCCTCGTCGATGGCATAGAACGAAATCTTCACGCTTTTGAAGAACTCTAAATTGTCTTCCTTTGTCAATGATTCAGGAGCAACATAGAGCAGTTTGGTCTTTCCTTCTAAAATATCTTCCTTAACCTGATCAATGGCCTGTCTGTTGAGAGAAGAGTTCAGGAAGTGTGCAATGCCGTCTTCATCGCTAAAGTTGCGCATTGCGTCAACCTGATTCTTCATCAGTGAGATGAGTGGAGATATTACTATAGCAGTTCCCTCCATCAGCAAAGATGGCAACTGGTAGCAAAGCGATTTGCCACCCCCTGTGGGCATGAGCACAAAAGTATCGTGCTCCTCGATAAGGCTCAGCATAATTTGCTCCTGCTGACCCTTAAATGTGTCAAAACCAAAGTATTTCTTCAGCGTTGCCACCAATTGATTTCTATCTGCCATAGTCTTAAGGATTTTTCGGGTTTCTGATTTTTCGTTACAAATATAAAGAATATTTTTCAATTAGCGAAAATTAATCATGTTTTTTTATAGCGATAATGAAATTATTGCAAAAAATGCGATTAAGCGAGTGAATGTAGAGCTTGCTCAAGAATTTCCGAGCGTGAGCATTTTATCCAAATTCGACTTGTCGAGTTGCTCGCGAGCGTAATCTAAAGTGAGCTCAAATTTCTTCTTTTTAGTTGAGGGGTAACTATACATCACGTCCATCATGATGGTCTCAAATATCGAACGCAACCCTCGAGCGCCTAATTTGTACTCTATTGCCTTGTCAACCACAAAATCAAGAGCCTCGTCAGTAACACTAAATGTGATACCGTCCATGAGCATCAACTTCTCATATTGCCGAACAATAGCATTTTTGGGCTCCACCAAGATGCGACGCAAGGCATCACGGTCAAGAGGTTCAAGATTAGTAACTATTGGCAAGCGGCCTATGATCTCGGGTATCAACCCATAGGAACGCAAGTCTTGAGGAGCAACATAATGCAATAGTTTGTCTTGTTCGGCTTTGCTCACATGATTGCCAGCGCCATATCCCACCACATGGGTATTGAGGCGCAGAGCAATTTTGCGCTCAATGCCTTCAAAGGCACCGCCACAGATGAACAATATGTTCTTAGTGTCAACTGGTATCATCTTCTGCTCAGGATGCTTGCGACCACCTTGAGGTGGCACATTCACAACAGAGCCCTCAAGCAACTTGAGCAATCCTTGCTGCACTCCCTCGCCGCTGACGTCGCGAGTGATGGAAGGATTATCGCTTTTACGGGCAATCTTGTCGATTTCATCAATGAATACAATACCGCGCTCTGCTTCCTTAACATTATAATCGCAGGCAGCAAGCAATCTCACGAGCAGACTCTCTATATCTTCGCCCACATAACCTGCCTCGGTAAGCACCGTAGCATCAACAATGGCAAAAGGCACCTTAAGCAACTTGGCAATGGTCTTTGCAAGCAAAGTTTTACCTGTTCCTGTTGGGCCCACGATAATAATATTTGACTTCTCTATATCAACATCATCCTTGCTTTGCGACAAGCGTTTGTAGTGGTTATAAACAGCCACCGAGAGATACTTCTTGGCACTCTCCTGACCTATCACATACTGGTCAAGATATTCTTTAATCTCTTGAGGTTTAGGAAGTTCTTGCAAGTTCAAGTCGCTGAGCACGCTCTCTTGCATCTTGCCTAGATACTCTTTAGAAATTTCGTTGGCTTTCTCGGCACACTCATTGCAGATGAACCCGTTCAACCCAGGGATGAGCAGGTCCACCTCGCGCTGACTGCGACCGCAAAAGTCGCATCTCATCGTTTCTTTTTTTGCCATAAACGATATTTATAATTCAACTTTCTTATTTCGCCTTCTCTAGCACCTTATCAATCATACCATAGTCTAAGGCTTCCTGAGACGTCATCCAGTAGTCTCGGTCACTATCGGCATACACCTTGTCATAAGGCTGACCCGAATGTGTAGAAATTATATTATACAGCTCTTCCTTGAGTTTCTGAATCTCGCGCGCTGTAATCTCAATGTCAGATGCTTGACCTTGAATGCCGCCCATGGGCTGATGAATCATAACGCGGCTGTGCTTGAGCGCATAGCGCTTGCCCTTCTCGCCAGCGACAAGCAGGATTGCAGCCATCGACGCTGCCATGCCTGTACAAATGGTGGTAACATCACTAGAGATATACTGCATAGTGTCATATATACCAAGACCAGCATAAACCGAACCACCAGGCGAGTTGATATAGATTGAAACATCTTTACCAGGGTCGGCACTGTCGAGATAAAGCAACTGGGCCTGAATAACATTGGCGGTATAATCGTCAATCTGAGTGCCCAAGAAAATGATGCGGTCCATCATCAGACGAGAGAACACGTCCATCTGAGCAACATTCAACTTGCGTTCTTCAATGATTGTTGGTGAAATGAAATTGCTCTCAATAGTTGACTGAGCATACTGGTCTAGCGCTAAGCCATTCATTCCTAAATGGTTTACTGCAAAATTTCTAAAGTCGTTTTTCATTTTATTTATTGTTTTGATGTTTTTTATTTTCAAAGATAGTAATTTTTTCTCATTTATACAACTTTCATCCTTATTTTTAAAGGATATTTCACAAAAAATATGGTTTGAACAACTCGATTTATTGACGACAGCTTGAGTCGCATTACATCAAAGGCGAAATCATCTGCACATTAAAAAAGAATGTGTGGCAACTTAACTGAATTGCCACACATCAAAAGATATTTATGCTTTTTATTTTCCCTCAAAAAGCTTGTTGAATTCCTCAACAGTCACGCTCTTTTCGTTCAGTGATACGTTGTCACGAATTGTTGCATAAACTTTGTCCTCAAAAGCACGGCGGGTAATCTCCTTGGCATAGTCCTTGTTCTCCATCAACTCACCAGCATAGCGGTCAAGTGTCTCATCGGACACATTGCCAATGCCATACTGTGCAAACTGCTGGGCAGCAAAAATGCGAGCCAGACGCATCATGTCTTCTTTCTCGATTTTCACGTCGTAGGCCTTTGCAATTTTCTCTTTAATAAGTTGCCAAACAATCTCCTCGCGGGTGCGTGGATATTCTTCCTCAATCTTAGCCGCATCGGCATCTTTGTTAGTTGAGAGAAGGTATTGTTTCAAGAACTCGTCAGGAAGCTCAAGGTCACCTACTTTCTTTTTGAGAACAGCCTCTGCGTCAATAGTGAAGCGATAGTTGCTGTCGCTCTTCAACTGTCCAGCAAGCATCTCTTTAATCTTAGCAAAATAATCATCCTCGTTCTTTGCGACATCTTTGCCAAGTACCATATCAAAGAACTCTTGACCCATCTCGGCATCCTTATTAACTAGGATTTCGCCAACCTTGAATGTGAAGTCGCTCTTGACATCGGCTTTATCCTTATCAACTGCAAGCATAGCAGCCAACTCGGTGATATTGCCACCAGCAGCTTTATTGGGATTGAAGGTAACTTCATCGTCAACTTTGAGGCCAATCAATTTGGCTTTTTCTGCATCATCTTTCAAATATTTTGGAGAGATGATAGTTCTCTCAACTTTGATACCGTCTTCCTTCACGGTGCCATCCTCGTTAAGCTCGGTCAGTGAACCACGCAGCAATGCCTCCTCGGTAGATACTTCTCCAGGAACCTGAGTGCCAAAACGCTTCTTATAGGCCTCATTCTGCTTATCGATCATCTCCTGGCTTACTTCTATGTTGTAGTAAGGCACTTTCACGCGCTTGTCAAGCTTGAGTTCAAACTCAGGAGCAAAACCGAGATCAAACTTAAAAGAGAAATCTTTCTCGTTGACCAAATCAACCTTAGTGTCTTTCGACAGCATTGGCTCGCCAAGCAAGTCTATATTGTTATTGCGGATGTAATTGCTCAACTCACGGCTAACAATGTCGTCAACCACCTCGGCTGTTACTTGACCACCATAATGCTTCTTCAGCAACGATGCGGGCACATGACCTGGTCTAAAACCCTTGATAGGACGCACGCGACCAAGATGTGATAATTGCTTCTTAACTTCGGCTTGATAATCTTCTTCAACTAACGATATCGTGAGCACACCTGTCACGTTACCGGTCTTGTCTAATGTTACGTTCATTTCTTTCTTTATAAGTATTTTATTGCAATAAATTTTCTCGTTTTTTATTTTGAGCGTGCAAAATTACTGCAAATCCATTGAATTACAAAATGAAAAGCAAAGTTTTTCATTATTATTTCCTAAAGGCTGCGTAATTTATCAAAATTTACAACAAATACGCTGAAACACAAAATGAAAAGAAAGGCATTTTACTTTTTATTTCATACTTGCCTGAAAAAGATGAGCCCCATGGCATCATCAGGTGTCATGGGACCCAATATTAAATTAGAGAGTTTTATACCTCCTCATAAGGAATGTCTTGAGCACCGTCGCCGCCCGGATTTCCTCCTTGAGGGCCTGCACCTGGGTTTGTTCCGCCAAATCCTGCAGCGCCCGGATCGAAGCCTGCGCCAGGCTGAGGTCCGCCTTGTGCACCACCAGCTTGATTATACATCTGCTGCGAAGCCTCATGGAAAATTGTCTCAAGCTCCTTCATTGCAACGTCAATAGCGTCAATGTCTTGGTTCTTATGAGCCTCTTTGAGTTTACCTAAGGCAGTCTCAATCTGGCTCTTCTTGTCGGCAGGAAGCTTGTCACCTAGGTCTTTCAGACTCTTCTCTGTTTGGAAAATCATCGCGTCGGCTTGGTTGATCTTGTCGATGCGCTCTTTCTCCTTGGCATCGGCGGCTGCGTTGGCAGTAGCTTCGTCCTTCATGCGCTGAATCTCAGCGTCACTAAGTCCGCTAGATGCTTCGATACGGATACTCTGCTCCTTGCCAGTAGCTTTATCCTTTGCGCTAACGTTCATGATGCCGTTAGCATCAACCTCAAATGTCACCTCAATCTGAGGAATACCACGAGGTGCAGGCGCTATGCCATCGAGGTGGAACATACCCAAGGTCTTGCAGTCGCGTGCCATAGGACGCTCACCTTGCAACACGTGAATTTCCACACTAGGTTGATTGTCGGCTGCAGTTGAGAACACCTGGCTCTTGCGGGTTGGAATAGTAGTATTGGCATCAATAAGCTTAGTCATAACGCCGCCTAATGTCTCAATACCCACGCTCAGAGGCACAACATCGAGCAGCAGCACGTCTTTCACGTCACCGCTAAGCACGCCACCTTGAATTGCAGCACCCACTGCAACTACCTCATCGGGGTTCACGCCCTTAGAAGGAGCCTTACCAAAGAAGCGCTCCACAATCTGCTGGATAGCAGGAATACGAGTAGAACCGCCCACGAGGATCACCTCGTTGATGTCGCTTGGACTCAGATTTGCATCGCGCAAAGCCTGCTCGCATGGCTTGATAGTGCTCTGGATTAGGTCGTCGCAAAGTTGCTCAAACTTAGCGCGGCTCAATGTCTTTACCAAGTGCTTGGGAATTCCGTTAACTGGCATGATATAAGGCAAGTTAATCTCGGTGCTCATCGAGCTTGAAAGCTCAATCTTTGCCTTCTCAGCAGCCTCTTTCAAACGCTGCAATGCCATTGGGTCCTTGCGAAGGTCAATGCCCTCGTCACGCTGGAACTCTTCTGCCAGCCAATTAATGATGCGCTGGTCGAAGTCATCGCCACCAAGGTGAGTGTCACCGTTGGTTGATTTAACCTCAAACACGCCATCACCCAATTCAAGGATAGAAATATCAAATGTACCACCACCAAGGTCAAACACAGCAATACGTTTGTCGTTTTGATCTTTGTCTAGACCATAAGCTAGAGCGGCAGCTGTTGGCTCGTTAACGATGCGCTGTACATTCAATCCGGCGATTTCGCCAGCCTCTTTAGTTGCCTTGCGTTGCGAGTCATTAAAATAGGCAGGAACGGTGATAACAGCATCAGTAACTGTTGTTCCAAGATAGTCCTCGGCGGTCTTCTTCATCTTCTGCAGAATCATTGCCGAGATCTCTTGAGGTGTGTATTGACGGCCATCAATCTCAACACGAGGTTGATTGCTGCCATTATTCACAACTTTATAAGGGACTCGCTCGGTCTCTTTCATAGTCTGGTCATAGGTCTCACCCATGAAACGCTTGATTGAATAGACTGTACGAGTAGGATTGGTGATAGCCTGTCGCTTGGCAGGGTCACCCACTTTTCGTTCACCACCGTCAACAAAAGCCACCACGCTAGGGGTGGTGTTGCGGCCTTCACTGTTAGGAATTACAACAGGATTCTTGCCTTCGAGTACCGATACACAAGAGTTAGTTGTTCCCAAGTCAATACCAATAATTTTTCCCATAATTGTATTTATTTTTTTGTTGTTAAATTCTACTTTATCTTCGCTTTTCGCGAAACTTCACCTCGCAATTAAACAAATTCCGTGCCAATCTTTTTAATGACACTTTTGGGAAAGCAAAATATAAATAGGTGGCAAAAACTGCCACCATGTCACATTTTAACACATAATAAGTCAAGGTATGTGGCAAATAAACATACAAAAAATGCCCTCAAATTGAGGACATTTTTGTGCCATTTCTCATAAATGGCATTAATTCTATGGCACACGCACAGCCCGCACGCTCAGACCATAGTAACGGGCGAAGTTGTTGCCGTCACAATACACGCTGCCAGAATCGAAACTCAAGTGGTAGGCAAAATTGGGAGACTCAACGCGGAGCGTGCGCGATCCATAGATTCCACGCGTACCTACGTTGTATTGCCCGCCACCCCAGCAGTAGCCGATGGCAGGAAAGAACAGCGTCGCGCCATTGATGTTGCTGGTGAACATCCTGCCGTTAACTCCATTCACAGTCGTCCACTGCGATGTGCAGTTATCAATCAACTCTTGAAACTGGTTATTTGATGGCATGCACCACCCTGGTCCCCAGTTGGCAGTGGCGGCATCATCTCCAGCGTCAAGCTCGGTCTTGTTATCCACAAAACCGTTATAGCCATGGTCACTATCAGTACTATATTTCGTTATCTTGTATAAGTAATCGCCGCCGAATTCGATGGCTTCGTACCACAGATAGTCGTATTCATTGTATGTGTCCTTGGGAGCGATCTCGCCCCAAGCGAAGTAGTCGTCATAGTCCTCGGGACTATCGGCTCCTACGTTAGTCTTCGCCCACAGCGTGCCACTGGGCAGGCCCAGGTCAACGTACTCATGCTCATCGCCACTCGGCACATTGCCCAAGAGATAGTCATAAAGA
>CACYVC010000015.1 GCA_902777835.1 uncultured Bacteroidales bacterium | reverse complement strand
CTTGTAGGTGCTCAAAGAATAGACATCTTTGGGCGAAGTTTCTCCCCAGGCAAAGTAGTCGCCATAGTCTTCGGGACTGCTTGCGCCCACATTCATCGTTGCCCACAGAGTGCCACTAGGCAATCCCAAGTCGATCCATCGGTGGTCATTGCTGTCACTTCTATTCTCAATCAAGTTAGCCTCAGTGCTCAACGCCATCATTGTCACGAGCATAATCAATACCAAATTCTTCATTATCCTTGATTCTATTAGATGGTTAATAACTTTCAATGATATTAGAACGAACAACTGGGACTGAATATTACATTGATAAAGAATATTAAAGAGTTGCAAAAACTCAGATTTTTAGCCTATGATTCTTGCAATCTGGGCTTCGCTGGCTGTGGGTTGGATGTGGCGCAGTGACTCCTCAATTTTGAAATACCTTCTTTTGGTATGCATGGAAACCACGGCGGCTCGCTTCGCTCGCCCTGTTTTGCACTAATTTTAGATAAATTATGTTGCAGTTTATTTATTAAAAAAATCTATACAAATATTCTTGTTTTTGGTTTTTTAATCGTAATTTTGCAAATTAATTGGGGCAGTAGGCTTATGCCCAGCCCTTGCGAGAGAGAAAAACTGCGTTATTCACCTATAAAAGCTTACCACATGGCGAGCAGCATCAATAAGTGGCGCATCGAGGACAGCGCCGAAATGTATAATATCACTGGTTGGGGCCTCAAGTATTTCTCAATCAATGATAAAGGTCACATGACGGTGACCCCAAAGCAAACCTATGCAGGCGTTGACCTGGTAGAAGTGATGGACGAGTTGCGTCAGCGCAACATCAGTGCACCTGTGCTGTTGCGTTTTCCCGATATCCTTGACAACCGTATCGAGAAGATTTCGAGCTGCTTCAAGAAGGCGGCCAAGGAATATGAATATCAGGCGCAGAACTTCATCATCTATCCCATAAAGGTGAACCAGATGGAACCTGTGGTTCAGGAGATTGTGAGCCATGGCAAGAAATTCAACATTGGTCTGGAAGCCGGTTCTAAGCCAGAGTTGCATGCCGTGCTGGCGATGAACATGGGTAAGATTTCGGAGAACTCGCTTATCATCTGCAACGGATATAAAGACGAGAACTACATCGAGCTGGCATTGCTGGCGCAGAAAATGGGCCGCCGCATATTCCTAGTGGTAGAGAAACTCAACGAACTGAAACTCATCACCTCAATAGCCAAGCGACTCAACATCAGGCCTAACGTGGGCATCCGCATCAAACTCTCGAGCAGCGGTAGTGGCAAGTGGGAAGAGAGTGGCGGCGATCGTAGCAAGTTTGGCCTCAATACCAGCGAGTTGCAAGAGGCGATGGAGTTCTTGCAGGAGAATAAGATGACCGACTGCCTCAAGCTTATCCACTTCCACATTGGCAGCCAGGTGACAAAGATACGCCGCATCAAGAATGCCCTGCGTGAGGCATGCCAGTTCTATGTGCAGCTCACACAAGCAGGCTTTGACATCGACTTTATCGACATAGGCGGTGGTCTTGGGGTTGACTACGACGGCACCCGCAACAGTGCCAGCGAAAACAGCATGAACTATTCCATCCAGGAGTATGTCAACGACTCGGTATATCAGCTCGTTGACGCTTGCAACAAGAACGGCATCAAGCATCCTAACATCATCACCGAGAGCGGTCGCAGCCTCACTGCTCACCACTCGGTGCTCGTGCTCGAGGTGCTCGAGACCGCTAGCCTGCCACAATGGGACGATGACAACGACCACCTGCGCGAAGATGAAGACGAGTTGGTGCGCGACCTCTATGAGATTTATGACAAAATCAACAAGGCGCGACTGCTTGAGGATTGGCACGACGCTTTACAAATACGCGAAGAGGCCCTTGACCGCTTTAGTCTCGGTTTCCTTGACCTGCGCACTCGAGCACTGGTTGAGAAACTCTTCTGGAGCGTTGCGCGCGAGGTTAACATGATTGCCAGCGACATGAAGCATGCTCCTGAGGAACTTCGCAGCGTGGCACGTATGCTGCCCGAGAAATACTTCTGTAACTTCTCGCTCTTCCAGTCTCTGCCCGACTCTTGGGCTATCGACCAGGTGTTCCCCGTGGTGCCTCTGGGCCGACTCACTGAGCGCCCCGACCGTTTCGCTACCATCCAGGACATCACCTGCGACAGCGACGGTAAGATTGGCAACTTCATCTCCAATCAGGGTTTTTCGCACTACCTGCCTGTGCATCAGCTCAAGGAAGGCGAGCACTACTATCTGGGCGTGTTCTTGGTGGGCGCCTATCAAGAGATTTTGGGTGACCTTCACAACCTCTTTGGCGACACCAACGCTGTGCACATCGACGTGTATAAAGACCATTATGAGATTGACCAGGTGATTGACGGTGAGACAGTTGCCGAGGTGCTTGACTATGTGCAGTTCAGCCCTAAGGAACTGGTTCGCAATGTAGAGGCATGGGTGGCCGACTCAATCCGCACCAAGAAAATCACCGCCGAAGAAGGCAACGAGTTTGTCCGCAACTACCGCTCAGGACTCTATGGTTACACCTATCTGGAAAAAGAATAACTGCTTTCAGTTCATAGTTCACAGTTCATAGTTCACAGTTCATAGTTCACAGTTCATAGTTCACAGTTCATAGTTCACAGTTCATAGTTCACAGTTTTATAGTAGGGCAGTGTTATTTACTAAGAACGATAAACGTTAAGTGACGCAAGAAAAAGAATAAAAAAACAGTTTAATTTAAATCTATTGATTATCTTTGCAATAGTTTTTAAAAAGAATAAAAAATGACTCGTTATTGGATAAATTTTAAAGGTAAGCAATCTGGCCCACACTCAATTGATGAGCTTGAGAGAATGGGGGTTGACAAAACAGCATACGTGTGGCATAGTGGTCTTGACGACTGGGTGAAAATAACTAAGGTCCCAGAGTTAAACGAGATGCTCGAGAAGATGGCGGGTGGCAATAACTATTCTGCCACAAGTGCCGCAATAGCTGCACCAGAGGCTGATGAAGTTCCTGAACTTCCTGCTGATGAGGTGCCCGACTTGCCACCACTTTACGAACAGACTGGAGGCGCTATGGGTTATGCTCCGCAGCAAAGGGGATATAATCCTCAGTATGGAGCGACCGGCTATCCTGCAGCTCAGGTTGCTGCCGAGAATCCTAAATGTCCTCCTACCAATCTAGTGTGGGCAATTATCTCCACTATATGCTGTTGCTGGCCTTTGGGCGTTTTGGGCATCATCTTTGCCTACCAAACCAAGAAAAAGTATAAAGAGGGAGACTATCTTAAGGCCGATAAATTCAGCGAATATGGGGCTTGGGCAATCATTGCTTCAATCATTTTAGGTCTCATATCAACTCCTCTGGCTTGCTCACACTACATAATTCAGGGCCTTGGCTGATGAGCAAGAGTCGATCGGTAAAGATTTGGATTTTAGTTGTCTTGCTGATAGTGGTGGCGGTGTTTTATTTCAGCATAAACCCTGCCACCAGTAAATATATGCCACGATGTGTGTTTCTTGTGGTCACTGGTTTCAAATGTCCTGGCTGTGGAAGTCAGCGTGCTATCCATTCGTTGCTACATGGCAATTTCATTGATGCGTTGCGCTATAATGCATTTTTTGTGGCTGCGCTCCCTGTGATTGCACTTTATTTCCTTAATGACTACACTAAGCTCCTGCCCAGCAAAGTGGACGAAGTTATTACTCATCACTACACGATAGCAGTTCTTGGGGTTATCGTGGTACTATGGTGGGTGCTCAGAAATGTGTTTGACTGGTAATAATAATGGGTGTTCACTAATCCTTCATAATAATTAGATATGCTTTTTTCTATCATTACAGTTACTTACAATGCCTCCAAAGTGCTAGGAGCCACGCTAGAGAGTGTGAAGGAGCAGTCGTTCACCGATTTTGAATATCTCGTGATTGACGGTGCCTCTACCGACGACACTCTTGAGCTTGTGGAGCAGGCTGGAATTCCCACCGCAAGGGTGTGGAGTGAGCCCGATAAGGGATTGTATGATGCTATGAATAAAGCCATCGACAGGGCTGCGGGTCAATACCTCATCTTCCTTAACGCTGGTGATGCCTTTGTCACTCCCGAGACTCTTGCATGCATCGCCAAGAAAGCACAAGACCATCCCGATGTGATTTATGGTCAGACGCAACTCGTTGACTCAACTGGTAAGGTGGTGGGAATGAGGCATCTCACGGCTCCTGAGCATCTTACCTGGCAAAGTTTCAGAGATGGCATGCTCGTGTGTCATCAGGCATTTATTGCAAGAAGAGAACTGTGTCCATATTACAACCTTAGCTATCGCTTCAGCGCCGACTACGACTGGTGCATCAAGGTGCTCAAGCGAAGCCAAAGCACCGCTTACGTTGGCGATGCTCCTATTATCTCCTACCTTAGTGAGGGACTTACTACCGAAAATCACAAAAAGTCGTTGCGCGAGCGCTATAAAATAATGTGCCAATATTATGGCACAGTGCCCACCTTGCTGCGACATGTGAAGTTTGCCTGCCGCCATCTGCTGCGTAAGGTGAGATAATTGCTAGTAACATCTATTTGCTGATTATTTTCATTATCTAGTTGAAAAAATAATTCAAAAGACAAATTTTTGATTAATTTTGTCGTTTATAATATAACAAAGAATTTTGTTACCTATTTTTTATTGCTATTGACATACACTTTTATGAACACGATTATAAATAGTTTTGACTCTATTAGTCTTGACGCAATGAGTGGCGTCAAGCTGATGAATCGTGTTGATACTAAGTTTGTTACTACTATACCGCGACTTGTGCAACTCCTGAAAATGGCACAAAACGATTATTTTGTTCAGGAGATTGACGGCAAGCGCTCAAGTGCCTACACCACGCTCTACTACGACACGCCAGCTTTCGACATGTATCTCACGCATCACAACGGCTGTCTTGGAAGGCAGAAGGTGAGAGTGAGGCAATATGTGGACTCGGGACAAACTTTTCTCGAGGTGAAGAATAAGAACAACCACCGCCGCACACGCAAAAAGCGTATATCTATCAGTGATTTCAGCATTGAGGGTGAGGAAAAGCAGCAGTTCTTGAAGTCTTTGTGCTGGTATGATATTTATACATTGAAGCCTGCTTTGCGCAACTGGTTCAACCGCATCACTCTTGTTAACAAGGGCAAGACTGAACGAGTTACCATCGACACTGATTTGCGCTACCACAACATTGCCACAGGCATAGACAAAGCAATGGGGCAGGCAGTGATAATAGAGCTTAAGCGAGATGGTAATGTGCGGTCACCGCTGCTGGCGATGCTCCGTGACCTGCACATTCATCCTCACGGGTTCAGCAAATATTGCATAGGCACAGCACTGACCAATCCACAGGTGAAGCAGAACCGCCTTAAAGAAAAAATACATTATGTGCATCGACTCATCGAGATGGATGCATGACCAAACGATAAAACTATTTAAACAATGAAACAACCAGAGCTTATAATGGGTTTGTCGCCCGAATATTTCAAAATGCTGATTAGGTTTCTGATCTGCATTGTAGTGAGTTGGGTAATTATTGATAGGTTATACTACCGCAAGAGCAAGCGTCGTGACTTCTATTTCACCTTCATGCTCATCAGTGTGTCCATTTTCTTCCTCGTGTTCTTCATGATTTTCGTCCTTGAGGACATGAAGGGAAAGGCGGGAATAGGACTCGGAATAGGTTTGTTTGGTATCTTTAGCATCATGCGATACCGCACCGACACGATGCCGGTGCGCGAGATGACCTATCTGTTTATCATCATCTCACTGGCTGTGGTCAATGCTTTAGCCTCTACTATGCCTATCAATGAGTTGATAATCACCAACCTGATAGTGATAGTCGCTATCGTGATATGCGAGTGGCGCCTCAAGACCGATGCGGTGAAGCTCATTCAATATGATAAGATAGAACTGATTACTCCCGATAAACGTGAAGAACTGGTCGCTGATCTGAAAAAGCGTACAGGCCTCGACATAACTAAGGTTGAGGTGGGTGCTATCGACATGCTTCGCGACATGACAGTGCTCAGAGTGCATTACCGTAGCACCGACAAAGGGAGCAATAGCGTTGACAGAATGATGAAAATACCAAAAGAAGAAATGAAATGAGAAATTTAGTGAAATGTGTTGTCGTTGCATTTGTGGCGATAGCAGTGTCGATACCTGCAAAAGCCGAATGGGATCCCACAGGCGAGGAGTTCTATGGAAAAAGCGGAAATGACTTTGGTCTCTGGATGAGTGTTGGCGTAGAGAAAAAAATCAACAAGAAATGGAGTATAGGTGCCGATTTTGAGTACCGCCTCAAAGATAATATCGACGGTAGTGGATGGGGCGAGCCTGCACGCTGGACACTAGGAATAGGTGCCGAGTTCAAGGTTCTTAAATGGCTTAAGCTTGACGGAGGTTATAAGTTTATGCGCGACCATTCATGCGCTACATGGGATTTAGCGAAATATAGAGAGAGTCGTGGATTCTGGGGAACAAAGCACCGTTTTTATTTATCGGCAATTGCAAGTTACAAGTACCGCAATGTCAAGTTTTCGCTTCGTGAGCGCTGGCAATACACTTATCGCCCAGAAGTCGCCGATGTGACCTACGACTGGGAAGATGATGAGTTCCTTCCCAAGAAAGGCAAGGGCAAGAATGTTAGGCGTTCAAGGGTTATGATATCCTACGACAAGAAAGGCTTGTGGCTAGAACCATTTGTTTCGGTAGAGATGTATCACGGCAAGGGTATTGAGAAAATGCGATACACCGCTGGTTGTGAGTTCTCAGCGGGCAAACATAATGCCTTTGAAATATACTATCGTTTCCAGGACATCATGGAAGACGACAACTTCAACGACCGCGATTCACACATCTTGGGAGTGAATTACAAGTTGAAATTCTAAAACTGAGGAGATAAATTGGGGTTCTCTAGTCACTCTAGATTCTCTAGTCTTTCTAGGGATAAACAATTAAAATCCTTTTGCTCTCATAATGCTATCTGAGAGCAACTTATAGATTTCACGCTTGTCGCCATTTAATGACGACAAGTGTTTTTCTATTATCTTGATGTCTCCTCGGGCGGCGGGGCCGGTTTGAGACTCTTGGGGTGTCATGTGGTTGAGTTTCTCGATGGTGGTTTTTATTAGTGGCAGCATGGCGTCGAAGGGCAGTCCTGCCTCACTGAGCACCTCGCTCGAGAGGGTGAACATGTGGTTGGCGAAGTTGCATGCAAAGACCGATGCCACGTGCAGCAGCAAGCGGTCATGGCTAGAGGCCTGATGCACATTATGCGAGATGGCAGAGGCAAATTTCTCTAGTTTGTGAGTTGCCTCGTCGGTATTACCCTCGATAAATAGGTGCACGTCGTCCATCTCGACGATGTTGTTCTTGCTCAGCGACTGCACTGGCCAGCACACACCATAGTGGGCACGTTTGCCCTCAAACACATCGATAGGCGTTGAACCAGAGGTGTGGAGCCACAGGGCGTTGTTGCAATGCGTATTGTCAATAATGCTCGCAATAGCGTCGTCGTTAACGGCAATAATGTAAACATGGGCATCACGAACCACCATTTTTAGGTCATCAATTGCTTCGCAACCCACTTTCTCGGCAAGTATTTGGGCATTGCTAAGGCTGCGGCTGTAAATCTGCACTATCTGATACTTGTCTTTGAGCGCTAAAGCGAAATTTGTCGCCACATTGCCCGAACCAAGCATTACTACACGTTGCTTCTTCATTATTCTGTCTCCTTCCATATTCCTATATGCACCTTTTCCCATTGCAGTTTGTCGAGTGATGCTTGTGGGCGAGGGGCGTCTTTGTGACCAATGGCAATTATGCTCACAACATGTTCTGCGCCATCCATGTTAAGCAGGTTTTTCACCCATTCACTCGAGGTGTTCTCGTTGTCATACATGCGATTGCGCACCTGCACCCAGCAAGTGCCCAATCCAAATGACTCGGCTTGCAGCTGAATATAGCTCGACGCGATGGCTGCATCCTCTACCCACACATCGCTGATGCTTGGATTGGCACTCACTACCACCGCCAGGGCACATCCTGCGAGCAATTCGGCGCCATGTGGCTTACAGTGTGATAGTTGTTCAAGTAGCTTCTTGTCATCAACGAGCGTGAACTGGCACGGTCTTCGGTTCATGCTAGTGGGTGCCAGTAACCCTGCCTCGACAATAGCTTTCACTTGGTTTGGGTCAAGTGGCTCGTCGGTAAACTTGCGACAGCTTCGCCGCTTGAGGAATATGCTTTGCTGGTAGTTCATGAGTTATTATTCTAAATCAAAATTCAAGAATTGTTCCTTCAATACCTCGAGTTCCCTTGCTGCCCTCGTAATTGAAATAATAAACCACAAGTGCATGATGGTCATCTAGCAGCACGGGCCACGAATAGCCTAGGTCGGTGCTGCCGCCGTCGTCGCGCAGCACAATCTCATCGCTCCACATCTCGCATTCAGGGTCCATGATGCGCGCCCTGATGCCGTAAGGCTCATGACGATAGCCATAGGTGAGCAGCCATCGTCCGTCAGGAAGTAGGAGAGCATTGAGCGGATGCCCCTGGAAGCCCATATCGTACCACTGGAACGACTTGCCACCGTCGGTAGAACGGGCCAAGCAGGCGTGGTCATCAAGGTCGAAGCTGCGCATGAATGCTACGAGGTCTCCACGGGGAGTCTGGATTATCGAGGTCTCGTTGAAGCTGATTTTAGGGTCATCGGCAATAGTGGAGCGATATTGCCATGTGTTACCATTGTCTTTTGACTCAACTAGATACACTGAGAACCCTCCATATGGATTGTCACATGCCACTGCCCAATAGATGGTGCCGTCGCTGCTTTGGCATAGTGCCCCGCGGTTGTAGAGCGGCATCTTGCCGAGCATTGTGGTGCGATGTTCCACTGGTAGGGGCGAACCTGGGTCAAATGGGCCTTCCCAGGTCTTTCCGTCATCGGTGGAGCGAATCAGATAGCCGCCAGCAAAGGTGTAGTTGCCATCGCCCACAACTCTACCCTTGTACTCCTCAAGCAAATTCTTGCCCAGCTGCATCCACAGATAGCTGGTACATAGGATGTCACCATTGTTAAGTTTGAGCATGCAAGGATCTTGCGAACCGCCAAAAGGATGGGCAAACATCAGCCTTGGTTCAGCGCTCCATGTGTTGCCGCCGTCGCTCGAGGTCACGCTCACAAGCTGGCTGTTAAGGTCTATGTGGCTGTATCGGTCAAAACCCATCATCTGGTGATTAGGGGCGCGGCGGAAGGCCACCATGAGCCTGCCGTCGTCGAGTGTTACCACCGAAGGAAATGCTGAATAATACATTGAGTCGCGATAAATAACTACGTCTTTCACCTTCTTGACATAGTCGATGGCTGGCTTCGCTTGGGCGACAATGCCCACAATTAGCAATGTGAACAATATGGCAGCAAGTCTTCTCATTGTGCCAACGATTGGTTGATTTCTTCTATATAATTAAGAATCTCTTCACGCCCGCGACCGTCTTCGCTCGAGGTTGTGAACACTGGTGGTAGTTCCTCCCATGTGTGCAGCAGGTGGCGTTTATATGCAGCAATGGCTTGTGCTCCAGCCACCTTGCCGAGTTTGTCGAGTTTGGTAAAGACGATGCTAAATGGCACGCCGTTCTCGCCGAGCCACTCCATGAACTCCAGGTCAATCTTTTGTGGTTTCAGGCGGCAGTCGATGAGCACAAAGAGGTTGGTCATCTGCTCACGTTCAAGCACATAGTCCTCAATAATCTTCTTGAGTTGCTCACGGCTGTCCTTGCTGCGTCTAGCATAGCCATAGCCAGGAAGGTCAACGATGTACCACTCGTCGTTTATCAGGAAATGGTTGATATGCAAAGTCTTTCCAGGAGTGGAAGATGTCTTTGCAAGTCCCTTATTGTTGGTGAGCATATTGATAAGCGACGACTTGCCCACATTGGAGCGTCCAATAAAGGCATACTCAGGTTTGTTCCCTGCAGGGCATTTGGTGTAATCAGTATTGCTGATCTCAAATTTCGCGGTCTTGATATTCATAGTTTTCAATATTTTTACAAAGGTAATAAAAACATTGTAATACATAATGCATTATCGTTGTTTTTTAAAAAATACTTCGTAACTTTGCCCAATAAATACATAACACTATGATATCGTTTACTTGTGATTATATCGAGGGTGCACACCCTGCGATTTTGAACCGATTGATAGAGACTAACATGACCCAAGTGGAAGGTTATGGCGAAGATCCATTCTGTGAGAATGCACGAACCAGGATTCGTCAGGCGACTGGCTGTCCCGATGCCGATGTGTTCTTCCTGGTGGGCGGCACACAGACCAACTCAACCGTTATCGACGCTATGCTTCGGCGCTACGAAGGCGTGGTGGCAGTAGAGACGGGACATATCGCTGTGCATGAGAGTGGGGCAGTGGAGTTCAGCGGCCACAAAGTCATTACCCTACCTAATCACCTTGGCAAGATGGATGCCGGTGAGTTACGTGAGTACTTGGCTCACTTCCACGGTGCCCCCACTTGGCCTCACATGGTGTATCCTGGCATGGTCTATATCTCGTTTCCGACTGAATATGGCACAATCTATAGCCTTGATGAACTTAAGGCAATAAAGTCGATTTGTGAGGAATATGAGATTCCCCTATTTATTGATGGTGCTCGATTGGGCTATGGCTTGGCGAGTCCTTCTGCCGATGTTGACCTCAAAACCTTGGCCACACTGTGCGATGTGTTTTACATTGGTGGCACAAAGGTGGGTGCGCTCTGCGGTGAGGCAGTGATATTTCCTAAGGGAAACGCCCCTCGCCAGTTTTTCACTATCATCAAGCAGCATGGCGCTCTGTTGGCAAAGGGGCGACTGCTTGGAATCCAGTTTGACACGTTATTCACAAATAATCTTTACATGAACATTGCTCGCCATGCTATCGACATGGCAATGGAGTTGAAGAACATGTTTGCTGGCAAAGGTTTTGAGTTTTATATTGATTCTCCCACCAACCAGCAGTTCCCCATCCTTACTCAGGAACAGATGGATGCTCTTGAGGGTAATGTTGCCTTTGAGGTGTGGGACAAGTTGCCCGATGGACGATTCATCACCCGATTTGCCACAAGTTGGGCGACCCCAATTGAGAACATCGACGTGCTTGCAGGCTTGCTATGATAGCAAAAGTATAACAAAAGTGTCGCTGGGTTCTAAACTCAACGACACTAGTTTTATATAAATATGTGTGATAGGTGCTATTAACAATTAGCACTCATATACTTTCTCGTTTTTGCGCCTTTTCTCTTTCTCAAGTTCCTGTTTTTCTTTTTCAGCGTCTTTTTTCTTTTGAATCTTTTGTTTGGGTTTCTCCCGTTCATTAGGCTTCTTGTCGTTGCCCTCGCTGAAACTCTTAATCATCTCTTCTACTACCTCTTGGTTGCCAAAGAGATAGTTGACCACGACCTCAAGCACAGTGGTAGTCTTTTCGCTGACTAGATAAGCGATGATACAGCGTGTGCCATCGGGCATTGTGCCCTCAAGGGCATAGCACTTAAAGCCTTTCACCTTGATTTTCATCATATCGGTGTCGTACATGTTGAACCCCATCGCACGGCTTTTAAGGCGCTCCTCAAGATTTTTCTTGTTGGTATTCTCGTTCTTGATGTAATGCTGCAAAGTCATCACCATCTCGTCCCAGTTGACCTGAGCCGAAGAGGGGTCTTGGAAAAAGCTGAACGGTATGTGCCCGCCTTCGGGAGCTTCGAAAGCAATGTCATACTTGTCCCATGTATAAACTTTGGCATTTGCCGAGAATGTTGACAAGAAGGCGATTGTCACCATCAATGCAGCAAATTTGCTCAAATATTTACTCACTAATCTCATAGTTAATATCTTCTTTTTGGTTGGTTGTTGTGTCGGCTGGGAGTGGGGCTGCTTTGCTGAGCCATAGTTCCCATTGCTTCTCATTTCCGTTGAAAACGTCGAGGTCAACGTCGCCTTTGATGCCATCTACACGTCCTTTTTTGCTATATTGCTGTAGTTGATTTGGGATGTGTTTGATATTGTCGGGGTTCTTATACGAACAAATCCAAAGGCTGACATCAACAAGTGGTCGGTCTTTCACGAATTTTTTATATCCGTTACCATTGGTATAGATCATCACCTTGTATCCTCGCGACTGAAGATTGTCGATCATTGCATATAAGTTCTTTAATGCAATGTCCTCGCTCACATTTTTATTTAGTTTGTCATCTTCTTCAATGTCAATGACCAGAGGTAAGTCAAGCTTGCGCCATCCCACCGCTTCGATAAAGTTTTTGGCCTGGTTAATGCCATCGGAGTTCATTAGGAAATAGTGGTAGGCTCCAATCTTCATATTATTGGCGCTGGCACGGTTATAGTTGGCAGTAAAGGAGTTGTCTTGGTAATCCATCCCTTCGCTGGCCTTGATGATGACAAAAGAGTATCCATCGTTTTTTACCTTATAGAAGTCGATGTCGCCGTTGTGACTTGAAATGTCGATGCCCACGATGGGATACTTGCTGCGGTCCACGACTACTTCGCCATGCCACCAGTAGTAGATAGCGTGGCGATTCTCGTAGGCCAAGAAGGCGCCAAGCAAAACAAGTAGCACAGCAAGTCCTAAAAGAACTCGCTTGAAGCCTTTGCCGCGGCGTGGCTTCGATGTGCTGCTTGTTTTACTGCTTTTCATGCGCTATTCTTTTGTTGTAGTTAACGACGCTTGTTGTTGCGCTTCTGCTGCTCTTTGAGTGCCTGCTGCTGACGGCGCTGTGCTTCCTCAAGGCGTGCCATGAAACCACTCTTCTTCTTTGGCTTCTTGGCATTCTCGGCCATCACGGCTCTCACCTTGTCTTCCTTAACCATCATGCGGGTCAAGAATGTTTGGAGAATAGTGATGAGCAGCGACACGAAGTAGTAGTAGCTAAGACCTGATGCGTAGGTGTTGAAGAACACGAGGAACATGATGGGCATCAAGTACATCATCCACTTCATGCCAGGCATCGAGCTTGATGACTGCGATTGCATGTTCACGTAGGTGTAGGCAATGTTGGTGACAGTCATCAGCAAGCAGAAGATACTCAAGTGGTCACCTAGGAATGGAATGCTAAAGGGCAGTGAAATTAGTGCGTCGGGGGCGCTAAGGTCAGGGGCCCACAGGAACGACTGACCGCGCAGGTCAATGCTCGATGGGAAGAACCAGAACATGGCGATGAGGAACGGCATCTGCAGCAGCATTGGCAAGCAACCGCCCATTGGGTTGGCACCAGCCTGCTTGTAGAGTTCCATAACCTTCTGCTGCTTCTTCATTGCATCGGCCTGGTCGGGATATTTCTCGTTAATGGCTTGGATGTCGGGCTGTAGAATCTTCATCTTGGCTTGCGACATATAGCTCTTGTAGGTCAATGGCCACAGCACGAGTTTAAGTAAAATGGTGAGAACAAGGATGACGATACCCAATGACCAGCCAAACTTGCAAAGCCAGTTGAACACAGGCATCACGATGCCCGAGTTAATCCAGCGGAACAACTTCCATCCCAGCGAAACAAGACGGGTGAGGTGCAGGTCCTCGTTGCTAGAGAACTTGTCGTAGCTCGACAGCAAGTCGTAGCGGTTGGGACCAAAGTAGAAAAAGAACGATGCTGGTGCAGGGTTAGAGTAGCTGTAGTTGAAACCAGTATAAACATCTACATCTTTGAGATAAGTCTGATATTCCTTCTGGCTATCTTTGTAAGCTTTGCTCTCAAATCTGGTATCTCCGCTGAAGCATTCGTTGGCGATAATTACCGATGAGAAGAACTGGCTCTTTGCCGAGATCCATTTCACCTTGTCGTTCACATTTTTATCATCATTGCCGTTCTCGCTCAGGTTTTCAACATCATCTTCACCTTGAAGCTTCCAGTAGAGGGCACTGTAGCGGTCTTCAAACTGCTTTCCAGCCTCCTGACGTTGCATTTTCTGGTTCCAGTGGAAGTTCATGCTGGTGATGTTGTTGTGCATGATTTTGTCCATGTTCTGCTGCAGAATTTCCATTCTCACCATGTAGGAACCTTTCACAAGAGTGTATTTAATGCTCCATTTAGCGCCGTTAGGCAGGTTCACCAGCGACATTGTTACGGTAGAATCGCCTTGCTGGTTCTCGGGCACAAAGTAGAAATCTTTGGTGTCGAAGCTTTGGTCGCGGTTATTGAGGATGAAACTGTAGTTATTGTTTCCTGGACTAACGAGCTCAACAGGGACGCTGTTGTTGGTCTTATAGTCTTCCTGTGAATGATAGGCCTTGTAACCATTGAGAGTGGCGCGAGTAATCATACCACCCTTGGTGCTGATTTCTATTTTTATAGAATCGTTCTTAAGGGTTATCGTCTGGTCATTACCTTTAAGGCAGCCACTGAACATTTGTGCCTGATTGTGTTTTGTAATCACCTGTTTTACGGCATCTACAGCATTTACATCAGTGTTTACGCTGTCGAGGCTTACCGTAGAGTTACCAACTTTTATTGTGCCAGTCAGTTTGTTGCCAACTTGCTTTATGTTTACTCCGCCGTCAACAAGGGCGCTGTCGTTCTTTGCGATGATATCTGCTAATTTAGCCCAATCGTCTTGCGACAGGGTGTCGATGGGGGCTGCTGGTTTGGTGTTGTCTGCTTTCTTCTCGGTTTGCTTGTTGTTGGCCTGCTTGGCAGCCTCTTTATTATTGTCCGACTGACAATACATAAAGCCAAAGATGACTGCACACATCAGCAACATTCCAATGACCGTGTTTTTATCCATAATAGTTAAAGTGTATTTTTTGTGTTTTTGATATCTTTATTTTGCTGTTTTATTGTTTGTTGTTTTTTTCTTCTATTGCAGCCCTCACAAAGTCCATAAATAGAGGATGAGGGATGAGGACTGTGCTGCTGTACTCAGGGTGATATTGAGTGCCGATGTACCACTTCTTGTTGGCTAGCTCAATCACTTCCACAAGGTGAGTCTCGGGGTTCTCGCCCACACAATTCATGCCACCAGCCTCAAGCTGCGAGCGGTACTCGTCGTTGAGTTCAAAGCGATGGCGATGACGCTCCTCGATGTCGAGGCTACCATAGGCCTTTGCAACTTTTGTGCCAGGTTTAAGATGACAAGCATAACCTCCCAAGCGCATTGTTCCGCCCATATTGGTAATGCTCTTTTGCTCCTCCATAAGGTCGATGACATTGCAGGAGGTCTTGGGGTCAATCTCAACGCTGTTGGCATCGGTTAGTCCCAAAACGTTGCGTGCAAACTCAATTACCATGCATTGCATGCCGTAGCAGATACCAAAGGTGGGCTTGTCGTGCTCACGGCACCACTTAAGGGCAGCAAATTTGCCCTCAGTGCCACGCTGGCCAAAGCCGGGAGCTACCACCACGCCGTCCATGTCGCTGAGCAGTTCTTCGGCATTGCCATCGTTGATTTTCTCGCTTGAGATATAGGTGATTTTCACCTTATGGTCTTGATATACGCCTGCGGTAAGAAGACTCTCGTCTATACTCTTGTAGGCATCTTGCAGCTCCACATACTTGCCCACGAGTCCAATCTTCACTACCTCGCTGGCATTGCGCATCTTGTTGAGGAAGAAATTCCACTTGGTGAGGTCGGGTTCTCCGCTGAAAGGTGTGCCGGTCTTCTCAAGGATGATTTGGTCAAGACGCTGCTTGTGCATCATCAGTGGCACTTCGTAGATGCTTGGCGCATCAAGGCTCTGGGTAACCGCATCGGGGCTCACATTGCAGAATTGAGCGACCTTGCGGCAATGTGCTGCTGGCAATTCTAGTTCGGTACGCAGCACAAGCACATCGGGCTGGATGCCCACTTGTTGCAGTTGTTTCACGCTGTGCTGAGTGGGCTTGGTCTTTAACTCGCCAGCAGCCTTGATGTAGGGCACGTAGGTGAGATGCACCACCACGCAGTTGCGTCCAAGTTCCCACTTGAGCTGGCGCACTGCCTCGAGGAACGGTAGCGACTCAATGTCTCCCACTGTGCCTCCTATCTCGGTAATGACAAAGTCATACTTGCCTGTGCTTCCTAGCAGTTTCACGCAGCGCTTTATCTCGTCGGTGATGTGGGGGATGATCTGCACCGTCTTACCCAAGTAGTCGCCGCGGCGTTCCTTGTCAATTACGCTCTGATACACGCGGCCTGTAGTGATATTGTTAGCGCGAGTGGTCTTGATGTTGGTGAACCGCTCGTAGTGACCGAGGTCGAGGTCAGCCTCATGGCCATCGATGGTGACATAGCATTCACCGTGCTCATAAGGATTCAGCGTGCCAGGATCGATGTTGATGTAGGGGTCAAACTTCTGCATCGTTACGTTGAAACCGCGCGACAGTAGGAGCCTCGCTATCGACGACGAGATGATGCCCTTGCCTAGCGATGACACCACGCCACCAGTAACAAAAATGTATTTTGTGTCCACTATGCTTTGAGTTATATTATATTTATATTTTTATTAATAAATTTCTTTACAAACTGCAAAGGTAAGCATTTTCTCCCAACCAATCCCACTACTAGGCGATATTTTGGTGATATTTTTTTAGAAGTCTATTTTTTCACGCACCAAAACACAATAAGTAGGAAGGAAAAAACATACTTTCCTGTCCGTTTTTTTGATAAAAAAGACCCTGCGGCGATTCACATCGTGCAGGGCTTTTATTGTTTACTTAACTAATTTCAAACTATTTTTCAGTTTTCACAATATCTGTTGTTCAACTAATAACTAATTCACTTTAAAATTTTATATAAAATGCTTGCGCTCGGCAATGTTCAATCAAGCTTGTCGCTGCTCTCGCTTACTCGCATTTTTCACGATGCAAAGTTACGGGTGTTGAATAAAGTGCACAATCGCTATGTTTTGGTATTTTTTTTGAAAGAACTCATTAATATTTGTGTTTTTGCATAAAAATGGTTATTTTTGCGGTCAAAATAGCTGAAAAATTCGATGTGAAATCATAAGAATTAATACCTCGAGAATATGAAAAAAATACAGGTTGTATTATTGCTTTTGTTGTGTTGCTCTCAGGTTAATGGCCAATTATTGTGGAAGGTTAGCGGCAATGGTTGTTATGAGACATCTTATCTATTTGGTACTCTGCATCTTGAGACTGGGGAGTTTATCGACAGTGTGCCAGGTCTAGCCTCGGCAATCGAGAATGTTGATGTCATTTTTGGTGAGTTGGAGGACGAGAACTTGATGAGCATGAACACGATGATGCAGATGATGAAAGATGCTACCGCTCCTGCCGATAGCACCATGGATAAATTGCTCTCAACTGAAGACTATCTGATGGTTGACGCAGTGGTCAAGAAATATTTGTATGGTTTTGGACTGAAGGAACTAGGAGTGTTGAAGCCTGTAGCCCTCACCACTTATCTCAGCATGATGCAGATGAAGGAGTTCTATCCCAATAGTTTGGACCCAAACAATCTGATTGATGTGGCCGTGCAAAAACGTGGAAAGCAACTAGGCAAGCGAGTTGAGGGCCTAGAGGGAGTAGAGGACCAGACGTCGGCACTCTTTGGCGCACCGCTTAAGGAGCAGGCCGAGGAACTGGTGGACTTCTGCCGCAAGGACAGCAAGTTTGGCGACAGCAGCCGTCAGTTATATGAGGCCTATCGTGCTCAAGATCTTGTCGCATTAGAGAAAATCGTTTTCGACCCTGAGATGGGTATGGATGAGGTTGAAATGGACCGTATGAGTTATGTGCGTAACCGCAGCTGGATGGACAAAATCACCCAAACGATACCCGTGCAGCGAGTGCTGGTTGCTGTTGGCGCTGCGCATTTGGTGGGTGAACAAGGTTTGATTCAGTTGCTCCGCTCTCGTGGCTATACAGTTGAGCCAGTGCAGGAAAAGGGACAATAAATAATTTGTCAAATTTGATAGTATAATTAATGATTACCTTTGCAAATTATTACCACAATATTAAAAAAATATAATAAAAATACATATTCAAAAATGAAAAGAAACTTAGATTTGAAATCATGCGTTTTGATGCTAATTGCTGTTTGTTTGGCATCATGCAAAATCGACATGCCCAAGGAGACAGTGTCGTCGTTTGAGACAATGACGGTAAAGAAGACCGACATTGAGATACCAATGAAATTCAGCGCTAAGATGAAAGGTCAAAGCGACGTGACGATATCGCCACAGGTAAGTGGCCAGTTGATGAGAATATGCGTGACCGAAGGTCAGCAGGTTAGCGCGGGACAGACACTTTTTGTCATCGATTCTCGCAATGCTCAGCACGAGTTGCAGTCGGCACAAGCCTCTGTGCAGTCGGCACAGGCCAACGTTCAGTCGGCTCAAGCAGGCTTGCAGTCGGCTCAGGCAAATTTGCAATCGGCACAAGCCAAGGCTAATAGTGCCAAACTAGAATATGAGAGCAACAAGAACCTCTTTGACAAGAAAATAGTAAGTAATTATACACTTGAGAACTCTCTGAATACCTACAAGCAAGCACAGGCTGCTGTAGGCCAAGCCAAAGCTTCGGTAGAGCAGGCTAGGGCCTCGGTAGAGCAGGCTAGGGCAGCAGTTACACAAGCACAAACTGGCGTGAGTCGTGCCAAGGTTAATCTGGGACTTTGTACCATCACCTCGCCGGTGTCGGGCATCGTGGGCGAAATCAGCGTGCGCGCTGGCGACCAGGTAACACCTATGAGTCAGCTTACTATAGTGAGTGGCAACCGTCAGATGGAGGCGTGGTTCTCGATTCCCGAGTCAATTCTTGAGGAGGGTGTCCAGGCGGGAGCTACTTCGAGCGACAAAAACCAATACATCGCCGCTCTGCCCGATGTGAAATTTGTTATGAAGAATGGTACCGAGTATCCTCACAAAGGCCGTGTTTCCAGCTTGACTGGTGTGGTGGATGCCGCCACTGGTTCGCTGTCTTGCAAAGCCACGTTCCCTAATCCCGACGGCCATCTATATTCGGGTATTCAAGGCACCGTGGTGCTCCCCATGAGCCACAATGATGTTATTGTGATACCACAGAATGCTGTGGTGCGTCTGCAAGACAAATCATTGGTATATAAAGTGAAAGCCGACAGCACAGCGACAGCTGTCACCGTAAAGACTGCCGATACTGGTAACGGCAAGGATTTCATTGTGATAGAAGGTCTTAATGTTGGTGACCGCATTGTGACTGTGGGCGCCAACAATCTGCAAGAAGGCCAGAAAGTATTATTTCCTGCCGAAGCAAAAAAGGAAAAATAGCCCATGAAGAATAATATATTCATCAACAGATATGTGATGGCATGCGCAATAGCGATTGTCATCACGCTGGTGGGCGTCATCTGTATGGGGACACTGCCCATTGAGCAGTATCCTAACATTGCGCCACCCACGGTGCGCGTGTCAACTTCCTACACTGGTGCCGATGCCAACACTATCATGAAATCGGTTGTACAGCCGCTTGAAGAGAATATCAACGGTGTGCCAGGTATGACCTATATCACCAGCTCGGCTTCGGCTTCGGGCGATGTGTCGATTCAAGTGTTCTTTGAGCAAGGTACCGACCCCGACTTGGCAGCTGTGAATGTGCAGAACTGTGTGAGCCGCGCTACCGCCTTGTTACCCGCAGAGGTTACGAAAGTGGGTGTGCAGGTGATGAAGCAGCAGAGCAATATCCTGCACATCGGCGCTCTGAAAAGCGTTGACGGTAAGTATGATGCCGACTTTATAGCCAACTATATAGACATCAATGTGCGTCCCCGACTGATGCGTATCACCGGTGTGGGCGACGTGATGTCGTTGGGCAATACCTATGCCCTTCGCATTTGGCTCAAGCCCGATGTGATGGCGCAATATGGTCTTGAGCCAAACGATGTGTTTGCTGCCATTGGTGGTCAGAGTTTTGTCGCTGCTACTGGTTCTTTAGGTGAGGAGTCTGATAATGCTTACCAATACTCAATGGAGTATAAGGGAACACTCAAGACCGTGGAAGAGTTCAATGACATAGTGCTACGCTCTAGCGAAGGCGGTCATCTGCTACACTTGGGCGATGTTGCGAAGGTTGAGATTGGAGCTGTGAGTCACAACTTCATGTCTAACATCGATGGTTTGCCAGGCACAATCTATATGGTTTTCCAGGCTCCAGGCGCCAATGCTACCGAAGTTAATGCCCGCATCAACAAACTCTATGAAGAGATGAAGCCAACGATGCCAGCTGGCTTGGAGTTTGTGATATTGGAGACCAGCGACGACTTCCTCTTTGCCGCTATCCACAACGTGGTTGAGACGCTAGTTATCGCCATCATCCTCGTGATTCTCGTAGTGTATTTCTTCCTGCAGAGTTTCAAGGCGACGGTCATCCCTTCAATTTCGATTATCGTGTCGTTGCTGGGAACGTTTGCCATTGTGTCGCTTGCGGGATTCTCACTAAACATATTGACGCTATTTGCATTAGTGCTCGCCATCGGTACTGTGGTCGATGATGCCATTGTGGTCGTTGAGGCGGTGATGGCGAAGATGGAGGGCGGTATAACCGACCCAAAGCAGGCCACCCGCGAGGCAATGAGCGATGTGTCGATTGCCGTAATATCGTGTACACTGGTGTTTATGGCGGTATTTATCCCAGTAGCCTTCATGCCTGGCACGTCAGGTACGTTCTTCACGCAGTTTGGCGTGACGCTGGCTTCGGCTGTGGGACTTTCGTGCGTGTCGGCGCTGACGCTGTGTCCAGCCCTGTGCGCCATCATGATGCGTTTTTCAAAGGACCGCAAGGAGAAGAAAAACCTGAACTACTACGTCACCAAGGCCTACACTGCTAGCTATAATGCCATTCTTAAGAAATATAAGAAAAGCGTAAAAGGTTTCATCAAGCGTCCGTGGATTTCGTGGGCACTACTCGCTGGTGCTGCCGTGCTGCTGATTATATTCATGCGCGGCTTGCCTTCAGGTCTTGTGCCTCAGGAGGACCAGGGTGTGTTCTTTGCCGAGGTGCGCGCTCCAGAGGGCAGCACATTGCATGAGACTCAGGAGATTGTCAAGCAGGTAGAGGCGAAGGTTAAGAAAATTCCAGAACTTGAGAACTACGCTGTAATTAGTGGTTATGGTATGATGGCAGGTCGCTCAGGTAGCTGCTACGCCACACTTATCATTCGCTTGAAAAATTGGGACGATCGCCCTGGAATGAACCATAACATTATGCTCGTCTATGGACGTTTCGCCTTCGACTGCAAGGAAATAAAGAATGCTTTGGTCATCCCCTTCCAGATGCCTCAAGTGCCAGGTTATGGCTCTAACAGCAGTGTGAACCTGGTATTGCAGGATATGCAGGACCGATCTATGAGTGAGTTTAATGTCGATGCCACCAAGTTCCTCACCAAGCTCAATGAGCGCCCCGAGATTATGATGGCGATGTCAACTTATTCTGAACGCTTCCCGAAATATCAGGTTGATGTTGATGCAACACAGTGCGACCGCGCAGGTGTTACGCCAGCAGCTGTGCTGCGCACTCTTGGTGCTTACTGTGGTGGCTCTTATGTTGGTAATTTCAACCAGTTTGGCAAGGTTTATCGCATCATTGCCAACGCTTCACCCGAATACCGCCTTGACCCACAGTCGTTGAACAACATCTTTGTGCGCGTGCAAGGCGGCAAGATGGCTCCTATCTCTGAGTTTGTAACACTTAAGGAAGTCGTTGGCTCGGCATCGGTTGAACATTTCAACCTGTTCCAGAGCATCACCTGCGGTGTGATGACCGCTAGCGGATATTCCGAGGATGATGCCCACAAGGCTATTGCCGAAGTGTTCAAAGAGGAGATGCCTAATGGCTACAGTTATGAATATGGCGGCATGTCACGCGAGGTGGAAGAGACGTCGGGTTCTAACGCCACGGCTCTTATCTACGTCATTTGCGCTATCCTTATTTATCTCATTCTTGCCTCGCTTTATAACTCGTGGTTCACTCCGTGGGCAGTGCTCCTTAGTGTGCCATTTGGTTTAATGGGCTCGTTTGGAGCAGTGTGGCTCGTGTCGTTGCTCCACCTGCCAGGTATGGAGAACAACATCTACCTGCAGACTGGTGTGATTATGCTTATTGGTCTGCTGGCAAAGACTGCAATTCTTATTACTGAGTACGCCTCTGAGCGCCGCGCTCAGGGCCTGAGCATACGCGATGCGGCCTTCGCGGCTTGCGAGGAGCGTCTGCGCCCCATCTTGATGACAGTCGTGACAATGATTGCTGGTATGATTCCTCTCATCATCGCTGGAGGCGCTGGCGCTAATGGTAACCGAGTGCTTGCACTTGGTGTCACTGCCGGTATGGCAGTGGGAACGCTTGCGTTGCTCTTTGTTGTTCCTGCCTTCTTCATAGTGTTCCAAAAGCTGCATGAGAGATTCCAAGGCAAGGAGGTGGCCGCAACAGCTGAACTTGCCACAGAGACCGCCGAACCTGTAACACCCCCCAATAAACCAGTGGCAGAAACAGTCGTGGAAACAAAAGCTGAGAAAAAGGCTGCTACAAAGGCGGTTGGAGAAAAGAAACCAAAAAACGATGACGCGAAAAAACCTGAACAATAAAATGAAAAAGCTAACAATAATATTAAGCGCGGGTGTGTTGTGCCTCATGGCTGCTAGCTGCGGATCTTTTAAAAGTTTGTATAGCAAATATGAGCCCAATACCCAGATTCCTAATGATGTAATAGGTTTGAATTATATTAACACGCTTGGCGATAATGCTCCAGCTCCGCTGTCTTGGAGAGAGTTTTTCGCTGACCCGTTGTTGCAGAGGCTCATCGACACGGCATTAGTGCGCAACACAGATCTCAACTCGGCGCGAATTGCTATCGAGCAGAGTCAAACCTCATTGCAGATGGCCAAAAAGTCGATTCTGCCGTCACTGTTTTTCTCGCCATCGGGAACTATAGCTAATTTCAACAGCAACACGTCAAAGACCTACAATGTGCCGCTGCAGGCCAGTTGGGATATGGGATCGCTAGGGTCTTATACCAACAAGAAACGCGCTGCCAACGCTGTACTGCTGCAAACGCAGGCACGTGAAGAGGCCGTGCGCGCCAATCTCATATCTGCAGTGGCGCAACAGTACTGCCTGCTGCAACTGCTCGACCGACAGCTGGAGATATTGATACAAACCGACAGTTTGTGGGGCATTTCGCTAGAAGCTCAGAAAGTGCTGTGGGAAAATGGCATGGTATATTCTACAGCCGTAAACCAGATGGAGTCGTCGTGCCTGAACGTGAAGACGCAGATTGTAGATGCAAAGCGCAACATACGTGGCGTAGAAAACGCCATCTGCCGCATTTTGGCCATCCCGCCTCAACCCATCGCTCGCAACAAATGGGGCAGTTTTATCATGCCACAGATCGCTAGCGAGGATATCTCGGCGCAGATGCTGCTGTATCGTCCTGATATCAGACTAGCCGACTTTGCTATGGAGGAGGCCTTCTACAATATGCAGACAGCACGCTCGGCGTTCTACCCAGGCCTCTCGCTCTCGGGCACGCTGGGATGGACCAATAGTGCTGGTGGAGCCGTTATTAACCCAGGCAAGATATTGACCAGTATTGTTGCCTCGATTGCTCAGCCCATCTTTGCCCGCGGCCAGCTTAAAGGTAACTTGGAGATAGCAAAGCTCAATCAAGAGCGCTT
The DNA here is from genome assembly GCA_902777835.1 of uncultured Bacteroidales bacterium. Lineage (GTDB taxonomy): Bacteria > Bacteroidota > Bacteroidia > Bacteroidales > Muribaculaceae > Sodaliphilus. The sequence goes on along the minus strand of CACYVC010000015.1, from coordinate 64,011 downwards.
GCGCAACCAGTATGTGCAGACCATTATCGACGCGGGAAATCAGGTGAACGAGGCCCTTGCCGACTGCCAAGCAGCAAGCGAGAAATTTGGATACTATCACCGCCAAGTAGAAGTGCTCCATGATGCCTATAACGGCACCCATGAGCTGATGGACAATGGCAAGGCCCGCTATCTTGAAGTGCTTACTGCACAGGAGACTCTTCTTAGTGCTCAGCTCAACGAAGCGATGAATATGTATGACGCGGCGACAGCCGTCATTGATCTTTACATCGCATTGGGTGGCGCAACAAGATAGGTATAAACAATACAACTACACAAAAACACATATATCTTGAGCAAATCAATAAGCTCTTTGAGAATGACCTGTCGCAGTAGAAAATTGGTTGGAAAGTTTAAAATTGTTCAATTATTAAGAAAATAATTGTATCTTTGCCGAAAATTTTGGAAATATGCGAACATTTAATATTAATTTGCTATTAGTACTTGGTGCTCTAGTGCTGCTTTCATCTTGCGAAAAAGATGAGGTCAAAGTCAAGCGCCGTGGCGAGCGACAGATTTATGTGCTCACCAGCGAAGGTCACATCTATGACCTTATGGGTGACAGGATTATGGAACTCCCCAACTGCGAGTATGCAAGTGAGATAATTAGCGATGGAGATGACTATTTCGTTTCGGGAAAGAGTACCAAGGACAAGGTGGGATACTGGAAAAACGGCAAGTGGAACACGTTGCACATAGATTTTATCGATAATGTGAGCCACGAGACGCAAGGTATAGCCAAGTGGGACTATTACATCTACCTCTTTGACTATCCCTACATCTTGAAAAACAGTGGTATATTCCCACTTGATAGTTGTGAAAATTTCAATACTTCGGGACAGTGCATTGCAGTGAGTAATGGCAAGTGCTATCTCGCAGGGATGGAATACCACCATGGCGAGCCTAACGATGCAGTACTCTACTATGAGTACAAAGGCCGCTATGCCAAGGCTATCCTCCCCAAGCCTAGTCCAGATGTGAGTGGTCATGCAACCAATATCTATGCTTACGACACCGACCACACTATCGTGGGTGGACATGTGGGGACAGAGCCTTGCATCTGGGTTGACAAGGAGCTGCAAGTTCTGCCTCGCACTTTTGACGCACCTCCTTATGAGTATGACCTTCCCCTTGGCCACGTGAGCTCGACCACTTATCTCAATGGCCACATCTATGCTTGCGGCTATGAGGACGATGAGGATCACAACATGCGGGCAGTGCTGTGGGTTGACGGCATTCCACAGCATATTCATTCAGGACGTCAAGAAAAAGTCCTTTTCTCCTTTGCCGAAGAGCTGATGGCCTACGGCGACGATTTGTATATGTTAAGTTTTGAGTGCTACGAGCATGTATTGCCAAATGGCGAAACAGATACAAATTTAGATATCTTTATTTGGATGAACGATAGGATAATAGCCAAGTACAATAATATTGATATTATAAATTTCACTGTGGTATGAGGTGAGTTCTTAGTTCACAGTTCACAGTTCACAGTTCATAGTTCACAGTTAAGAGTTCATAGTTATCAGTTTTGTTCCACTTTCCTCGTTCCACTTTCCACGCGCCGTAGGCGCACAGTTTACTTATCACTTGACACTAAAAAAAACATAATAGTATTGGTTCTTGCAGGTGTTGCTTGCCCTTCTCAGGCACAAATTGTTACAAAGATGTTGGGCAAAGAGCAACAACAATTCAATGTCGATAGCATCATTCACGATTTTGATAACCGTCCTTTCTTCGGCATCTTCAAGGACAACTATTTCGCTCTTGGTACAGCCTTGAACCAAAAACCTAGCGAGTATAACAGCGACGTTAAGTTTCAAATTAGTTTCCGCCAGCGACTGACAAAGTCGATACTTCCACTTCACAGCCACCTTTTCTTGAGCTATTCGCAGAAGGCTATGTGGAACATCTTTGAGGAGTCGCTGCCATTCCACGACCTGAACTTCAACCCGGGAATTGGTGTGCAGACGCCTATTTTCGTTAAGGGCCGACTTGTGGGAAGTACCACTATCATGGTTGAGCATGAGTCTAATGGCCGTGATGGTGAGGCTTCGCGAAGTTGGAACAAAATCTCGTTTGCTGGTTCGGCTTTCATCAACCGCAACTTGATGTATCATGGCAAGGTGTGGATTCCCATTATCGACGGCCAGCAAAACAAGGATATCCTTAAGTACAGTGGTATCTTCCAGTTTGGTGCACAGTTTGTTTCTAATAACAGGCGCTGGGTGGCCGACGTGACCTTCGTTAAGCGCCAAGGTTGGAACTTCAGTTTCAACACCATCATCAACGTGGGATTCCGCATCCGCGAGAAGGACAACCAGTTCCTTATGTTGCACTTCTATGACGGTTATGGCGAGAACATGCTCGACTACAACAAGTACCACTGCCGCCTGCGCTTGGGACTGCTCATCCGTCCATCGTTCTTCAGCGATTTCTAAACAAGTTTAGAGGATAGAGTTTAGTGGTTAGTATGCTCACATCTATTTCTTAAAGTTTATCACTTAAAAGTATGAGAAAGTGTTTGCTAATATTCATGGCTTTATGCTTCCTGCCTGTGCTCTCGTGGGGACAGCAGGCGACTGAGCAATCGGTCGTGCCTGTGCAGCAAGACACAATCACTGTGCAGCAAGACTCTGTGGCTGTAGAGCAGCCAAAGTTGAGCCTAAAACAACGCATCACGAAGCGCATTAACGACAAACTTAATGAACCTTACGACACCACTCGCGATAGCCGCTACTGGTGGCGCGCTATGAAGCACGGCAAGATAAACTTCAAAGACAGCACTATGGGATATCCCAAGTTTGTCATGTTCTGCTACAAGACCTATATGTGGGGCGACAAGGCATTTAACAGCTACGACAGCGCCTATGTGAAACCCACAGGCAAGAACTGGAAACTCTTTCTCAAGAGCGACAACTGGTTTGACTCTTACATTGGCACGCCCTTCAAGGACATGAAGGTGATAATGAACAGCCATTTGGTGTCAAACATTGGTGTGACACTATCATTTATGGCTGTAAGCCTCGGCTACTCGATTAGCATCAGCAACCTTATTCATGGCGGAAAAGTGTCGAACAAGGTTGACTTCTCATTCACTTGCGCACGATTTACCGCCGATGCTTACTACTGGGAGAACCAGAACGATATCAACGTCGTCTATGTCGACAAGAACACCGACAACGAGCGTCACAAAATCAGGCAGTCGGGAGTCACTCGCAAAGCGATGGGACTCACTGCCTATTATTTCTTCAACAATCGACGCTATGCTCAGGCTGCAGCCTACTGCTTCTCAAAGTATCAGAAGCGAAGTGCCGGCTCCTTTTTGGCGGGAATCAGCCTCCAGCATTTTGACGTGAAGTTTGATCCAGAGAAGATGCCCGAAGAGGCCAACGACTATCTCCCTATGCAGGCCGAGTTGCCACGCATCCTTTATAACGACTACTGCGTGCTTGTGGGCTATGGCTACAACTGGGTGCTCGGCCCCAAGTGGTTGCTCAATTTCACTCTAACTCCTTATCTAGGTTATCGTTACAACATTATGCCACAGCCAGGTGAGAGGCAAAGCGACTTCTCGCTCAACATAAGGGCCCGCATTGGTGCAGTGTATAACCACAAGAATTTCTTCATGGGCTTCCAGGCCTATGGCGATCATCACCGTTACAAGAAACACGACAGCCGCCTTGTGAGCTCCTTGCTGGAGTTCTCTGCATTGGCAGGAATAAGGTTTTAACAGATTTCTTGGAAGATTTATTACTGGGCCCATCTTTTTGTTGTGGGTCCAGTTAATTATTTATATATAAATGCTGTAATGTGTTTTTGATGTTCCCACATTTATATTTTTTGTTCCCACATTTATATTTTTTATAATGGCAGATTTGCATAATTATCAATTATATGGTAATTTTGCACGTTTAGATTATAATTATAGTTTATATAAGAAGATGAGAAAAACAATAACCCTACTGTTCATTATATCATTAGCATTTACCGCAGCAGCACAGGTGACACTCGATTCCTGTCGTCACATGGCATTACGCAACAACAAGCAGATGGGTGTGGAACAGCTCAAGATAGAGCAGGCGGGCTATCAGCGTAAGGAGGCCGAAGCAGCCTATAAACCATCAATTGACTTTGCTGGCACCTATGTTCACACAGGTCGCAATATGTCGCTTGTTGACATCAACAATATCACTCCAACCCAGTTTCTCAACCCCGCGACCGGCAACTATGATTTTGCCTTCGACGCATTGGGTGGGCTAGGCATTTCAATTGATGGCAAATATGTTGATGCTGCCACTCAAAAGGTGAAAGACGCTTTAACCTTTGATGTCAAAAACGCGTTTGCCGCTGGCATATTGGTTACGCAGCCAATCTATATGGGAGGTAAAATTAAGGCCTTTAACCAGATTACTAGATATGCCGAGCAGATAGCGCAACTTCTCCACGACAATAAAGCAGAAAATGTGATCTGCGAGGTTGATCAAGCCTATTGGCTAGTGGTGTCGTTGAAATCGAAGGAACGTCTTGCTGAGAGCTACCTTGATTTAGTGACTAAGTTAGATGACGATGTAAAAAAGATGCTCAAGCAGGGCGTGGCAACAAATGCCACACTTTTAAGCGTGGATGTAAAAGTGAATGAGGCCAATGTGGCACTAACCAAGGTGCGCAACGGACTGGTGCTGGCACGCATGGCTCTGGCACAGCTCTGTGGCGAGCCTATCGATGAGCCTATGATTCTTGCCGACGAGCTTCGCGACGACCTTGACGTGTCGCTCCAGCCAAGTACTATTAACATGGCGCAGGTGTATGACCGTCGCAACGACTATAATGCACTGGAACTGGGCGTGAAAGTCTTTGACGAGAAGGCTAAGATTGCCCGCAGCGAGATGCTTCCAACCATTGCTGCTGTTGGATCGGTGTTCACCACTAATCCTAGTGTGTATAACGGCTTCAAGAAAGAATTTGGCTTCAACTATGCTATTGGCGCAGTGGTGAAGATTCCGCTGTGGCACTGGGGCGGGCTTAGCAACAAATATAAGGCGGCCCTTGTCGATGCCAAGATTAAGCGCCTTGAAATGGAGGAAGTTAAAGAGAAGATAGAGTTGCAGGTGACTCAGGCCAACTTCAAATACCAGGAGGCTTTCAAGACCTACGAGGCCACAAAGGCTAATCTCGCTAAGGCCGATGAGAACCTGCGTGTGGCTCAGTTGGCTTTCCGTGAGGGTATGGCTACCAGTGATGAAGTGCTCACTGCACAGACCGCATGGCTTATGGCCCACAGCGAAAAAATCGACGCTGAGATTGAAGTGATGATGTGTGACGTATATCTCTCGAAGGTTACTGGAAATTTAGATTATTAAGCTGACGAGCTGACAAGCAAACAAGGCAATAGTAATTGTTAATTCAAATTTGAGAACATAATACAAAACTATAATATCTTTTTGAATATGGAAAAGAATAAAGAAGATAAAAAACACGATGAAGGCACTAAGGCCGAAGGGTTCCCTACCTTTGACGAAAAGAAAAAAACTGCCGAAGGTGTGAAAGCGCAAGCTCAGGCTAAGGAATCAGCCGACAATGCCGAGCTGAGCGAGCAGGAGGCGAAAGCTAAACGCCGCAAGATTAGGCAGGCCAAGCGCTTGGCGCTAATTGGCTCAATGCTAATTCTCGTGGCAGTAGTAGCCGCTATGGCAATATGGGGTATCATGCACCTGCGACCCAGTGACAAGTCTATCCAAGGTCAGGCCGACTGTGAAGTTGTGCGTGTATCGGGCAAACTCGCTGGACGACTGGTGGAACTCTATGTCCAAGAAGGCGACTATGTTCACAAGGGGCAGCGTCTAGCCAAAATCTACTCCTCAACCACCGATGCCACTTATTCTAAGGCCAAAGAGATGAAAAATGTGGCTGCCAACCAAAACCTGAAGGTTGAGAGAGGCACTCGTTATGAAATTATTGAGTCAGCCCGCAAGATGGTTGATCAAGCTAAGTCTGCCCGTCAGCAAGCGATTGCTGCCGAGGAGATTACTCGTAAAACTTATGAACGCACCAACAACCTTTATAACGAGGGCGTAGTCTCTGAGCAGAAGCGTGATGAGGCCAAGGCGGCCCTTGATGCTGCCACTGCCGCTGTTGGTACTGCTAATGCCGCTGTTGAGGCTGCCGAAGCACAACTGCAGATGGCTCAAAATGGCGCTCAGGCTGAGGACAAAGCAGCATCGCGTGGCATGGAGAATGTGGCTCAGGCATCTGTAAGAGAGGTGGAGGCGCTTCTTGAAGACGAATACCTGATTGCACCATGCGACGGAGAGATTACAAGCATCTATCCACATGTGGGCGAACTCGTGATAATGGGCTCTCCCATTATGACCATCGCTAATATTGATGAAATGTGGGCTGCATTCAGCGTGCGTGAGGAAAAGCTCAATGACCTGCCTATGGGCAAGGTGATTGATGTCGAGATTCCCGCTTTAGACAATAAGAAGGCCCAGATGAAGATATTCTATGTGCACGACATGGGCAGCTATGCCACTTGGAGTGCCACTAAGGCCTATGGCGAATACGACAGCAAGACATTTGAGGTGAAAGCAAGGCCAGTAAATCCGATTCCTAATTTTAGGCCTGGAATGTCGGTGATTCTTAAGTAGTAATAAGTTTTAAGTAGTTAGATGGTCAAGATAGTCTAGAATCTTTAGTGTTTCTAGAAAACCAAGAACTCTCATGATAAGGATCCTTGTCAATTCAATAATCCGTGGTTGGAAGCAACTTGCTCGGAGGCCGTTATACATTTGTATGATGGTCATCGTGCCGCTTGTGAGCGCATGGTTCTTCTTCGATCTGATGGAGGATGGCGTTGTGAGACGCTCTCCAGTGGGGATTGTTGACCTTGACAAGAGCGACATGTCGCGAAGACTTACCCGCAACCTCAGCGCATTGCAGCAGATAGAGATAAAAACGACTTATGGTTCTTACCAAGAGGCCATCGATGCAGTGCAAAGAGGTGAAGTGTTTGGTTTCTTCTTTATTCCCAACGATTTCTCTACCAAGGCGCTGAGTGGTGAAAAGCCCACGCTTAGCTTCTATATTAACTACTCCTTCTATGCCCCTGCCTCGATGCAGTTTAAGGGCTTCAAAACCATCAGTGTGCTTGCTAATGGAGGCATTGTGAGCAGCGTGCTCACTACCGCTGGTATGCCCAAGGAGATGGTGAGTGCCACCCTTCAGCCGATAGTGACTCATGTTCATCCTCTCAAGAACCCGTGGATGAGCTATAACTACTACCTTAGCAGTTCGTTTGTGCCCTGCTTGCTGGCATTGATAGTAATGCTGATTACTGTGTTCAGCATAGGCATGGAGTGGCACGCCGGCACGAGCCGCAACTGGCTGCGTACTGCCGACAACTCAATCGTTCTTGCCACTTTCACCAAGCTGTTTCCTCATTCCTTCATATTCATAAATGTGGGGTTGGCGATACAATATATGATGTATGTGAAATATGGCTTTCCACTGAATTGCAACCCATGGAATATGATAGCGGCGATGGCATTGCTGGTTCTGGCTTGTCAAGGTTTCGCGTTGTTCGTTATCAGCCTGGTGCCAAATTTCCGCTATGCTTCAACGATATGCACGCTACTTGGAATGCTTTCGTTCTCGTTCTGCGGTTTCTCGCTGCCCGAAGAGGTGATGTACTCTTGGATATCGCCATTAGGATATCTCATGCCCATCAAGTATTTCTTCCTGATAAATGCCGACCAGGCGTTGAATGGCATCGACCTCCACTATTCACGCCTCTACTATGTGATACTGATACTTTATAGTCTTCTCCCCGTCACCATGCTGTGGAAGTTGAGGAAGCATTGTCTTGAACCATTCTATATTCCTTGATTATGGAAAAGAAGCGCGACAGTAAAATATTAGGTTGGCTGCTCAGCATAGTGCTCTCGATGAAGCAGGAGTTCAAGCACATCTTCCGCGATGAGGCGGTGGTGATTTTCTTCGTCGTGCTTGCGGTGGTCTATCCACCACTCTATTCGCTCATTTATAATCCTGAGATAGCACGCGACCAGGCGGTGGTAGTGGTTGATGATAGCCACTCAGAATTGAGTCGTCAATTTGTGCGCGACCTTAATGCTAGTCCCGATGTGAACATCACGGCTTATGCTCAAAATATGGACGAGGCGCGTGAACTGATGGCGACCAAGAAGTGCTATGGCATAGTATATTTTCCTGCCGACTTCGAGACCGAGGTGATGCGTGGCAACCAGGGGCATGTGTCGCTCTACTGCGACATGAGTGTGATGATGCGCTACAAGGCGATGCTCACAGCAATTACCAATGTGCAGATGGAGACCTGCTCACGGTTGCAGGGCGAAAAATCATTCAATATCATCAGTATGAACGGAGGCTTGGTAGATAGTCGCCAGGTGCCACTTGGCAACACGGCAATGGGTATTGCGTCGGCTGTGCTGCCGTTCATTTTGGTGTATGTGCTTCAGCAGGGTATGATTATGGGCATTGCCATGCTCCATGCTGGCAGCATGGGTCGCCGGCGCCGCAACCGCGGTATCGACCGCCTCGACGAGGTGAAGGCCACACCAGGCGCGATGCTTATGGGCAAGACATTGGTTCACCTGTTCTACTATCTTTTCCCCGCGATATTTGCTTTGCACATTGTGCCCATTATCTTCAAGTTTCCGATGAACGGCAATTTCCTTGAGATTGCCATGATAATATTCCCCTTCCTGATTGCGTCGTCGTTGTTTGGGCAGATAATTCGTGTGTTTGTCAACAACCGTGAGGGCGTGTTCCTCATCTTGGCATTCACATCGCTGATTTTTGTGTTCCTCACAGGTGTGTCGTGGCCACATTACCAGATAGCTCCCTACTGGGATGTTATCAGCAAGATGATTCCTGCCTACTGGGCCTCGACGGCTTATGTGCAGATGCAGGTGGGCGGAGCATCGCTCTCGCAGATGAGCGACTTCTATTGGGCACTCTGGTCGCTTGTAGTGGTGTATTTTGTCATTGCCTATCTAGTGGAGCTCCTCGTGCTGCGCCCCCGTTATCGCGCCATGCAATTAGAGTGTGAACTCGACCCCGAGGCTCTTAACAAGCACACCCTCTTCCTTCAAGGAGACGACGACATGCTCAACCCCGAGCTGCTCGAGGAAGAAGATGAAGATTGATCTTTATCACACAATCAAATACTAAATAGATATGAGATTAAAATTATTGTTTGCATTTGCCCTTTTAATGTGGGGCAGCGTTGCTATAGCCCAGAGAATACAAGTGGTTGACACCGATGGCCTGCCCATCCCCGCTGTGTGCGTTACCGATGAGAATGGCGCAATAATAGGAACCACCGACAATGACGGTTGGCTAGCCGATGCCAAAGGAAAAAGTCCCCTATACTTCTCGCACACCGCATTTAAGAGCAAAAATCTCTATCAAAGTGATATTGTTGACTCTAAGGTGGTGCTCGAAGACGTGAGCTATGATCTTGCCGAAGTGACTGTAAAGCCCAAAGAACTTCTTTATGTGCAGACCTATTTCCGTTGCATCTATGTGAGCGATGATGGTCCCATCTATTTCAGGGCGGGAGTGATTGACAACACCTACGAGTATGCCAAGAAAAAGCTGTCGGCAAAGACCAAAAGCGTGTCAAAAGGTGCCAATGGGTTTTATCGTTTCATTATCAGCACTTTGGTGGGACGACACATTGATGGCTGGGCAAAACTCGACACTACAAACCTCTACAAAAAAGTGACAAGACTTGCCGATAGGGGCAAGCTCACAATAAGCGAAGATGCCTCGGGACGTCGCATCGTGAGCGACAGTGTGTCGGCATTAGGATTTATTGAGGAAGACATGAACACAAACTTCAGAACCACTTCTTTTGACCAGTTCACCTATATTGACCGAATTGAAGCCGCCAAAGAACTGGAAAAGAGTAAGAAAAAAGGAAAAGAGCCAAAGGAGAAAAAGAAGAAATATCGTGAGGGTGAGAATGGTTACTATGAGATTTGCCGCTTCAACGAGGACGGATATTCTGGCATTGGCGACATGATAATGAAGCAAGTGCTTTCAAAGGGTCACTTTGAAAGCTCCGACGAGGATTATATCCTTCTCTTAGAAACTTTCACAACCGACATCAACTACATCGACAAGAAAGACTTCAAGCACACGCGCAAGGATAATGCGGTAGATATGAATATCCTAGAACTGAGGCAATTTGAGAAAGCCCACAACATCCCCGAGTTGGCACCAAACCTCAAAGCCGCTGTCGATAAACTCTTTGAGAAAGAGCTGAAGAAAAAAATGTAGAAATTTGAGTCTAGCTTTTTTATGTGATGTCTTTATTGGCTCAAGAGGATGTTATAGGCATCGGTCACGTCGGCGGCGGTTATCATTCCGTCGTTGTTAAGGTCTAAATTCTCGTTATATTCGGTGTCAATGCCAAGTAGATAGTTGTAAATGTTGGTTATTGTTGCCGCTGTAATGGTATTGGGCTCCACGTAGTCGTCGTGCCAGCGTAATAGCTGTCCTGTTAATTTGGAATGATTATCTCGATACCAGTTCATTACATATTCCACTTCTTCATAGATGTTCTCAACGATAACGAGACGTTCATCACCACCAGTTTCGTTCTGATCTTTCCACAGCTCATATTCTCGGTGCCACGCGCCGCTTTCCACATAGCGCTGTGCAATGGCGTTGATGTGGCTCTCAATGTTCTCGGGCGAGAATATTGAGTCTTTAAGCTCGTCCCATCGCTCTACAACGCGTTGTTTGAAGTTGTCGATGTTATAGCTAATGATGCGGTTAAATGGTGCGTAAGCATTTAGTCGGGAGAGGTGAAAAGTAGAGTTATGTATGCTGCCATCGCAGCCTCGTCCAAGGCTGGCATCGAGGTCCCATGGAGTTATCATGAAGCGGTGGTCGAAGTTGATGTCGGGAGTGGAAAGAAATGTGTTGATATAGGGCATGTCGTCGATGTCGAGTGCCGTCAGTAGAATAAAGTAATCGACTAGATTATCGATGTAGTACCACTCGTTGTAGTGTGCCTTGAAATATTCTAATTCGGTCTTACTGTTGAAGTCAATGAGGTCGATGAGCGGTTGCCACGCTTGAAGCGATGGGTAGTCGTCGGGGTATTGAAGTTCAAAGGTGTTCCACTTGATAGAGTCGGTGCGGTCTTCCTCATAGTCTAGCAAGGTGTTGGACGTGCCTTTGCTCTTGCCCTTGTAGAGCAGGCCTTTCACGGCGACGCTGTCGTCTTCTACTTTAGCCTTGCGCAGGTTGAGCAGTTGGCGGTTGATTTTGTCGCTAAGGTGGAAAATTCCATAATAATTTCCGTTCACAAACACTTCGACCATGGCGCCCACAGTGCCGTTGCGGTTGCCAAACTTGGTGTCCCACATCGTGTGGCTGTATTCATTCCACAAGTCGAAACACACGCGATTGCGCATTCTGAGTTTGTCGATGCCCATGGCGTCGAGAATCCACGTGTTGTCGTTGCGCAGGTCAAGTAGGTTGGCGTCGAGTTTTTCTCCTTCATCGTCAACGAGTTTGATTGCAAACGACCACTTGGGCAGATATAAGGCGGTCTTGCCTCGCTTACGCACTTGGCAGTTGTAGGCTTGGGATGTTACCGTTCCGTTTTTGTATTCATAGAGAGTGAACTTTCCAGGCACAAAGCGCAGATTGCTCACCGAGTCGATTTCCACTTTCACGTTGACCAGCGGTAGCGACAGCTCGCTCATGCCGACAACCATATCGTCAAAGTTCTGACTCCATCCCAATAAAGGAATGACGCACAGCATTATGATATGTGTAAATCGCTTTAGAATCACGGTAAAGTTTTTAATGTGAAGAGATATAGATTCTTACTTATTTACCTTGATTATCTAGAATTGTCTAAAAGAAAAAAGATTGTTATCGTCCCAAGAGGATGTTATAGACAATAGTAGCGTCGCTGGAGTTGATCGCCCCATCTTTGTTAAGGTCTAAGTAGTCATAAAAGGTGGTGTCAATCCCTAATATGTAGTTGTAGATGCGTGTCACAGTGCTGGCTGTGATGTTAGTTGGGTCGTCGTTCCACACTTTGATGAAATCATTGGCATAGGCAAGGTTGTTGATATACCAGTTAGTGACATATTGCACCTCGGTGTAAATGTTTGCCCCTATTTTGACACTGGTGTTTTTCCACCGCTCATATTCACGTTCCCAGGCTCCGCTTTCCACAAAGCGTTGAGCTATGGCGTTGATGTGATTCTCTAGATTGGTGGGAGAGAGCTGGTTATCAATGAGCTGCAGCCATCGCTGTGCCAGTTTTTGCTTGAAGCCATCAATGTTTTCCGCCAAGAGTCTTCTATATGGTGCATAGCCATCGAGGCGATTAATCGCAGGAAATTGATTTTGTTGATTACCGTTCCATGCACGTCCCAAGCAAGCGTCAAGGTCCCAGGGTGTGATCATGAAGCGCTGCTCGAAATTTATGTCAGGAGTTGAGAGGAAGGTGTTTTTATAGGGCATGTCAGTGAGGCCCATGGCCATCAAAAACACCCAGTAATCGACTAGATTATCCACATAGTAGTGCTCGTTGTAATGCTCTGCAAAGTATTCAAGTTCGGTATCTACATTGAAGTCAATGAGGTCAATGAGTGGTTGCCATGCTTGTTGCGAGGGGTATTCGTCGGGGTGCTGCAGTTCAAAAGCGTTCCACTCCACCGAGTTAGTACTAGCGTCTTCATTATAGGTAGTTAGTGCCGACCAAGCGACCCCTTTATAAAGCAATCCTTTCACTATCACTGAACCATCGTCGTTGACCTTGGCCTTGCGTAAATTGAGCAGCTGGCGGTTGATTTTGTCGCTCAAAAAGTATAATCCATTGTATTCTCCATTGATAAACACCTCGACCATAGTGCCCACCGTGCCGTTGCGGTTGCCAAAACTGGTATCCCACATCGTGTGGCTGAATTCGTTCCACAGGTCGAAGCACACGCGGTTGCGCATCCTGAGTTTGTCGATACCCATGGCGTCGAGAATCCACGAGTTGTCGGTGCGCAAGTCCAGCAGGTTGGCGTCGAGTTTCTCGCCCTCTTCATCAACGAGCTTGATGTTGAAAGATTTTTTGGGAAGGTTAAGTGCATAATTGCCTCGATATCTCACTTGGCAGTTGTAACTGGAGGTTTCTACAGTGCTGTCTTTGTACTCACTGATAGTGATACTCCCAAGCTTGTAGTCTGTACTATTCACTGAGTTGATTTCTACTTCAACATTGACCAGTGGGACCGATTTGTCGTTCATTTCAGCAACCATCTGATCAAAGTTTTGTCCCCATCCCAATAGAGGCATTAAACACAGTAAGACTATATATATATATCTTATTCTCATTTTATTATTGATAATAATGTGCAAAAATATTGATTTTTTTTCTAATTAGAGCGAGATTTACCCGAAATTCTGTGTATTTTTGCAAAAAATCATGTTTTATGAAACGATTTGTTGAAACTATATATTCGATATTGTTACTAGCTATAGTACTGTTTGTGCCACAGCACGCTTTGGCACAGAGTGATAGCACTAGCCAATACCTGCTTATGCCTTTGGTCTTTGACAAGCAGCAGTCACCACAGACATCATTTTTGTACGATGCCAGTGGAAGCACTCAGGGACTGAAATTAAACGACGGCTGGCTCAACAAAGCCAGGCAGCAGTGGGGTAGGGTTCATGACACTCGCTACCGCTTGATGATAGATAGCCCCGAGCTGGTGCGCTTCAATGAGGACTTGCTGCCTAAGCCTCCTAAGGAAGTGGTGGTTGAGGCCGATCCTTCTAAAACTGAACTGCAGGTGGAGACCAAAAATATTGACAGCGAGAAATTCAAGCCCGTTGACCGCCGTGAGGTGAAGATGCACAACTGGTTGCACACTTTCGCCAGTAGTTTACACGGCACGCAGGCCTACATCAGTAGCAACTGGTATCAGGGTGGCGAGAACAACCTCAACCTGCTAGGCGATGTGCAGTGGGATTGCAATCTCAATCAGAATCTACACCCCAAATGGCTCTTTAATAATACTCTGCATTACCGCTTGGGTATAGCTACCGCCAAGGGCGACAGCTTGCGCAGCTACAGCATCAACGAGGACAATTTCGAGTTTAATTCGCAACTCGGTTACAAGGCAGTGAAGAATTGGTACTACTCGGCAACTTTGCTCTTTAAGACGCAGTTGTTGAATTCCTATGTCACCAACACCCGCGACCTAGCGGCATCGTTCCTCTCGTCGGGTGAATTGAATGTGGGTCTTGGTATGACCTACAACTACAAGGACAAAGACGGCTACAAGGTGTTCACGCTCTCGATAGCGCCGCTGTCCTATAACATTAAGATTTGTCGTGACATCGTGAAGCTCGACCCCACAAAATTTGGAATTGACGCAGGGCATCACACAAAGCACAACTTCGGTTCTAGTGTGGAGGCTAAATTTGAGTGGAAAATAACGCCTAGCATCACGTGGAAGACACGCTTCTATGCCTTCACCGACTACAAATATGTGCAGGGCGACTGGGAAAACACCCTCTCCTTTGCCGTCAATAGTTTCCTCAATACCCAGATTTTCACCCACCTGCGCTATGACAAGTCGCGCCCATGGGCCGAGGATTGGAAATACTGGCAGTTCAAGGAAATTTTGAGCTTCGGTATTACCTACAAGTTTGCCACAAAGTGAGTTAAACAAACAAGAAAATAGCGACTTGTTTTCTACTTAAGGAAAATTGTAGTATATTTGCATTCTAATATAAGGTTCTCCTAATGGCTTTATGAAAAAAACTCTGAAATACATATTCCACATCGACCACTTGCTAATCACAGTTTTGACGTTTGTGTTGGTTGGTGTGGGCTATGCCGCGGTAATGAGCTTCCCAATATTTGACCCGCTCAAGGATGCCATGAGCGACATGTCGATGACCGACTATTTCTTCAGTCTTGCCGACAAGAACAGCGATGTGAATCAAGACATCACTATTGTTGATATCAAAGACGAGGCAAACCGTGGCAAAATAGCAAGAATCATAGCAACGGTTGATTCGTTGGAGCCATGGGCTGCAGGAGTAGATATCACTTTTAAAGGAATAAAAGGAACTCCCGAGGAGAACGAGGCACTCCTCGAGGCGGCTTTGAATACCAGCGACAAAGTGGTGTGGGCCACTCAGCTCGTGGATTATGACTTTGATAAAAATACCTATGCCGAAAAGCGTTCGTCGTTTTTTGCCGAGGAGCTGGGTTTAAAAGAAGGCTTTTCCAATCTTGATGATGTGAATTATAATCACAAGACAATCAGGAAAATGTTCACTCTAGTGGATGGCGATAAGGGCGTGCTGGCCTCGTTTCCGGTTGCAGTGGCTCAAACTGTAGATAGCACTGAAGTTAAGCCAAACAAAAAGCTCACAATAGATTTCAAGACAAAATTTGTTGTGGTGCCATTTGATTCAATCAAGAACAACGAGGAATTGATAAAAGACCACATAGTGCTCGTTGGCTCTACCACCGATGAAGGCGATATGTGGAAAACGCCATTAGGCAAGATGCCTGGTGTGGTGCTTCAGGCCTATTCGGTCTATACAGTAAGAGATCACAACGACATCCACTATGCTAGCTTTTTTGTCAATCTGCTCATCGCATTTGTGCTGTGTTACCTCTTTGAGTTGCTTGTTGATTTGCAGAATCGCTGGCTAACATCGCATCAAAATGAGCCGTGGGCAATATTCCTGTCAAGGTCATATCTGTTGCTGAGAGTTGTGACTATAGTCTTCATGGCACTTGTGACATGGGGCATCTTGCTGTTGTTCATACATCACAGCAGTTATGTTGATGCTATCTTGATTCTTCTGTTGCTGGGACTGCTATCCGAAGCACGCAATATTTATATTGGGGCCATTTGGGCGCTATCAAAGAACCATAACTGGTGTATTCTTAAAAATTCACTCTTTAATACTAATAAAAAATGAAAAAGGTTTTATTGTTAATTATTTTATGCTTGATTGTGGGAGTTCCCACCGATGCCAAGAAGGTTAGGAAAACTAAGAAAGCTAGCACAACCGCTACCTATAAGGTGGAGAAAGCTTATGAGGTCTATTGCAACGGCGATAAAGTGCTCGAAGGCTCAGAGCTGAGTGGCAACAGCACTATCGAAGTCAAGAATAATGGCTACCTGATGATTGTCAACACAAGTGCCAAGAAACGTTACTATATCTCTAAAGCGATGAAGGCGAAGGTGGCAGATGTTGTTAAAGAGGTCACTAAACCCAAGTCGGTGTCAAAAACCTATCTTGAGTCATTGATGACCGAGAAAAGTTATACAAGAGAAAGATCCAACTCTTACGGAAATGTCGAAAGAAAGCCCGTTCCTGTCATAATCAATGGCGTAGAGACCGATGAGAAGGGAGAGATGAAGGTCTATATTATTGAGGAGGAGGAAAAGCAATAAATGCCATGTTGCTGGCTGCAGAGAAACTTAAATATTCTTATGAGGTATTTGACGGTTGCAGTGTTGATGATGTGCCTCATTATGGCGCAAGCTAAGACCGACTTGCCCGAGCAGTCGGTGATAGTGCCGGGCTTTAATGAGCAAGTGGCTATGGAACGCTTGATGGAGAGCGACCTTCAGCCAATGGAAGGTATTTGGTACTATCCCAACGAAGACATGACCATTGCAATTGAGCGATGGCAGCCCAAGCCGTCGCACAAGATTGGCTATCGCTTGCTGCTTGTCGCCAGCGAAGACCTGGAGTTGATTCCTGGCACGGTGATAGGCTATATCGAGGCAAGTGCGGTTGATAACAAATACCGCCTATGGCTCTACAGCGAACGCAACAAGGTGACGCTGTGCGGGCCGCTCGACTGCGTCGCTACGCTCAACAAGGATGCAACAACCTTAACCTTTGACCCGCCACACTGGGAGGTTAAGGTACGAGTGAACTTTGCCCGCTTCTTGCCCTCGCTTTTCAAGGGTATCTCGGTGATTCCCGATGTGGAGAAAGAGAAACTTCCCGTAGGCTTTAAAAAAATCTTTCCCGCCGACGGCAACGGCAACAAATTCAATAAAGTAAGATACTTGTGATTAAGTAGTAAGTGTTAAGTAGTAAGTGTTAAGTATTCACGTGAGTTTTTACTGAAAATTTATGAGAAACAGACTGTTCCTATTGATAACGCTTGTGGCGGTGGTAGCAGTAGTAGCTTCCGCTCGCACACGCACTACGCAGAAGCAACTCAAGAACAACTCGCAGATTGTGGAGCAGATTCCTGATGCGTCGGTGCCCGACTCGCTGCTGCGCGACCTCGAGCCTAACGCCGTTACCCTAAAAGGCTATAGTAAGAAGGCGAGCGACTCGCGAGAGTCGTTCTTCGTGACCAACAACACCAAGCACCGCATCTCGCACATACGCCTACTCATGCGTTACTCGCAGATGAATGGTGAGATGCTCCACGAGCGCACGGCTACAGTTGAAGTTGACCTGAAGCCTGGCGAGACACGCTTGGTGGCCATCAAGACTTTTGATGTGCAGCGCCTTTTTTATTACTACGCTGGTCCCAAACCACGCAAGAGCGCCACTCCGTTCAAAGTCGCCTTCCGCCTTATAGGCTATGATATCCCAGTGGGGATATAATCATGTTAATGGTATCGATGAAACGCTTAGCAATATTCATCTTTAGTATAATCCTTTTAGCAGGAAATGTTTCAGTTCAAGATAGAACTACTAATGAGCCTATACCGGCATGAAATATCTACTCCTTGAAACCGCTGGAAAAATCTTGACGATAAAACTCGTTATTCAGTATACTACATTTTTCAATTCTTTTCAAAAACATAGCCAAAGCCTTGACGGCTGACGATGTTTTGGGCATATGGGCCTAGCTTCTTTCGCAGTCGAGTTATATTGACATCCACTGTGCGCTCGGTGACGATAACACCATCCCAAATGTTGTTCATGAGCTCTTGTCGTGATAATACCTGACCACTATTAGATAGGAGTTCGCATAGTAAGTTGAATTCGGTTCGAGTGAGACTTGTTGGAATGCCGTCGATGGTGATAGATTTGTGGTCAAGACTCACTCGCAGGCCACGGAATGTGAGGAAGTGCTTTCCAAGTCGCGCCTCTATAACGTTCATCACATAGTCGCCAAGTTCCTCACATCTTGTTATGATGTCGTCATAGTAAGAACCGAGGGCGTAAGAATACTTGTGTTCGTTGACGTCGTTTAAGCTTTCTGCCCTTAGTTTGTCTCTAAGCACATTGATGTCATTCTCTATCTCTTGCGAGATGTCAATGGTTAAATCCTCGCGTCGTCCACTGATGACGACCATCATCTGAGTCAATGCCTCGTTCACCAAGCGCAGCATTTCATGGAGATTGTTATATTGTTGGGCGGTGAAGTCCTCACGTCCATTGTGCTTGTGCTGGATGGCGCGGGCTAGTGTATAACAAGCATCACCTATAGACTCTAATTCGCTGATTTGGCGAAGCATGCCACGAATTTTACTTTTAGAGTCGTCCGACAAGTGTTGGTTGCTAACTTCTTTCAGGTAAGAAGCAATTTCGAATTCCATATTGTCGGCAATGTCTTCATACTTGACAATGCGTTCGTATTGACGTTCAAATTCTTTCTTCTCTTTCTCGTCAAGTAGGACGCACACCATGCCAAACATGCGCTGCAAGCGTTCGGCAAAGAGCACAATCTCTTTTTGCGCCTGAAGTATTGAAATCTCTGGGGTTGCCATCAGTCCGTTGTCAATATACTGAAGGCGTTTAACTGTTTTGACCTTTGGCTTATCTTTGATGACCCACCTTACAATTTGCTCCATTTGTGGTATGAAACTGATGAGAATCGCGGTATTTATCACATTGAAACATGTGTGGAATAGTGCTAATACGATTGGGAGACTTTCATTTTGACCCGAAAGAGAAGGGTTATAGCCTGCCATCTTGCATACCATATCAACAAATGGGTAAAACACGCATAGCACCCAAATCACACCAAACACATTGAAAAGCAGGTGTGCAAATGCTGCCTGTCGTGCCCTCACACCTGCTTTAAGTGCTGCAAGATTGGCAGTGGCGGTGGTGCCAATGTTTTCACCCATCACTAGAGCAATTCCCATGTAAATGGGGACCACTCCTGTTGAGCAGAGCAGGATGGTAATAGCCATAACTGCAGCCGACGACTGCACAATACAGGTGATAATAGTGCCAATTCCAAGAAAAGCGAGGATAGTGAGATAACTGTTGGTGTCGAATGAGGCAAAGAATGCCACAACTTTAGCATTGTGTTCGAGATCTAAGTCCTTGCCCACACTGCTTAACATCACTAATGACCAAAACAGAAATGCAATTCCAAATAGGAAATCTCCCACATATCGGTGCCGTTTCTTGTAAATGAGAACCATACCGATGAGAAATGCAGGAAAGACCACACTAGTCAAGTCTACATTGTAGCCCAGTGACATAATCCATGCCGTGAGGGTCGTGCCAATGTTGGCGCCCATTATGACCGATATCGCTTGTGCCAATGTCAATAGACCGGCCGAAACAAAAGAAACCGTCATCACTGTTGTGGCTGAAGATGACTGCACTGCACAAGTCACAAAAGTGCCTGTCAGCATCCCACTGAAGCGGTTGGATGTCATCCGTCCAAGAATGTGACGTAAACTTGAACCTGCCATCTTTTGAAGCGCCTCGCTCATTGTCTTCATTCCATAAATGAGCAACGCCAACGATCCGAGAAGACGGAATATTATGCCAATAGTCATTTTGTCTGTAGTTTGAATTTATTTAGGGAACAAAGGTACAGATAAAATGTAGATAGATAATAAAAGTACTGTTACGTTTTGGTTACAATTTGTTTTTAGGGTTAAAAATGTTTGTAAATCTTCCAGTTATCAATGTGTTAATGGATATTAAGCCGTCTGGCGGCTGTGCTTGCGGTATTCTGTTGGAGTCATGCCGGTGCAGCGCTTAAAGTAGCGGTTGAAGTGCTGGCTGCTCTGGAACCCCAGGCGGTAGGCCACCTCGGTGATGGTGTCGTCGGTCGAGTGTAAGTCTTCTTTGGCTATGTCAATAACCTTCTGTTGAATGAACTCCACTGGCGTTTTTCCAGTCTCTTTTTTCACCAGATCGCCAAAATAGTTTGGCGACAGGCAGCACTTGTCAGCAAACACCTTCACCGACGGCAGTCCGTTCATGAACATCTTCTCACGGTTGTGGAAGTATTCGTTGAGAGCCTGCTCAAATGTCGCTATCACGCTGCTGTTTTCCAATTCGCGCGTAATGAACTGGCGGTCATAGAAGCGCGTGCAGTAGTCCAGCAGCAACTCAATGTTGCGGCAGATGAGCTTGCGGCTGAATTTGTCGAGCGGATGGTTGATTTCCTCCTTGATTTTTTCGATGCAGTCGAGATAGATGCTGCGCTCACGTTCCGACATGTGCAGGGCCTCGTTTGACGAATACTGTAGAAAACGGTAATCGGCGATGCCTTTTGCGAGCGAAGTGCCACGAATCAGGTCGGGGTGAAACAACAGTGCCACCACGTCGTGGTCCATACCAGGGATTGGCGTGGAGGTCACTGTCTGCATTGGTGCGAAGCTTGTGACTGTGCCGTCGCTGTAGTCATATTCCTTATGACCGTAGGAGAGAAGGCAACTCCGCGTATTCTTCAGAAACAATGCGTACACGCCATAGTGCCACGTGACTTCGTTGTCGATGAGTTCACGGTTTGGCACATCCTTGAGATTGCACACTGTCACCAGCGGATGCACAGTCTCAATGCCCAAGGCATGGTTATAGTCGTCGATATTGTCTAACTTGTAAATCATAGTAATAAATAAACGTAAACTAAAGGCTATTTATTTCTTATGGGTTAAAGTGATATGCTCTTTCCCAATTCGTAAGCCTCTTGCAGCTTGTTGTTGCCATTGATATCGCGTGGGGCGCCCACGCCACCGCAGAACAGATGAGCTTTAAGCACCGATTTCTCATAGCAATCAATCCAACCTTGCAGGCCACTTTCAGCGCGCTCAGGAACGTGTGGCTCGTCCTCGGCTGCGGTGGTGAGCAGATAAATGTCGCGGAAGTGGTAATCCTTAGGATACATGGCATTCATGCGGTCGATAAGGGTTTTCATCTGTCCGCTCATCTCGTAGTAATAAATCGGTGTTGCCCAGCACACTACATCGGCATTGAGCACACTATCCATAATTGCGGGAACATCGTCTTTAAACACGCATGCGCCAGTATTCTGGCATGACAAGCAGCCTATGCAGAACTTGATTTCTTTTCCTCTCAGTGAGATAAGTTCCACTTCGTGGCCTGCTGCTTTTGCGCCCTCGGCAAATTGCTCAGCCATCATGTGGCTGTTTGAACCTGGACGCAGGCTGGTAGAAATTACAACAACTTTCTTCATTTTATTTGAGGTTTTGTTTAAAGAAGTCTTCCATTTTATCGTAAGGGATGCGATCGTTGACATCGTCGTAAAGATCGGTGTGGACAGCTCCTGGGATAATCATCAACTCCTTGTTGCCCATTGTTTTGCTCTCGCCCTCAACGTGAACACCAGTCATCTTCTCGAAGGCATACTCTGAGAAATAGCGTGAATGTGCTTTCTCTCCGTGAATGAGTAGCACTGGAGTCTCTATCTCGTGGGCCCAGGCAAGCAGTGGTTGATTCATGAACGACTGGCATCCAATCACGTTCCAACCGTCGGTGCTGTTACCGCTGCGCTTGTGGTAGCCGCGCTTGGTCTTGTAGTAGTCGTAATAGTCTTTAACAAAGAATGGCGCGTCTTCGGGCAGTGGGTCAACGACACCGCCAGCACGCTTATAGCTGCCGCTCTTAAAGTCCTCGGTGCGTTGCGCAGCTATGGCCTTGCGCTTTGCCATGCGCTGCTCTTTGGTGTCTTCACTCTTGAAGTAACCCTCCACATTAACTTTGCTCATGTCATACATCGTTGATGCCACTGTTGCCTTGATGCGTGGGTCGAGGGCGGCAGCATTGATTGCCATGCCACCAAAGCCGCAAATGCCAATGATGCCGATGCGCTCTGGGTCAACATTGTCTTGCACACTTAGGAAGTCAACTGCAGCAAGGAAATCTTCTGTATTGATATCGGGCGATGCCATGCGTCGAGGTTCACCGCCACTCTCGCCGGTGAACGAGGGGTCGAAAGCAATTGTGACAAAGCCACGCTCGGCCATGTGCTGGGCGTAAAGACCACTGCTTTGCTCCTTCACGGCACCGAAAGGTCCGCTTACGGCGATTGCGGGGAGTTTGCCTTTGACATCTTTAGGTGTATACATATCGGCGGCAAGTTCAATGCCGTAACGATTCTTGAATGTCACCTTTTTGTGCTCGACTTTGTCGCTCTTGGGGAAAGTCTTGTCCCATTCTTGTGTGAGTTCTAACGTTGTATTCATTGTATCTTCTTTTTGTTGGTTTTTGCTGCATGAAATGAGAGTCAATCCCATGACTGCCAATGATAAAATAAAGTATCTCATTGCTTATCTTTTTGTAGCTATTTTTTTAATCCCATTTTCAATATATATACCACTTTCGGGTGCTTTTGTCAATCGCTGTCCGCTAAGATTGAAAATACCTGATGGACCAGCGTGAGAATCAGTATTGATATCTTCAATGATGGTTGATATGGCTGAATAGTTGATGTCTGTGAGCCAATTTTCTATCAATGCTGCTCGGTTGCTATGGTTAGCATTGTTAATCCACAATGCTTCACCCATCCACTCAGCATTTGGAATGAGGCGCTCGGCATCAGCCACTACACCGCTAATGCCGCTGCTGTGGCTCGACACAATAAGTCCTACGTTCTTGCCAGCCATCTCTGCTCCGTGGTGAAACAGATAGGTCTGAAGAATAGCTGCCATTTTGCTCCACCATAGTGGTGTGACAATAATGAATGTGTCATATTCGTCAAGAGGAACCGCAACTGGATCAATATCAGGATAACTGTCGGCACTGTTAGGGTTGGCATTGATAGCTTCCAGTAATTGCATGCCTATTGCGTAGCCATTGGCCTCATATTGCTGATTTTTGTCGGCAGGATAAATGCGCAGCATGTCGGCGTCAATCTGAGAGGCCAGGGATTGAGCAATTTCATGGCAGTGATTGGTGTAGCTGAAATAAACCAAGAGAGTTTTGCTGCTAGGTTGAGGATAGGAGGGACGAAGCGATAAAGTTACGCTAATATTGCTCTCACCAGCTTTGAGGAACGTGCGCAGCTCGCTTTCGGAGAGTCCATCGATGTGCCCCAATCGGGTGTAGCTCCATGAGTTGGAACCATACATGATGCAGATGTTGCTGCCGTTATAAAGAATCACATCGCCTGGTTGTGCGGTAATCTGCTCGTTGCTTGTGGGCAAAGAGAAGCCTAATGCTCCCCATATCTCAAAGCCGCCGCTGGAGTTGAGTGTCACTGTCACACTTCCGTCTTGTAACTTATTCACCAGTTCTCTTGTTGCTGCGTTGTCATAGAGTGTCACAGATTGCGACACACCGTCGATGGTTATATACATCTTTTGAGGTAAAGTGTTTTGAGCCATAGCTTCGTTGTCGCTATCAGAGCAACTGCACATAATCATTGCAAACATGATCATCAAAATTTTAGTAAATGCCTTCATAGTGTTTATGTATTATGAAATAATATGCTTTATCGACTGCAAAATTAGTATGTTCAAGTTTATAAGGTTGTGACCGATTTACTGATTTTTGTGCTTTAATTACTGAAATAGAAAAAGCAAAGCCGCCTCGGCATCACGTCGGGGCGGCTTCTGGTGTTACTATATAAATAAATGTAATCTGAGACTATTCAGATTAATGTGGCCTCATCATTTGATGACGGTCTTCACCGAAGTGCTAGTGCCATCGGTGTAGCGGGTAACGATGATGTTCATGCCGCTGAATGGGCGGTCACTAACTTGTCCAGCGACGTTGACATACTGGCGACTCTCGACAATCTTGCCGTTCTCAACAATGATGCCTTCTATGCCTGTGGCATTGTCAACGTAGATTGACAACTTCATGTATTGGGTCTTACCCTTCTGGGTGGCTCCAATAATCATCTCACGGCTGCTATTGTTGGTCTTGGCATCGATGTTGAGCATGCCATCGGTGCCAACAGAGATGTCGATGCCTTCGCTCTCGATGTCAAGCAGAGCAGGAACACCAGCAGGAGTGGCCTCACCCATGTCTTCAAGAGTGTAGGTTATTGTTGAACCGTCCTCGTCAAGAGTGAAGAACTCCTTGAGGTCAAGGTTCCAGTTGCCGACCTTATATGTGCGATTTTCCTCGGCGATGATGTCGCGCTCGCAGTTGAAGTCGTCAAGAGCGAAATAGGCGGCGGTGTTAAGGCCATATTGACCCTTGTCGCTGCCGTCGAGCAGGAAGCGCACTTTTGCAACCTTGCCAAGTGGACGGAGGTCCATCCACTGCCATGTGTCGAGGATGTAGTGGTCGAGAGCGTTAGTGCTGCGGTAATCGGCAAGGTAGAAGTCTAAGCGTGCAGTCTCCTCGTCGTCGGCATCAAAGCCCACAGCGGTGAGTTTGAACCACGAATCTTGCGAGAAAGCTGTAGCGAAGCCGTCGCCCACTGCCATGCCGTTGTAAGCATAGGCAGTGTTGCTCACGTAAGCACCCTTGAGCACATCGCCGTCGGCGCTGTTGGTAATCTCAATGAACTGACCCTCGGGGAAGGAGATGCAGAAGTTGCTTGAGCCGTTGTGACCTTCGCCCACTGCGCTGTGCCATTGGTCGGTGAGTGCAGTGTAGCTGGTTGCGGTCTCGTTGCTCAATGAGTAGCCGTACCAGTAGTTGTAACTTGGCCAAGCACCGTTGTTGAAGTAGTAAGAACCGCTGTAGAAGCCATCCTCAACCGACATTGCTGTGGTTGCGTCATAAGCCCAGTGGCTCTCCTCATCGAGGTAATTGTCGTCCATCGAAGCGGTTACTGCCTCGCCCAGCACGCGCACGCCAGTCTTAGCGCTTGCGGTCTGACCATCGGCACTTGTCACGGTGAGGCGATATCCACGAGAATACTCAGGAGCTACTTCAAGAGTAGCTTCATTGCCTACCACCTCGTTCATCTGGTCGCGCCACTCGTAGGTGTAAGGCTCGTCGCCGCCAGCTACTACAGGAGTGATGGTAGCAATCTCGCCAGCGTTAATGGTGGCAGCCACCTTGTTGAGAGTAGCGGTGAGAGGCTCGATGTGACGCAAAGTGGTGAACGCCTCAGTTTCTACCACGTCGCTCTGCTCGCCAAGTGGGCTCACTACCATAAGGTAAGCCTTGTAGGTGGTATTTGGAGTAAGATCGGTGAGGGCTGTGTTCACCTCATTATCGGCGGTTATATCAACGCCTTCGGTTTCCATTAAGTTGTCTGCTGTCACTGCCTTGAGCACTGGTGCTCCACTAGGTTCGTCGGTAACTGTCTCAACCATGTAATAGAGTTTGCCGCCCACGCTCCACTTGCTCTTGATGGTGGCAGTGGTCTCGGTGATGTCGTTAACGGTTGGATAACCCTCGGCAATCTCAGGCTTCTCAACTACAACCTCGGCAAACTCGTAAGCGCCTATTGTAGGAGTCTCAGCGTTGCGCTGCTTGCCGTCGGCATCGGTAGTGATGAAGTCAACTGGCATACCAGCGTTAAGGTTGCCAGCACTGAGCAGATGGTTGTCGATGTCGCTCATGAACTCGGCTTGCTCGGCAAAGTTGCCTTGCTTGTTGTCGAGAGCGTTGAGTTCATCGATAGTTGCTGCATGGTTCTCGAAGAGAGTACCCGATGCTGCATACACAGCGTTGTTAGTCATAATCAACGCCTTGGCGTCATCGGCACTGTTGATGTAGGCAAGTTTGCCGTTGGTGGTGAAGTTTTGAAGCAGGTTGTTCTGCATCTTCATGCCAGTGTAGCGGTTGCCGTTACCAGCAGTGTAATAGACATAACCATTGCTACCGCTCACGCGCACGGTGTTGTTATAGAACGCGATGTTCTTAGAGTCGGCAGTCACTTGAATGCCAGCTACACTACCGCTTGAAGCGTTGGTGATAACAATGCTGTTGTTGTAAACGAGGATAGGATTGTTTTCGCTTTGACCCTCACAGCTCTGGCGCATGTAGATACCCTGTGAATAATAGTCGTGAGTGTGGGTAATCACGTTGTTGCGAACAATCATATTGCCAGTGTTGCGATAGATGTCCATCGAGTTGTAACCAGTTGCGGTTGAAGTGCTCTGGCTGATGTTGTTATTCTCAATAAGAGCGTTGGCTACATCGGTGATATAGATACCCTTGCTACGTGCTTCCGAAATCTTATTATTGATAATTACATAGTCAAGTGCGTCGGGCACAGCTACTGGGCCAGGGCCTGTGAGCCCCATAGCAATGTAACCACCGTAGAACTCGTTGCCATCGATGGTGAGGTAGTCGTTGTTCATGCCACCCTTGTCTTCCATAGTGCCCACATTCTCGGTCTTGAACAAGTTCATGCCGCTGTAGCCGCTGGTCACGAGTTCGGCCTTGAGGTAAGAGTCCTTAAGGGTGAAGTGGCGGCTTTGGTTATAGATGTGAACGGCGTATGGATAAGACTGGCTCTGTGGAATGAAGCTCATGCTCTCGAAACTTATCCATGGAGTGGTCTCAACAAATACCATACCCTTCTTGAGTTCGCCGTATGCAGGAGCGCTGTAACCGCCACCAGTGATGATGACTTTGCTGCGGTCGCCACTCTTGCTAACGAAGGTAACGGTGTTCTGCTCGCTGGTGCCACGCACCTTGCTGATGACGATGTTCTCAGCATAGCTGCCGTCCTCAACCTCGAAGCGCACAGCGCCCTCAACGCCATTGGCCATAGCAGCGGTCGCGGCAGCGAAGGTTGGGAAGTCGGCATCGGCGCTAGAGCCAATGACGTATGTGCCCTTGATACCAGTTACAACTTCGCGCTCGGCGTTGGTGCCAGTAACCTCAATCACATTGTCGCCTTGAGCAACCTCGAGCACTTGTGCATCGAGTTTGTTGCCAGTGGCGGCATCGGCAGCCACGTCATAGGTGAGCCATAGGTAGTAGTCACCATTGTCGCTGATTTCGATTGGTGAGTCGAGAGTTAGTACATTCTCGCCATCGGCAACGGTAGTAAGCGCTGCCACTTGGTTAGCGTCGCCGAAGTTGGCGATGTGGTTAGTGTAATACAGTTTAGCGGCGGTGATGTCGCTCACGCTTGTAGTTCCAGCGGTTGTGAACTTCACGCTATTGATAGCGATAGGCTCCTTGTCGCCGCTCACGGTAACTTTGAGCTGCTGCATCAGAGCGTCGCTCATGCTGCGGTTCACGTTCTCGTTGGTGGCAGTTGCTTCTACACTCTCGATGGTATATGGAGTCTTCTCGTGCAGAGTCACTGCGATAGCCCATCCGTCAAGAGTTGTAGCGGTAGTGTTGCCCTTATAGTAAACGGTGAGAGAGCCATCCTCAGCCTTGCTCACAAGGTTGGCTGGACCTGTAGTGGTCGAGTACTTGTTGAGCAGATTGTCGTCGTTGACCTCTTGGCCGTTATAGACGTACATATAGCCCGAGCCAATAGAGAATGTGCCCTGAGTGTTGAGCTCAATAGCGGTATTCTCGCGACCTGGGATAAAGGTTACGGTGCCAGTGAGTCCCTTACTTACCTTGCCGTCAGGTCCTCCATCATCGTAGAACATGAGAGGATTGTTGACAACAATCACGCTGTTGCCTTCCTCAAGCAGATAGATGTACTTAACCACGCGTACGCCATCGGGATCGCCGTTCTCAACAGCAATAGTGCCATTGGCGTCGGTGATAGAGATAAGTTTTGCATCGACTTGGGCCTCGGCCTCTGCGTCGGCATTCACGTCAACGGTTACCCAGAAGTAGTTCTTGCCTTCGGCAAGCGCTTGCTCGCCAGCGATAGTGACCTCGCTCTGTGCGGGGGTCTCAACATTGCCAAACTCTACTGCTGTTGCAAAGTCGTTGGTGTTGTTATAAAGCACACTCACTTTGTTGACAGCTGTCTCGCTGCCCTTGAGGTCGATAGCGACGCTATTGATAACATCGGTACTCAGCGTGCCTTCGGTATCAACTACGAAATCGATGAGCTGAGCGTTGGCGGCGCCAGGAGCGAGTACATCGGTGCTTGTCTGGTTAACTGTTACGCCAGTAACCTCCATATTGTGATTTTGGAAAGGCTGAACGGTAGCAGTCCAACCAGTGCCAGCATAGTAGCTGCTGGTAGTCTTAGGGTTAAAGCGGATTGTCAGCGAACCCTCAGCGCTCTGAGAACGGAGCACTGTGCCAGGACCAGTCGAGCTTTGGCTTGCGTCTTGCAAGCTCCAAAGCAGGTTGGCATTGTTGACTTGGGTGCCGCTATAAATCTCAAATACGGCCTTGGTGCCGTAGCTTGAGTTTGAGTAGTAAACGTCGAACGCCGAGAAGTCGATTTGTGCCATGGTGCCTTCCTCGGCAGGTGTGAAGGTGACGATATAATCGGTATCTACGGTCTCATACTTTCCGTTGTAGCCCTCGGTGTTGGTAAAGGTCCATGGGCCACTAATAACGTGGCTGTGCGAGCCTTGGGTAGCACGGCAGATGTTGTTGACTGTGCGTGTGGCGCTTACAGCGGCCTCAGGAGTTTGAGTGGTCTCGCCCACGAGTATATTGTCGAGCGACAGAGTGATTTGCTCGCCATTCTGAGCGCTGTCATTGAGGTCGAGAACTACAGCCACATAGTTATGGCCCTCGATGAGCTCTTTCTCGCCAGTGATTGCGATAGAGGTACCGGTAACGTCAACCTCGCCAAATGGGTTGGTAGTGGCGAATTCGTTCTTCTTACCTAAATAATAAGCGCGTGCGCGCGCGATGTTCTTAACATCGGCGGCAGTGAGATTGATGCCCTTGAGACTTAGAGGATTGGCAGTATTATCGGTCTGAACGTCAATGACGAGCATCTGCACGTTGGTATCGCCAGCACTAACGGTAGCGGTAGATGCTGCCTCGCCAGTAACACCTGCAAGCGTCATATCGCCTGGTAGGAACTGGCTAACTAGTGCCTCCCAACCGCTCTTAGGATAACCTGCTGTGCTCTTGAGATATACGGTCATTGAACCGTCGCTGGCAGTAGATTTTACGATTTCGGGCTCATCAAGTAGGGTAGTGATGAGGTTCTCTTCGTTAACCTCACGGCCGTTGTAGAACTTGAATACGTCGTTGTAGCCAACGGTCGAAGTGTTGAACAAGTCGAGTTTCGAGAAGTCAATCTTAATGGCATAGCCCTCGGTAGCAGGAACAAAGGTGATTTGTCCTTCAAAGCCTTGAGTGATATTGCCATCTTTGCCGCCGTCGTCATAGAAGTTGTAGGGAATGTCGCCCACTGTGATGACTTGTGGGGTAGTGGAGATGAGCGCTATGGCGGGTTTGGCGACTGCCACAGGAGTTCCGGCAGTGAACGGAGTTACACCGTCGGGCATCCCAGTAGTAGCAATCTTGGTAATCTCAATTGCAGCCTTAGCGCCAGGAACAGCATCGCCCAGATATTCACCAGCAATCGAGAACTTGTTAATGCCCTCGGTCAATGGTTGATTCAGGGTGAAGGTGTAGCCGTCGCCGTCGCGATTGGCTACAACAGTGGCCTCAAGTGGTGTGGCACCTTTGAATGATGGCTGCGAACCAGCATAGAGACGCAGTTGCAGTGGGTCGATAGCATCCTCATTGGTTGTAGCCTTGAAAGTGATGCCAGTCACATTATCGGCATTCATTATGCCAGTAGTGGTGACCACTGCAGTGGCGAAGTTGATGCCCTCGGTGGCGGTGGTGGCAGCAGCTACGTCTTCGTAGTTGCTCGAAGCGCCAGTCACAGTCATGTCTTCGAGGGTGATGCATTTCACCGTTGCCTTCCAGCCGTCAATGGCTTTGGCATAACGGTAGAGATAACCCACCGAGATGATGCCTGAGGCATCAGTAGCGGTGTAGGTCAGGTTCTCATAAGTGCCGTCGAGCGTCTGGAGTACATTGCCACTTGGCAGTGTGGAAGAAGCTGTGACGCCACTTGTTGATGTAGCATAACTGAACGAGTTGTCGGCATCAGGATCGCCAGCATACACGTTCACATAAGCAGGCCAAGAGGCACCGTCGTTGCGCACGTCAAGTCTCTCGAAGGTGAGCTGGATAGCCATTCCTTCAGCAGGCTTGAACACCGTGAGCGACTGCGAGTTATTGCTGCTTGATGACGAGATGCCCTGATAACCATTCATGTCGTAGAAGGTTATCACCTCGTCGGCAGCAACCTCGATGGTCTGCTTACCAAATTGCAGCTGATTGACGGTGCGGTCGGCATGTGCAGGAAGCGCCATAGCCGCGATAACCATAATCAGCGCAAAAGTCTTGGATAGTAAACTTAGTTGCTTCATAGTTAATTAATTATGTTAATAAAGTCGTCATCTCACTCTACTCTCAGTGAAATGACGAAACACAATGAAGCAACCGCTTCAAGCAGTAGTGAAATAGTGGAGTAGTTTGGCGCAGCCCAACTATGAACTCTTAACTATAGACTATAAACTAGCAATGTGTGTTCCTGCCCTAATTCCACGAGAGCACGAATTTTTTTAACCCGAATCGGTTATTAGGTTTTATGGCAGGACAGTATTAGTTTTGAGAAGATTGCAACGTTAGTGTTGAAAGCATAGCGGGCTATGGTGAAACACTAATGGCAGCAAGATGCCAAAAATAATGCTGTAATGGCATAAAAAGCCATAAATAAAACACCTATAGCGGCCTAATGACCGATTGGGTTTGATAACGAGGCAGGTCTTCTGGCTCATTCCCATCGCTCGCCTTGGGGCCTTCCCACAAGTATCAAACTTGCAGTGACCGAAAATTATGAAAATTCGGCAAGCGACATGTAATGGGGAAAATACAGCAGCGGGTTCTGCCCAGGATTCTCACCTGTGTTCCCTTTTCAGCCACCAGTGGAGCGGGTGCTCATAGTGGCCACCACATTATCACGCTGCAAAGGTATAAAAAAGTTTTCAGTTATCAGTAATCAGTTGATAGTTTTTTAGCAATAAAAAAACCGCAAGGTGGATAGCCATCTTGCGGTTTTTGTTGTTTTATTCAATTATGCTCATTTGCACATAGTGCAGCGAGGCTTGATTTGCTTGAAGAAGTCGTTGCCCTTGTCATCAACGAGGATGAATGCGGGGAAGTCTTCAACTTCAATCTTCCAGATAGCCTCCATGCCGAGTTCGGGATACTCAACGCACTCGATGCTCTTGATGTTGTTCTGAGCAAGGATAGCGGCTGGTCCGCCAATGCTGCCTAGGTAGAAACCGCCATGTTTCTTGCAGGCGTCGGTCACGGCTTGCGAGCGGTTGCCCTTAGCGAGCATAATGAGGCTACCGCCGTGGTCTTGGAACTCATCTACATAGGGGTCCATACGTCCTGCTGTGGTTGGACCCATCGAGCCGCATGCCATACCGGCAGGAGTCTTGGCAGGACCTGCATAGTAGATGGGGTGGTCCTTGAGGTACTGAGGCATACCCTCGCCCGCGTCGAGGCGGGCTTTAATCTTGGCATGAGCGATGTCGCGGCCCACGATGATGGTGCCGTTAAGACTCAGGCGGGTGCTCACGGGATATTGGCTCAATATCTTGCACACCTCGCTCATTGGTTGGTTGAGGTCGATTTTCACAGCATCGCCCTCGCCAGCTTGACGCAGCTCTTCGGGAATCAACTCGCCTGGGTTGTCGTCGAGTTTCTCAATCCAGATGCCATCCTTATTGATTTTTGCCTTGATGTTGCGGTCGGCAGAGCAACTTACTCCCAAACCGATGGGGCAGCTAGCGCCATGACGGGGTAAGCGAACCACACGCACGTCGTGAGCTAAGTATTTGCCGCCAAACTGTGCGCCCAAGCCAATGTTTTGAGCCTCCTCAAGCAGCTGCTTCTCGAGCTCGATGTCGCGGAAAGCGCGGCCTGTCTCGTCGCCAGTGGTGGGTAACTCGTCATAGTAGTGAGTAGAGGCGAGTTTCACAGTAAGCAGGTTCTTCTCGGCGCTGGTGCCTCCAATCACGATAGCGATGTGGTAGGGTGGGCAAGCAGCGGTACCTAGCGATTTCATCTTCTCCACGAGGAAGGGGATGAGGGTGCCGGGGTTCTGGATGCGAGCCTTTGTCTCTTGATAGAGGTAGGTCTTGTTGGCGCTACCGCCACCTTTGGTCACGCACAGGAACTTGTATTCCATGCCCTCGGTAGCTTCAAGATCGATTTGCGCGGGCAGGTTGCAGCGAGTGTTCACCTCGTCAAACATGGTGAGGGGAGCGTTCTGCGAGTAACGCAGATTCTCCTCGGTGTAGGTCTTGAAAACACCAAGTGACAGCGCTTCTTCGTCGCAGAAACCAGTCCACACCTGCTGGCCTTTCTCGCCATGGATGATGGCAGTGCCAGTGTCTTGGCACAGAGGCAACTGACCCTTAACCGAAGTTTCGGCGTTGCGCAAGAAAGTAAGAGCCACATATTTGTCGTTCTCGCTTGCTTCGGGGTCGCTTAATATTTTAGCCACCTGCTCATTGTGAGCGCGGCGCAGCATGAACGACACATCGCGGAAGCACGCATTGGCAAGCATTGTAAGTGCCTCAGGCTCGATTTTCAGGATTGGTTTGCCTTCAAACTCACCCACGCTTACGTGGTCCTTGGTGAGAAGGTAATACTCGGTCTTGTCTTCCCCAAGCTGAAACATGGGGGCATACTTAAACTCAGGAGTGTTAGCCATAAGAAAAATTAGGTTATATGTTAGTTATTTTTTATTTCAACAATGCAAAGGTAGTGTTTTTTTATATATAACACAAATTTTTCATTAGGCGGTGCCTCACGACCTGCTGACCGGTTGGGATTGTGCAATCAGGCCTGCTGCTTGCGCTTTAAATCGCCAAGTTAGGTTTCCTGGTTATTGCTGGCTCAATCGGTTGACAGGTCGCAAGGCACCGTCTTGCGATAATAGTTAGCGTCTTTTCTTTTTTGAGATTATTTTGTTGTTCTTATTTTTCTTGTTGATCTTATTGATGAGCGATTTGCTGCCTTCAGGGCGCATGTATTGTGTCGCCACCCAGCCCTGGTCATAGCCACCGTCATGATAGGCGTTAACACGAGCATAACCATTCTTGGTGGGGCCCACATACATCATCCTTGTGCCCTTGTAGAGGAAGATGGGTTTACCCTCTTTAAGACCTGTGTAGTAAGTTACAGGTTCGTAGCTTTTCCCGGGTCCTATCCTGAGATACACGCTGTTGCCAGTGCACACATAGTACTTCTGTGCATCCATTGCCACAAAAGTTAGCAATAGTAATGAAATTAGAAAAAGTCGCTTCATGATGATTACTTATTAAGAGTTAATGAAATGATTATTGTAGTTCACAAAATTAGACAGAATATTTTATTTCTACAATTCTTTATCTACAAAAAAATGTGTAAATTTGCACTTAGATAATTAATTCATAAACAACGCGAGAAATATAATTATGGTAAAAGTCAACGATATAGTGCGCTTCCTTAATGATGTGGGAGGCGGTAAGGTGACCCGGGTGGAGGGCAAAATGGTGTATGTGGAGGATGAGGACGGTTTTGAGCGCCCTGCCCTTGAGAAGGAAGTTGTGGTAGTTGATACCGCAAATCCGCATCACACCACCTACGAGCGTCCACTCGTGATTAAGAGCAAACTCGTGGAGCCCGATGTGCCTGAGCCCAAACCCGAGCCCAAACCAATGGAACCTGTGTTTGAGACTGAGGAGGGCGAAATTCTAAACATCGTGCTCGCTTACGAGCCTCGCGAGATTAAGCGCCTGAACACTACCACGTTCTACTCAATGCTTGTGAACGACAGCAACTATTTCCTGTATTTCGCCTACATGACACGTGGCGACGAGGACCGAGAATGGACCACACGCTACCACGATATCGTGGAACCCAACACGCAGGTACCGCTCGACGAGTTTGGCCACAACGACCTTAACTCAATGACTCATGTAGCGGTGCAGTATATCGCATTCAAACAGGGCAAAGGTTTCACACTCAAAAACCCAGCTCTGGTGCAGCTGCGCCTTGACGTGACTAAGTTCTACAAGTTGCACTGCTTCCATGAGACTGATTATTTCGACACGCCAGTGTTGCAACTTGAGATTACCCATAACGACCTGCCCGCGAAACCGTTGCGCCTCGACAGTAGCGCGCTCGAGAATGCCATGCGCGACAAGCGACGCCGCGATGAGCGTCCTCAACGCAAGCCTAAACCTGTGCACAAGAAAAAGAAAATGGAAATAATAGTGCAGGACCTGCATATTACAGAACTCGTTGACAATCTTGCGGGATTTTCTAACGCCGACATGCTCAACTACCAGCTTGCCAAATTCTGTGAGGTGATGAAGGAAAATGAGGACAAGCTGGGTCAGAAAATCGTGTTCATCCACGGCAAGGGAGAGGGAGTGTTACGCAACGCCATCCTCACCGAGCTTAAGCGCAAATGGCCTGCCTGCACCGTGCAAGACGCCAGCTTCCAGGAATACGGCTTTGGTGCTACACAGGTCACGATACACAAGCACTAGGAAAGTTATCAGTTATCAGTTATCAGTTGTCAGGTTTGACCTTCGATTCCCAATTTATATCCTTTGTTTAAAAATAGAACAAATACCTTTTTATGATATGAAATACCATAGAGCCCTCCTGGTGTTTTTTGCCGCAATGGTATCTATAGCAATGTCGGCTCATGTACCCATAACTACCGACTCCACCGCTACCGTGGGATATGCCAAGGTTGGAGCTGGCGCGGGGTCGGTTGAGACGGTGACCGAGAGTGAGATGAACCGCGACCAGGTTTCTACTGCTCTCGATGCCATTAACGGCCGTGTGGCAGGACTTACCATCACTCGCAGCGACAATGGCGTGGCAGCAATGAATGCCGTGCGTGTGCGAGGCACCACATCGCTCACTGGCGGCAACGATCCATTAATCATTATTGATGGTGTGATGGGCGACTTGACTACCTTGTCATCGATTTATCCTGCCGATATCGAGAGCTTCAACATTCTCAAGGATGCCAGCGAGACGGCGCAATATGGCTCTCGCGGTGCATCGGGTGTGATAGAGATTGTAACCAAGAAAGGGAAGTCGGGCAAGACTACCATCAACTATAATGGCAGCTATGGATTCAGAAAAGTTTTCAAGAATCTCAATATGCTTAACGCCAGCGATTATGTGCGCGAGGTAAAGGCACAAGGACTCATGCTCATTGACCACGGCTTCGACACCAACTGGCAACGAGCCATTGAGCAGACGGCATTCCTGCAAGACCATCACATTGCCTTTGGTGGCGGAGGTAAGGATAATAGCTATCGTGTGTCGCTTGGCTATGTTGACCACTCAGGCGTTATCCTGCACGAGAAGTTGCGCAACTTCACCAGCAATATGAGTATGCACCAGAGCATGTGGGAAGGACTACTAAATATCGACTTGGGAATGTTTGGAAACCTGCAAAAGAACACCACCGCCATCTATGATGTGCAGAAGACGTTCTACTCGGCGGCAACATTTAACCCAACCTTTGAGGCGGCGCAAAATGCTAACGGCGGATATGATGGATTTGCCTATAGTAACCAAATCAACCACCCCATGGCTCTAATGGACAGCCGCACTAAAGACAACACCACTCACATCAGCACTCATGCCAAACTCTCATTCAGGCTGCTGCAGGGTCTAAACCTTGCAATATTTGGAGCCTATAGCCACACCGAGGTGGAGCGCCAGCAATTTCTGCCCACCAGCATCTGGGCACACGGACAGGCCTATCGCAGCACTGCCAAGACTGAGCAGTTGTTGGGAAACATCGTGCTCACCTATGATAAAACCTTTGCTTCTCATCACTTAAATGCTTTGGCACTTGCCGAGGCCGAGCGCGACACCTACAGCGGGTTCTTCACTACTACCACTAATTTCAACAATAACGATATTGGTATCGACAACATTCAGGCAGGCGCTCTCACCTTGTGGGAGGGGACTGGCAGTTATCGCGAGAAACCGTCGTTGGTGGCATTCATGGGGCGTGTGACATATGATTACGACAACCGCTACAGTTTCACCGTCACTGCTCGCACCGACGGCTCGTCGAAGTTTGGTGCAAATCACAAGTGGGGATTTTTCCCTTCGGTGTCGGCAGTGTGGACTATCAGCCAAGAGCCGTTCCTGAGAAACACGTCCTGGCTCGACAACTTGAAACTGCGAGTGGGATACGGTCTTGCCGGCAATCAGGGAGGCATTGATTCCTACTCCAGCGCGCGTTATGCTCAGCCTGCTGGCATAGCGCCTGTGGGCAATGAGGCGTTAGTGACATTAGCCACGTTGCGTAACGTAAACCCCGACCTCAAGTGGGAAGTTAAGCGCACTTTCAATGCAGGCGTAGATGCGGCATTCCTTGCTGGGCGCATTTTCACGTCAATCGACTTCTACACTAGCAAAATCAGCGATATGCTATATAACTATGGGGTGCCTGTGCCACCGTTCACGTTTAGCAGTCTGCTTGCCAACTTAGGTAGAATGCGCAACAGCGGAGTGGAGATTTCGGTAGGCGTTACGCCTTACAAAACTCAGGACATGGAACTTAACGTTAATGTCAACTTGGCATTCCAGCACAACAAACTCCTCTCGCTCAGTGGCGATTATCAAGGTTATCACATCAATGCCGACGACTATGTGGTGATATCTAGCCTTAACGGTGCAGGATTCCATGGTGGAGACAATAATATCGTTTATCAGATTGTGGGACAGCCTCTTGGTACATTCTACCTGCCACACTGCACTGGACTTAAAGCTAATGATGATGGTAGCTACACCTATGCTATTGC
The DNA here is from genome assembly GCA_902777835.1 of uncultured Bacteroidales bacterium. Classification (GTDB taxonomy): domain Bacteria; phylum Bacteroidota; class Bacteroidia; order Bacteroidales; family Muribaculaceae; genus Sodaliphilus. Next base: position 27,022 of record CACYVC010000015.1, on the reverse strand, counting down.
CGATCTTGACGGCGACGGTATCATTGACCTGGAGAACGGTAAGGACCGACAAATATGCGGCCAAGCCACCCCTAAGGTGCTGCTGGGTTCAAATTTCAGCTTCCGATACAAGAGTTTTGACATTGTGCTGCAGATGAATGGCGCCTTCGGACACAAAATCTACAACGGCACTTCGCTCACCTACATGAACATGAACAGTCTGCCGGGCTACAACATTCTCTCAAGCGCACCTCAGCGCAACATTATGGACCAAACGGCCACCGACTACTGGCTGGAGCGAGGAGACTTCCTCAATATCGACTACCTAACGCTAGGTTGGAACGTGCCAGTAAAAAGCAAGATAATAAGCCGCTTGCGCCTGTCGGTAACCATCAACAACCTTGCCACGTTCACTGGCTACAGCGGACTCACGCCCATCATCAACAGCAATAATGTTAACAGCACTTTGGGCATTGACGACAAGCGCAATTATCCGCTTGCTCGCAATTACACATTGGGAGCAAACATCACTTTCTAAACATTCAGCAGCAACATGAGACGCTTTTTATTATACACATTGGCAGTAGTGATTGTGGCATGCACAGCTTGCGACAAGTTTCTTGATGAAGACCCTACCGACCGAATACCCGACAACGAGGCCTACAATACCGAGGGAGACCTCTACAGAAATGCCGTGGCATCACTTTATGGCTATGTGGGAGGCAACACCAACAGTCAAGGCCTTCAAGGTACTGGTCGCGGAGTCTATGACCTGAACACTTTCACCACCGATGAGGCAATTATGCCCACTCGAGGCGCTGATTGGTATGACGGCGGTTTTTGGCAAGATCTCTTTACTCATCAATGGGGAACTAGTAATGGTGCCATCGACGGCACTTGGGACTACCTGTTCCGAACCATCATCAAGTGTAACGAGTCGCTCGAGCACATCGATGCTTTCCTTGCGCAGCATAAAAGTAACGACAACGCGGCTAAGTGGCGTGCCGAGGTGCGTGGCTTGCGCGCGATGTTCTATTTCTATGCTATGGATCTCTATGGACGTGTGCCAGTGTTCACCAAGTCAAGTCCCGAGGCGGGCGACATGAAACTACAGCGCAGAAGCACTACTTTCAATTTCATTCGCAACGAACTGCTCGACATCTTACCAATGCTCAACTACGACCATAGTAATAAGCACGGTGAATATTATGGACGATTCACTTATTCTGTTGCCGTCTTTCTGCTTGCCAAGCTGGCGCTCAATGCCGAAGTCTATTGCCATGATAACTGGACCGACGCTGCCTCACGCCCTAACGGCAAGGACATAGAGTGGACTATCTACGGCAGTAAAATGAACACTTGGGAAGCGGTTGTCTATTTCTGCGATGACATTACCAGTCATGGCTATATGCTTGACGAATACTTCTCACAGCCCTTCGCTGTCAACAATGAAAACTCGGCCGAGAACATCTTCATCATCCCCATGGACAAGCACCTCTACACAAACCTGTTCATCTACTTGTTCCGCTCACGCCACTACAATCATGCCGCAGCTTATGGACTCAACGGCGAGAACGGTTCGAGTGCCACAATCGAGGCTCTCAACACCTTTGGATATGGGACCGAGAATATTGATCCACGTTTTATTTCAACCTACTATGCCGACGAAGTCTTTGATTACAACGGCAATCCAGTGCTGCTTGACGATGGAACTCCGCTAATTTATGAGCCGTGGAAAGTGGCTCTTGACGTTAGCGGCAAGCCCTGGGAGAAGACTGCTGGAGCGAGAATGCGAAAATATGAGATTGACCTCACAGCCACCAAAGACGGCAACCAGAGCGACAACGACATAGTGCTCTTCCGCTATGCCGACGTGCTGCTTATGAAAGCCGAAGCATTGGTGCGCAATGGAGGCAACGGTGACGAACCATTCAATATGGTGCGTGACCGTGTGGATGCTCCTCATCGCACTGCCACTCTCGCAAATATCCTGGATGAGCGAATGTTAGAACTGGCATGGGAAGGTTGGCGCCGCAACGATATGATTCGCTTTGGCACCTTCACAAGTAGTCGCGCCGACCGCCCGCAACTTCCTGGAGAGGCAAGCGGCTACACAATCGTCTTCCCCATTCCTGGCAAAATCATAGCCCTGACTAGAGACAAGCAAAACCCTGGTTACTAGCCTTGTTGACTGAAAACTATTTCACCACTTGCAGCCAGTTGCTTTGGTAGCGGGTGTTGCTGAAGTGCTCTGAGAGTTCTGTAGTCTTGCCGTTTTCTCGTACCCAGCCCCATGCCCAAGTGCCCATGTCGAGGTAGAGGGCTTGCTTGGCGCCGAGCGCCACTAGCGCATCGATAAACTCGCCGCAATACATGGGCTCGTCGCCCTGCACTATGGCAAAACTGCCGTCGCTCATCATGCAGGCGGCACGGTAGATTATGTACGCCTTCCGGTCGCGGATTGCCTTTGGGATGCGTTCCACAATGCCTTTGCCGTTCTCCACAATTAGGCACTGCTGAAACAGATAACCCTTGCCATCGACCGCAGCCTTTAACGACTCTTCAAGGCAGTCGTTGCTCTTAATCGACACCTTATTATTAATGATAAGGGCGTGACCTGTGGCCGTGATGTCGTCATAGCCGGCGATGCGCTCTCCTGCCACTACTTGGTCGCCGCACACGTCCATAGATTCGGTGTCGAGGGTGAAGGCGGCAGCAACATTGAGAAGAATGGAATTGTCGTTGATGCTCGGCGCGCCCTTGAAATCGCTCTGCTTGTGACTGACGAAGCGCAGTTGTGCTTTCTCGCCAGGTTTCATCACCATGAGTTTGTGCTCAGCGACCTCTACATGATTTACCATTACTTCACTATTTGAAAGTAAAGACTTGGTGCCACAACCCATTAGGATCATGGGCAGGGCACCAAGTAATATCAATTTAATGTTCATTATAAAATTTATTTCACAATCACTTTGAAACTCTTGCCGTCGGCAACTACGAAGTATACGCCAGCGGGCAGCAGAGTGATTGCGTTGCGGCTTACTAATGCGCCGGCAGTGTTGTAGATGGCAACGCTGCGTGCTCCGGCAACGTTAATTGTGCCACTAGCTACGCTCACTTTCACGCCATCGTTGGTCACGCTAGAGATAGCGGTGACTTCAGTTGGGGCCTTGGTGATATAAACGATGTAGTTGGTTGGCACGGTGCCGTTGTCCAGGAGGCTAGGAGCACCAGTTGGTGCAGGCGTGAGCATTACCACACCATGGAAGTTGTAGCATTCGCCCTCGGTAAGAGGGAAAGAACCCTCTATCCATTCAAATGAGACAGGTACCGCCTGCCCCTTGTCTCCGTCACTGCCATCATAGGCATAAATGACAGGTTTATCATTCTCGGTGAAGAAATATCCAGCGAAATCAATCACTTGGTCGGGAACTGGAGTGTAAGGCTTGCTCAAGTCAAGCATTTGGACAACCTCCTCTTGCACTACGCCTGCCTCAGGAAGCTTGGTGAGAGTGATAGAGGGATTACCGTCGGTCATAAAGTACTTGCCCCACACGGTGCCTGCCTTCAAGGCATTCATGTCCTTAACAGCATCGAAATTGTCGCCGCACTTGAGCTCAATCCACGAGCCACGGCCATTGGTGGCAAAGACGCTTTGGTCATGAGAGTCGGCAATGGTGAGATTATCGGCAAGGCGGTAGTCACCGTCGTTTATGCCATCTTTAACAAGCTTATCAAGCAAGGTGGTAGGCCAGGTTCCGTTTAGCTCAAATGGCACCTCAGCACCCCAAATGATGTTGCCGTCGGGATTTTTAGGATCACGCAGACACATCCTATAAGTCACGCCGGGAGTTCCCTCAAAGTAGGTCTTGATGTTCACCGCAGCAGTTCCGCCAGCTGGGACAGTAACGACATTGGTGCTGCCTCTATACAGAATCCTGTTACCTTCATTATTAAGAATCATGTAAGGGATGGTTCCCACATAGTCGCCGGTGCCGTCGTTGCCAAGCACTGCAGTTGCGCACACGTTATCCATGTCCATGTAGTAGTTTGCTACTTGTAACTGAGTGCTGATTAAGAGATTGTAGTTGCTGCTCTCCTGCACCATTACTGTGATTACGCCTCCACCTATCTTGGCAAGATCCTTATCGAGCACCGCAAGCTCATATTCGCCTGGCTCGGTTGGAGCTGTGATGATGCTGTTGAAGGTCACCTTGCCACCAGTTGGCACATTAATATTGATTGGGTCATAAATTTTATAATTATCTTTGTTGTCGATAAGGGCGAAAAAGACGTTGTCGAAATATTCCTTGCCGGCATTGGAGATAGAGGCACTCACGTTCATTTTATTGCCTGCGCCTACCATCTCGGGAGCGGCAAGGTCGGTGACGCTCAACTGCCCTGATTCAGTTACAGGAGTCGAGAAGTACATCACACCATTCTGCACCTTAACATTGATGTAGCGAGGTATATTGGGGCAGTTGGTAAGGTAAGAGTATCCGGTAATTTCTGGATTTGCCAACTTATATACGAGCCACAGGCGGTAGTCGCCATCGGCAAGAGAGGCGGGTGTGTGGTAGACGAAGTATCTATCATTAATCAATGAATAGTTTGTTCCAAAATCAAAATTAAAAGTGTGGGTGTTATTGCTTGTGAACTGGACTTGGTTACCGTTAATGTCGCTCAACATAAAACCAATCGTAATATCAGCGCTCAAGCCGTAACCATAACTGTTGAACTGCAGGTATCTATAATGCAAGTTGGCATTCTGACCCAAATTCACGTGATCTGCAGCCGACCAGAACTTGTAGCAGACTCCTTCAAGAAATCTTTCAGGAGTGGGTTCACCATTGTCGGGATAGACATTGGCAACAATCTGTTGAGAAGCGTTGTAACCGCCCTCGTATGAGCCTATGCCCTGGTCACTTGGATTAAGTGCCGTGATAAGGAAGTAGCCATCGCTCACGCCACCCCAACCCCAGTTGAAGTGGTAATACCCCTCGGTGTTGATGCCATCAAGCACAAAAGCGTGACCGCCACCCTTAGGGGTGCAAGCAGAGAATATAACGGGTCGAGCATTTAGCAGCTCATTCATCAGGAGGCTGTCCCACTGCGCTGCATTCATGGTGATGCGATTGTATATTCTCATTCCCGAATTATAGCCAAAATTGAGTCGCAGTGCTTCCATCGCTGCATAGGTGGCAGTGCTGCTTGTGCTGCCATATCCCATGTGAGATGCAATGCCCACATGACTCATGAGTGTTGCCACGGCATTACCCTCGGCTGTAGAATAGGTGCCAGGGATATAGTCATCGAGCATATTTTCCCAGTCATAGGTGGTGCTGCCAAAGTCGGCGCTCAGAGTTTGCGCACCCTCGCCGTTGACGTTGCACACATAGGTGAACTCACCGGTTCCCTGCTGGGGCCACTTGTGGTAGTACATGACCTGAGCAGTGGCTGTTGCCACACATCCAGTGACAGCACGGGTCTGCGCTGTGCCATAGGTGGGGCACATGTCATTGAAGGGGGAATTCTGGTTCCATTTGCAGGTGAGCAAAGGAGTGATGAACACGTTAGGCCGCGAGCGTGGAGCCACGTAGGCACTTTCGGGATGCGAGCGCAGATACTGCATCTGCTCGGCATAACATTCGAGCCAGTAGCGCATGCCGTCGGGGATGTCGTTGGCGTCGAACGAGCCTTCATCGGAGTAGCCCAGCACAGGAGCTGCCTTGTCGTCGCCCGAGACGATAATGAATCCATTGTCTTTGCCGTTGTTGAACACGTAGTAGTCAACCTTCTTGTCGGCACTCATTCCGGTCATCGACAGCGACAACTGAGGGGACTGTGTACTTACACCCATCAAGTGGTGTGACGCTTTGGTTCGCAAGTAATTGTTTGCCACATTTTGAGCTTCGCTTGCAGTTCGTTGCTCTGCCATGATGCTGGGAGATACAAGTGCAGCAATCAGTAAGAATAATATGGAATTTTTCATTTTTTTGTGATTAAAAAATGAGTCCACTTTAAAACAAGTGGACTCAGTATAAAAGTTATATTATTTCACAATTACTTTGAAGCTCTTACCGTCGGCAACTACGAAATAGACGCCAGCGGGCAGCTGAGTGATAGCGTTGCGGCTTACTAATGCGCCGGCAGTGTTGTAGATGGCAACGCTGCGTGCTCCAGCAACGTTAACAGTGCCACTAGCCACGCTCACTTTCACGCCATCGTTGGTCACGCTAGAGATAGCAGTGATTTCAGTTGGGGCCTTGGTGAGGTAAACGATGTAGTTGGTTGGCACGGTGCCGTTGTCCAGGAGGCTAGGAGCACCACTTGGTGCAGGCGTGAGCATTACCACACCATGGAAGTTGTAGCATTCGCCCTCGGTAAGAGGAAAAGCACCCTCTAGCCATTCAAATGAGACAGGTACCGCCTGTCCCTTGTCTCCATCACTGCCATCATAAGCATAAATGACAGGTTTATCATTCTCGGTGAAGAAATATCCAGCGAAATCAATCACTTGGTCGGGAACTGGAGTGTAAGGCTTGCTCAAGTCAAGCAGTTGGACAACCTCCTCTTGCACTACACCTGCCTCAGGAAGCTTGGAGAGAGTGATAGAAGGATTTCCGTCGGTGACAAAATACTTGCCCCACACGGTGCCTGCCTTCAAGGCATTCATGTCCTTGACAGCGTTGAAGTTGTCGCCGCACTTGAGCTCAATCCACGAGCCATGGCCATTGGTGGCAAAGACGCTTTGTTCATGAGAGTCGGCGATGGTGAGATTGTCGGCAATGCGGTAGTCGCCATCATTGATGCCATCTTTAACAAGCTTATCAAGCAAGGTGGTAGGCCAGGTTCCGTTTAGCTCAAATGGCACCTGAGCACCCCAAATGACGTTGCGGTCGGGATATTTAGGATCACGCAGGCACATCTTGTAAACGACTTGAGGAACTCTTTCAAAGTGTGTCTTGATATTCACCGTAGCAGTTCCGCCAGCGGGGACGGTAACAACATCAGTGTTGCCTCTGTGGAGAACTTGCTTGCTGTCTTCGCTAAGAATCATGTAAGGGATAGGACCCACATAGTCGCCGGTGCCGTCGTTGCCAAGCACAGCAGTTCCGCCCACGTTGTCCATGTCCATGTAGTAGCTTGTCACCTGCAATGGAGTGTTGATTGTGAGGATATAGTTGCTGCTCTCCTGCACCATCACTGTGATTAAGCTGCCATTTATCTTTTTAAGATCTTTATCGAGAACCGCGAGCTCATATTCGCCTGGCTCGATTGGGGCAGTGAGAATGCTGTTGATAGTGACCTTGCCACCAGTGGGCACATTAATATTAATGGGGGTATAAATTTTGTACTCATCATCCTCGTTGATGAGGGCGAAATAGACGTTGTTGTAGTATTCCTTGCCGGCATTGGAAATAGAGGCACTCACTTCCATATTGTTGCCTGCGCCCACCACATATGGAGTAACAAGTTCGGTGACGCTCAACTGCCCCGACTCGGTTTCAGGCTCAAGGAAGAACATCATTCCATCCTGCACCTTAACATCGATGTATCCAGGTATGTTTTGAGTGTTGGCGAGGTAAGAGAATCCGGTAACTGCTGGATTTGCCCACTTATACATCAACCATAGGCGGTAATCGCCTTCGGCAAGCGAGGTAGGGGTGTGGTAGGTGATAGCTTGATTATTTATTCTTGAATAATTTGTTCCAAAAATAAAATTATAAGTGTAGGTGTTATTGCCTGGGAAATAGACTACATTACCATTAAGGTCGGTCAACATAAAACCAATAGTGATATCGGTACTCAATCCGTAACCATAGCTGTTGAAATGCAAGTGTTTATAATGCAATGGGACTTGCTGACCTAAATTCACATAATCAAGACCCGACCAGAATTTGTAGCAGGTCGCTTCAAGAAATCTTTCAGGAACAGGCTCGCCCTTATCGGGATAAACATTGGCAATAAACTCTTGAGAAGCGTTGTAGCCACCCTCAAATGAGCCGATGCCCTGGTCGGTTGGACTGAGTGCAGTGATAAGGAAGTAGCCATCGCTCCTTCCTCCCCAACCCCAGTTGAAGTGGTAATATCCCTCGGCATTTATTCCATCGAGCACAAAGCAGTGGCCTCCACTATTGGGAGTGAAACCGGTATAAATTACGGGGCGAGCGTTTAGCAGCTCATTCATCAATAGGCTGTCCCACTGCGCTGCTGTTTTACTGATGCGGGTGTGTTTTCTCATTCCTGAATTGTAGCCAAAATAGAGCCGCAGTGCTTCCATCGCAGCAAACATTGGAGTGGCGCTTGAGCTGCCATATTTCATGTGCGAAGCAATGCCCACATGGCTCATGAGGGTTGCCACGGCATTGCCCTCTGCTTCAGAATAACTGTTGGGGGAGTAGTAGTCGAGCATATTGTTCCAGTCGTAGGTAGTGCTGCCAAAGTCGGCGCTCAAAGTTTGCTCTCCCTCACCGTTGACGTTGCACACATAGGTGAACTCACTGTTTCCCTGTTGTGGCCACTTGTGGTAGTACATCACCTGAGCAGTGGCTGTTGCCACACATCCAGTGACAGCACGGGTCTGCGCTGTGCCATAGGTGGGGCACATGTCATTGAAGGGGGATCTCTGGTTCCATTTGCAGGTGAGCAAAGGAGTGATCATCACGTTAGACTGCGAGCGTGGAGCCACGTAGGCGCTCTCGGGATGCGAGCGCAGATACTGCATCTGCTCGGCATAGCATTCGAGCCAGTAGCGCATGCCTTCGGGGATGTCGTTGGCATCAAACGAGCCGCTGTCGCTATATCCCAGCACTGGAGCCGCTTTGTCGTCGCCCGAGACGATAATGAATCCATTGTCTTTGCCGTTGTTGAACACGTAGTAGTCAACTTTCTTGTCGGCACTCATTCCGGTCATCGACAGCGACAACTGAGGGGATTGTGTACTTACACCCATCAAGTGGTGTGACGCTTTGGTTCGCAAGTAGTTACTTGCCACATTCTGAGCGTCACTTGCTGATCGTTGCTCTGCCATCATTGAAAGTGGCAATAATGCTAATAATGCTAGTAAAATCTTTTTCATTTTCAACTATAGTTTAGTTATTTTTGCTGCAAAGTTATTAAAAAAGGTGCTACATTCAAAATGATTAGGTAAAATGATTTGCTAAAAACACGTTTTTTATGCTTTATGGGTTGCAAAAGACGAGGAAAAATGTTAAATTTGCACATTAATTCCACCATGATGACTCATTGGCGGGTGCTATTGTATTGAAAACTAATTAAATAAATCAATTAATAACTAAATTCAAAACTACTATGTGGTTATTTAATTCTTCGGTAGGAAGGAAAGTGGTGATGAGTGTCACCGGTTTGTTCCTTATCCTATTCTTAACATTCCATGCGCTGATGAATGCCGTGGCAGTCTATTCGCTTAACGCTTATGAGGCTGTGTGTGAATTCCTCGGCGCTAATTGGTATGCCCTGCTGGGTACTGCGGTGCTTGCCGCAGGTTTTGTGATTCACATCATCTACGCTTTTATCTTGACACTGCAAAACCGCAGCGCACGCGGTAGCAACCGCTATGCTGTCACCAAGCGTCCTAAGAGCGTAGAGTGGGCATCGCAGAACATGCTTGTGCTTGGCATCATTGTATTGTGCTTCCTCGTGTTGCACCTTTATCAGTTCTGGGCTAAGATGCAGCTGCCAGAGATTATTGGCGAGCACGCCGACTCGGGCTATGTTGCTCTTAAGACTACCTTTGAGCAAGTTTGGGTTCTGCCAGTTTATTTGATTGGCTTCTGTGCCATCTGGTTCCACATCACCCACGGTTTCTGGAGTGCATTCCAGTCGATAGGTGTGAACAACGACAAGTGGATTAACCGATGGAAATGCATTGGCTTCTGGTGGGCTACTATCGTTATGCTGATCTTTGCTGTTTGCGCTATCGCCCTTACTGGCAAGTTTGCCTGGGGATGGACTTGCGTAGGTGCATGCTAAGAAATTGCTGAGTAATTAATCATTAAAATTTTTACGAAAAATGGAAGAAAACATTAAGAACAACGTTGCTCAGCCTGCTATTGACTCTAAGATCCCCGAGGGACCTGTAGCTGAGAAATGGACCAACTATAAAGCACACCAGAAACTCGTCAACCCCGCCAACAAGCGTCGCCTTGACATTATCGTTGTGGGTACCGGACTGGCAGGCGCCAGCGCCGCTGCCACTCTGGGCGAGATGGGCTTTAAGGTGTTGAACTTCTGCATCCAGGATTCGCCACGTCGCGCTCACTCAATCGCTGCGCAGGGTGGTATCAATGCTGCTAAGAACTATCAGAACGACGGTGACTCGGTTTACCGCCTCTTCTACGACACTGTGAAGGGTGGCGACTATCGCGCCCGTGAGGCCAACGTTTATCGTCTTGCTGAGGTGTCGAACAATATCATTGATCAGTGCGTGGCACAGGGCGTGCCCTTCGCTCGTGAATATGGTGGTTTGCTCGCCAACCGCTCTTTTGGTGGCGCTCAGGTAAGCCGCACATTCTATGCAAAGGGTCAGACTGGCCAGCAGCTGCTGCTCGGTGCTTACTCGTCGCTTAACCGCCAAATCGAGATGGGCAATGTTAAGAGCTATAACCGCTATGAGATGCACGACGTGGTGATTATCGACGGCCGCGCACGCGGTATCATCGCCAAGAACCTCGTGACTGGCGAGCTCGAGCGCTTTGCCGCCCATGCAGTGGTAATTGCCACTGGTGGTTATGGCAATACCTATTTCCTCTCGACCAACGCAATGGCTTGCAACGTGAGCGCTGCTATGGCCTGCTACCGCAAGGGCGCTTATTTTGCTAACCCTGCCTACGTTCAGATTCACCCCACCTGCATTCCACGCCACGGCGACAAGCAGTCGAAGCTCACCCTGATGAGTGAGTCACTGCGTAACGATGGCCGCATTTGGGTGCCAAAAGACATAGAGGATGCCAAGAAACTGCAAGCTGGTCAGATCAAGGGAAGTGATATTCCCGAAGAGAACCGCGACTACTACCTCGAGCGTCGCTATCCAGCCTTCGGTAACCTCGTGCCTCGCGACGTGGCTAGCCGCGCCGCCAAAGAGCGTTGCGACAAGGGTTATGGCGTGAACAACACTGGTCAAGCCGTGTTCCTCGACTTCAGCGAGGCTATCAACCGCCTTGGCATCGACGTTGTGCGTCAGCGCTATGGCAACCTCTTTGATATGTATGAGGAAATCACCGACGTGAATCCTGGTGAACTCGCCAACGAAATCAACGGCGTGAAGTATTACAATCCAATGATGATTTATCCTGCTATCCACTATACAATGGGTGGCATCTGGGTTGATTATGAGCTGCAGACCTCTATCAAGGGCCTCTTCGCAATTGGTGAGTGTAACTTCAGCGACCACGGTGCTAACCGCCTCGGTGCTTCGGCTCTGATGCAAGGTCTTGCCGACGGCTACTTCGTGCTGCCTTACACTATCCAGAACTACCTGAGCGACCAAATCACTGTGCCTCGCTTCTCTACCGACCTCCCAGAGTTTGAGGAAGCCGAGGAGCGTGTTCAGGCTGAACTTGACCACCTGATGGCTATCCAGGGTAACCGTTCGGTTGACTCTATCCACAAAGAGCTGGGTAACATCATGTGGGACTATGTAGGTATGGGCCGCACTAAGGAGAGCCTTGAGACTGCTCTCGAGAAAATCAAGGACTTGCGCAAGGAATTTGAGACCAACCTCTTCGTGCCTGGCACACAAGACGGCATGAACATTGAGCTCGACAAGGCATTCCGTCTGCGCGACTTCATCACTATGGGTGAGCTCATCGCCTACGATGCCCTCAACCGTGAGGAATCGTGTGGTGGCCACTTCCGTGAAGAGCACCAGACTGAGGAAGGCGAAGCTAAGCGCGACGACGAGAACTTCTTCTATGTGGCTTGCTGGAAATATGCTGGCGACGATGAGAAAGCACCAAGCTTACTCAAAGAACCACTCCACTACGAGGCAATTAAGGTACAAACACGTAACTACAAAAACTAATGAATTATGGAAAATAGCATAAGCGTAAAATTAAAAGTTTGGCGCCAGGCAAATCCCAAAGCGCAGGGTGAATTTGTGACATACGAGTTGCAGGACATCCCTACCGATACCTCGTTTCTCGAGACTCTCGACATTCTCAATGAGCAATTAGTGGAGAAGGGTGAAGAGCCTATCGCTTTTGACCATGACTGCCGCGAGGGTATCTGCGGTATGTGCTCGCTTTACATTAACGGACATCCTCATGGACCTGCCACTGGAGCTACCACTTGCCAGCTCTACATGCGCCGCTTTAAAGATGGCGAGACTATCACCGTAGAGCCTTGGCGCTCGGCAGCATTCCCAGTAATTAAGGACTTGATGGTGAATCGTAACGCCTTCGACCAAATTCAGCAGGCTGGTGGTTACGTGAGCTTCAACACTGGCGGTGCTCAAGATGCCAACGCTATCCCCATCAGCAAGGTGGATGCCGACGAGGCAATGGATAGCGCTAGCTGCATTGGCTGCGGTGCCTGCGTGGCTGCTTGCAAGAACGGTTCGGCTATGCTCTTCGTGGCTGCTAAGGTTAGCCAGTTTGCTCTCCTGCCACAAGGTAAGGCCGAGGCTAAGAAGCGCGTGAAAGCTATGCTCAGCAAGATGGATGAGCTGGGATTCGGTAACTGCACCAACACTGGTGCTTGTGCCGCTGAGTGCCCCAAGAACATCAAGCTCAGCAACATTGCACGCCTCAACCGCGAGTTCATTTGCGCCAAGAGCAGCGACTAATCTCGCCACCTTGGTTTACTAATAGCAAAAGCCGCTCCTTCACCTTTAAGGTGAGGGGCGGCTTGGTTTTTCCTCCTTCCACCTTCCACCTTCCACTTTCCACTTTCCACTTTCCACTTTCCACTTATCACTTTGTTATTGCTAGTTCATTGAATTTAATTGTATAATTAATCATAAACCCTTGCATAATTACTTGTATTTTACTACCTTTGCACCTAATTTCGGACAAAAAACAAATTATTATTAATATTTTAAACTAAACTTAAATGAGAAAGATTCTAACCTTACTGATGATCCTAGCCCTAACTGTGCCAGCTTGGGCGGGAGAACAAACTATTCTCATCACATCAAACGATGCTAGTGGTGTGTATTACACCTCAAAAGGCGGTGTTAAGATGGAGATGAGTGGCGGCATGAACAATGAAGGATTCATGGTGCAGAGACATTATGACCAAATCAATTTTAGATCTTTTAATTTCAAGATCAAGAAAATTGTCTTCCGTTGTCTGGATAACTCTGTTGAGGGCGATAATAATTCGTTCTATTGGGGTCCAACTACAATGTACATTGCCGCGAACACATCAGTTAATAATGTTGTTGCAGGAACACTGACTACTCCATATAATAACAGCACATATATGGCAAAATGGGAAAGTTCGCCCACCTATCCTGATGGCTTGCCCATTGGACAGCAACTCACCATCAAGTGTCAAGGACACCCAGTTCGCTTTGCATATATTGAGATCACGATTGACAAAGAGGATGGCGACATGTATGAACTTGTTACCAGAAGCGATCAAATTGTTACTGGTGATAAGACATATATGCTTGTACATAGAAGACAATCGGGCGACACACAAGGAGATGCTTTGAGCAGCAATCAAGAAAACGAGTCAACCTCGGGTAATTTCGAGTCCACTAAAGTCGATCTCTTTAATAATGGTTTCTTGGCAAGAGCTACAGGCGATGTTATGTTCTTGAGATTCTCTACTGGTGGTTCATCAAACTACCCATATCGTATCATTGCTGGTGGTGCCTATCTCAGAACAGAGTCAGCCGATGAAAGTTCTCCTACAGATTTTGCCACTAAAAGATTAACTCGAGTGGCCAATCCACCAAGCAATACTGGCTATGTCAATACTTCATTAGCTATTAATAGCAGCACTACTGGAGGCACTAATGGTTTTGACTGGTATGCTATGTTAACCTATGAAGCTACTACAGGTTATCGCATTCGCCATTACAATGGCAAAATGCAATTTAGGAATATTACATCTAATTCTACTCAAAATACAAATCTTGCATTACAGCGAGTATTCTTATACAAGCCAGCCCAAAAATATGAGGTGTTTACCGCGACTGATGGCCATGGCACAATAACACTCCGTGATGGTATTGTTGTTGATGGTTCACACAACTATTCTCAAATGATGGACAATGTCTCGTTTATTGTAGCACCATTAGAAGGCTACAAAATCAAGAAAGTGACCATCACTAATTTGACTGATGACACAGAGATAACTCCTACCGTCACTACTACAACGTTGGGACAGACTTATGCTTTCTCAATGCCAGGGTCAGATGTCCGTATCAATGCCGAATTTGAGGCAGTGCAATATCACAACATTACTATGGAAATTAAGCCTAGTTCGAGATGCGGAAATATCTTTCTTACTGAAGGCTATATTGTACAGGGCGACAATGTAATGTCTTACGACGGACAAAATGTTGTGTTCAACGTAAGCTCTAATCCTATAGATATAACGTCTAACCCTAATAATCCTGAACTCTGGGAATATTATGAGTTTATCTCTGTAACTGTCACCGATGATGTCACAGGCGAATCAATCACCTATAATTTGTCTGATGGCAACTATAGCTTCATCATGCCAGATCACGACGTAACGATTACAGCCAATTTCAGGGCTGCATTGATGATTTCTACTGCGTGCGAGCCAAGCAATGGTGGTTATTTCGAGCAGAGTACTATGACTTGCAATGGTCAAAGCACGAATTTCTATAATGGTGCGCAGTATTATGCTGATGATGTTATGACATTTATGGTTAAAACAAACTATGGATACAAAATTAATAAGGTGATTGTTACCGATAACTTTGGCACGGAGACGACCCTTACACCAACTGAAACTTACGCAGATGGCAACTTCTATAGTTTCTCAATGCCCAATAGCAACGTGACGATTACAGCCTATTTCTACGAAGCTGAAGATGATCTCTATCTTATAGGTCAAGCTAATGGTGGAGATTGGGCTCCTAATGTAGGTCAAAAGTTCAATTATGATGTTGATAATAGCAGATATTACCTTAAAGTTTATTTTAAAGGGTCAGGTGAATATGGTGGAGATCCAAATAATGCATTCAGCGAATTCAATTTGACAAAAAAATTAGCAAACAGACCTGGTTCTGAAGGAGGTTGGGATGATATCGCAAACGACCGCTTAGGTTATATTTCATATACCGATGGTGGTGAGCCTATAAGCGATGGGGAACACAAATCATTAGCATCAGGTTATAATTATAAAGAAAATAAATTCAAGATTCCTGCTGGTATCTACACCATTTATGTTAATCGTGCAAAGACAGACATTTGGGTACAGTTAGAAGAAGTTTCTCTCACCTTCGATCCTGCTGACGGTACTGCCGATAATCCTGAGGTTGTTTCAAGTGGTACGACAGTTAATATTGCTGGCGACATTTGTAGTCAGATTAAGGCTATTAATCCCGATGAGCCTGATGCCAACTTCAAGTACAAGTATGACCGTAGCATTAATGGCACAAGCTATACTGGTGATGCCACTATCGTGAGTGCAGGTGCCAGCACTACTGCAAATCTCGACGTGGTAAACGAGGGCGAGACTGTTACTGAGCTCAAGGGCTGGAACTATCTTGGCTGGATTGTTGCTGAGAATACTGGCTATTACAAGGTTATTGAGACCCCACTTAGTTGGATTGAAGAGCATGGCGAGGAAGGCAAGACTTATACTGTCTCTGACCAGTTGCAGGGAGTTTACAGATTTGGTGCAAGTCTGTGGTGTAAGGATTTGGGCGACAAATCAATCG
The DNA here is from genome assembly GCA_902777835.1 of uncultured Bacteroidales bacterium. GTDB lineage: Bacteria > Bacteroidota > Bacteroidia > Bacteroidales > Muribaculaceae > Sodaliphilus. The sequence continues at coordinate 11,154 of CACYVC010000015.1, read as the reverse complement.
TAAAGACCCATCCCGAACAAGGTCAAGAGGATTTCATGAAGACACACTACTTTAATACAACAGATAATGTGTTTGAAAATGTGCTTGGCCGTAACGATTGGGATCAGAGCAACTGGATTGAGCTTGACTTCTCGGATTACACAAACGGCGCCCAATTGGCGATGCAAGGAGAGAAGAAGCTTATTACTAAAGGAACAGTGACTGGTAAGCTAACCAACAAGCTCAATTACAAGATGAAAGTGACAAGTGGCCAATTGGATATCAATGGCGACCTTCCTTATGAACCCAATATTTATTGCACTGTAAACTTCCTTCCTGATAATCTCACTTTAAATGGTGAAGCCGAGAATTATCCTGTTAGCGAGACTGTTAATGACTATTATTTCCTTAATCCCAAAGTTCAGGAATATGCTTATGTTACATGGGCTCAATGGGATAGGGCCAATTCAAAGTTTGTGATACCAGCTGGACTGAATAATGATCTTGATGGTGCTTTCTACATTGGTGGCTGGGATTATAATATTAAAGAGGGTAATTTAGTGATGGATGCCCTTGATGCTGATGGGAATCAAGGAAAGTTGTATAATTTCCATTTTATAGTTCGCCGTACTACCGATGCTTATGGTGCCAAAAAAACTTTGTCGTTTAGAGAAGATGCTCCATCAATTATTGAGGCTTGGCCTATCGACTTGACCGAGAATTCATACATTACTGCCATCACTACTGTAGACACTGAAGCACAGGTTGTAGGTGTGGAATATGTCAACCTCGCTGGCATGCGCAGCGGCAAGCCCTGGCAAGGTGTGAACATCGTGGTGACTCGCTACAGTGACGGCACTAGAACTACCACTAAGGTTGTGAAGTAAAAATACATCTTTTATATTATAATATTAAAGCGGCATCTCTTTACAGTGGGTGCCGCTTTGATTTGTTCATTATAGAATATTTCCTGACTTCGCCGTTGGGACACCCAAAACATTTTCGCATTAAAAGAGTGGCTCTATTAGTTTCTGCTCCTGTGTAAGGAACAGTGTCTTTGTCTCCCTTATCCCGTTGTTTTTTCTGATGGTTATCGTTGTTATCGTCTTGGCGATATCAATGACTTTGTCAACGCTTATTCCGATGTTTTTCAGTCGTATCACCCTCTCAAGCTCCTTATAGAGCTTGTATGCCATGAAGCATATGCATATGTGAGCTTCGATTCTCTCTGTCTTAAAATGGAACATCGGCCGCATATCCAACCGTCCCTTGCCTATGCGGAAAGCCCTCTCCACTACCCATAGCCCATGGTAATGCTCCACCACAAGCTCTGCCGGCAGTTCTGTGTTTGTCAAATAACCTTTGAGTCCGTCCCATCGCTCATCTTCAGTTATTTTGTCTCTGTCTATTGTGACCCGCACGTCTTTGCTTATGCTCAAGAACTTGTTGTAGCCTCGGCGGTTGATGTTCTCTTTTGTGAGACGTCCCGAGTGATATGACTTCTCCAGCCGTTTCAGCCCCTTCTCTCTGTTGAGCCTGTTTTTTGCGGCCCGCTTTGTTGAATAGCCAACAATAAGCCGCTCTGTCTGGCTTTTGCGATGCTCGTGCAGATCCCCGTCCGCTTTTGGCAGACCCAGTATCCACTCTTGGACACTCTTGGCTTCGTTGCGGATCCTTGCCCCGACGACATACTTGTATCCCGCCAGGTTGAGCAGCGCAATATTCTTGGTGTTGAGCAGGCCAGAGTCGGCCACAATGACAAAATCAGTCAATGATAAGCGCTGCACAAAATCATCAATGACCGGTATAAGTGTCCTCCCTTCAAACTGCGCGCCATTGAACAGGGAGTATGACAATGGATAGCCGTCGCGGCTCACAAGCAAGCCGAGCACGACCTGTGTCTCGGAAGTCTTGCCGTCCTTGGAGAACCCTGGAGAACGCAGCTCGTCCTCCTTGTTGCTCTCAAAATACAATGTCGTTACATCATAGAACACCAGCCCGATTCTGCCGCCCAGAACACGCATAGTATGCTGCACGCTTATCTGCTGCACAATCTCGCGGCGGGTGTCTTTTAGCGAGTCCATGTATCGGTAAATAACTCCGGGCTTCACTTCCCGGCCAAAATGAGAGCGCAGGTAACGGGTTGTCGCGTATTTGCTCAACGGCTCGCTCACGCGGGCAATCACCAGTTCCCGCAGCGTTTTGTCGTCAATCTGGCCAAAGCCGATATCGTCATAGTATTTGCCCAGCAACAGCAACGGGGCATTCAGCAGCACACGCTCAATCTGGTCAAAGCTGTCAATCCCACAATTAAAATCAAGGCTCATCTGACGGCCGCCAAAGCTCCTGACCCATTCCTGTCCTTGGCGGTACAGGCAATCAACTTGAGCCGGGTCACTGCTGCAGCCAACAGTCTTGACAACACGATACTTCCCATTGTCCTTAGCTACAACCTGGACACTGACGGAGCCACTTTTATTACGTTTTTTGCGCACAAACATGCCACAAAGGTACACATTTTCCTATTGGGACACCCTTTCCAGAGCACAAAAATCAGTTAACATGCTGCCATGCCGCATTTTATCAAAAAAACGACATTTTTAGCGACAAAGTCAGGTAAGGTTGTGAAGTAAAAATACATCTTTTATATTATAATATAAAAGCGGCATCTCTTTACAGTGGGTGCCGCTTTGATTTGTTCATTATAGAATATTTGTGTAATTTTGCCAGAAATAACGATGTATTATGGACTTGACAAAGATTAAGGGAATCGCATTTGACGTGGATGGCGTGTTGTCGCCGAGTACTATCCCCATGAGTGAGGACGGGATGCCGTGCCGCATGCTTAACATCAAGGACGGATATGCCATTCAGCTTGCGGTGAAGAAGGGCCTCAAGCTCGCCATCATCAGCGGCGGACGTTCTGATGCCGTGGAACTGCGCTATCGAAGCCTGGGGGTAAAATATATATATATGGGGGCCGCATTTAAGTTGCCACTTTTTGAGCAGTGGCTCAAAGATGCAGATCTCGAAGCTCGTGAGGTTATTTTCGTAGGCGACGACATTCCCGACATGCACGCCATGCGTGCCGCAGGCCTCTCGGTGGCTCCTGCCGATGCTGCTTTACAGGTCAAGGAGATTGCCACATATGTGTCTCCTTGCAACGGCGGTCACGGTGTGGCCCGCGACATCATCGAACAAGTTCTCACCGCCCAAGGCCTATGGATGGACGATGAGCACGCCTTCGGATGGTAGTTACTCAATGCATAATACACAATGCACAATTCACAATCTATAAATTCTAGAAAATATAGTAAATTATTTGGTTTCTATGCTTTTAGAAAAACTAACTAGATACAATGTCATTCTTGCTAGCAACTCGCCACGTCGCAGGGAGTTGCTGGGTGATTTGGGAATTGACTTCACAGTAAGGACCCTAAAGGGCATTGACGAGAGTTATCCGCAAGAGTTGCCGGTGTTGGAGATTGCCGAGTATATCTCGCGTAAGAAGGCTCATGCCTATAAGAGCGAGATGAACGCTGGCGAACTCATCATCACTGCCGATACTGTGGTGATTCTCGGCAACGAGGTGCTTGGCAAGCCTAAAGATGCCGATGATGCTCGACGCATGCTGCGCGAACTCTCGGGAAAGACCCACAAAGTGGTGACAGGCGTCACCATTGTGACGATTGACAAGATTTCCTCGTTCAGTGCGGTGACTGATGTGGAGTTCGCTGAGCTCAGCGATGATGACATCAATTATTACGTAGATAACTACCGTCCACTCGACAAGGCAGGCGCCTACGGTATCCAGGAGTGGATAGGTTGCATGGGCGTGCGCCACATCAACGGCAGTTTCTACAATGTGATGGGTCTGCCCCTGCACCGACTCTACAATGAGCTGGAAAAGTTAATGCATAATTGTAATGAGTAAATAGTAAGTAATATGATGAGAAGAAACATCAGCACTTGCCACGAACTTATGGCGGCGATTGAGGAACTGGGCTTCCTGCCGTTGCTCGATGGGGGAGTGGTAGGTTTCAGCGCCGAGGAGATGGTGGATGCCGACTGCCGCTATGTGGCGACCGACGAGGGCTGGGATTGGCCATTGTGGAAGTGGAAAGGTCCTATCATCACCGAGGGCAATTGCGTCTATGGCAAGTTCTTCAACGGTAAGGCAGGTTTTGTGAGCAAGCGGTGGTGGCCCGATTGGTGCAACTGGCGCCGTAGCACGAAGCCAGAGCCTGCTCCGGGATCGATTGAAGAGACCATCTTGCTTACGTTGCAAGAGCATGGCAGCCTTATTACGCGCGAACTGCGAGCAATGTGCGGGTTCACTGGCGGAAAGATGCGCAGCCGTTTCGACTCCTACGTCACTCGCCTTCAGATGCAGTGCCTCATCATCACCGAGGATTTTGTCTATCCCAAAGACCGTCATGGCCGCGATTACGGCTGGGGCTGGTCATTGCTTACCACTCCCGAGCGCTTGCTAGGCAAAGAGATGTGCCAGTGTGACAATAGCCCTGAGCAGTCACGACAAATCATCGCCGAGCATCTTCACCACATCCTGCCCAATGCCAGCCAAGCACAGATAGACCGACTGATTGGGTAGTCATTGCCTTTAGGCTCAGATAAAGCTTTAATTCGTGTGTTTTACATAGAAAAACGCCAAGTCCTCATTGGACCTGGCGTTTTTGTTTTTCTCAAGAAATCAATTGTGGGTTACTCGCCCTTCTCGAGTTTCTGCTTCAGTTCGGCAAGTGCGTCGATGTCACCAAGAGTGGTCTTCTCAACGTTGCTCGACTGAGCTACTGGCTGCTCCTCGGCTGCAGCTGCCTTAGCGGTAGCTTTCTTTGCCTTGCGGGCTTCGGCCTTCTGCTCATCCTCGAAGATGCGGCTGTGGCTCAAGATGATGCGCTTAGCATCCTTGTTGAACTCGATAACCTTGAATTGCAATTTCTCGTCTTGCTTTGCTGGAGTGCCGTCTTCCTTAACAAGGTGCTTAGGAGTGGCAAATCCCTCAACGCCGTAAGGCAGGCTGATCACTGCGCCCTTGTCGAGGAGCTCGGTGATGGTACCCTCGTGGATGCTGCCCACGGTGTAGATAGTCTCGAAGTTATCCCAAGGATTGTCCTCGAGCTGCTTGTGACCAAGGCTGAGGCGACGGTTGTCCTTGTCAATCTCAAGAACTACAACGTCGATGTCGGCACCAATCTGAGTAAACTCGCTTGGGTGCTTGATCTTCTTGGTCCAAGAGAGGTCGCTGATGTGGATAAGTCCGTCAACGCCTTCCTCAAGCTCTACAAATACACCAAAGTTGGTGAAGTTGCGAACTTTTGCAGTGTGCTTTGATCCAACTGGGTAACGCTCCTCGATCTTGTCCCAAGGATTCTCTTTGAGCTGCTTGATGCCAAGAGACATCTTGCGCTCGTCGCGGTCGAGAGTGAGGATAACTGCCTCTACCTCGTCGCCCACCTTGAGGAAGTCCTGAGCGCTGCGCAAGTGCTGCGACCAGCTCATTTCGCTCACGTGGATAAGACCCTCTACGCCAGGAGCAATCTCTACGAATGCGCCATAGTCGGTCATGACAACAACCTTACCGGTTACCTTGTCGCCAACCTTGAGGTTCTCATCGAGCTTATCCCATGGATGTGGCTGCAACTGCTTCAAGCCGAGAGCGATACGCTTCTTCTCCTCGTCAAAGTCGAGGATAACAACGTTGAGGGTCTGGTTAGGCTCAACGATGTCGGCTGGATTGTTCACGCGGCCCCAAGAGAGGTCGGTGATGTGGATAAGACCGTCAACGCCACCGAGGTCGATAAATACGCCATAGCTGGTGATGTTCTTAACGGTACCTTCGAGCACTTGACCCTTCTCGAGCTTAGCGATGATGTCTTTGCGCTGCTGCTCAAGCTCGGCCTCAATAAGTGCTTTGTGAGAAACCACTACGTTCTTGTACTCTTGGTTGATCTTTACAACCTTGAACTCCATGGTCTTGTCAACAAATACATCATAGTCACGGATGGGCTTAACGTCGATTTGGCTGCCAGGCAAGAAGGCCTCGATGCCAAATACGTCAACGATCATACCGCCCTTAGTGCGACACTTGATGTAACCCTTGATGATCTCATCATTCTCAAGCGCTTGGTTAACGCGATCCCAACTCTTAGCAGTGCGAGCTTTCTTGTGCGAGAGCACCAGCTGGCCTTTGCGGTCCTCCTGATTCTCAACAAACACCTCAACGGTGTCGCCTACCTTCAGGTCGGGGTTGTAACGGAACTCGTTGTAAGGAATAATACCGTCCGACTTGTAGCCAATGTTAACTACTACCTCGCGCTTGTTGATTGAGATAACAGTACCTTCGGTTACTTCTTTGTCCTTGATAGCGCCAAGCGACTTGTCGTAGGCGGCTTCCAGAGTCTCATAAGACTCATTTTTTTTGCTATCACCACGCTCAAAGGCTTCCCAATCGAAGTCCTCAATGGGTGAAATTGGAGAATTTTTTAATTCTTCGCTCATTTAAATGTTAGTAAAAAAGTTAATAATCACAGGTCTTCCAGATTCGTTCCCGGAAAACGCGACTGCAAAGGTAAGCATAATTTTCTTACCCACAACCATTTTACCCACACATTTTTTTAAAAGTGCGAAAAAAGGGTTGTTTTGTATAGCCAATACAGAGCATTTTTGCTACTTATCGCAAAATGTCGTAACTTTGCAGTTGTTTTTATAAGGTTATACATTATAATATAATAAATGAACACACTGAATTTGAAATATGAGGGTGGTGGAGAGTTCTCGAAGAAGCTTTTTCTTGAGACTTATGGCTGCCAAATGAATGTTGCCGACAGCGAAGTTGTGGCAAGCGTGATGCAGATGGCGGGCTATGGCACTACCGATGATCTAGACCTAGCCGATGCCATCTTTATCAACACGTGCAGCGTGCGTGATAATGCCGAGCAACGCATTTTCGCGCGCCTGAACACCCTCAACGCCCTTCGTCGCATGCGTCAGCGCCGTCTCATTATCGGCATTATTGGCTGTATGGCCGAGCGCATGAAGGACGAGCTTATCAACAACCACGGTGTAGATTTGGTGGCTGGCCCCGACAGCTATCTCGACTTGCCAACTCTCATCACTGCCGCTGAGAATGGCGAGAAGGCGATCAACGTGGAGCTCTCTACTACTGAGACCTACCGCGATATCATCCCCACTCGCATCAGTGCAAACCGCATCAGCGGCTTCATTTCCATCATGCGTGGCTGCAACAATTTCTGCACCTACTGCATCGTTCCTTACACTCGTGGCCGCGAGCGTAGCCGTGAGCCTCAGAGCATTCTCAACGAGCTTAACGACCTGCAAGCAAAAGGCTTCAAGGAGGTGACATTGCTCGGACAGAATGTTAATTCTTATCTCTACAAAGATAATGATGGAAGCGTCGATTTTGCAGCGCTGCTGGCAATGGTGGCCGAGGCAGCTCCTGAGATGCGAGTGCGCTTTACCACGAGCAATCCTGAGGACCTAAGCGATGCTATCATCGATACGATGGCGAGCCACGCCAATATCTGTAACCACATCCACTTGCCGGTACAGAGCGGCAGCAACAAGGTGCTAAAACTCATGAACCGCAAATACACCCGTGAGTGGTATCTTGACCGAATAACGCGCATTCGCCAAGCAATCCCTGACTGTGGCATCTCTACCGATATGTTCACTGGCTTCCACGACGAGACCGAGGAGGATTTTCAGGAGACTCTCAGCTTGATGCGCGAGGTTGGTTTTGACTCATCTTTCATGTTCAAGTACAGCGAGCGTCCAGGCACCTTCGCCGCTAAGCGTCTCCCCGACAACGTGCCCGAAGATGTGAAAATCGACCGTCTGAATCGCATGATTGCCCTGCAGAACGAACTCTCGTTGTGCAGCAACCGCGCCGATGTGGGTAAGACCTTTGAGGTGCTAGTAGAAGGTTACAGCAAGCGTTCGAAGGATGATATGTTTGGCCGCACCCAGCAAAACAAGGTCATCGTCTTCCCTGCTGGCGACACAAAAGTGGGCGACAAGGTGATGTGCAAAGTGGAGAAAGCCACGAGTGCGACGCTGATAGGAGTTATATGTAATGCATAATTCATAATGCACAATGCACAATTGGGCTGCGCCTACTCTAATTCACAATGCGCAATTCACTATACGCTATTTATAATTCCTAATGTGCTCACTGAATTTTAGATTCCTTTTATTTAAGATAATAAAAAACAAGAGTTTCAACCATAATCGGTTGAAACTCTTTGTGTTAGTGGCGGGGGCCGGATTCGAACCAACGACCTCTGGGTTATGAGCCCAACGAGCTACCACTGCTCCACCCCGCGATTTGCGAATGCAAAGGTACTACTTTCTCCAAAACTGGCAAAATTTTAGTGGCATTTCGGCCAAAATTTAAACAAACTTTAACAAAAATGCCACTAAATGTACCTTCAATTAGGTCGTGATACTAGTCAAACACGCCTTGCATGGCTTCGGCTTGGTGGGTTTCGTCGCGCGATTGTTGCTCGCCGCCGCCACCGCCGCCCGAAGATGAGCGGTATCCGTTTCCGTTGCCTCCACCTTCGATGCGTGGTCCAATACCTTTCTCGCGGTAGCAGAAGTCGTAACCGCTAGGCACGTTGAACGATGCGTCGCTGGAGTAGGGGTTAGAGCTGTCGGCAAGCACTTTTTTCATATATAGACCCCAGATAGGGAGCGCTTGGCCGGCACCTTGGCCAATGCCACCGTTGTAGAAGCGTATGTAACGCTCTTCGCCACCAACCCACACGCCGGTCACAAGTTGTGGCGTGAATGCCATGAACCATCCGTCGGAGTTGTTGTTCGACGTTCCTGTTTTACCTCCCATTTCGATGTTGCCTACATAGCTACGTACTCGCCGGCCGGTACCGTGGTCGATAACGCTCTCGAGCATGGTGAGCATTCTCAGATATGAGTCTTCATTTATAACCTCCTTCTGTCGTGGTGTGAACTCGGCTAGCACGTTGCCGTGACTGTCGCAGATGCGTGACACGAAGATTGGGTCACTGCGCATGCCGTGGTTGGCAAATACCGAGTAGGCGCTGACCTGCTGACGTACCGATATTTCGCAAGGTCCCAGACATAAAGGCATCACGGTGTCGAAATCGTTTGTCAAGCCATAGTTGTGAAGCATAGTCACTAGGTTGGTGGGCTTGAGCAGGTCGATAAGTCGTGCCGAGCAGGTGTTGTTAGAAGTGGTGAGTGCCTGCTTCAGTGTGAGCATTCCACCGCCGCCACCGCCGCGAGGGCTCCATCCTCCAATGGTGATTCTTTGGTTGGAGATAAGGTCGCAGGGATTATAACCACACTCCATTGCCAATGAGTAGAGATATGGTTTCATTGTCGAACCGATTTGTCGCCTACCCACCGACACCATGTCGTAGGAGAAATGGTTGAAGTCGGGGCCACCAACGTAGGCTTTCACCTCGCCAGTGGTGGCGTCCATCGACATCATGCCGCATCGCAATATGCTCTTGGTGAACAGCAGTGAGTCTAGAGGAGTGATGAACATGTTTCTCTCACCGTTCTTGAGGTCAAAGACTGAGATGTGCTGCTTGGTGTTGAAGTTCTCCATTATCTCGTTCTCGCTCTTCCCTTGAGCTTTCAAGGTCTTGTAGCGAGTGGAGTTGACAATGGCATTGCGGATAAGGCGGTCTTTAACCGACTGAGGCAACTCGCTGCGGCTGCTGGTATAGGGGTCTTTGTTTCCTGTCTCTCCTGAGCTGATGCCGTGCTCCGACCAGAAGACGCCTTGCAGATATGTCATGTGCTCCTTGACGGCTTCCTCGGCATACTGCTGCATCTTGCTGTCGATGGTGGTGTAGATTTTCAGGCCATCGGTATAGATGTTGTAGGGTTTGCCGTCGGACTTGTAGTTCTTGTTACACCAACCATATAGGGGGTTGTCAACCCATTGTGCAGAGTCGGCATAGAAAGCCTGCTTGTTCCAGGCGGGATAGTTCTTATATACGGGTTTTGTCGCCATCATCATGCGCACAATTTCTTCACGGGCGTAGGGTGCAAAACCCTCGTTGTGAGATACTTTGTGGTAGGCAAGCATGATTTCGGTGTTCTGTGCACGCTGGCAGTCGGCCTGTGTGAGATAGCCTGCTTCATACATCTTTTGCAGCACCAAGTTGCGGCGCTCCTTAGCGCGCTCGGGGTATCTCAGAGGGTTGTAGAAAGCTGGGTTCTTGCACATTCCCACGAGCATCGCTGCCTCCTGCACGTTGAGCTCGCTGGGTGAGTTCTTGCCGAAATATACGTAGCAGGCGCTCTTGATACCCACGGCATTGTTGAGGAAGTCAAACTGGTTGAAGTACATCTGCATGATCTCGTCTTTGGTGTAATACCTCTCGAGCTTCATGGCGATTACCCACTCGATGGGTTTCTGCATCGCGCGCTCTAGGATGTTCTTCGACGAAGGAGTGTAGAGCTGCTTGGCGAGCTGCTGGGTGATAGTACTGCCACCACCTGCCTCCTTCTGGCCCATGATGATGCGCTTGATGACCGAGCGGCCTATCGCTGTCGCGTCGATGCCCGAGTGCTCATAGTAGCGCTCGTCCTCTATGGCGATGAGAGCATCTTTCAGGAATGGCGAGATTTGGTCAAACTCCACATAGAATCTGTTTCCGTTACTCTGGAATATCTTTCCCATCTCTACGCCATCGGCGGTGTACATCGTCGAGGCGAAGTTGTCGGCAGGGTTGCGTAGTTCGTCGATTGGTGGCATGTAGCCTACGATACCGTTGTAGATAAGGAAAAACATCACTAGTAAACCAGCGAAGAAGAGGGCTAGACCTCTCCACATCCACTTGATAATAGTATGATTGCGTGATGCTCGGTCAGCAGTTTTCATATTTCTGTTGTTTATGTTTGCTTTGTTGTTTTTGTTTTGTGATAAGGAATTTTGCACTAATGGCTTCCTTACAAACTGCAAAAATAGTAATTTATTTTTAAATACACACATTATTTTAATAATAGTTTAGAGTTATCGGTTTTGAGTTTTGAGTTGTAGAATCAACTGGCAAGTGCAAAATTAGGCAAAATGTTTAAAGAACTCTATCTTTGGTGTTGAGAAATTTAGTTTTTCCCTTGGCCTTCTATTGAGTTTCTTCT
>CACYVC010000014.1 GCA_902777835.1 uncultured Bacteroidales bacterium | reverse complement strand
AAGCATTTTTTGCATCATATTGATAATAAATGCTGCAAAGATAAGGATTGATCGGCTTTCTCAGAGATTTCAACACGCAAAATGACCAATAAGCCAAAAATCCATAAACGAGTAAATGAATAAATAATGCAGCGGCTGGCAAAATGATTGCCAGCCGCTTTTTTTGATCGATACAAATCTTAATTCACTTCACCACTTGCTACAATGTCGTCAAGCCCGAAACATCGTTTAATGGCTTTTCTGATGGCAATTGCCTCACGACCATTACCCTTGAGGATCTTTAGCACCATCTTGACATACTCCTCACGGCTCTTGAGCCCACACAGTCCAGCCACTCCGCTCTGAGTGAGCATAAGTTTCTGGTTATATACCTTGAGCACTTCATCATAGTTCTTCTTTTGAACATAAACATGAAACTCTCGGCAGAGCATCTCATAGATGCCACGTGGGTTAATCTCATTGACGAGATCAATCATGTGGTCTTCGAGGGCGCTGATATTGCGGAATTTCATATCAACACGCATCTCGATGTCGTGCTTCACTCGGTGGCGAGTATGCATTAGGGCCTGCTGCTTAATCTCGTTATCGAAGTTCTTGATGACAGCTCGGCTCACGCTACCAAACACGTCATCCTCGTTCTTGTGGCGATATTTTGCTACAGCGCGCACCACGCCCTCGAGCATTAAGATGTTCTCAATCTCGGCAACGTTGGGCACAAGAATTTTCTTTTTACGCAGATATTCTACCTCCTTCTCGTCGCGGCGGTCACGGTCAACGATGCCCCAACTATCGAGGTGGTGCAAGCCTTCAAGATCATTGAACGAGCGCACACTCTCTATCACCTTGTTGCAACTGCCTAAGGGTTTGACAGTATATTCTGGGAAAACCAACGAATATAGCCTTGAGTCGATGCTATGTTCCTCGTCACCTTCCACAAAGAGGACTGGCTTACGCGTACCTAGCAAGTCAATATATAGGCTGTCACTCAGGTTGTTGCTCGAATTGAGGACCTCGTAGTCCCAAGTTTCCTGCTCGGGGTTGAAATCCTTGACCCACACGCACTTATTATCGACTCGTGAGCTGGCAAAGTCCACATCGTGAGTACTATAGACAAAGGTGCAGTCGGGTCGCATCTCCTCAATCACGTTCCATAGGGTGTGCATGATTGATGGGTGGATAAACGACTCTGGGTCATCGACAAAAATCACGGCATCTTCCATAGCATAGAGCACCGCACCCAGATAGTAGAGCACAGCCTTCTCGCCATCGCTAAGTCGCAGCGACGAATATTTATCTTTTTGACCCTCGGTGGTGAATAGCAGCTTTCCGTTCTCACGCAAGATTTTGTTCTTGGGAAACACTTCCTGCCAGTTCTTCACCACCACATCGAGCTTTGTCTTAGGAAAGGCTATCTCTTCTTTCATAAGGCGATGAGCCTTGAAATTCATCAAGTCGCGGAACTCATCAACCATCATCACGTACGTGAGTTTGTCAAACTCTGTTGTAGCGGTGTTGAACACTTGCTGCATGTTTTTGTTAAGCTTGTCGAAGCGTTCAGAGATAGAGCCCTTGAGCTGCGGCATCTTATCGGCGGTTGCAAAGATGGCTTTCAGCGCCGACATGCGGAACGCCTGGTCACCACACTGCTCCACTAGTTTGTTCACAAAGCGGGACTTGCCGGCACCATTGGCACCAATAATGGTCACTTGACGCACCTCACGGAGGATGTCGCCTTTCTGACTGTTTATCTTACTAGGCAGTAATAAGTCCATAGTATTATAGGTTTTTAGTCACTTCTTCATATAAAAGAAGCTGTCTCTTTGATAAATTTACAGTGCCTTGGCAAGCTCGCGGCCATACTGGCGGCATTGCTCGATGGCGGCCTGGTCGGGCACCCACTGGATGCGGATGCCGTCGTTGATAAGCTCAAAGCCACAACCTACAAGGAGGCCACTCAAGAGCTTAATGCCCTCACCGCTCCAGCCGTAACTGCCAAATGCGGCGGCTTTTTTGTTCTTGAGCTTCATGCCCTTAGCCATTTCGAGCAATCCAGTAACGGCATGAGCCAAGCCATTGTTAATGGTGGGCGAACCCACGAGAATAGCCTTCGACGCGAAAATCTCAGTGAGTACATCGTTCTTATCTTCGTGAGCTGCATTGTAGATTTTCACTTCTACCTCTGAATCTACCTCTTGAATGCCACGAGCAATCTCCTGCGCCATGATGCGGGTACTGTTCCACATTGTGTCATAGACGATTGTGATTTTATTCTCCTGATAGTTGGCAGCCCATTGTTGGTATTTCTCGATAATCATGCCTATGTTCTTGCGCCAAATAACGCCATGGCTTGGGCAAACCATGTTCAGGGGCAGGTTCATGGCAAGAATCTCGTTGAGTTTGCGTGTCACCATCATGCTGAACGGGGCAAGGATGTTGGCATAGTATTTCTTTGCCTCATAGAGCATCTCGGCCATATCTACACGGTCGTCATATAGCGACTCGGTAGCGTAGTGCTGGCCGAAGCCATCGTTAGAGAAAAGTATGTTTTCTCCGTCCATGTAGGTGAACATAGTGTCGGGCCAGTGAAGCATAGGAGCCTCGATGAAGGTGAGTGTAGAGTCACCAATCTCGAGCTTGTCGCCTGTCTTCACAGTCACAAAGTTCCAATCTTGATGGTAATGGCCCTGAATGATTGCCTTGCCCTTAGCGGTGCAATAGATGGGAACATCGGGAATTTCACGCATCAACTCGGGCAGAGCGCCGCTGTGGTCACTCTCGTTGTGCTGCATGATTATAGCATCGATGGTTTTGAGGTCAACCACTTCCTTGAGACGAGCCACAAACTCGCGGTCGTATGGTCCCCACACGGTGTCTATGAGCACGGTTTTCTTATCCTTAATTAGATAAGAGTTATAGCTTGAACCCTTAAAGGTTGATAACTCGTCGCCATGAAAATGAGTGAGTTCCCAGTCAACTTTGCCCACCCAAGTAACTTTTTCGGTAATTTTCTTAGACATTGTTTTTGTTTTATAGTTGTTATGAATATTATTAGTTTCTTAATTAGTCTGTTATTCCGTGGCCAGTGTAAAGTTGGTAGTAGCGGCCTTGTTGAGCGATCAGCTCATCGTGAGTGCCTTGTTCTATGATGTGTCCATGTTCCATAACCACGATAATGTCGGCGTTGCGCACTGTGCTGAGGCGGTGCGCGATGACGAAGGTTGAGCGGCCATTCATGAGTGAATCCATGCCCTGCTGGATGAGGCGCTCTGTGCGTGTATCGATGTTGCTGGTCGCCTCATCGAGTATGAGAGCTGGCGGGTTAGCAACTGCGGCTCGCGCAATGGCAATTAGCTGACGCTCACCCTGCGAGAGGTTGCCACCGTCGGCATTAAGCATTGTGTTGTAACCTTGCGCCAGACGTGAAATGAAATCATGAGCATGAACCAGTTTTGCTGCTGCAACACATTCCTCATCGGTTGCATTAAGACGTCCATAGCGAATATTGTCCATCACTGTGCCGGTGAAGAGATGCGTCTCTTGCAACACCATGCCGAGGCTGCGCCTGAGATCGGGCTTGCAGATGGTGGTGATGGGGATATTATCATAGAGAATTGTGCCACTCTGAATGTCGTAGAAACGGTTGATAAGGTTAGTGATAGTTGTCTTGCCGGCACCAGTGCCACCCACGAGAGCCACCTTCTGACCTGCATCTGTATCTAAATCGATATCGAAGAGCACTTGCTTCTCTGGCACATAGCTGAAATCAACTTGCGAGAAATCAACCTCACCTTGCTGTTTCACCAGTTCATAACCATTGTTCACAGGTTTTTTCCAAGCCCACAGATGAGTGACTTGCGGTGTCTCGACAAGCGTGCCATCGGCATTCTCTTCCACATTGACAAGGTGAACGGTAGCAGTGCCGTCGTCCTCGCCTTTCTGGTCCATAATTTTGAACACACGCTCGGCACCTGCCAGCGATGCCACCACACTGTTTACTTGGTTACTGATTTGCGACACTGGCTGGGTGAAGTTCTTGATGAGAGTAAGGAACGAAACCAAGGTGCCCACTGAGAGCACAACAGAACCCTCGCCTATTGCCACCATAGCACCCACCGCAGCGCAAGTCACATAAATAAGGTTAGAGAGATTGCCATTGATGGGCATCACAATGTTGGCGACCTTATTGGCATTGCAGGCGCTATCGCGCAGACTCTCGTTGAGTTTCTCAAATTCCTCAATAGCCTCATCCTCATGGCAGAATGTCTTGACAACTTTTTGTCCTGTTAGCATTTCCTCAACAAAACCATTCATAGCGCCCATGTCGTTCTGCTGGCGGCGGAAGTAGGTCGCCGAGAGTCCACCAAGCCACTTGGTGGTGAAGACCATCACGCCCGTGAGGGCTATAGTGAGCAACGTGAGCTGCCAGCAAAGCACAATCATGCTCGTGAGCGTAGCAACGATGGTGATGAGCGAGCTAAACACGTTGGGGAGGCTGTTACCTACAGTCTGACGTAGGGAATCGACATCATTGGTATATACACTCATCACATCGCCATGAGAGTTCTGGTCAAAGAACTTGATGGGCAGCGACTCCATGTGCTCAAAAAGATTTTCACGGAGCTTAAGCAGCATGCCCTGGCTCACGTTTATCATGAGGCGACTGTTGAGGTAGGAACACCCCACACCCACAAGAAGCACAGCGGCGAGTTTGAAGAGCGTCACCGCTAGGGGCCCAAAGTCGGGATTGGCAGCCATGCTTAGTGGCGCAATATAGTCATCAATGAGGGTGCGGGTGAAAAGCGTTGAGGTCAAAGTGGTGGCTGTGGTGACAAGAATGCACACCGCCACAATAAGCAACGACCACTTGTAGTTGCCAAGCAGCATCTTGAGCATTCGAGCCACAGTCTTCATGCCCCCAGGAGGCATTTTCACAGTGCCCTGTTGCCGGCGACCACCGCCGCCCCTCATTCCTGGTCCCATGCCAGGTCCCATGCCAGCCATAGTAGGTTTTCAGTTATCAGTTATCAGTTATCAGTTGTCAGTCTTCAGTTTTGAGTTTTCAGTTTTGAGCCACGGTCATCATTTCCCATTATCAGTTATGCGCCGCAGGCACCCACTTAAAACTTAACACTTAACACTTAATTTATTTTTTCTTTTTCTTCTCTTTATGCTCGCGGGCAAGGCGGTCATACTCAGGATTGCCGCGAGTGAGTAGAGAATTAAAGAGTTTATCATCGTTGATTACTCGCAGAGCCTCTTGCACATCCTTGTTGCGATGATTTACAATGATGGTGTAAGCGCCTGGATCGGCATATACATCACGTGCAATCAAGCCTTTGAGCACTGTCTTAAAGAGATTCTCGCTAGTTTTGTAGTCCTTCTCATTGTATTTTACGCTATCCTTTTCTCCCATAGCGATAAAGTCCTTTAAGTCGGCATCGGTGAGCGAGAAACGCTTGTCATAGTCATAAACGTCTTTGTATTTGTTCTTAATATCAGCGCGGTGCTTATCAACGTAGTCAACCGCATACTGATTAATGATGCCCTTAGCCATCATGTCACGGTAGTACTTGCTGTTCTCGGTAGTGTCGAGGGGCACAAACACGTCGGGCATGATACCGCCGCCACCGTAGATAGTGCGACCGTTTTTCAAAGTCTTGTAACTCAGTGAATCGTTAAACTGGATACTGTCGAGATGGTAGTACTCGCCTTCCTTTGAGCGGTCGAGCAAGTCTTCCTCATATTGTTTCTTGTCGCCCTTAACATAGGGTTTCTGAATGCAACGACCTGAAGGAGTGTAGTAACGTGCCACTGTGAGGCGAATCATCGAACCGTCGTCGAAACGGAACGGACGCTGCACTAGGCCCTTGCCGTAAGAACGTCGGCCCACAATAACAGCACGGTCCCAATCTTGCATAGCACCAGCGAAAATCTCGCTTGCCGATGCCGAGAATTGGTCAACGAGCACCACAAGTTTGAGGTCCTTGTAATGTCCTGAACCATCGGCGTTGCCCTCCTGACGTGGCGAGTTGTTGCCCTGAGTATAGACGATGAGCTGACGGCGCTGCAAGAACTCATTACACATGTCGATAGCAGCATTTAGATAACCACCACCATTATCACCCAGGTCGATGATGAGTTGCTTCATGCCCTGCTTTTCGAGTTTCTGAATGGCTTCAACCATCTCCTCGTGAGTTTTGGCGCCAAAACGTGAGATGCGAACATATCCTGTTTTTTCGTCAATCATATAGGTAGCATCTACACTGTACAAAGGAATTTTGTCGCGAGTGATGCGGAAAGTAATAAGCTCTGGACTACTGCCACGCTTTACTTGCACGGTAACCTTAGTTCCCTTCTTACCACGCAATCGCTTCATGATGTCGCTATTCTTCATCTTCACACCAGCGATAGTGGTGTCGTTCACGGTGACAATGCGGTCGCCTGCCATGATGCCCACTTTCTCCGATGGTCCACCCACGATGGTCTGAATCACGTAAAGCGTGTCTTGTTTCATGTTGAACTGGATGCCAATGCCACTGAACTCGCCCTGCAGAGGCTCTTCAAGTTCTTTGGTTTCCTTGGCATCGGTATATGTTGAATGTGGGTCAAGGCTCTCGAGCATGCCCTTGATGGCCTCCTCAATGAGCTTCTCCTCGTTGACAGTATCAACATAGAAGTTGTTGATGGCATACTGGGCGTTGAGCAGTTTCTGCATCGAACCACCACGTCCATATTGCGCCCCAACAAGAGTCACAACTCCCACAAACAGAATTAATGTGATTGCAATTTTTTTCATATCTTATTCTACTTTTTACTTAGTTACTTGCCTAACAAATCGATATTGGCATTTTTAGGAATATACTCGCTAACGTCTTGATTATAATTGAATAACTCGCGAACGATTGTTGAACTGATGTGGCTGAACTCGGGCAAAGTGTAAAGCAGCACTGTCTCAATACCACCCAAACGGCGGTTGATCTCAGCCATGTGCATCTCGTTCTCGAAATCCTGGATCATGCGCACGCCACGCAGCAGGCAAGTAGCACCCACCTCACGGGCCACATCGACGGTAAGTCCATCACTAGCCACCACGCGCACCCGCGGCTCATCGGCAAACACCTGCTTGATGAACTCCATGCGATTGTTAATGCTCATAAATGGTTTCTTGGCTATGTTGCTTACTACTGCCACCACTATCTCGTCAAATAATGGCAACGCTCTGCGCACTATCGACTCATGACCGCGAGTAAACGGATCGAACGACCCCTGAAACATGGCAATTCTCTTGCCATCAGTGCACTGTGATGTCTTCATCGTCTTCAATTACTAAGTTGTCAATAATAAAGTTCTGGCGCTCCATAGTGTTCTTGCCCATAAAGAATGTGAGCAGCTGCTTCACGTTATCCTCTTTGCGCAAGCGCACACGGTCGAGGCGCATCTCGGGGCCGATGAAATCGACAAACTCCTCGGGCGAGATTTCTCCCAAACCTTTGAATCGCGTTATCTCAGCGTTATCGCCAAGTTTGTTGATGGCGGCAATGCGTTCTTCATCGCTATAGCAGTAGTAGGTCTCCACCTTGTTCTTCTTAGCCTCGCGACCAGCGCTTCGGTTCTTGCGCTTAGCATCCTTGCGGTTGAGCACACGGAAGAGCGGGGTCTGCAAGATATATAAGTGACCGCTCTTGACCAACTCGGGGTAGAACTGCAAGAAATAAGTGAGAAGCAACAGGCGAATGTGCATGCCATCGACATCGGCATCAGTAGCGATAATCACCTTGTTGTAGCGAAGTCCCTCCATGCCGTCCTCGATATTGAGTGCAGCCTGAAGCAAACCAAACTCCTCGTTCTTATAAACTATGCCTGGCGCCACGCCGAAGGTGTTGAGCGGCTTGCCTCGCAGCGAGAACACTGCTTGGGTCTGCACGTCGCGAATCTTGGTGATGGAGCCGCTTGCCGAGAGTCCCTCGGTGATAAAAAGGCAGGTCTCCTCGCGTCGGTCGCCACGGCTGTCGTTATAATGCACGCGGCAGTCGCGCAACTTATCGTTGTGCAGCGCAGCCTTCTTCATGCGCTCGCGGGTGACCTTTGTCACACCAGCAATTGCCTTGCGCTCTTTCTCGTTCTCTTGAATCTTCTTTAGCAGCACGTCGGCAGTGGCAGGAGTCTTGTGAAGATAGTTGTCAAGTTCCTTCTTGATGAAGTCGTTGATGAACTTGTAGATGGTGGGGCCATCTTTCCACATCACACTCGAACCGAGTTTAATTTTAGTCTGCGACTCAAACACCGGTTCCTCCACCTTGATGCTGATGGCGGCGACGATGCCATTGCGGATGTCGCTATACTCGAAGTTCTTGCCGTAGAAGTCCTTGATGGTGCGTGACAGAGCCTCTCGGAACGCACTCTGGTGAGTTCCACCCTGTGTAGTGTGCTGACCATTTACAAACGAATAGAACTCCTCGCCCATCTGCGCTGCGTGTGTAATCACGACCTCTATGTCTTCACCAGTGAAGTGCATGAGCGGATAGAGCGGATCGTTGGTCATATTCTCATTGACCAAGTCGCTCAAGCCGTTGCGCGAGTGGTAGCGCTTGCCGTTATAGTAGAGCGAGAGACCTGTGTTGAGGAACGAGTAGTTCTTAATCATCACCTCGATGATGTCATCACGGTACTCATAGTTCTTGAAAATGGTGCTATCGGGAGTGAACTCTACTACAGTGCCATTCTCATCGTCGGGCTGAGCATCAATAATGCCAGTCTCTTTCTCAACGAGACCCTCCTTATAGGTCACAGCCGAGCATTGTCCGTCGCGCACCGAACGAATGAAGAAATGCGATGACAGGGCGTTCACCGCCTTAATGCCCACACCGTTAAGACCTACAGAGCGTTTGTAGTTCTTCGTATCATACTTAGCGCCGGTATTCATCTTGCTCGATGCGTCTTTCACCTGGTCGAGGGGGATACCACGACCATAGTCGCGGATTGTCACCTTTCCGTCATCGACAGTGATATCGATGCGTGGCTTGGCAAAACCGGTGTTAAACTCGTCGATGGAGTTGTCAATAACTTCCTTCATCAGCACATAGATGCCGTCGTCGCTCTGCGAGCCGTCACCCAGCTTGCCGATATACATTCCTGGACGCAAACGGATGTGCTCACGCGGTGTGAGCGTCACCAATTTCTCATATCCACCAAAGTCGCTGCCTTGTGGCTGATTGTTATCTTGTAATTCTAATTCTTGAGCCATTTAATAATCTTTCAAAAATGAGGCGCATATGTGTTTTTGTGACCTGAAACCTCGCGCCATAGGTCTCAACTTGCAAAATTACAAAATAGTTTTCAAATATAATTTACTATATATTCTTTTTATAGTTTATTAATACGTATAATACATCCATACATCCACGAAACTTATCAAAACATTTTGTGAAAAATAGTGGAACTTGGTGGTTTTATCTCAATATTTTTGTAGTTTTGTGGCGTGATTTTGGATAACAAACTGCATAGGTTCTTGCATGACGTGAGTGGCGTGGAGCTGCCCGCGCGGTTTACTTTTCCCTTCCACTATGTGCCGCACGAGTTGTGCAAGGTGGCGGCTCGTGAGGTTATGGACTACGCTCTCAACCAAGATCAGTGGCACGACGAACTCCTTGCCGGCAAAATGCTGGGCGTGCTTGTGGTGAAAGATGACGATAGCGCACTTGGCTTCCTAGCCGCCTATTCTGGCAACCTCGCCCACAACGGCAATAATCCCTACTTTGTGCCGCACATCTACAACTTGCTTGAGCCACAAGGGCTTTTCCGCACTGGCGAGGCGCAAATCACCGAGATTAATCATCGCATTGAGTCACTGGAAAAATCCCAAGAGAGAACTAGCTTAAAAGAACTTCTTGACAAGACATTGGCACAGCAAGAGCACGAAGAGCTCAAGATGCGCCAGACGATGAACGCTGCCAAGACCTTGCGCGACAAATGTCGCAATGAGGGCAACATAACCGCCGAACAAGAGGCACAGATGATAAAAGAAAGCCAGTTCCAAAAAGCTGAACTAAAACGTCTTAAGAAGCGCCACAGCATGGAGATTGACAGCATCAACCAACGGCTGAATGAGCAGCTGGCGGCTATAAACAACCTCAAAGCCAAGCGCCGTGCCATGAGCGAGAAGCTGCAACGCCAACTATTTGAGCTTTTTGTCGTGCATAACGCTCGTGGTGAAAGCATGGATGTGGCAACAATCTTTGAGCGACGCCTCCACCGCTTGCCGCCTGGTGGCACTGGCGAGTGCTGCGCCCCCAAGTTGCTGCAATATGCATTCTTGCATGGCTACAAGCCCGTGTGCATGGCGGAGTTTTGGGTGGGTGAGTCGCCACAAGGCGAGGTGCGCCATCACGGCCACTACTACCCTGCTTGCCGCAGCAAATGCCTGCCGTTGCTAGAATTTATGTTGCAAGGACTTGACGTTGAGAGCAATCCGCTTGCAACAAAACCCAACGACGACACGCTAAAAATCAACTACGAAGACCAGTGGCTAATAGTCATCGACAAACCAGCCGGAATGCTCACCGTGCCTGGTAAAGACGAAGAAGCGACGTCAGCATTGGAAATGGTGCAGAGCATGCTGCGTGAAGACTCCCTGAACGCCGTGCATACGGCGCAATACTCTAACAACACCCAAGTAAGAACTGCCCTTGAAGTGCACCGCCTCGACCAAGCAACAAGCGGACTAGTGGTCTTTGCTAAAACACAAGGGATACAAAGCGCTCTGCGCAAGCAGTTTGAGGAACGCAGTGTGAATAAAACCTATCTAGCCTTGCTCGATGGTGTGCCCACCAAGAACGAAGGCACCATCGACCTGCCTTTACGCCCGGACATCGACGACCGTCCTCGCCAAGTGGTTGAT
Organism: uncultured Bacteroidales bacterium; assembly: GCA_902777835.1. Lineage (GTDB taxonomy): Bacteria > Bacteroidota > Bacteroidia > Bacteroidales > Muribaculaceae > Sodaliphilus. The sequence goes on along the minus strand of CACYVC010000014.1, from coordinate 64,697 downwards.
ATCGAAAACGGCAAACAAGCAATCACTAAATATCGAGTGCTGGAACAACGTGGCACATATACCCTAGTGGAGTTCATGCCCCTCACTGGCCGCACCCATCAGCTCCGAGTGCATGCCTCACACCCACAGGGCCTTAATTGCCCCATCACTGGCGACATGCTCTACGGCACCGCCAGCCACCGCCTCTGCCTCCATGCTTGGAAGCTCAATTTCACACACCCCATCACTGGCGAGCCGATGCACTTCAGCAGCGAAATGTCGTTTCTGTAGCCATTTTTAATCTTATGAAAAAAAACAAAGGAGGGCAGCCTGCGTGGTTGCCCTCCTCATAATATTACTGTGTTCAGCTTTTTACCAAGCAAACATTGGGAAGTCCTTCATCATGTTGTTCACTTTCTCGCGAACCATAGTGATGGTGGCCTCATCCTCTGGCTTCTGGAGCACGGTGTCGATGAGCTCAACGATCTCGCCCATCATATCTTCCTTAGCACCACGTGTGGTGATGGCAGGAGTACCCAGGCGGATACCGCTGGTCTGGAAGGCGCTGCGGTCGTCGAATGGCACCATGTTCTTGTTAACGGTGATGTCGGCAGCTACGAGAGCGTTCTCGGCAACCTTACCTGTCAACTCGGGATACTTGGGACGCAGGTCAAGGAGGATGCAGTGGTTGTCGGTACCACCACTGGCAATCTTGTAACCCTTGTCGAGCAGAGCTTTAGCCATTGCCTGAGCATTGGCCTTAACTTGCATTTGATAAGCCTTGAACTCGGGTTGGAGAGCCTCGCCGAAGGCTACTGCCTTAGCAGCGATAACGTGCTCGAGAGGACCGCCCTGAACGCCGGGGAACACTGCTGAGTCAAGCAATGACGACATCTTACGAACTACGCCCTTCTTGGTGGTCTTGCCCCAAGGGTTGTCGAAGTCTTTGCCCATCAAGATGATACCACCACGTGGACCACGCAGGGTCTTGTGAGTTGTGCTGGTAACGATGTGAGCCCACTTCAATGGGTTGTTGAGCAAGCCGGCAGCGATAAGACCTGCAGGGTGAGCCATGTCAATCATAAGGATAGCACCCACCTTGTCGGCAATCTTGCGCATGCGCTCATAGTCCCACTCGCGGCTGTAGGCGCTGGCACCACCCACGATGAGCTTAGGTTGCTCGCGCAGAGCCACCTCTTCCATCATGTCGTAGTCAACGATGTTGGTGTCGGGGGTAACATTGTACTCGCACTGCTGGAACACGAGGCCCGAGAAGTTCACTGGGCTTCCGTGTGAGAGGTGACCGCCATGAGCAAGGTTAAGACCCATGAATTTGTCGCCTGGTTTGAGGCATGCCATGAAGACTGCCATGTTGGCCTGTGCGCCACTGTGAGGCTGCACGTTGGCATACTCGGCGCCAAAGAGCTGCTTGATGCGCTCCTGAGCCAGAGTTTCGGCTTCATCTACCACTTGGCAACCGCCATAGCAGGCAGCTACCCATAGCTTGCATAACTTGGTCACTTACGAAGTTCTCACTGGCAATGAGCTCAATGCCACGTTGTTGACGCAGGTGTTCACGCTCGATGATGCTGAACAGTAAATCGTCTCTTTTCATCTTTAAAGAATAATGTTAATGTTGTTTATATAGATCAATCTAAATTTTTGTGCAAAATTAGTGATGTTTCTTGAACACACCAAGCAAAAACCGAAAAATCTAAGGCAAAATGTTATTTTCTCAATCCTCTAGAGTTTTTATTATATATTTACTAATTTGGTAAAGAAAAAAAGAACAAAGTATGTTGTATGTTGTTTTCGTTGTACATACTTTGTTCTTGTTATTTGACTAGGAATATTTATATTTTGTCGTACTATCAACAAATTATTAGAATTTAAACTTGCTGCCGGTCCACTTGAGGGTTTTGGGGTTGAGCTTCTTTGTTTCGATATTCATGTAGTTAGCAGTGATGTTCTTGCCGGTGCGTGGTAGGTCAAAATACACATAATATCCATCCTTACCATATACTGCGTCGAAGCCTGGCACTTGATACATTGTCATCTTCTTGGTAGCATTAGTGTAGCGGTAAAAGTAGAGACCGTCGAATTGTCCGGGCTCATACTTGCCATTACGGTAGCTCGCCACGTTGTAGGCAACGAGTTTGTGCTTGCCATCGGCCTCGTTCCAGTAGCACATCTCAATCCTGAGCATGTCGTTTTCATAGCGTGACTCATAGCACACGTAACCGTTCTTCTTGTCGATGGTTAGAGTCTCTCCCTTGTCGAGCTTTTGGCCCTTACGTTGCTTTATCCATGCCTGCTTGAAGGCATTGTCGGCCTCGTTGATGCATCCGTCATCGTCGAGAGCTGCAACAGATAGATAACTCCATGCAAAATCACTGATAGTGGGTTTTGCACCCTGATACTTCACTTTGATGGTCTCCTGGGCCATCATCGCCAGCCCAAAGCAGGCCAAAATGATTGCTAATGATGTTTTCTTCATAATTTATTGATTTTGTGTTGAATAATTCTCTTAAACTAATTACTGAAAACTGAAAACTCAAAACTGACAACTGAAAACTACCTCTACTTCAGTTTGAAATCTTCGGGGTGAGCCTTAACCTGTTCCTGGAAATCTAAAAGTTTTCCCACAACCTCTTCAAAATCGTCGGTAAGCGTCATGCTAAGGTTTTTATATTTCCCATTCTCCATCATTTTTTGGAGCAACGGATAGAGTGGCACCTCTTCGGTCCAGAACTTAGAACCAAGAAATATCATTGGGCTAGAAAATCCATACGACAGATAATGATTCTGGACTGCATCCTGGAATACCTCCTGAATTGTACCTGCGCTGCCTGGGGTGTAAATGACACCTCCAAAAGGAAAGGTGAGAATGTGATTTTCGCGTATGCTGTTGTCAAAGAACTTAGCGATGTGAGTAGCAAAGGGCGTGGCAGGCTCATGACCGTAAAGCCATGTTGGAATGCCTAGACTTTCGTATTTTCCTTGTGGATATTTGTCAATAACCTCAAAGGCCGAACTGAGCCATCTAGGATTGTTGAAAGATGGTGCCGCCGAAATGATGTGCAACGCGTCCTCCACTTGATGATTGTTACGCCCTGCCAGCCAAGCCCCTAGGTGAGTTGCCTCCATCGCTCCTGGCCCGCCACCGCTCAGCATAAAGAATCCAAGTTCGGTAAGCCGCTTGCTAAGAAAGACAATCTGCCGAAACATATCGTCGGTTCGGAGCAGAGCATGACCGCCCATTATTCCTACACAATGCAGATAATGATGAGTGCGAAAGAACTCACCCAAGGCCACATATATGCTGAGGTCGTGGAGCGTGCGCGCTACGGTTTCCTCGACGCTATTAGTCTGCTTGCCTGTAGAGATATAATGACGATAGATTCGTGCATCGAGACACTCGTCGAACGACTCAGGCCGCTCAAGGCTATAGCCATCATAAAGCTCCGCAGCATTGTAGAGACTCTTACGACTCACATCAAATGGCACCGATTTAACATGTTCTACTATCGGCTCAAAGTTAGCATTGTTTGCGTCGGATATCATTTCTCAAATATTTAAAACAATACAACTCAGTAAGTTATTTTGCCTTCTTGCGCACTGTCCAGCCAAAGTGGCCTAATTCCTCGCCAAGCTTATAGTAGTGGCCGTGGCAGTAGGTGATGAGGCCTGCCTCTTTGAGGTCAAGAGCGCCAGTAGTGGGGTCTATGAACCGGTCGTCGGCTATAACGTTGAGGACTTCGGCGATGAACATGTCATGGGAACCCAAGCGCATGATATCCTTAACAATGCACTCGATGCTCACGGGCGCCTCGTCGATGTAGGGCGCTGCCACTTTCACGCCTTTTACTGGCGTAAGGCCCATCTCGTGCCACTTGTTGAACTCACGCCCACTTTTCACGCCGCACCAGTCAGTGGCGCGCGCCAAAGCCTCGTTGGTAAGGTTTATAGTGAACGCCATGTTGCGCTCAATGATGTCGTGGCTGTGGCGCTCCTGCCTTATCGACACGTAGCACATAGCAGGATCGCTGCAAATGGTGCCCGTCCACGCGGCAGTGAAAAGGTTGTACTCCTCAGGAGTTGCTCCGCACGACACCAGCACCGCCGGCAGCGGATATATCATTGTTCCAGGTCTCCAGTTTTGTTTCATTCTCGTTGTTCGTTGTTCGTTTATCGTTGTTCGTTTATCGGAGCTCTCACCTCTCTCGCTCTCAACTCTTGCTCTCAACTCTCAACTCTTAACTCTCACCTGCTTCCTTTTTCCGCTCCATGAGAGGATGTCGAGACGGACGATACAGGTGCGGTAGAACGACTTGCGGGCATATTTCATACCTATTTCGAAATCGTTAGGCGAGAGTTTCTTGAGCAGGAGTTCGAGGGCATGCATGCGCTCCTCATCGTAGGTGCATATTGTTGTCTCACAATCGAGTATTATGCTTTCATATTCGGTTGTGAACTGGCTTGGCAAGAGATTCACCTTGCCCACCACACAGAACGACACTTGGTCGTGGCACTCCAGGATATCGATTTTCTTGCCTTCGTCGGCGCAATGGATATAGATGCTTTCCTCACCATCCCACACGAAATTAACTGGCATGCCGTATGGCTTACCATCCAGATCAATCATCGACAAAATGCCGTATTCGGCAGTAGCAAGGATTTCGCGCGCCCTTGCTTCGTCGAGCAGACGGTCTTGCCGCCTGACTTTACTATTATCGTACTTCAAAATGAGTAATGATGTCCTATAGGCAGTGTGGTTTTAATAGGTTAGTAACCGATTTGATCAAATACTCCGCTCACAAAGCAGATCACGATGAATGCCACGAGGGTGAACCCGAGGCTGAACATGAGGAAGTGACTGCTGTAGTCCTCCTCGTCAAAATCGTCAGCCACATTAGCTGCGCTGGCACTGCGACGGCGCACGAGCTTGACGATGACATTGGTTATAAGGCCACAAACCAAGCCAATGCCTAAGGCAAGCAGTGCATAAAGTCCAATTGACCCCATAATCGATGGATTTAAAAAAGTTAATAAAATATAGTTTTCAGTTTTGAGTTTTTCTAGAAGGTCTAGATTTTCTAGAAATTCTAGATTATCTAGCATCCTTGTCTACCACTTAACACTTAACACTTACTACTTAACACTTATAGTTACTCTTCTCTGGCGATTTCACACTCGCACATCTCTCGGTATTCTTCCCACTCGGGGTCTTCCTCGGCGTGGAAGGTGAGGGGCAGCTGCTCGTTTATGCAGCTGAGTGCCTGGTTGAGCATCGCCTGAAACGCCTTGAGCGAGACGGCATAAAACACCCAGTTTCGCTCGCCGGCGCCAGTGTATATTCCTGTCATCACCGCTACCGGATCGCGGCGTAGCGACTCTTGCAACGCATCGGTCACCGTCTCCATGGTGCGCGATGTTTGGTAGTCGGGCATCCCTGTGCTATCAGGCTCATAGAGCCATGTCATCTCTATGCGAAAGCGGTAACGTCCGGTGGCAATCACATTGTCGAGAGAACGCCTTCCAGTGACCAACACCGTACGCCCTTCGATGTCCTCGCTAGGTGCCGTCCACCAGTCTTCAATTATGCGTAATTTTGCCATAGACAAAAAACATGCTTCTTTAAAAATCGCCACAAGGTACAAATAATTTTCATATTTTCCAAGAAAAACATGAAAAAAATGAAAATATCACACAATATTTATAATAATCCATCGTTGAGACGGAATTATTCCGTAACTTTGCAGCTCAATTGAACTTGAGGTTAGAGATTAGTGAGTTTTGTAAGACAATATGATTAGCCTAGGCATATACATTATTTCATTATTGGTGGTTATTGCACTTGCGGCAGTGGCAGCATGGCTTGTGCACCGTAATTCCGCGGAGATGAGACGCCACATCGAAGCAGGCAATCAAGAACTGCGCAAACAGTTGACAACTAGCGAGGGGCGTGCTCAGATGCTTGCCGATGAGAACGTTAATATCAAAACCCGCAATGCCGCAATCGAGCAGCAGGCTACCCTGCTGCAGCAGCGCATAGATGAGCTATCGCATGATGTGGAGCAACTGCGCGGCGAAATCAAGACCCTCGACGAGGAAAAAGACGCAATCGACCGAGAGAAAGCAGCTCTTGCCACCAAGCTCGAGAGCGTGACACGCACCCGCGAACAGCTTGAGCAAGACTCGCGACAGGCGTTTAAGCTTGTGGCTGGCGAACTCCTTGACCTGAGCCGCAAGGCCATGAACGAGGAGGGCAAAGAGAGTCTAGATCAACTGCTTGCCCCACTACGCGAACAAATTACTGGGCTTAACAAGGAACTCAAAGACTATCAGCAGAAGCAGGACCTAAACTCCCAAATCTTCGACAAGGAAATAAAGAAGATGCAGGATGCCAATCGACAAATCTCACAGGAGGCGACACGCCTGTCGAACGCCCTCATCAGCAATAACAAGATACAGGGCGACTGGGGAGAGGGAGTACTCAAGCGTATCCTCGACCTTTCGGGACTGCAGGAGAACGTGCACTACCAGAAACAGGTGACACGCGACGATGACGACCGAGTGATCACCAACGACGAGGGTACAATGCTGCGCCCCGACTTCACCCTGTTCATGCCCGACGGCAAGCGGCTCATCATCGACAGCAAGGTGTCACTCACCGCGTTTGTAGGATATGTCAACACTACCGACCCCGACGAACAGCAGCACCTCCTCAACGAGCACAAAGCATCGGTGAGGGCGCAAATCGACCTGCTTGCCAAGAAAGATTATGTGAAGCACGTGAAAAACTCGGTGGATTTTGCCCTTATGTTCATCCCCAACGAACCCGCCTACCTTGCTGCTATGCAGGGCAATCAAGACTTGTGGGAGTATGCCTACAACAAACGTGTAGTTGTGGTCAGTCCCACTCACCTGCTAAGTGTGGCTCAACTGCTCATGCAACTGTGGTCGCGCGACAAGCAAAACAAGAACGCCGAAGCCATCGCAAAAGAGGTGATGAAACTAATCGACAAACTCGACACATTCTATAGTGACCTAGATAAGATACAAAACGGCATCAACGCCATGCAGACGACCTTTGACAATGCTAAAAAGAAGCTCGAAGGGAAAGGCGGAGTGTTCTCCAAAGGCGAGAAAATCAAACAATTGGCAGGGCTGAAAAATGCCGAGATTGAGCAGTGATTCAAGATTGGTTAGAGAGCATAGTGGAATGAGCAGAACTAGGCACATATTACTTTTTTTTGCACTCCTCACTGGCGTGATAGCTTTGGCACAACCTGCTGGCATCAACTCGTGGGCTAACCACATTGTGCTCAACGGCGACAATTGGGACGACATCATTGACTACCTCAACAACCAGCACCGTCACCACTACAAGTTCACCATTGTGCACATTGGCGACTCGCATGTGCAGCCTGGCATCATCAGCGACGAAGTGAGAAGGACTCTGCAAGAGAAGTTTGGCAACGGAGGCCGAGGACTAATAAGCCCACTGGCTCTCGCAGGCACCAACGAACCTAACGACTATCTTCTCAAGTCATCGTCCTCAATCTCTGCATCGAGCAGACTGCTCTCCTCGTCAAAACCAGCTGGCATGGGTATGACAGGAGTGGCAGTGAAGTTCAGTGGTGCCAGCACCACTCTGAGCATCAAGGCAAAACATCAAGGCGACGATTTCTACCGTATCACAATTTTTCACGCACCATCCTTTCCTTTCAGTGTGGAACAGAACGGTTTAGAGGTTAAAGGCAAGCAACGCAGCAACTACGCCACCGACTATGTGCTCGACAGCTCGGCCGACACTGCCAGCCTGCGCCTCACCGGTAGCGGAGCGCTCTACGGCGTGCGCCTCCTCAACAGCCATCGTGGTGTAGTGGTAGATTGCATTGGCAACAACGGCGCCACCTACCGAAGCTACTTAAACATTGACAATTTTGCAAGGCAAATAAGCGACCTAGAGCCACAACTGGTAATAATCTCGCTTGGAACCAACGAGGCATACGGTTCGTTTGGAAATATCACGTCAAACATCAATCAGATGCTCAACGACATAAGGCGGCAATGCCCGCGAGTGAAATTCCTACTCACCACACCCATGGAGACACAAAAGCGTAGCAGCCGAGGCTATCGCATACAGAGTGATGTCGCCACAGTGCGCGACCTTATTCTCGCCTACGGCAAGAACCATAACGTGCCAGTGTGGGACTTCTACCGAGTGGCTGGAGGAGCAGGTGCCTCAAACCGATGGCTCAAGGCACGCTACATGAAAACCGACCATCTGCATCTTGGCAATGACGGCTACCATCTGCAAGGCCGCCTACTAGCTGAAGCACTTCTAAAACTCCTCACGGGCGAAGACGATGGCAGCGATATCGTGGAACCCATCAAACCAACTGCCATACCCGAAGAACCAGCAACCGAGGAGGAATCCCCAACCGAAGAGGAGGAACAAAAAGAACCCTAGAGCCATAAAAACGATTTTTATCGTCAATGTATAGCGACACAGCACGGTGTAAACAAAAGGAGAAAAAAATCAATATAAGAAAAATCGCAGAGACATTAAACTCTCTGCGATTTTTGTTGTCATAATAAATGTAATGTTGGTCCTTAACGTGAAATTTTCAAAAAAATTGTGTAGAGGATATTGTTTTCTTGAAAAAAAATAGTAATTTTGCAAGTTGAAATGAAACGTTTGCTATACATATTCACCCTTTGCGTAGCGCTTGCTGCTGGACCAGTGAGTGTTAACGCCTTTGCCACACCTCGTGTCGAGCAAGTATCGAGCGACGAGACCACCGTATATGGTGGCAAGGGCACCATTGCTATGGTGGCGGGTGAGAGCGACGCAACATTCAACATCTACTCTATCACAGGTCAGCTCATCAAGAGCGTGCGCGTGACTGCTGGCACTAAGGTCACCATCGATGTCCCAAAGGGCTTTTACATCGTGAAGTGCGCTGGCAAATGGTCGCGCAAAGTGGTTGTAAAGTGACACTGTCATGAAAAACCTGTGTAGGCGAGTTCTCGCCAAATTCAAAAAGAGGTATTCCACAAATTCCTCTTTTCTTTTTTATACCCAAAGCATTAGAGCACTAATATTGCTCAGCACGATACTGCTAGCGTCACTTCTTGTTAGAGCCGAGAATGAGGATTCAACCACCGTAGGCATGCTGGTGATGTCGCCTGGTGAGGCACTTTATTCACAGTTTGGCCATACGGCGCTGCGAGTTGAGGCGTCTGGGCAAGACTACTGTTTCAGTTTCGAAGAGGTGCCAGGACTGACAGGTATGTTAGAGTTCTTTTTCGGGCAGACCGACGCACACATTAATGCCGTGCCAACAGCCAAATTCCTAGAAACCTACAAGCAAGAAGGGCGGCAGGTAATGCAATACACTTTATCACTCAACACTCAGCAAAAGCAAGAACTGTGGCGACAACTAAAAGATGATTGTGTAAAAAACGAGATGCGTAAGTTCAACCTCTTGCAGAACAACTGCTCGTCGGTGTCGCTGCATGCTGTGGAAAATGCGCTTGGAGATGAGGAAATTGACTTCAACGGTTGGCCCGAGCAGTTCCAGATGATAAACGGTGACGGTGTGAGGTATCTTTCTAGATTTTCGCCCTGGTTAGAGTTCTGGAACATGACTTTCCTTGGCTCGGAGAGCGACACCTATTGGGAGCATAAGCAACAGATGTCGCCCGAACTGATGCCCGATGTGCTCAAAAAAGCATCCTTTGTGGCTGCCAACGGTACGAAACGCCCTGTTATAAGCAATGAAATAGAGCTGCTACCACTTATCAACGAATACAAACCATCGCCACTGACTCCAACGCGAGTGTTCGGTTTCTTACTGATTTTCACCATACTTATTACAATTGCACAAGTCAAGTGGAAGATAACCACTGTGCCACAAGCTCTCGACGTACTGCTTATGTCTGTAGTCACACTCGGAGGCATAATTCTGCTACACACCAGCTTCATATCTGGACTCTTCGGAATGCACTGGAACTGTTACCTAATCCCCTTCAACCCCTTGCCATTCATCATCTGGCTGCTGTGGCGCAAACGCCAGTGGTTCAACAAGGTGTATCTCTTTTACGCATTAGTCCTAGTTCTCTTCATCATAGCTACCCCATTAAGCCACCAGCTAGACCTACCTCACCAGCTCATAACCGCAACACTGGCGGTGAGGTGCCTTGCTAATAGATAATATTTTTTGCAGGTGACTAGTCACGCCATACAAGTTAGCGCGGCTCAATTATTAAAAAATGTTATAAGAAATCTTTGTTTCCCACAAAATCATTAACTTAGCAAGCTTAAAATGAGAGAACTGTCATGATACTTGCCGAGTTGTTTCCATATTCTCGCCTGATATTTACCATTTTGTATGGTATTACGGCAGTGGCGATTATCGGGGTGGTGGTCAGTGAAAACCGCAACCCTGTGAAGACTTTGGCGTGGATCACCGTGCTCATTTTGCTGCCTGTGGTGGGCATTATCCTCTACATTTTCTTTGGGCGTAGCTTGCGCCACATCCGCATGATATCGCGCAAGAAGCGACAACGGCTCACCAACCGTGATGACATCAAGCATTTGATGCGGTCACAGCAAGTGATTCATTACGACACCCTCAAGAGTGAGCGCCAGCAGATGATAAATCTCGTGAGCAGCATTCAAGGTTCGCCTTTCCTTGCCAACAATGCGGTTGAAATTTTCACCAACGGAAAGGACAAGTTCGACGCCTTCAAGCGCGACCTGCTGGCTGCCGAAAAATATATCCACATTCAGTATTACATCATCGAGAACGACAAGATAGGCAATGAGATTGGCGACATTCTCAAGCAGAAGGTGCAAGATGGCGTGAAGGTGCGCGTGCTTTACGACCATGTGGGATCTTTCCATTTCGACATGTCCTATTTCAAGAAGCTGCGCAAAGCAGGAGTGGAAGTCTATCCCTTCATGCAAATCACCTTCCCTGAATTTGCCAACCGCATCAACTGGCGCAACCACCGTAAAATTGTGGTCATCGACGGCAAGATAGGTTACATTGGCGGAATGAACATCGCCGACCGCTATATCGACGGAGGGAAGATGAAACACTGGCGCGACACTCACCTGCGAGTAACTGGCGACATTGTGGCAGCGCTTCAGGTATCGTTTGCCATTGACTGGAACTTCATGAAGCGCGAGCTCATTGAGGTGCCAGTAGAAATGGTGGAACCTGGCAGCATAGCCAATCCAATCGGAATGCAGCTTGTCACTGGCGGGCCCACCAGCCAGTGGGTGAACATGGCATTTGTGTTCCAAAAGGCCATCGACAGCGCCCACAAGTGTGTATATATCCAGACTCCTTATTTCCTGCCCAGCGACCCCTTGCTCAAGGCATTGCAGGTAGCTGCGCTCAGCAAAGTTGATGTGCGCCTGATGATCCCTCGCAAGCCCGACAGCATATTGCTGCGATATGCGTCTTATTCCTATGTGAAACAATGTCTTGACAGCGGCATTAAAATTTACTTCTATGAGCCAGGCATGCTGCACTCTAAAGTGGTGGTAATCGATGACGACTTTGTCACCACTGGATCTACCAATTTTGACTTCCGCAGCTTTGAGCACAACTTCGAGAGCAATGTGCTGATATATAGCCAAGAGTTCAACAAGCGCATGAAAGATGTAATGCTCATCGACATGAAAGATTGCACACGCATCAACCTGCGTCACTGGCGCAAGCGCCCAATTTGGCAAAAAGCTGTGGAGAGCATAGTAAGGCTATTTGGACCACTACTTTAATAGTTCATAGTTCACAGTTCATAGTTCGCAGTTCATGGTTCATAGTTCACAGTTCATAGTTCATAGTTCACAGTTCACAGTTCATAGTTCCTTTCAAATCTGCTCTCTAAAATCAAATAATAAAAAACATGAAATCAATTAGAAGAATAGCAGTTGCGATTGCTGTCATTTTTGCAGTGATGGCAAGTGCGCAAAATGCTCCAAAGCGCGAGTTCCGCGGAGCATGGTTACACATCATCGGCCAGGGACAATATGCTAAGATGACGCCTCAGCAGACTCAGGACTACCTGCGTGACCAGCTCAACAAACTCGACCAGGCAGGAGTTAATGCTGTAATCTGGCAGGTACGCCCACAGGCCGATGCTGCCTACGTGAGCGACCTCGAACCATGGTCACGGTGGCTCACCGGCGAGGCAGGCAAAGCGCCCGATCCAGTTTGGGACCCATTACAGTTCATGATTGACGAGTGCCACAGCCGAGGCATGGAACTGCACGCATGGATTAATCCCTACCGCGTGACAAGCGGCGAGAAAGACCAACCCGCCCCAGGACACATCTACTACAAGCATCCAGAATGGTTCCTCAAGTATGCCGACGGCAAGATATATTTCGACCCTGCATTGCCCGAGAGCCGCGACTTCATCAACCTTGTGGTGCGCGACATGATCACACGCTATGACCTCGACGCCATACACATGGATGACTATTTCTACCCCTATCCCGTGAAGGGTGCCGAGTTCCCCGACACCGCCTCATTTGAGAAATATGGCAAAGGATGGGGCGACAAAGGCGACTGGCGCCGCCATAATGTGGACTTGCTTATCGAGCAGCTGCACAACACCATCCAGAGCACCAAACCCTGGGTGAGATTTGGTATCAGCCCCTTCGGCATTTGGCGCAACAAGAAGAGCGACCGCAACGGCAGCGAGACTAATGGTCTGGAGTGCTACGACGCTCTCTATGCCGACTGCCCAAAATGGACAGCGATGGGTTGGGTAGATTACATGGTGCCCCAGCTCTACTGGGAACTCGAGCACAAAGCGGCGAGCGACCTAGTGCTCAGCTACTGGTGGAACGACCACGCCAACGGCCGCCACATGTATTACGGCCAGGCGGTGCGCAACGTGATGGATCACCACGATATCCCCGACACCCTCAACCCCACTCAGCTAAACCACAAGATAGAACTAATGCGCACTCTGCCCAATGTGCACGGAGTCACATGGTGGCCAGGCTACTCTGTCACCAAGAACTATAAAGGCGTGCTCGACTCACTGAGCGTCCATCAAATGCATACTAAGGCATTGTGCCCTGCCGTGACATGGCTCGACGATGTGCCACCACCTGCCGTCTCCAACCTGAGTGTCAACAAAAAGAAAGACGTGACAGTGCTCTCATGGGATGCTCCAGTGACCAGCGACCCGATGCAAGAAGCGGTGAAATATGTGGTCTATGAATTTCACGGAAATTACGATTTCAATATCGACATAAATGATCCTTGGGCTATAGTCAAGGTGACCAACCAAACTTCTGTCACCTTACCAAATCCTATCACACTCAAGCAATCGAACAACTCTAAACACAAGCCGTCAGGCACAATCTACGTAGTTACCGCCCTCGACCGCTGCAACAATGAGAGCGCACCATGCGCCTCAAAAGTCATATACCATTAACCCCCTATTGACGTTTTTTACCATTACTTCTTTCCACGTTTCAAGAATAATGACTACTTTTGCAGTCGCAAAAATAAAGAAACAACATATAACAACAAATAAAACAGAAGATTAAATGAAGTTACTTGAAGGAAAAGTGGCGCTGATTACTGGTGCCGCACGTGGAATTGGAAAGGCTATCGCCTTGAAGTTTGCCAGCGAAGGCGCTGACATCGCATTCACCGACCTCGTCATCGACGAGAGTGGTAAAGAGACCGAGCAGGAAATTGCTGCCCTCGGTGTTAAGGCTAAGGGATATGCCAGCAACGCTGCCGACTTCGCTCAGACCGAAGAAGTTGTTAAACAAATCAAGGAAGAATTTGGCAAAATTGATATTCTTGTAAATAACGCAGGCATCACCAAAGATGGCCTTATGCTGCGCATGACCGAGCAGCAGTGGGATGCAGTGATTGCCGTGAACCTCAAGAGTGCGTTCAACTTCATCCATGCCCTCGTGCCCATCATGATGCGCCAGCGTGGCGGCTCTATCATCAACATGGCAAGTGTGGTTGGTGTGCATGGCAATGCCGGACAAAGCAACTATGCCGCCAGCAAGGCAGGCCTTATCGCCCTCGCCAAAAGCATCGCCCAAGAGATGGGAAGCCGTGGCATCCGCGCCAACGCCATCGCCCCTGGCTTTATCGAGACTGCCATGACAGCAGCCCTCCCCGAAGAAGTACGCAAAGACTGGGAGCAGAAGATTCCACTGCGCCGCGGCGGCTCGGTTGACGATATCGCCAACGTTGCCACCTTCCTCGCCAGCGACATGGCAAGCTATGTAACCGGCCAGGTTATCCAAGTAGATGGCGGAATGAATATGTGATCCTAAGGGACTAAGGACTAAGGACTAAGGACTAAGGATTAAGGACTAAGGACTAAGTGGGCCTCATCGCTGCACTTAGTCCTTTTTACTTTTCTCTTTGTACTTCTCTAAGATGGGTCCACGTCGAAGTAGAGCCGTGTGGAGCGCATACGGGAGTCGGCGGCAAGGAGTTGCTCATAGAGGTCGCGCAAAATTTTCTTCACCTTTGTCATCGAGGCGGCAAGTTCCATCTTAAGGACTATTTGACGAATGTAGAAAGTTTGCACTCTCGCCACCATGGGCGCTTCAGGTCCCAGCACGCGATTGCCAAAGACCTTTCTGAGCAAGTTGCTGTAACGCACAGCCATCTCCACAACCACATCATCCTGCTTGTGCTTGAGGTAGATGTTGATTATTTTGGTGAACGGCGGATAGCCAAACTGCTGTCGCTCGGCAATCTCCTGATTGTAGAAACCTTTGTAGTCGTGCTCCACAACGCGCTCAATGACTGGGTGAGAGGGGTTACTGGTCTGGATAATGACCTTGCCCTGCTTGTTCTTGCGCCCGGCACGTCCAGCCACCTGTTCAAGCATGTTGAAGGCCCGCTCATGGCTACGGAAGTCGGGGAAGTGTATCATGGTGTCGGCATTAAGAATGCCAACAATGCTCACCGCGTCGAAGTCTAGGCCCTTGGTCACCATCTGTGTGCCAACGAGGATATTGGTCTTGTGTTGCGAGAACTCGTCGATAATGCGATCGTAACTGTTCTTGCTGCGAGTGGTATCAAGATCCATACGCGAGATTTTCTCATTAGGAAATACGCTATCTATCTCCTCCTCAATGCGCTCGGTGCCATAACCCACTATCTCAATGCTTGGGTTGCCGCATGCAGGGCACACAGTGGGCAGAGTGATGGTGTGACCACAGTAGTGGCAGGTGAGGGTATCAACACGACGGTGATAGGTAAGCGACACATCGCAGTTCACACAAGTAGGCACCCACGCACACTGCTTGCAGCGCACCATGGGTGCATAGCCACGACGGTTCTGGAAAAGAATCACCTGCTCGTTGTTCTCCAACGCTTTGCGGCACTCGCTCACAAGCTCCTGAGAGAACATGCCATTCATCTCATGCTTTTTCCATGCCTTCTTGAGGTCGATGGTGTGCACCTGCGGCATCTCAATATCCTCATAGCGAGTGGTGAGTTCCACAAGCCCATAGCGACCGTTGAGAGCCTTGTAATAGGTATCGATGGCAGGTGTAGCCGAACCGAGCACTGTCTTTGCGCCATGCATATGCGCCAGCATAATGGCAGTGTCGCGACCATTGTAGCGTGGTGCCGGGTCTTGCTGCTTATAACTGGTGTCATGTTCTTCATCGATGATTACGAGTCCTAAGTTGCTGTAAGGCAAGAACACGCTCGAGCGCACGCCAATTATCACACACGGCTCACTCGAGGTGAGTAGCTTCTTCCATATGTCCACCCGCTCGTTGTCGCTGAACTTGCTGTGATAGATGAGCAGTCGTTCGCCAAACACCCGCCTGAGCCGCTGAGTGAGCTGGGTGGTGAGAGCAATCTCAGGCACGAGATACAATACCTGCTTGCCCAACGAGAGGGCATCGTTGATGAGGTGCATATATATCGACGTCTTGCCGCTTGAGGTAACCCCATGCAACAGCGTTATGTCTTTTTCTTTAAAGCAGTTGTGAATACTCTTATAAGCCGTAGTCTGCACCTCGGTGAGAGTTGGCAGTTCCACTACTCCCCCGCCCATCGACTCGAAGCGGTTTATCTCGCGCTTGTAGATCTCAAAGAGTCCATTCTTGCGTGCAGCGGCGAGCACCGGTTGAGTGCATCCGGAGCGTTGGAGAAGTTCCTCTTGAGTGACCTCCTTCACAGGCTTGCTGCGCTGCATCCAGTGCGAGAGGTCTAGATAGGCCAATAGCAGTTGCTCCTGCTTCTTGGCACGGCTCACACGGTCGAAGAAACCATGCAGCCCCTGTTCATCGTTGCGCTCGATGGTCAGCCGCACGCAGGTCTCGGTCTTGGGACGATAGTTATCCATCACCTTCTCGGCAACATGCACTGCACCCTTGTCGAGCAGACGGCTCACAATGCTCTCCACGTTCTTGAAACCTGTAGCATTGGTGAGCTCTGAAATCTGCACCTTGCCGCGCTGATTGGTAAAGTCGAGAATCACCTTCTCGCGGTCGTTGAGCTCACCTGGCGTTTCTTCTTCAAAGTCAGGATTAGGACTGATAAACGTCTCGCTCTCAACCTTCAACCCGCTCGGCACTGCAGCTTTATACACCTCACCCACAGTGCACAAGTAGTAGTCGGCAATCCACTGCCAGAACTTGAGCTGAGGATGCCGCAACACTGGTCCTTCATCCAGCAAGGCAAGGATTTCCTTCACTTTATAACCCTGCGGCTCAATGTCGTGAGTCATCACCACTATTGCCGTGTAGTACTTCTTACGCCCAAACGGCACAAGCACACGAAATCCCGCCCCAACAGTCATTAACTCGGGGACGCGGTAGGTGTAAGTTCCTTGCACCGCCAACGGCAAGACTACTTCAGCAAATTGTGACATAAATATTTTTTTAGTTCTGGTGCTACAAAGATACTATTTTTTTCTTTTGTCGCAAAATATTCTCTTTACTCCTTCTCGCTGAGTTCAAGCCATCGCATCTCTTTTTCTTCGAGGAGTTGCTGAAGTTCGCTATAGCGGGCACTTTTGGTGTCCATGTCGGTGATTACCTCGCCACTGGCGAAGAGGGTGTCGAGTTGCTTCTTCTCTGCAGTGAGGGCATCAATCTCGGTGGTGAGTTGTTCCAACTCTCGGCGCTCCTTGAAAGAGAGTTTATGGGAGTTGTCACGCACTTTATATTGCACTTTCTCCTTGGGCTTGGCAGCTGCACGCGCTGCTTCGGCATCAAGGCGGTCATGATAGTCCTTCCATGCCCTGTACTCGCTATAGTTTCCAGGAAAGTCCTTGACTACACCATCTCCCATAAACACAAAAGTGTGGTCAACAGTGCGGTCCATAAAAAAGCGGTCATGGCTAACAATTATGACACAACCGTTAAACTTCGACAAGTAGTCCTCGAGAATTTCAAGTGTGGAGATGTCAAGGTCGTTGGTCGGCTCGTCGAGGATAAGGAAATTGGGCTTACCCATGAGCACCATCGCCAGATAGAGTCGGCGTTTCTCGCCACCACTAAGGGTAGAGATATATTTCTGCTGCTCGTTGTTGTTAAAGAGAAATAGATTAAGGAACTGCGCAGCAGTATATTGCGTCTTCTCGTCGAAGTAGATATACTCGGCAATATCGCGCACTGCTTCAATCACCGTCTTGCTCTCGTCGAGGTTCATTCCCTCCTGACTGTAGTAGCCAAAGCGCACCGTCTTACCTATCTCGAAGCTGCCGCTGTCGCATGGCACCTCACCGAGAAGAAGTTTTATAAAGGTGGATTTCCCCACTCCGTTATCGCCCACGATACCAAGTTTCTCATAACGTGCGAAAGTGT
Source organism: uncultured Bacteroidales bacterium (assembly GCA_902777835.1). Classification (GTDB taxonomy): domain Bacteria; phylum Bacteroidota; class Bacteroidia; order Bacteroidales; family Muribaculaceae; genus Sodaliphilus. Next base: position 46,870 of record CACYVC010000014.1, on the reverse strand, counting down.
ATTCAAAATCCTTAAGAATCACCTTGTCACCAAATGCTTTGCTCACCTGGTGAGCAATAAAAATCTTCTTGCCTATATAAGCAGAGCTCACATTGAGGCGCACATCGCCACGGTCGCGGATTCCTCGAGCTCGTTCCTGCAAGTCGTAGAACGCGTCAATGCGGTATTGAGCTTTGTGCTGGCGCGCTTGAGGCTGACGACGCATCCACTCGAGCTCGGTGCGCAGCAGGTTGCGGGCACGTTCCACTTGCACGTTCTGTGCCTCGATGCGCTCGGCTCGTTTCTCGAGGTAGTAGTTGTAGCTGCCATCATAGGTGTAAATCTGCTGATGGTCAAGCTCCATGATCTTGGAGCAGATGTTATCAAGGAAATAGCGGTCATGAGTGACCATGAGCAGCGTCATGGTACTGCGCTTGAGGTAGTTCTCAAGCCACTCTATCATGTCGATGTCAAGGTGGTTGGTAGGCTCATCAAGGATGAGGAACTGCGGCTCGTCGATGAGAATCTTAGCAAGTGCCACACGTTTCACCTGACCGCCACTCAACTCGCCCACAGCCTGGTGGAAATCGTCAATTTTGAGCTGAGAAAGAATCTGCTTGAACCGCGCCTCATAGTCCCAAGCGTGGCAGCTGTCCATCGCCTGGATGGCATTTGTCATTGCCGTTGCATCGCCATCGGTTAATGAACGCTCATAGGCGCGCACCGCCACCGATGCAGCATCATCTCCTTCAAGACACACCTCAAGCACCGTCTTTGCTGACTCAAACTCTGGACTCTGCGGCAGGTAACCTATGCGCAGATTATTGCGGTAAATCATAGTCCCAGCATCAGGACTCTCTACCCCCGCAAGCAAGTTTAGCAGCGTACTCTTGCCAGTGCCGTTCTTAGCAATAAGCCCCACCTTGTCGCCCTCGTCAAGTCCGAAGGAGATATCTGTGAACAACGGGTCGTAGCCATAAGATTTAGATAAATTCTCTACTTGAAGTAATGCCGACATAAAGTTCTTTTTTATTTATATAATTATAAAACGATAATGTCACAATAATATTTTAACTAAACAAAATAGGGAAAAGTAAAAAAAAATGATTAAATTTGCGTTTTAATTCTAATGATGTTATACACAATCGTGCCTTAACGATTACATTACAGTGATTTATGAGTAAAATTACCAAAGTCGTACTGACAGGCGGACCTTGCGCCGGAAAGACTACAGCCCTAGCAAAAGTGGTAGAACATTTCTCTAACCTGGGTTACCAAGTATATACAGTTCCCGAAGTGCCTACTATGTTTGCTGTTGGCGGAGTCAACTATCTTACCAAGAATCAAGCACAATTCTATCAGGCCGAGAAAGCAACCCTGCAGCTCCAGCTCGACCTTGAGGACCGATTTGCCGCCATCGCCGCCGAGAGCGAGAAACCAGTGCTGCTAGTGTGCGACCGTGGCACCATGGACATCTCGGTTTACCTAAGCCCTGAGACCTGGCAAGCCATCACCCAAGAAGTGGATATACCCATCGACAAGCTTCGTGACTCGCGATACGACGCTGTGCTTCACCTTGTTACAGCAGCTGATGGTGCCGCCGAATTCTATACCACCAGCAACAATGAGGCACGCACTGAGGGAGTTGACCTTGCTTGCTCTCTCGACAAGAAACTTCGTAGCGCCTGGACTGGGCATCCCCACCTGCGCGTGATAAGCAATAGCGAGAATTTTGAGAACAAGATTCGCCGTGTGCTGCGCGAAATTTCTAACGTGCTTGGAATTCCAGCACCTATTGAGAACGAGCGCAAGTTTATGGTTGAAGTGACAGGCGAAATCCCCAACGCCATCGAGACCGACATCGTTCAGACATATCTCATGAGCGAGCCAGGCACTGTAGTGCGCCTGCGCAAACGCATGATGCAGGGCAAGTATGTGTATCTGCAAACTACCACCAAGACCGTTGGCGACAACGAGCGTATTGTCACCGAGCGAAACATCAGCTACAACCAATACATGAGCATGATGGCACTTGCCGATCCTACGCGCCAATCAATTCACAAGATTCGCAAGAGCTTCATTTGGGAAGGTCAGTACTACGAGCTTGACCAGTTTATCGACCCAGACCCAGGATTCAGCATTTTGGAAATGGACAGCGAGACTAAGGGCGAGGAGACCAAGTTCCCACCCTTCATCAAGGTCATCAAGGATGTTACAGGAAAAGTCAAGTACTACAACATCAACCTTGCCGTCAAGACGTTATACGATTAATCAATGCAGAATATTAAACATAGAATCACCACATTTTGTGGTGATTCTATGTTTTTATTTCAATAATGGCTCGGTATAGGGCGGCGCTGCTTGGGGGTGTGAGTTGTAGAGTGCCATCAATTAGTTTCCCATTCTCAATCACCGCCTCTTTCGCTTTTGCCCACGGAGCATTGCTGGTGCATCGCTGCTCAATGCGGAACTCCGCCGAGCAGCCAGACTTAAGCATTTTGTTGCCTATCACACTGGTAATCGCCCCCATCGTTGGGCGCAGGTTCAGCTCCACACAAGGGTTAATGCCAATGGGGGGCTGAGATTCTGAATTTGGGAATTGTGCATTAAATAAAAGCATATCCACGCCAAACCAACCCTCATAATGTGGCGCTATCATTTCATCGACCACTTGTGTTAAGGCATCAACAACCTTGTAAAAATCAGGATATAAAGCAGTTATTCTCCTTTCCAACTCTTTCTCTTCGGCCACCAGCCCATGATTATATTGACTATGGCTATCGGTTTCAAAAACAGAGTACCCTCGCACTGTTGCCTTGCCATTCTCACAATAAAACTCCACCCCGAGGTCCATCGTCTTGTCTAACGTCTGCTCACAGAGCAAAGACCCCTGCCGCTTGAGCGCTCCACGGCACCATTGCTCCAGTTCGAGAGAAGCGCCATCAAGTGTGTGATAAATGCCCCGTCCACTACTTGACCACGGCGTCTTGATGAAGCAATCGCGATATTGCTTCACGAAGTCGAGCACATCGTCGGTAAGAGCAAGTTCCACAGGTAAGGGGCATAGCTGCTTGCCCAGCAATTCCTTGAGGCGCAGATGAATGAGCACAGTCACACGCCTATGCGAGAGTCCGCGCAGATGATAGATATTTTCTTTTGTAGGGAGGGTGTTGCTCGACGCTCCCCACTTGACGAGCCGACGCCGCAAGTCGAGGGACCATCCCCACGGCATAATCTGGTAGTCGGTCAACCTCCGCAACTCAGCACGTTTAATTGCATGAACGTCCAGACCAAAAGTGGAGTTTAGATATTCCAGCCACTCGGCATCAAGGTCACTGTCGGTAATCAGCAGCGAGCCTGCTTGAGCAATAAATGCAGGTAGCACCGCAAGGTCGTGGGCCATCTGCATAGCAAAGGGTGGCGCCACATAATTGATGCCACCAGTTGCCAATGCCAAATCGTTCTGAGGATTAAATATGTAAACCTTCCTCGCCAAAGATCATTTGAGTTTCTTTCCGTAGGCAGTAAGCAGGCCTTTGGCCCTCAATGTCTTGAGAGGCACTTTCACATCGATTTGTCCATCACAGAATGGACCTATAGCATAAGGTGTGAAAGAGAACACCATGTTGCCGTCTTTGATATAAAAATTGCCGAGGTCAACAGTTTGGATTTCCTGCCACCATTTGCTGTCCTTGTCGCGTTTGTCATATTTTGGCAACAAGCGCAACAACTTAGTGCGGCTAGTAATCACATCATCCATACGGATGGGACGGTTGAGTGCTGTATCAAAAGCATAGTAGGTATACATATAATCTGGATGCGCCCCACCATAGTAAATTTCATTGTATTCTACAAAGAACACGAGATTACCAACCACATGACTAAGCTTAAACTCGGTTGCATCGTACCACCTATTCAAGGGATATTCTTCGCTGTCAAGATCTTTCACTCCTGGCGTTCCGAAATCTTTGACCACGTATTCACTAAGCATCACGTTGTCATGCAAAATGTATTTTACCCAATTCTTTACGCAGTCACTTAGACTATTCACATTATTGATGCTTTTTTGGGGAAAATTGGGGTTATGGCTAGCGTAGAACACCTCTTCAATCAAAAAGTCATTAAGTGCTTTTGACTTCTTACCATTGATTGTGACTGGCCAGTCGGCAGACACAGTCTTTACAAACTTGAAACCTTCAGACTCAGTCTCATTTGGATCAAAAAAACGAACAGAATCGGCTGCTTCAAAATGCTGAGTTGTTACTTTTACTGCACCTTGCGCGCAAAGGGCAAAGAGCACAAATGAGAGAACAATTAATTTTTTCATTACTACTTAGAATTTTTTAGTTTGCACAAAAATAATAAAAATGTGTGATAACAACAAAAAATCGCATAAAAAACCATTAAATTATAGTTTTTTTCTCCGCAAAAACTAGTCAAAAACACTACAGTTGAATTTTGGACAACTTTTTTAGAGTTTTTTACCTTTTGCAACTATTAAAACCTGAGTAACTTTGCATCGCATAATAATTAGGACAGCAATATTATATTGCACTTTTCTATACAGATTCTATTCATAAATTTAAAGTCCCACTCGTGAGAGCCGGGCTTTTTTTTTGTTAATGCACAAATCATAATTCATAATGCATAAAACCACCATCTAAAAACTGACAGCTTATAACTGACAACTGACAACTTTTTACTACCTTTGCACCCGTAAGTGAAAATGACATAGTTATGATACAGTTTCTCAAAAATATTACCCTAATAACAGCTATACTGATTTCCACGTGGACACAAATGTGGGCACAAAGTGAGAGTCCTCGCCCCGACAGCACCGCCACCACCGACAACATCGAGGTGAGCCTTATCACCTTCTATCCTGGTGACGAGATTTTTGAGGTGTTTGGACACTCCGAGATATTGGTTACCAAGGGGAAGAACGCCTATTTCTTTAATTATGGTGTGTTCGACTTCAACTCGCCTAACTTCCTTGGGCGCTACATCATGGGTGAGACCGACTATATGTGTGCCATAATGCCTCCCACCCTCGACGGAGGCATAAAACCAGGTCGCAAGATAATAAAACAAGACCTCAACATCACACCCGAACAGGCACAACAAATGCTCGACATGCTCTTGACCAATGCCAGGCGCGAGAACTGTGTGTACCGATATCGCCACTTCAGCGACAACTGTTCCACCCGTCCGCGAGATATCATTGAAAAAGCTATAGGTCAGAAAATTGACTACTCCAAATGTGACTATGTAGTGGGCAAGACGCTGCGGCAAATCATGACATATTACACGCGCAATTATCCGTGGGAGCAATTTGGCATAGACCTCGCACTAGGTGCTGCCTGCGACACCGTGGTTGACGCACGAACACAGACCTTTGTGCCACTGTTCTTGATGAATGCCATAAGCAATGTGGAAGTAGATAACGGCAATGGCCCCGAAAAACTCGTAAAGGCCACTAATGTGGTGATGGAGGGCGACGACAAAGGCCTGGTGCTGCCCCCCACTCCCTGGTATCTCCATCCACTAACCGTAGCAATAGTACTACTGATTTTCACCGTAATAATATCCTACCAAAACTGGAAACACCGCAAAGTGTCGCGTTGGTATGACACTTTGCTTTTCACGGTCGCAGGCTTGGCAGGATGCGTTATTTTCTTTGTAGAGTTCATCTCCACCCATGAGGCAGTGCTGCCCAACTACAACATCCTGTGGCTGCACCCACTGCTTTTGTTACTCGCCATCCTTCCTTGGATAAAGAGAGCAAAGAAACCTTTACGATGGGCACACCTCATCAATATTGCCCTAATTGCCACTATGGCAGTAGTGTGGGTAAGTGGCCTGCAAGTGGCAAATGCCGCATTCTACCCCATCGTCGCTTCCACCCTACTGCGGTCGCTGGTGAATGTGAGGAGGCAATAATGCACAATAATATCTATCTACCAGTTATCCAAAATGTTGTTACACAAAATTGTCAGCATCAAAAAAACTGACAACTAATAAGTGATAACTGAAAACTTTTTCGTACCTTTGCAGCTTGTTATGGATTTGGCACATTTTTTGCTGCAAAATATTATCTACACTGTAAAAAAACACAATTATATAAAAATATGTCATTAAATAGTTTTTTGAAATCCATCTTCGGCAACAAGAGTGAGCGAGACCTGAAGAAGCTTATGCCAATAGTGCATGAAATTCAGGCTGTTTATCCCGAGATCGAAAAGTTGTCGAACGATGATTTGCGCGCTCGTAGTGCTGCTATCCGACAGGAGATTCAAGATTATGTGCAGCCTCAGCGCGACGAGATTGCGTCTATCAAAGCCGAAATCGAGACCCTCGAATATGAGGAAAGAGAACCCATGTGGGCTAAAGTTGACAAACTGGAGAAAGAGGTGCTCGACCGCATTGAAGAGAAACTCAATGAGGTGCTGCCAGTGGTATTTGCCATAGTGAAAGAAACAGCGCGCCGATTCACCGAGAATGAGCAAATCGAGGTGACGGCAACCGACTTCGACCGCAAACTAGCTGCCGACGGCCACGACTTCCTAGAGGTAAACGGCGACAAAGCCACCTATTTCAACACTTGGGAAGCCGGCGGTAACGAGATGACCTGGAACATGATTCACTACGACGTGCAGCTCATTGGTGGATCGGTTCTCCATCAAGGTAAGATTGCTGAGATGGCGACTGGTGAAGGTAAGACCCTTGTTGCTACCCTACCAGTGTTCCTCAACGCCTTGGCCGGTTGCGGTGTTCACGTGGTAACTGTGAACGACTACCTTGCCAAACGTGACTCGGAGTGGATGGGTCCACTCTATATGTTCCATGGCCTGAGCGTAGCATGTATCGACAAGACTGAGCCTAACAGCGAGGAGCGTCGCAATGCTTACAATTGCGACATCACCTTCGGTACCAACAGTGAGTTTGGTTTCGACTATCTGCGCGACAACATGTCGATGACCCCCGAAGATCTCGTGCAACGTCCACACCACTACGCCATTGTCGATGAGGTGGACTCGGTGCTTATTGATGATGCCCGCACGCCATTGATTATCTCTGGTCCTGTGCCTCGTGGTGAGGACCAACTATTTGACGAATACAAACCCAATGTGGAGCGTGTTTACGAAGCACAGCGCCGTCTTGTTACCCAGCTCTTGAGCGACGCCCGTCGCCTCATGGCTAGCGATGATAAAGAACAAGTGAAAGAAGGCACACTGCTGCTGTTCCGTGCATTCAAGGGTCTGCCTAAGTACAAGCCACTCATCAAGTTCCTCTCACAAGAGGGCGTGAAGCAGATGATGCTCAAGACCGAGGCATTCTACATGCAAGACAACAACCGCGAAATGCACATTGTGACCGACCCACTCTACTTCATCATCGAGGAGCAGAACAACACTGTGGAGCTTACCGACAACGGTATTGACGTGCTCACACGCGGCACCGACGACCCCAAGTTCTTCGTACTGCCCGACATCGCCACAGAGCTCTCGCAAGTGTCGAACGAGCCCCTGAGTGAGGAAGAGAAGATAGCAAAGAAAGACGAGTTGCTTCAAAACTACTCGGTGAAAGCCGAGCGCGTGCACACCGTCACCCAGTTGCTCAAGGCCTATACCCTTTTCAACCGCGACGACGAGTATATCGTTGACGAGGAAGGCAAGGTAAAAATCGTAGATGAGCAGACTGGCCGTATCATGGAAGGCCGCCGCTATAGCGATGGTCTCCACCAGGCTATCGAGGCAAAAGAGGGTGTGAAAGTGGAGGCTGCAACACAGACCTTCGCCACCATCACACTGCAGAACTACTTCCGCATGTATCACAAGTTGGCAGGTATGACCGGTACCGCTATGACCGAGGCTGGTGAGTTCTGGGAGATTTATAAACTCGATGTAGTTAACATCCCCACTAACCGCCCAGTAATCCGCAAGGACCTTCCCGACCGCGTGTTCAAGACCGAGAAGGAGAAGTTCAATGCTGTGATTGAGGAAATCGTGAAGATGCGCGATATGGGACGCCCCACCCTAGTGGGTACCACTTCGGTGGAAATCTCTGAGCGATTAAGCCGCCAGCTTAGTTTGCGACACATTGAACATAACGTGCTCAACGCCAAGTTGCACCAGAAGGAAGCCGACATCGTGGCACAAGCCGGACGTCAGGTCAACGGCAAGGGTGTGGTTACCATCGCCACCAACATGGCAGGTCGTGGTACCGATATCAAGCTTACGCCTGAGGTTAAAGAGGCAGGAGGTCTTGCCATCATCGGCACCGAGCGCCACGAGTCTCGACGCGTAGATAACCAGCTGCGTGGTCGTGCCGGGCGTCAAGGTGACCCAGGTAGTTCTGTATTCTTTGTATCTTTCGAGGATAAGGTGATGCGTCTGTTTGCCAGCGAGCGAGTAGTTAAACTGCTCGACCGTCTGGGACTGCACGACGGCGAGATGATTGAGTCGCCAATGGTAACCAAGAGTATCGAGAACGCTCAGAAGCGCGTGGAGGAGAACAACTTCGGTATCCGAAAGCACACTCTAGAGTATGACGATGTGATGAACTATCAGCGTAATGCCATCTACACCCGTCGTCACCATGCACTGCTGGGTGAGCGCATTGGCATCGACATCATGAACACCATTTACGACAGCATCGAGGAGACGGTCAACAAGTTTGACCCATCAGCTTACGAAGACCTGAAGATGCAAGTGCTCTCCACCTACGCTATTGAACCACCATTCACCGAGGAGCAATTCCGCAAGCAAGATTCACAAAAGAGCATTGACCAGCTCTTTGAAGCTGTGATGGAGGCCTTCAAACGTAAAACTGAACGACTCTCTGAAATCGCCAACCCTGTAATTCAAAGTGTGTGTGAGCGACAGATGAGCGAAGGATTACCCGAGCCTCAGGGCAAGATGAGAGTGCCCATTACCGACGGACGTCGCACCTATGGCATCGTCATCGACCTCAAAGAGGCATATGAAACCCAGAGCAAGTGCATTGCCAAGGCTTGGCAGAAAGCTATCCTGCTGCTTTCTATCGACGAGAACTGGAAGACTCACCTGCGTGACCTCGACCAGTTGCGTCAAAGTGTGCAGAATGCAAGCTACGAGCAGAAAGACCCATTGGTAATCTACAAACTCGAGTCATTCAACCTCTTCCAGGCTATGCTTGCCGATTTGAACAACAAGGCCATATCATCGCTTATGCGTGGACAGATTCCAACTCAGGAAGGCAATCCCGAAGTGAGCCGCGCTCAAGAGGAGCGTCGTCAACGCCAACGCTACAACGAAGGCCGTGGACAAGATGCTGTGGCAGCAGCTGCAGCAGCTCAACGCCAAGCCGGCATGAGCGCAAGCCAGGCAGGACGCGGACCAGTGGCACCAATCCGCAACGAAGGTCCAAAGATTGGCCGCAACGATCCTTGCCCATGCGGCAGCGGCAAGAAATACAAAAACTGCCACGGAAAGCTGCAATAAACAATAATAGCAGACTGCCAGATACAACAATCCCCTTGAGTTTTCAAGAGCTCAAGGGGATTTTATTATGATTTGTGGATTGATTAACGGTACATCTTCTTAGTAACCTTGTCACCCTGCTTCTCAATCACGATGCCTGATTGTGGGCCATTGAGTTTGCGACCTTGAAGGTCATAGTACTCAACCGATGTTGGGGTGATAGTAACATCATTTATGCCTGTCCAAGTCTTTTTGTTATAAGGGAAAGTTACAACTAAATAATAGTCATCCTGTTTCCAAGCATCAGTGAAATGATATGTCACTGTTATATTCTTCTCATCATCATCTCTCCATAATCTAACTTCGGAATGAATTACGATGTCGTAGGCGGTTTTTCCAACAGTAATTGATGACGTTGTACCAGGACCAGCTTCACTCTGAGGATACTCGTTGTCACAAGATTGAGTAACATCAAAATCATCCTCAAAATGCTCAATGACGATATCGCAATAGAACCAACATTCACTTAAATATATATTAGTAAGGGTCAAGCGATATTCATGTCTAAAAATAGTTGCAGCTTTCTCAAGAAGATAGGTATGTCCAGGGCTATTGATATAAGACTCTGGAATAGTGATGTAATCAGTGTCATACTCACTAGCATAGCTCGATAATGAGCACAAACCAATCAATAAGGCTAAAATAACTTTTTTCATAATCTAGTAAATTTTATTATTATATTCTGTTTTATTTTTGTTGTTTCTTAAAGCGGCTGCAAAATTAGTAGTATCCTTTAAGACTCAAAGTTTAATGGATAACCATTTTATTATATTTAATAGGAAAACGTTTACATTATATGGCAAAACAAATCCCCAAGCTCAATAATGAACTTGGGGACTAAATCATCTGAACGCTACAATCAAAACTGTGCGTAATTAAATTGTGATTACAGCTGGTTGTAATTGAGGTTCATAGCTGCTTCCATGCCTCTTCTCACGTCACCAGTCTCAAAGCCAGCCTTGAACCAGCGCATGCGCTGATCGCTAGTACCATGAGTGAAGCTCTCGGGTACTGCATAACCCTGACCACGCTTCTGTAGGTAGTCATCACCAATCTTGAGGGCGCAGTCGATGGCCTCTTTCAAGTCACCATCATCAAGCGAAGCGAACTGCTCGTTGTCGTAGTGAGCCCAGCAGCCAGCCAGATAGTCGGCAAGCAACTCGATGCGCACACTCTCTTTATTGGCCTGTGCACTACCCTGTCCATACTGGCGCATCTTAGCGTGAATCTTGTCGAGGATGCCAGTAAGATACTCTACATGGTGTCCAACCTCGTGTGCTATCACGTAGGCATAGGCAAAATCGCCATCAGCACCTAACTGCGACTTCATGGTAGTGAAGAATGACAGGTCGATATAAAGGCACTGGTCACCACTGCAATAGAATGGACCCATAGCCGCCTGACCCTGACCACATGCTGTGCTTGTAGCACCAGTGTAGATAACCATCTTGGGATTTTTATACTCACCCAATCTCTGCTCACGGAAAATCTGTGACCAGATGTCCTCAGTGCCAGCAAGAATCTGACTTGAGAACTTATAAAGAGCTTGCTCTTCCTCGGTGAATTCAGTATGTCCTGGAGCTTGAATCTGATTATTGAATCCACCGCCACCTAACATGCCGCCCAGTACATCGCCTAAGTCAATACCCATACCGCCGCCAGCACCAGCGCCTCCTCCGAGACCACCCATGCTACTGCATCCTCCGCCATTGGACATTAAACCAATTAAAATAGCAATGACAATACCCATTAAACCTCCGCCAACGCCGGCCTTTGCGCCGCTACTCATGCCACGGCGATCTTCAACATTTGAACTTTCTCTGCGTCCATCTAAATTCATATCTTTTTGTTTTATTGGTTACATTAATATTATTTTATTATACAAAATACAAAAGTAGTTATTTTTTTAAAAAACAACAATAACAATCACAAAAAACATGCCAAAAACAGCAAAAAAATCGCCTTGAAAAATTTTTTTTCGCTTTTTTCAAAAAAATCTCGCAAAAACGCTTGCCAGTTCAAAAATTAGTTGTACCTTTGCAGTCGGAAATCAACAAGGGTTTCCCTTTTTTGACTCCGTGGCTCAGTTGGTAGAGCAACTGACTCTTAATCAGTGGGTCGAGGGTTCGAGCCCCTCCGGGGTCACCACAAAAGACGGCTAATCAGCTTATAAATAGCAGGTTAGCCGATTTTTATTTTCAGTAATCCCAATATCGGGAAAGGTTTACAAATTTTGGCCATAACACATAATAAAGAGGGCGCACCAAGGCAGGTACACCCTCTTTTTATAGTAATTCAATTACTTATTACGGAACGCTTTTTACTGGATGAGGATCTTGCGGCCGTTCATGATGTAGATACCTGGAGTTGTTGGTTTGAATTTATAACGGCGGCCTTGCATATCGTACCAAGCATCGTCCTGAACTGGAGTTGGCATCATTACCTCAATCACTCTCGTTATAATGTTCTCGTCGTCGGCAATGTTCATGACAATCTTCTTGACGGTGCTCTCGCCCGGCAATCCGAGGCCGTTGCCCAGATCAACAAGCATGTAAGCATAAAATGAATTTACATAGTCATTGGAGGTTGGATAGGTAAACTTGTCGTCGTCTCCCATGTATAAGTTGGCAGTAGTGTTACCAATGAGTGATGCTGGAGCGTAGGTTCCAACGAACTGCACTGTGCCATCATTGCTGGTAATTGCCATCTCGCCTTCGGTACTGCTCTTAATAGTCACGTTTTCAAATACCGGGTCATTGATAACGTTAAATGCGGTAGTACGCCACTCAAAAACGTAGGGTTTTCCTGGTTCGACGTTGCGTGCGGGTTTGAAGTTGAGAGTCAGCACTTCGGTCTCAGCATCGAATCCGGTGGGCTGAACATAGTCATCTTTTTCGGCAACGTCGAGTTCCCAGATTTCGGCATCGGCGAGTGGCGAAAAGTCGATGTTCTCGCCAATGATATCGAATGGCAAACACATCGTGTTCCACTGGTGGTTCTTGAAGAAAGTGTGTCCATTGAGCTCTACCTGGCCGATGGTTCGTCCTTTGTATTGGTCGATGAGCGGTTGATTATCCTGTGTGTCGTAGAAAATAAGCTGAGGTATTTTCTCGGGCACATCGGCTTCAGTGAGGTAGTAGGTCTCGGTATTAGTGGCGCTGTGATATTTGAGATAGACTTCTCCATCGGGCAGAATGTCACTTGTTGACGAGCGTTGGAAGACATACACATCACCATCTTTGGCTTGCTCTTTGGAAAAACGGTAGATGTCGCGCCCACCTTTAACGGTTCCGTCCGATACCCATAGTTTGTTGTTGTCGCGCACATAGGCATCATCGGCTCTAGTTAGCGGGATATTGTGAACTGCACCGGCAGAGTCGGAGTGGATGATGATAATATCACCCATTGGCACTTCTTCGATGGCATTGAGTGTAACGTGCTTTGCCTCGTCATCAACTCCCACCACCTCATAAGCGTCGACGGTGAGCAGACCTATGCCGTCGAGGTCAATCTCGCTCTTAGCGACATAGGGCGTGAAGTTATAGCCTTCAGGGAATCGCAGCACCTCGCATATCTCGCCCGAACTGGTGATTGGCATATTGAGCCTGTAACTGTCGGCCTCGCCATACACAAAGAGTTTCATCGTGACGTGGTCGTAGAGATAGATGTCGTTGGGTTTGGAGAAGTTGGCTAAGGTATCGAGCAGCACACTGTCGGCATTTACATACTCGTAAAGCTTAGATTCAAGCATATTACCCTGAGTATCGGTAAGTGTCATTTTGACCTTTGCCGACTTGTTGGCTCCTTCAAGACGTAGTTGCACAAAAGCTTTCTTGTGTTTATAGGAGAAGCCTTCACCCATCTGGAAGCTGACCGACAGATATTTACTCTCATCTAATTCGTTGGGCACCTCAATCTGAGGTGAGAAGTTCATAACCGGTGTGCCTGCAACCACATTTAGGCCACCGTTGATCTCTATGTCAGAGATGTCGTAGAGCAGACAGCCTGAGGGATCACTTTTGCTCTCCGTGATGATTGCATCTTGGTCGCTGTTCATATTTGGAGTCCACGACATGTAGTTGTCGCCTCCGGGGTAGGATGCCGACACCGATATCAGGCGAATGTCCTCGCCCATGATAATGTCGACAGAGTCTTTAGATGACTCATAGTAGTAGAGCGTTGCGACGTGGTTGCCGTTGGCATCGGTGGTGGTCTTGTAAGTGGTGCTGTCGGCAATGGTGGTAGCCGATAGAGCATCTTTTGTCACCATTGTGTAAATGGTGCCATAACGCGCAGGCAACGAGAACTTGGTTCCCGCTCCAACTTCGGCATAACCTTCGCCGGCGCAAAGTTCATTGTCAATCCAACCCTGAGTGGCATCGATTTTCATGTTCATGTCGATGTAGTAGGAGTTGTAGAGAGTGGGCTTTACGAAGCTGAACACACTTTGGAAATTGCTGAACAAAGCCACACTATCGGGCAGGCCAAACTCCCACAATGCCGTTACTGTGGCATCGCCCAAATCTTCCTCGTTAAGCACGAAATTTGGCGTTAAAATCACGTCGCTCGTGAGGATGTCGCGAGTGACAATGGTGTCGGTCACGTTGTTGTCGGGCCGATAGGTCTTGCCGTTGCTACCTGTCCACGTCTGGAGGCTATAGCCAAAAGAGCGCAGCTTCTCATATTTATGATGGTAGTAGTTTGCGGGAACTACGATCACGCCATCATTGTCGGCATATTTTACGAAAGGAGTTCCCTTAAAAATGAATTTGTAGTTTCCCGAGTTTATGTTCTCGGTTTGACGATGTCCAGAGACCTGTTGAGTCCCATAGTTTGTTGGGGCCGCCAAGAAGGTCAAAGAGAACAAGCACCCAAGTGCCAAAATGAATAATAATCTTCTCATAAGGTACAAGTTAATATATATTTATACTGAAATTTTGAATGAATATGCAAAAATAGCGTTTTTCGTCTATTTTTTGTAAATAGCTATTGTTAAAAAAGATTAAAGACTATTCCTAAAAACTTTTTACTAACGCCAGCTATCACTCAAGATAGGCTTCGCCTAGGAAATAAAAATCCAAAATATTGTTTTTGATTTTGTATTTCCCTCTGTTTGCACTATCTTTGCAGTTTGAAAAAAAATATTTAATCTACATTCAATAAGTAAAATGAACACTTTGGCAACTAAGTATGACCCTAAAGCGGTCGAGGAAAAATGGTATAAGTACTGGATTGATAACGACTTATTCAAGTCGGTGCCCGATGAGCGTGAACCTTACACAATAGTGATACCACCACCCAATGTCACGGGTGTGCTTCACATGGGACACATGCTCAACAACACCATCCAGGACATCCTCATGCGCCGCGCGCGTCAAGAAGGCAAGAATGCTCTGTGGGTTCCTGGCACCGACCACGCCAGCATTGCCACCGAGGCCAAAGTGGTGAAACGCCTCGCTGAGCAGGGAATCAAGAAAACCGACTTAAGCCGCGACGAGTTCCTAAAACATGCTTGGGATTGGACCCACGAGCACGGCGGCATCATCTTGCAGCAGTTGCGCAAACTTGGTGCTTCTTGCGATTGGAGTCGCACCGCCTTCACTATGGACGAAATCCGCAGCGAAAGCGTGCTCAGAGTATTTGTTGACCTCTACAACAAAGGTCTCATCTACCGTGGCCTACGCATGGTGAACTGGGACCCAAAAGCCCAGACTGCCCTCAGCAACGAGGAGGTAATCTATCGTGAGGAGAATAGTAAGCTTTACTACCTTAAATATTATGTTGCCGACGATGACATGAGCGGAGAGACTGGCGCTGAAGGCGAAATTTTGCACCGCGACGCTCAGGGCCGCCGCTATGCTGTGGTTGCTACCACACGTCCCGAGACCATAATGGGCGACACTGCTATGTGCATCAACCCCAAAGACCCAAAGAACCAATGGCTCAGGGGCAAGAAGGTGATTGTGCCTCTAGTGAATCGCGTCATCCCTGTTATCGAGGACCGTTATGTTGACATAGAGTTTGGCACTGGTTGCCTCAAGGTGACTCCAGCTCACGACGTTAACGACTACATGCTCGGCAAGAACCATAATCTCGAGACCATTGATATCTTCAATGCCGACGCCACCATCAGCGAGCAGTCACCACTCTATGTGGGAATGACACGCGAGGAGGTGCGCAAGGTTATTGTCGTTGACCTTGAGAACGCTGGTCTGATGGAAAAAGTAGAGGACTATGTGAACAAGGTGGGCTACAGCGAGCGCAACAGCGACACCGCAGTAGAGCCACGTCTGTGCATGCAGTGGTTTATCAAGATGCAGCACTTTGCCGACATCGCTCTGCCACCAGTAATGAACGACGATATCAAGTTCTTCCCACCCAAGTATAAAGCCACCTATCGCAGTTGGCTCGAGAACATCCAAGACTGGTGCATCAGCCGTCAGCTGTGGTGGGGGCACCGCATTCCTGCCTACTTCCTGCCAACGAATGACGAGGAGGAGAAGTTTGTGGTTGCACTTACAAAGGAGGAAGCTCTTGAAAAAGCTCACCAGATGCCTGGCTATGAAAATATCACCATCGATGACCTGCGCCAAGATGAGGATGCCCTCGACACATGGTTCAGCTCGTGGTTGTGGCCCATCTCACTCTTCGACGGCATTCGCAACCCTGGCAACGAGGAGATTAAGTACTACTACCCCACAAGCGATCTAGTTACTGCCCCCGACATCATCTTCTTCTGGGTAACTCGCATGATCATGGCTGGATATGAGTATGTTAAAGACATGCCATTCCGCAACGTATATTTCACTGGTATCGTGCGTGACAAGTTGGGCCGCAAGATGTCGAAGTCGCTCGGCAACAGCCCCGACCCAATCGAATTGATGGACAAGTTTGGTGCCGACGGTGTGCGCATGGGCATGATGCTTAGCGCTCCTGCTGGCAATGACATCCTCTTCGACGAGGCATTGTGCGAACAGGGCCGCAACTTCAACAACAAGATTTGGAACGCGTTCCGTCTCGTTAAGGGATGGGAAGTTGCCGACATTGAGCAACCCGAGCATAGCCGTCTCGCCATCGAGTGGTTCCAGGCACAACTCAACAGCACAATCGCCGAGATGAAGGACCTCTACACCAAGTTCCGCATCAGCGACGCGTTGATGGCAATATACCGCTTGTTCTGGGAGGACTTCTCGGCACTCTATCTCGAGATTGTGAAGCCAGCCTATCAGCAGCCCATCGACCGCGCCACCCTTGATGCCACTCTCAACTACTTCGACGTGCTTCTGCGACTCATTCATCCATTCATGCCATTCATCAGCGAAGAGTTGTGGCAGCACATCAGCGAGCGTAAGCCAGGCGAGAGCATAATGTATGCAATCGTTCCTGAACCACAGCCCGTTGATGAGAACATCATCAAGGCGATGACAGAGGCCCGTGAGATTATCACTGCCGTGCGTAACGTGCGCGCAAGCAAAAATATTGCACAAAGGACTATGCTCCAGCTGCAAGTCGCCAATGCTGAGTGGAACAACACATTCCAATCTATCATTCTCAAGCTCGCTGGCCTTGACGCTATCGAGAAGGTGGAAAGCAAAGATCCAACAGCAGCCTCATTCATGGTTGGCACAACCGAGTTTGCAGTGCCTCTGCACGACAACATCAACGTTGCCGAAGAAATAGAGAAGCTTGAAAAAGAACTGCAATACACTCAAGGCTTCCTCGCAAGCGTGGAGAAGAAGCTCAGCAACGAGCGTTTTGTTGCTAATGCCCCCGAGGCAGTAGTAGCCGCCGAGCGCAAGAAACAAGCCGACGCTCAAAGCAAAATCGCTACACTGCAAGAGACACTGGCAGCCCTGAAGGGATAAAACGTTTTTCTAGATTCATACTAGATGTTCTAGATTCATACTAGATGTTCTAGATTCATACTAGATGTTCTAGATTCATACTAGATGTTCTAGATTCTCTAGAAATTCTAGACATAAAAACATCGGCAACGAAATTTCGCTGCCGATGTTGCTTTTATCAAATTTTGCTTTATTTCTTTCTACGCCCTTTCTTCATAAACTTGTCGTAGTTTCCAGCGGGAGCATCACTGTTTTTGCCACGCTTTTTGAAACCTCGCTCGCTGTCGCGGCGAGTGCGGCGCTCATTGCGACGACGTTGCTCACGCTCCATAGCCTTGAATTTCTCCTTACGGCGCTCGGCACGGTTCTTTTTTACCTCTCCCTCATAGGTGATAGAGGCATAGTCCTTGGTGGCATCTGCAATCTCAAGATATAAACGCTTGCCATAGAACTCACTGTTACGCAAAGCATTTATAATGTTATGAGCTTCACCTTGCCGCACATCGAAGAGCGAATAGTTGGTCAACAGGTCAATGCGACCTATGCCCACATTCTTGCCGCCTTCGGTGGCGTTGATCATGCGAATGAGATCAGGGGCATAGAACCCATGGCTCTTGCCCACATTGATAAACACTCTCTCGTAACCGTCCTCGCCCACGCGTCGGTCTTTCTCACCATTAGGCTTGCGAGTGCGCTCTTTCTTCTGTCGCTCCTTCTTCTCGGGAACTATGTCGAGCACTGGTGCCTTCTTGTAGTAGTCGAGCATTCGATTAAACTCCAACGAGAGCAGGCGTTTCACCACGTCCTCCCCGCTAAGCCACGACAGTTTCTTGAGCACATTGGGCAGATAAGGAGCAATCTCCTCCTCGCGCACCTCCACGTTCTCGAGGCGGTCAGCAAGATTGAAGAGCTGTTTTTCGATAATCTCCTCGGCCTTAGGCACCTCGCGGCGCTCAAATTCCTTACCAATCTGCTTCTCAATCTGCTTGAGCTTATTGCGCTCACGGCTGTGGATTATGGCGATTGAGATGCCCGTCTTACCAGCACGCCCAGTGCGACCACTGCGGTGGTTGTAGATGTCATTATCGTCGGGGAGACTGTAGCTGATGATGTGAGTGAGGTCGTTAACGTCAAGACCACGCGCCGCCACATCGGTAGCCACGAGCAGCTGCAAGTTGCGCTCACGGAACTTCTTCATCACGGCATCGCGCTGTGCCTGCGAAAGGTCGCCATGCAGAGCGTCGGCATCATAACCATCCTGAATTAGCTGCGACGCCACCTCCTGCGCGCTTGCACGTGTGCGGCAGAAAACTATGCCGTAGATGCGTGGCAAGTAATCGACGATGCGCTTGAGGGCAAGGTACTTGTCGCTTGCCTTCACCATATAATAGATGTGACGCACGTTTGCCGAGCCTTCGTTGCGTGTGCCAGCAACGAATTCCACAGGATTGTGCATGAAGTCCTTGGCGATATTGGCTATCTCGCGAGGCATAGTAGCACTGAACATCAGCATTTTGCGCTCGTCGGGCACATTAATCAAGATATTGTTGATATCGTCAATAAAGCCCATGTTGAGCATCTCGTCAGCCTCATCGAGGATAACGGTGCGCACTGCATCAAGCTTCACCACTCCACGCCTGATGAGGTCCTGCAAGCGGCCTGGCGTTGCCACTATCACCTGCACGCCGCGCTTTACTTCACGGATTTGCGACTCTATGCTAGCTCCACCATACACTGCCACGATTCTCAGCCCATCAACATAACGGGAGTAGTCCTCTAGGTCGGTCTTAGTTTGGAGGCATAGTTCTCTAGTGGGATCAAGAATAAGTGCCTGAGTCTCTGTTGATGATGTATCGATGCGTTGTAACATAGGCAATCCGAAAGCGGCGGTCTTACCGGTTCCAGTCTGCGCCAGTCCCACCACGTCGGTCTCCTCGTTAAGCAAGTGTGGAATCACCATTTCCTGGATGGGCATAGGGTTCTCATATCCCATCAGTTCAATAGCGCGCAGCAGGTCGTCGCGCACGCCAAGTTCTTTGAATGTTGCCATGTGTTTTATTATTTTGGGTGCAAAGGTAGGCAAAAGTTTTGAGTTTTCAGTTCTCAGTTGTCAGTTTTAAGCTCTAGTTTATTGCATTGGCACAAAAAAACTGCTGGCGACCGCCTTCTTGGGCAATCGCCAGCAATAATAATGTTATCTTACCGAATTATTACTCAGCTTTCTTGGCACGAAGGCAAGAATAAGCAAAGTAGATAATAAGAGCAATATATACTACAAGTCCGAGGATGCTCGACAAACCATCGCTTAGTGGATTCTCGTACTTAAATCCTCCAAACTTCATTGCTGCACTCACCACGCCCATAAGGGCACCACCGGCAATGAAACCGCTGGCGATAAGTGTACCCTTGTCCATGCGAGCCTTGTTGAGTTTCTCATCCTTGCTGCGAGTGCTAACAAACCAGCTGATGATACCGCCAATGAGCAGCGGAGTATTGAGCTGGAAGGGGATGAACATACCCAGCGAGAAAGGCAGAGCAGGCACCTTGAGCCAATTGAGCAGACATGCAAGAATTGCACCACAGATGTAAAGCATCCAAGGAGTCTCGCCACCTGTCATCAATGGATCAATAACGGCAGCCATTGCATTAGCTTGAGGAGCTACCAGAGGAGTCTCACCTGGCACGGCGCCATCATAGAAACCATAGGTCTTGTTCAAGATTATCATCACACCGCCCACGGTAGCTGCTGAGAGCACTGTACCGAGCATCTTCCAAGTCTGCTGCTTGGCTGGAGTGGTTCCAATCCAGTAACCAATCTTCATATCGGTCACCATACCGCCCGCCATTGATAATGCAGTACAAACCACACCACCAATGATCATCGATGCCACGATGCCTTGCCAGCCACTAAGACCCACTGCAACGAAGATACCCGAAGCAATAATCAATGTCATCAGAGTCATACCGCTCACGGGGTTACTACCCACAATAGCGATAGCATTGGCTGCCACAGTAGTGAACAAAAAGGCAATAACCACAACCACAATAAATGCAACAATGGCCTGTGGCAGACTGCCAATCACGCCTATCCAGAAGAACACGAAGGTTACCAAGAGTGCTGCACCAAGTGCAAACACTAGAGCCTTCATCGAGATATCGCGTTGAGTGCGCTCAGGTTTCTCTACATCGGCATTTTTCTTGAACGACTTGCCAGCAAGCCCCACAGCATTCTTAATAACGCCCCACGACTTGATGATACCAATGATACCACTCATGGCAATGCCGCCAATACCTATCGAGCGGGCAACGTCTTTAAAAATAACATCGGTGTCAAGGGCAGCCATTTCAGGGCTTACAGCTGCAAACAAAGGCACAATAACCCACCAAATAAATGCGCTACCGGCAAAGATGATGAAGCTGTACTTCAAGCCAATAATGAAACCAAGACCCAGTGTCGCAGCACTGATATTAACCTTGAAGAGGAACTTGGTTTGAGCTGTAAAGTTCTGCAATGCGGGTATGGCAGTGGTCGAGATCACCTCTTTCCACCATCCGAAGGAGCTCATTAAGAAGTCATAAATACCACCCACCAATCCTGCAATAAGCAATGGCTTGGCCTGGTCGCCACCCTTCTGGCCCTGAACGAGCACCTGAGTAGTTGCAGTAGCCTCGGGGAATGGGAAGTCGCCATGTTTCTCTTTCACAAAGTATTTGCGGAAGGGGATGAAGAACAAAATTCCCAGCAAGCCACCAAGCATCGAACTGAGGAACACCTCAAGGAAGTTGACGGTCATCTCGGGATACTTAGCCTGCAAAATGTAAAGCGCTGGCAAGGTGAAGATAGCACCTGCTACCACAATACCACTGGCAGCACCAATCGATTGAATGATAACGTTCTCACCAAGCGAGTTCTTGCGCTTAGTGACACTGGCGATACCCGCTGCGATAATCGCGATGGGGATTGCCGCCTCAAACACTTGTCCCACTTTCAGTCCCAGATATGCTGCAGCGGCACTGAAAATCACCGCCATAATCAATCCAAGCGACACCGAATAGGGTGTCACCTCAGGATAGTTCTTCTCGGGACGGAGAATGGGGACATACTTCTCACCTTCCTTCAATGGGCGGAAGGCATTCTCAGGGAGCTCAACTTGATCTCCTTCAATCACGCCATCGGGGAGCTTGGCTTGCACCTGCTCCTGCAATGCGTTCTCGGGAATCTCAACAGTCTCCTGAGGTTGTTGTAAGTCTTTCTCGTCTTGCATATAGTATTATTTAGTTATTGGATATTTTTCAAGCTACAAAGATATGAATTTTTGTGTTATCCTCACCTATCATCCATTAATAATCTTCACAAAAGACTCAGGAAGCACCACATTTGGCGCATCAACGGCATCGGCAAAGAGCGGCGCAATCTGAGCGTCGGTAAATCCAGCAATACCGCAGCCTATGCGGGTCACAAGGAAGGTGAGTTCGGGATGTTCAGCAGCAAAGGCAATGAACTGGTCGGTATAAGGCTTAATAGTCTCTACCCCACCCTGCATCGTTGGGATAGCGTAGCACTGGCCTGTCAAACCAACTCCAACGCCCCACTCAGCGCCAAATTTCGAGTTTGCCACTCTCGCTGCCCCACCAGCATGCATTCCCCGCAGATTGCTGCCAAAGACGAAAATCTCGCCTGGCTGCAGTTCGTTGATAAATTCTGGAGTGAATCGGTCGGTCATAATTGTATTTTTACTTAGTGAGTATTTCAATCAGTTCTTTCACGCCCTCGGTGGCTGGCTTGGCAATGACATGCACATAACTTGGCACAGCGCTTGGACGTGGGTCGATGTAATACACCTCGGCATTGCGGGGAGCATAGTGCAGCAACGACGCAGCGGGATAAACCACCAGCGAAGTGCCTATTACCACAAACACATCAGCATCTTGCGCCAGAATGCATGCCTGATCCATGTTGGGAACTGCCTCTTGGAAGAAGACGATGTGGGGACGCACAGGGTCACCATAGGGGTCACGGGTATCAACGCTGGTCTCGAGGCCCTTGTCGGTGAGTTGGTCGCAAGGAAGCTTATAAACGCGCTCTTCATGCCTTAGTGAACGCACTTTCATAAGTTCGCCATGCAAGTGCAACACGTTCTTCGAGCCTGCACGCTCGTGAAGGTCATCAACATTCTGTGTGATGACGTTAACGTTGAAATACTTCTCAAGTTCCACCAGTCCGTAATGAGCCGCATTAGGCTCAGCATTAACCAGTTTGCCTCTAAGCATGTTGTAAAACTTGTGGATGAGCGCAGGGTCGCGTAAGAAACCGTCGTGGCTTGCCACGTCCATCACGGGATAATTCTCCCACAATCCATCGGCATCGCGGAAAGTCTTGATGCCACTCTCGGCACTGATGCCGGCACCTGATGATACTACTAGGTTTTTCATAATTAGTTAGTTATTAATTGTTAGTTGTTAGTTGTTAGTTCTTAGTTTTTGTTTTTTCTAAAGTATCTAGAACTTCAAGATAATCTAGAGTATCTAGTAGATAAACCACGACTAGAATTCAAGTCTAAATCCCCTGTGCTTGAGTTCGTTATACTTCTCTTTATTAAACTCAAAGAGGAATGGTTGCCGCCTTGCGGTGGTTTCATTATTGACTTGGGTGAGCAGTTCTAAATGCTGCATCTTCTTGTAGAAATTGCGGCGGTCGAACTTCACGTCAAGGATTGCCTCATACAAAGACTGCAATTCCTTCATAGTAAACTGTTTAGGCAGCAACTCAAAGCCCACTGGCTCGAAGTGAATCTGTCGGCGAAGCTCGCGGGTGGCGATACGCAGTATCTGGTCGTGGTCAAACGCTAAAGCAGGCACATTGTCGAGTGCAAACCACTCGGCTCGTGCAGCGTCGTCGCCACCTTGCACATCCTGCAAACGCACCAGCGCATAGTAAGCGATAGTTATCACTCGCTCACGAGGATCACGGTTGGGGGTGGTAAATGTGTGAAATTGCTTGATGTAGGCAGTCTCAAGCCCAGTCTCCTCCTTTAGTTCGCGCAAAGCGCCATCTTCGGCACATTCATCCATACGCAGGAAGCCACCAGGCAGCGCCCACTTTCCCTTAAACGGGTCAATGCCACGTTCAATAAGCAACACTTTAAGTTTAGTTCCATCAAAACCAAAAATCACGCAATCGGTAGTCACGCTAGGATGCGGATATTTATAACAATACTTATTTTCTTCTTCCATTTTAAATCAGCGTGTAAGTTTTACGCAAAAATAGCACCTATTTTTCTTCTGTGCAAATATTTTCTCTAGTTTTTTTCAAAAAAAATTTATTTGAATAAACAGCACTGCATTTTTGGCACAACAAATTGTCAAAAAGAGTTAGTTCTTATCTTCCGATTTTCATTTTTCTTGGTTTTATTTGGGTGATGTAATTTAAAATCGTTATCTTTGTGGCATTGAAAGAAACCATTACACATTAACTAAAACATTACTAAAACACAATCATGAACGAGATTGAAAAACTTCAACCAACGTGCATCTGGCGCAATTTCTATGCGCTGACACAAGTTCCCCGTCCATCAGGACATGTAGAGAAAATTCAACAATACCTGCTCGACTTCGCCAAGAAGGTTGGCGTTGAGGCATTCCAAGACCCAGCTGGCAACATCGTGATGCGTAAACCAGCCACTCCAGGCATGGAAAACCGCAAGTGCATCACTATGCAAGCCCATATGGACATGGTGCCCCAAAAGACTCCCGAGAGTAAACACAACTTCGAGACCGACCCCATTGAGCCATATATCGATGGCGACTGGATCAAAGCAAAAGGCAC
The DNA here is from genome assembly GCA_902777835.1 of uncultured Bacteroidales bacterium. GTDB lineage: Bacteria > Bacteroidota > Bacteroidia > Bacteroidales > Muribaculaceae > Sodaliphilus. Next base: position 22,700 of record CACYVC010000014.1, on the reverse strand, counting down.
CACTCTGGGCGCCGACGACGGTCTGGGTATCGCAGCTATCATGGCAGTGATGGAGGACAACACTCTCAAACATGGTCCTATCGAGGGTCTTATCACCAAAGATGAGGAGACTGGCATGTATGGCGCCAACGACCTGCCTAAGGGTCAGATGAAGGGCGACATCCTCTTCAACCTCGATAGCGAGACTTGGGGCAAATTTGTGATAGGCAGCGCCGGAGGCATCGACGTTACCGCAACCCGCAAATACAACGAGGTGAAGACCACCTCGGGCGAGATTGCCGTGCGCGTCACCCTCAAGGGCTTGAAGGGCGGTCACAGTGGCCTCGAGATTCATGAGGGCCGCGCCAACGCCAACAAGCTGATGGCTCGCCTGGTGCAACTTGCCATCGTTGACCACAAAGCTCGCCTGGTGAGCTGGCATGGCGGCAACATGCGCAACGCTATCCCATTCAAGGCTGAGACAGTGATGACTCTTCCCGAGGACAACCTCAAAGGCATGAAGAAACTCATCAAAACCTTGAAGGCAGAGTTTGAGAGCCAATTCAAGCTTATAGAAGACAATGTGGACCTCACCCTCAAGAAGATTGACCGTCCAAAGATGAAGATGGCTCTTGACGACCAGACCACCATCCTGCGTGCGCTCTATGCTTGCCACGACGGCGTGGTGCGCTTCATCCCCGCTTATCCCAACGTGGTAGAGACCTCAAGCAACCTCGCCATCATCGATATCGAGGACGGCAAGGCAGCAGTGAAGATTCTTGCCCGCTCGGCACGTGAGGACATGAAGGACTACATCGTGAAGATGCTCATGACCTGCTTCCACCTCGCCGACTTCAAGGTTGAGACTGGCGGCGACTACATTGGCTGGGATCCAAACCCCGACAGCGAGGCGCTCCACATGTTGCTCGACATCTACAAGAAACTCTTCAACGAGGAGGGCATCGTGCAAGTTGACCACGCTGGCCTGGAGTGCTCAATCATCCTAGGCAAATACCCACACATGGATGTGGTGAGCTTCGGTCCAACACTGAAGAGTCCGCACACCACCATTGAGCGCGCCTACATTCCTGCAGCCGAACCATTCTGGAAGCTGCTGGTTAAGGCCCTCGAAGAAGTGCCAGTGAAATAAGCGCCTGCGGCGCGAAGATCGAAGATCGAGGATCGGAGATCGAGGATCGGAGATTGATATCTAGAATCTCAATCTAGAAGTTCTAGAAATTCTAGATTTTCTAGATTATCTAAATAATGATAATTAGGGAGGATTTTGCTTTCTGCAAAATTCTCCCTAACTTTGTGGCATAAAAAAATGACAATCTCATGAATGAATATCTTTACAAAGAGACTGGAAACTTGTCGGCACTGATTACCGCTCAGCCGCAATTACTGCTCACATTGTCGCATTTTGGCATCCCTATGGGCTTTGGCGACAAGACGATAGCCCAGGTGTGCGCCGTGCATGGTGTTGACTCCAAGTTTTTCCTGCTAATATGCGAGGTATATAGCAACGACAACTACATGCCCTCAGCAGCTACGTTGCGTGCCACGCCCATGGAAGGGCTAGTGCCTTATCTGCTTCGCTCACACGACTACTACCTTAACCGCCGCCTGCCACACATAGGGCATCACCTCGAGAAGATTGCCGATATGCTGCCACCTCGCGCTGGCAAGGCAATAAAGCAGTTCTTCAACGCCTATATCGAAGAGGTGCGCGAGCATTTCGCCCACGAAGAGAAAATTGTGTATCCTCACATCAGCAACCTGATTGGCGGCAAGAGCGATGACTTCAAAATCAAGGACTTCCTAGTGTCGCATGGCAATCTGGAGGACAAACTCAGCGACCTGGTGCAGATTATCTTCAAGTATCTGCCTGGCTCATCATGCCATGAGGATTCTTCACATGCCGATGACGACTCCATCGACATGATTTTCGACATCCTGCAGCTCTCTCGTGACTTGCGCAAGCACGCCATCATCGAGGACAAGATTCTGGGCCCTTACGTTAAGCAACTTGAGAAAACCACTAAGCTATGAAAAGGAAAGTATTGATAGTAGAGCCTTCGGAGGTAATTGTTGAGGGGCTACTAGCTACCCTCAGCCATGCCGAGCTCAAACTTCTGAAGCCTGAATATAGTGGCGATGATCTGAGCAATCGACTCGATGTGCTTAAACCCGACATTCTCATCATCAACCCAACGCTCAACGACAACGTGACGGAACTGCGCAACGGTCGCAGCATTGCGGTGGTGGCACTGGTTTACCAGTATGTTAAGCAGGCACGGCTCAAACGCTTTGACGGCATTATCGACATTCGCGACAGTCAGCAGGCTATCCTACAGACGGTGCTTGAGATAAGCGCCAAAGCGCAGAGCAGCGATGCTGCCATGAGCAACCACGAGCTCACCCGCCGTGAGACGGCAGTTCTAATTGAGGTCGCCAAAGGCCTATCGAACAAAGAGATTGCTGCGCGCCTCAATGTGAGCGTGTTCACCGTCACCACCCACCGCAAGAACATCGTGCGCAAGACCGGCATCAAGAGCGTCGCTGGACTCACCGTCTATGCCCTTCTCAACAACCTCATCGACGAAGACACCGTGATTTGAATGCATAATTCATAATGCACAATGCACAATTGGGCTGCGCCCTTTTTTGCCACTCTTGCAGAGTGGAAATTAGAGAGCCTCAAGGCTCTAAAATTATATGGTGCTTCGCACTAAAATCATGGGCGCTGACGCACTAAATATTTCAGAATAATTTTAGCACGAAGTGCTTTAATTTTCATGTGCTTGCACATGGCAGAATTGTTGTTTATTAAGAGAGAAGTTGTTTGATATACCGAGTAAAGAAAAGGCGACTCCCGAGGTGGGGGTCGCCTTTTTTGGGGTATTTATTTAAGATTGACTACTCGTGTGTGTGACTAATAAATAATAAACGTGAATTAAAAATGAGTAGTCGCTCTAAATAAATGTCGTTTAATTCAGATTATTTGCTTGAGCCAAGCATTACGTTGTAAACTGAAGTGATGTCAGCAGCAGTGATATCGCCATCACCGTTAACGTCGCCGTTAACGAGCGCGCTGTCGTCATTGTTGAGCAGCCAGTTGTAGAGTGCAGTAACATCGGCAGCAGTAACCTCGCCGTCGCCATTAACATCGCCAGGAACTACAACAGCGCCACCATCACCAACGATGATCTTGAACTCGGTGCCTGGGAGGGTGTAAACAACGGTGCCATTGTTGTTAGGCTCAACGTTGATGGTAAGAGTAGTATAGCCAGTGTAGCTGCCATCTTCCTCGTCCATGATGTCCTCAGCCTCAATGGAGATCCAGCTTGGGATATCCTCTACGTTCCATGCATCGTAAGGCTCGCTAGCCTTGAGCTCGAGAGTAACATTGCCACCCTCAGTTGGAATAGTGTACTCAGTAGCGTTGTCGGCTTTAGTCTCGATGTAAGCCATCTGAGCGTTGATAGAGAGAAGGAGGTTGTTAGGAAGACTAGCGTCATCGCCTGAACCCCAGTAGTAACCTAAGTGGCAGGGGTAGATTTTTGAGTCAACAATATTGCCAGAAGCATCGTAGAACTCCCACATACCATAACCACCTTGTCCGTTGTCATAGAACTCATCGTGAGCAAGGTCGGCAACTCTTGTAATAGCCTGCATGAGTGGCTTAATGTTCTCTACATCATTAACACCCTCAATTACGACAGCAATAGGGGTATCGATAAGGAGCCAATCCTCCTCGGTAAGGCCGAGCTCAGGATCCTCTTTCTCGAAGTAGAAGTCGATTGCAGTAGTCTCGTCCATAACTTGTGCGGGGAACTCATAAGAAGCTGTTGCGATTGGATTGTCCAAGTCGATTAAGCCATCATTAATCTTGCAAACCTTAGCAGTAATGGTTTTGCCAGCATCAGCAGTGCAGTTAGCATAGAACTGGATGCGTGAGAAGGTGTAGGGCTTGCCAGGATAGTTGAAAATCTGGAGAAAGTTTACAATCTTACCACTAGTTGAACCTTCTACTACATAAGCATCGGGCAGGTCAGCATAGAATGAGTTAGCATCCTCGCCATAACCAGCACCGAAAGAAGTGCGGAAATACTCAAAATAGTCGGTGTGTGGTGAGAACTGATACATGTTGGTCAGAGTAGTACCGTCGCCAAGAACGTCTTGCTCAAACTTACCACCATACTGCACAGCACCTTCGAAAGAATAGTAACTAGCATTTTCATCATAGGCATTAGCATAGAGTCTTGGTGCAATCCAGCCTCCAGGATAGTTGGGGAATGTGCAAACCAAGTCTTTCTGACCTTCTACCTGAGTGAGGTACTCCTCGTCGATAGCTGGATTGAAGTAAACCCAGTCGTAGGTGTCGCTTGCGATACCTGTAGAGATGTTGGTCCAAGTTGTTTCAACGTTAGTTGGAATCAAGGCCATGTTGTAGCTGTAGAGCAAGCTACCATTGTAGGGGAAGAAAGCTGAGTAGAAAGTTCCTGTTGGGGTCAAGTACATGGTGTCAACGCCTGACTCGAAGTCTTTCATCATGCCGGCCTTGCCAGTGTAGAGGTCACCCATCTTGGCTTGCATCTCAATCTTAGCTTCTGATTTTTGTGGCTGGAGCTTTTTAGCCTTTTGAACTGCAGGAGCAGCGAAAGCTGCTACAGTCACAACTGCGAAAAGAAGAGTCAAAATTTTCTTCATAATCTTAATTGAGTTTTGTTTAAGTTAATAAATAAAAGAATTATAATCTCTAAAAAATAGTATTGGCTATGTATTAGTTTTGTATATCAACATAGAATGTGCAAATTTAATAATAAATCTCAAAACAAACAAGATTTTCCACTTTTTTTTAAAAAAAATGCATCCACGCCAAAAAAAATATCAAACAACCCTCACAACAATTCAACAACAGTAACAACAAAAAACAATTAGTTGTGTAAGTTGTTAGGATGTTGTGCAGATTGTTTGATGAAACAAATAAAACGAGTGGCGGTCGCTGGTGCGGCCGCCACTGGGTTATAAGTGTTCTCCCTGAGAGGGATTAGAAGCTCAATACAACGAAGTTGGCAGAATTGCTCTTGCTGGTCATTGTCATTGGGTTAGAAACCATCACATTCTCAGCGGTGAGAGTGTACTCACCTGTGCAAAGCAGATTAACCATTGCCTGCATGCTTGGCAGATTGTTGTAGTGGTTCTGACCATTGGGGTCGAAGGCACCCTCAGCATTGGGATCAAACGAGAACTTGATGGTGTTGGCATCAACAATCTGGTGGTTGACATAGATGCTGCCGGTGTACTTACCGTTCTTGAAGTAGAGACGATACTTGGCCTTTGCTGCATCATAACCTAACTGGAGCCAGTTGAAGGTGGTTTTGTACTTAGCCTTGGCCTCGGTAACAATGCCGTTGTAGAGGGTAACGAAGTCACCACCAAACTCGCCTTCCTTAGAGCTTAGCATCCATCCGAGTTGTGACTGATGGAAGAGGTCGGCAAGGTTTGGACCAGTAATCCTGGTCACGCCATCATCGGTACACAGCAGTGAGCCGTCTTCCTGGAACTCAAAGTTCTGGACTTCAATTCCACTCTCTACGTAGGTCTCATCATACTCGGCCAGGAATGCCAACGGCTCCATAAAGCGTACACCCATGTTAGTCATAATCGCATTCATATACTCGCCGTTATCGAGCAGTGAGCCATCTTCGGGATAGAAACTCCAGATCATAGAAGAAGCATCGTTGCAGATGAAACGCTTTCCGCCAGAAGTAGTAAGAACCAAGTTGTTGATACGATCGCTTATGGCATTCTTACGCACGACGGTGTACTCATTGAAATAGTCCTCATCAGTAGGATATTCGGTACTGCTCAAGCGAGTCATCATAACAGTGATTCCTGTCTTCTTGCCTACCAAATGGGCAACATCGCCTTCAACGCTAATGATACGGAACTCATAGTCTCCCTCATGTCCTTTACCATCGCTTTGCGGACTTGAGAACACATGGAAGGCCTTATTATAGGTGTTGAACGTGAGCACTGGGCCGTAGTCTCCAACGACTTCCCACAACGACTTGTCGGTGAAGAATGCACCATCATTGACATAATCATTCTTAGTGGATATATCTACCGTACCATCACCATGGAAATTCATGATATAGTTGTAACCTTCCTCGTCACCGTTGGCAAAGTATTGCATAAGCCAGCGTCCACCATTGGCCTGGAACAAGTCAGTATAATTACTGATGGCATTATCGAGACGCGCCGCAGCATTCTCATCAAAGATGTCATCAACCTCACTTGGAGCGCAAGCTGCAAGAGACAGCATCAGGATTAAAGCCGATAAATTAAATATTTTCTTCATAATATCTAATGTGTTAAAATATTAAACATTACTGGCCATAAACTTGTTGACGAAGTTCCTCAAGTTTGGCAGCATCGAAGGTAGAAATGCGAGTCTGAACTGCCTGGCGAACGGCATCAAGATCAATACCCCACTCCTCGCGGAACCAGTTGCGAACAATGTTGATCTTTTGCTCAAGCATTGCTACACCATCAACGCCATCAGCGTCCTCAACTGCATAAACAACGATGGGCACACGATTGCCATTCTTGTCAAGAACAAAACCTGCATTGTCGCACAGATTGCCGTTAGCATCATATCTCTTGCCATCCTCACCAGTGGTGATAGGAGTTACACCACGCTGGTACTGATTCTTATAGATGTAGGTGCCATCCTCAAGCTGTTGCACGAATCTCTCTTCCAAAAAGGTCTTAGTGCTCTCTCCATTCTCGTCGGTAGGATTATTGTTAGGATAGTAGAAAAAGCAGTAGTAACTTAGACTTTCCATGTCACCACTTTCCTCATCGCCATCGGTGGCAAAGCCACGGCTAGCCATCAACCAAATGCGCTCCCATTCGGCATCGCTTTTGGTGATATAATTGGCAGCCACTTCGGCAAAGTCCTCACGAATCTCACTAGATGCATACTTAGTAACGAATCCAAGCGAGTAAACCACGCCCAAATCTCTTGCCTGCCAGTTCACAGCATCGTAACGACCCAGCGACAGAAGCTGGAAGTCACGAGGAATACTCTTGGTCTGGTGCAAGATGTGGGTAAACTCATGGTGCATGGTGTGGAAATACTCGTTATTCATAGCATAAATGTTCAAAGGATTCATGCTATTTACTTTGAGCAGCGTCACCTTGATACCGCCCTCGGCAAGACCTACAGTCTCAGTACCCATTTGAGGGTCGATAGCTGCAGAGCCCACGAGCATAATGATGCGAGGACCATTGGCCTTGACGAACTCCTTGCTGCCTGAGACTTCTTCATAGACATCAAACCACATGTACTTAGTGAGCACCGCAATATCAACTGCATTAGCGAGCGTAGCAGGCTCAAGGTTGTAGTTCATATTGGTCTCGTTGTCTTTAAGCCTGTACTGGAAGTCCAAGTTATAAACATCGAGATAGTTTGCCTTAAGCCACTTGTCGAACTTATAAGTGTAACTATTGGGATCTAGCTCATCGCTAACGTCGGGGTATATGGTTTCACCAAGTTTCTTCTCGCCACAAGAGGTGAGTGACATTGCTGCAATAGCTACAAGTGCAAAAGCACTGATATATTTAAAATATTTCTTCATAGCGGTAAAGTATTTATTCATTTTACTCATCATTAACTGGGACCATTAAACCAGTAACAATTTTCGGATTCGTTGTCGGGACATCCTTGGGAGGATCTTTACGATCAGTTCTATCAATACCAGCCGCCAAAATCTCGTTAGGAATCTGGAATGCCAGACGTGGGTCAAGCACCTTCAGTGTCTCAACGCGTGCATCTTTTCCAATCACGTGGTTGTAACTAATACCAAGTCGCTTGATGTCGAACCAACGCATGCCACGGCAAACAAACTCGAAGCGGCGTAAGTGCTGAATGCACTGCAAGTAAGGCTCGATATCGGCAGTGAGTTGATATCTAGGACTTGGGCAAACCTCATCAATGTGGAGAGGCTTAGCTATACCAAAATAGATTGAGTCAAGAAGTTTGTTGCCCAAAATGTCACGACGCTCAGGCCTACTATTGCGAAGGAATTTCTCCTCGGCCTTAGTGTAGAATTTCCACACGATTTCCTTGCTCCAGGGATCCATTGGGGTGTTAGCATTTACTTCGGGAGTGTTGCGATGAGCCTCATCCCAAACACCGAGGTCGGCAATACATCCGTCAATGTCACCGAGGAACAATTTAGCCTCGGCACGGTTGAAAAGAACCTCTTCACCTGTAAACTCGGCAAGCACTTGGTGTGCATAGCCAATACCGGCAACCTTGTCGGTATATTCAAACTGCTCACCGGCAGCTGCTCCAAACCATACACCATACTCTACACGACCATTAGCAAAGAAGCCCTTGTGGCATGGGTGGCAAGAGAATTGCCATCCCAATGAAGTGATTTGGTAACGGCAGCGCTCCCAAGTTGGGCCAGGGCCCTGGAATGAAGCACGCATACCATCACGGCCAATGCCATAGCGGCTACCACTACCATAGTAGCGCTGCAGGCGCGAATAAGTGGGAATCACCAAGAGGTTGCGCTGATGAATTGGATTCACATAATAGCGATTGTACTCATGGGCATAGTTGAGGTTGGTCTGAGCCCAGATGTCACTCATGTAAGGCATTGGGTCGACATCAGCACCACCAAATACAGTGTTGGCACATTCAAGCACCTTCTCATAATCACGTTTGAACAGATAGAAACGTGAAGCAAAGGCATAGGCAGCCTGCTTGTTGAAATGGTATTTAGGAATCTCATAGAGTGCGTCATCAATCAGTGGCAATCCAGCCTCAAGGTCGGCCTGAATCTTGTTGTAGGTCTCGGCAAGAGTACCACGCTCATAGTGAGGTTTCACTGTGGTCTCGGGCTTGGTGATATAAGGAATACCTGGATAAGACTTACTAATTTCTGGGCCACGATAAGGCATACAGAAGATGTTGGCAAGCATAAAGTGGCAATAAGCACGAGTTACGAGAGCCTCGCCTTTGACAGCTTGCAGCTTGGCGCTGTTTTCGTCATTTTTCTCAAACTCTTCTACCTTCTCGAGCACAGCGTTACAAGTAGCGATAGAGTTATAGTAGGATTCCCACAAATCGGATGGTGAATCACTATCGGATGCGCTGCGGATATCTTCCCAAGCAAAGGTCTCGTCATCGTTGCGGCTGTAAGAGTTCAAGTTGTAACGCACACCGTCGATGCTTGGCGAGTTATTGTCGATGAAGTTATCGGTCGATAACTCACAAATCCATTCGTAGTTACAGGTTGGATAAGCACTGACCATCAACATGCGCAGCTGCTCGGTATTGGTGAGAGTAACGCGTGTGTCGCTAGGTTTGTCGAGGAAGTCGCTACACGAAGACAGCCCCAAAAGAGCCACACCAGCCATTATCAAATATCTTAATTTCATAATCTATATTTTAGTTTAAGTTTAACTTTCACCTATTATATATAAATAAGCATTAGAGGCCCAGACGAACAGTAAGAGTGAACTGCTTGGGTGTTGGCGCAGCCACACCACCCGAGTTGAAGAACTCTGGGTCTTGACCGTTGAGCTTCTTGTCGGCATAGAGCAAGCACAGGTTAGTAGTGCTGAGCTTAACCGAGGCGGTGTTCAGGCGCAGAGCCTTAAGAACCTTAGCAGGGAGGTCATAGGTAAGAGAAACCTCTTTCAAGCGAATGAAGTCACCCCTAGCGATACGAACTGTACTATAGTTATAAGAACTATAAGCGGTGCTGAGCTCGTGACCGCCATAAATCATGTACTGACGTGTAGAGGCGATAGCTGGAATGTCGGTGTAAGCCTCATCTCCAGGAACAACCCAACGGTTCTTCATGTCACGAGAACTAGCAGTCATATCACCATAAGCGTATGAGAACTCGGCTGGCAAGCGCAGCTTGTTTCCGAACGAGTAGGTCAAGAACAGGTTCAGGTGGAAGCCCTTCCAGCTGAAGTTGTTACCGAGACCACCAGTGTAGAGAGGATCTACTGGACCCTCATACTTAAGGAAGTCGAGGTTGTCGAATTGCTGGAAGTAGATGCCATCAACAGTTACGTCACCATTCTCATCGTAGAATGTGGGAAGACCCTCATCATTCAAGCCAGCAAATGGAATAGAGAAGATGGCACGCACGGGATAGCCCTGCAATGCGAAACCGGTACCTGGCACGAGGTCGATGATGCGGCTACGTGACACAAGGTCGGTAATCTTGTTCTTTGCATAAGCGAAGGTGAAGTCGGTGCTCCACTCGAAGTCGCCAGGCTTAACAGCCTCAAAGTTGCGAGTAGAAAGAGTGAACTCAATACCATGCGACTTCATGGTAGCCACGTTAGCCATCTTGTTGGTTACACCACCCACACCTTCGGTATAAACGTGACCGATAAGGTCGTAGTTGTTACGCTTGTACCAGTCGAAGACGAGGTTGATGCGGTTGTTGTAGAAACCAAGGTCAACACCAACGTCAAACTCATGCTTCTTCTCGTAGGTAAGCTCCTCGTTGGCGATGTTGTAGAGGTAGAGATCCATCTCAGCATCCTCAGGAAGTAAGCGCCAAGGCTTACCGGGATAGAATTGTGGAAGTGCGTTAGAAACGCTCGAAGGACCAGCATCGGCAGTCAGTGAGTAAGACAGACGGAGCTTAGCGTATGTCCAGATGCCATTCTTGTTGAATGCTGCATCGCGGAAGAAGTTCTCCTCGCTGGCATTCCATGCTCCCGAAATGTTCCAAGTGGGGAGCCAGCGGCTCTTCTTGGCCTTACCCAGACGGTTAGAACCTTCATAACGGAAGGTACCGGTGAGGATGTAGCGACCGGCGTAAGAGTAACTACCCATAGCATAGTAAGCCATGTTGCGGCCATAACGCCAAGCCTCGCTGTAGTAGTTGTGGTTCTCCTCAACTTGCTGCTTGAAGAGGTTCTTGTCGATGAAAGGAATGTTACCGTTCTCATAAACGATACCCCAGCCCTCGAAGCTCTCGGCGTGACGCTCAATCTTACTGAGCTCATAACCAGCAAGGAGGTTAATCAGGTGAGTGTCGTTGAACGACTTGTTGTACTGTGCCTGTGCACGCAAGTCTAACTGCGACATCGAGTTCACATCGTGGAACAGGATACCACCCTTAGGAAGCACGGTTACAGGAAGTGCACTCTCAATGTCGGGGTCGGTGTAAAGATAGGTGTTAGATGCACGGATTGTGGCATTTTCAGGATCGATACCGGCACGATAAGCGTTGGCCTGGTTAGAGTCGTCCTTTACATAGTGGTTAGTAGTACTTGTGTTGTAACGGTAAGAAGCCAATCCCTTGAGTTCAAGACCACGGATGGGTTTCCAAGTAAGCTCACCCTGGAACTTGAGGTCGGTCACACCGAGGTCGATGTAGTTCTGATCAAGCTCGTGGAAGATGTTGAAAGCTGTATAGTTACGAGTGTAAGTTGCATTGGGGTCGGCAACACGAGAGGTGTTCAACGCATAGCTATAGGGGTTGATATCGAAGCTACGGCTATATACACCGTTCACAACGTCAACGTCCTGGCTCAATGTACCAGGAGCGCGCTGCTTACGGTAGCTATCGCTGGTCAACAACTTAATGGTCAAAGTCTTAGACAGGTCATAGCTGGCGTTAGCATTGAATGTGTAACGCTGTACCTCACTCTGCTTGGTCCATCCTGGGTCATACATGATAGATGCCGAGGTATAGAAGCGAGCGCGGTCGGTACCACCAGAAATTGAGATAGCGTGGTTTTGAGAAACGTTATTGTTAAACAACAGGTCAAACCAGTCGGTGTTACGGAACTCTGCCTCACGCAGATAAGCGTTCTTGGCAGCGAGAGTGTTGGGAAGTCCAAAACCAGTAGCTGGATCATACTGGTCCATAAGCTTGTACATGGTACCATAGATACCCGAACTCGATGAGTTGGCAAGACCGGCAAAACTCAACCAGCCCTTAGCCTCGAGTTCCTTGTAGATACTCATCTGCTCCTGAGAGTTACTGATGTTGAACTCACGGTACATGGGTTTCAAACGATAGGTGAACTCACCGGTGTAGTTGATACTTGCCGATCCCGAGCGACCTTGCTTGGTGGTAACGACGATCACACCAGCCATGGCGCGAGCACCATAGATTGATGTTGCCGAACCGTCCTTCAGAATCTGGAAGCTCTCAATATCGTCGGCGTTGATACCAGCGATGGCGCTGGCAATAAGAGTGGTAGCGTCACCACTAGAGAGGGCGTCGGCATCGAGCTCAACGTTATCCTCAAGAATCACACCGTCAACAACCCACAGTGGCTTGCTGCTACCGTAGATAGAGGTAGCACCGCGCACGCGGATTTTAGGAGCGGTACCAAAGGTACCCGACACGTTCTGCACACTCACACCGGCAGCACGTCCCTCAAGGGCACGCGACACATCGGCCACACCATCAAGCTTAGCCTTGTCGGCCTTAATGCTTGTGGTAGCACCGGTAAAGAGGCGCTTGTCAACGTTTTGATAACCTGTCACAACCACCTCTTGAAGAGTAGTCTTCTCGTCGGTAGTCAAGACAATCTTCATCTCACCCGAGGTGACTTGTACATCGGCATCAGCAAGACCAACAGAACTTACAATGATGTGGCTCTTGGCCGAAGCAACAGTAAGTGTGAACTTACCGTCAAAATCGGTAGAAGTACCATTGCTTGGTTTTGCTTTTTCCTTCACATGAGCACCAATAACGGGTTCATTGTCCTCGGCCGAAATAACGATACCTGTCACCTTGAACTGAGCGCTCGAAGTGAGAGACACCAATATTGCAGCCGTCAGCAATAAAAGTTTTTTAAGACTCATAAGCATTGAAAAAAAATTAATAATTATATTAGTTTAAAATTTCGTGTCTAGCAGTTTTAAGTCGCTTAGAAAGTTAATTATTTAGTAAAGACCACAATTTTTCACCATCCATAACCCTTTAATTGACTGAAAGACAATAGAGCAAAGAAGGTGTGCGGCGCATCTTCAACCAACTAAGGGGCTTTAATGCTAATTAATAAGGTGCAAAGAAACAATTTTTTTTTGAATTATCCCAATTTTTTATTGTTAAAATAAACGATTGCATAAAAAAATATTGATGCAAGACAATGCATCAATAATGAAAATAACGGGTTTACTGAATATTACATTCCTTTTGGAACTTTATGCCCGAATAAGACATTTTAGCGACGAATGTTTGTTTTTTAGTATTTTAAAATCAGAGGCAAAAAAATCGCCTCAATCATTTGACGAGGCGATTAATTTCTTGGTTGGTGGGGTTGACGGCTATTACCGTTCCAGATGGATTTATTAGATAGCTGTTATACTGCTGGTTAGCCCCCCACTTCTGTTCAAAGATTGAGCGGTCTTGACGCTCGCAGTAATATTGCGTCGAGGTGTTGAGGCTGTCGGCAGCCACGAGCTCGTCGAAGAGTAACTTGCTACGGTCGAAATTCACCGACATCGGCACCACATTCTCACTAGTTGAGGCATAGCGGTCACACCTAATATTGTCAAGCCTAGAGACAACATCGGCCGAGGACCAGAGCGTGAGCAGCACATACTTGCCGCGCAACTGGCTCAGCGACATCACGCCATCGGCATTGCTAATGGTGAAATCGCCAGCCACTTTGCCCACGAGACCACCTTTTCCATTGTTGCTGCTGGCCGAGGTGAATAACATCACAACAGCCAAAGTTGCCATTGTAAATAATATTTTTTTCATTCTTAAACTTTTTCTTCAGCCTAATTAATCAAATATATTGACAGACAAACAATCAGTATAAACTAATAATTGTGTATTACAACATTGTGAGGGTTGCCATGCCGTCTTGTCTCTACTCTAGAATTTGTAAACGGCACCCAAACTGAATACCGCCTGGTCGATGGTGCTCACAATGGAGTATTTGAACTCGGCATTTACCCTCCAGTTCTCATTCACGTTATATTCGCAGCCACCGCCCAAATTCAAGCCAAAGCGGCTGATTGAATCGTCACCATCGGCATAGCTCTTGTTGACCACAGTAAGGCCGGCAAGAGGATAGGCACGGAACTTCTCGGTAATGTCAAACAGGTAATGGGCATTGGCATTCAAATCCCACATCCTGAAGCCTTTATTCTTAAAATAGTAGTTGAACGAGGCCTCACCACGCAGGTGGTCGAGGATGCCATACTGGAACTTGGCGCCCAGACCCACCGAGTTAATCTCGGTGCCATAGAGCAAGTTGCCACCCACTGCCATTTCGCCTTTTTGGGCCGATGCTGTGGCAACGCCAATCAAAACTACTATTACTAAAGCAAGATATTTCTTCATAAAATCGTTATTTTTTGTTTTTTCTTTATAACGTGAGAAACAGAGATTTTATTATATCTTAACGGCGCTTCTTGCCAGCACGCATGAGCTGCTTGGGGCTCATGTTGCTCATCTTGTGCATTGCCTTGCGGGTCTGGTCAAACTGCGTTAATAAGCGGTTAACTTCCTGGATGTTGGTGCCACTGCCTCGAGCAATGCGCTGGCGGCGAGAACCGTTGATAACCTCGGGATGCTCGCGCTCATAGGGGGTCATGGAGTGGATAATAGCTTCAATACCCTTGAAAGCGTCGTCGCTGATATCCACATCCTTGATTGCCTTACCCACTCCAGGAATCATAGATGCAAGGTCTTTAAGGTGACCCATCTTCTTGATTTTAGAAATCTGCGAGAGGAAGTCGTTGAAGTCGAACTTGTTTTTGGCAATCTTCTTCTGCAACTCACGCGCTTGATCCTCGTCATACTGCTGCTGCATACGGTCAACGAGCGAAACGATGTCGCCCATGTTGAGGATGCGGTCGGCCATACCTGCTGGACGGAACGGGTCGATGGCCTCCATCTTCTCACCAGTACCAACCCACTTGATGGGCTTGTTGACAACTGTGCGAATGGAGAGAGCGGCACCACCACGTGTGTCACCGTCGAGCTTGGTGAGAACCACGCCGTCGAAGTCGAGGCGATCGTTGAAGGCTTTGGCAGTGTTCACTGCATCCTGACCAGTCATTGAGTCAACGACGAATAGGGTCTCGTTGGGATTGATAGCATCTTTTATCGCCTTGATTTCCTGCATCATCTGCTCATCAACGGCAAGACGACCAGCGGTATCAACGATTACTACGCCATAACCTTTGACCTTGGCATCGGCGATAGCATGCTGAGCAATCTCCACAGGGTTCTGGTTGTCTGGCTCACTATATACTGGCACGCCAATCTGCTCTCCGAGCACCTTGAGCTGCTCAATGGCAGCAGGACGATACACGTCACAAGCTACCAGCAACGGATGTCGCTTGATGAGGCGGTTGGCAAGTTTGCCCGAGAATGTGGTCTTACCAGAACCTTGCAGACCCGACATGAGAATGATAGCGGGATGACCTTCAACATTAAATGGTGCTTGTTCACCACCCATGAGTTCGGTGAGCTCGTCGTGAACGATTTTAATCATCAACTCCTTAGGCTTAAGGGCATTGATGACGTTTTGACCTATGGCCTTCTCCTTCACCGTATCGGTGAAACTCTTGGCAACTTTGTAGTTGACATCGGCCTCTATAAGGGTGCGGCGCACCTCTTTTAATGTCTCGGCAATATTAATCTCGGTGATTTGGCCTTCGCCCTTAAGCACCTTAAACGCGCGTTCTAGTCTCTCGCTTAGATTTTCAAACATAGGGTATATTAAGTGTTAAGTATCAAGTGTTAAGTTTTAAGTGGTTAAAGTAAAAGTGAAGTGTACATAGAAAGAGAAGTCCATCATGCTCACACCTATATCAACCACTAAATCAGTTTATTGGTAGTAGTGTCGGGGAAAACCACCATGGGTTTGAAACCCTTTGCCTCCTCGGGCGTCATCAGAGCGTAGGACATGATTATCACCACATCACCAGGCTGCACCTTGCGTGCAGCAGCACCATTGAGACACACTTCGCCTTTACCACGCTCGCCAGGAATCACGTAGGTATCGAGACGCTCGCCGTTGTTGTTGTCAACTATGAACACACGCTCCCCTTCAACAATTCCAGCGGCATCGAGCAAATCCTGGTCGATGGTGATGCTGCCAATGTAGTCGAGGTTGGCACCGGTAACGGTGACACGATGAATCTTAGATTTCACAACTTGAATGAACATAGCACAAAAATTTAAAAATTAATAATGTGATTTACATCTGCGTTAGCAAAAAGCGTGCCACATTACAATTTTTCGGGTTTCTTATAAGTGATATTGTCGATCTCACGCACATCGCCACAGTAAACGGTGATGCATCCCACGATGTAATCACTTTCGTCCCAGCTACTTACTGGCTGCAATGTGATACCATCGCAAATCGAGAAATACTCCACTTCCATCTCGGGGTAAGCGTTCAGTGTGGCTACAACCCAGTCGTGAGTTTGCTCCACATCGTGATCCTCGGCAAACGCCAAGCTATCGCACAACACACGGTAGATGTTTGGAGCTATCTTGCGAACCAGCGGAGTCAAGCGCACATTGCGGCTGCTCTTGGCAAGGCCATCGGCCTCACGGACGCAGGGGCAAGTCACGATTTCAAGATTGAAGCCAAGCTGCTTAATCATCGCGCGAATGACTGCAATCTGCTGGAAGTCTTTCTCGCCAAAGTAGGCGCGAGTGGGCTCTACCATCATAAAGAGTTTGCTCACGATCTGGCACACGCCATTGAAATGACCGGGACGCATGGCACCCTCCATCACCTCAGCAACAGGACCAAGCTTGAAGACGCGAGTGTCGGGCTCGGGATATATGTCCTCAACAGTGGGCATGAATGCGATGTCAACACCACAACGCTCAAGCAGAGCGGCATCGGCTTCGGCAGTGCGCGGATAGGTGCGCAAATCCTCTTTATTATTAAATTGAGTGGGGTTTAGAAACACGCTCACCACTACCACATCGTTCTCACGACGGGCACGTTCCACCAACGACTGATGGCCCTCGTGTAACGCTCCCATTGTGGGCACCAGACCTATCGTCTTGCCTGCGCCACGATACTTCTCGACCTGCTTTCTCAGCTCGTCGACATTACTTATTATTTTCATTGCAATTACAATAATGATTTCAAAATCGGGTGCAAAGATAGATAAAATAATTCATAATGCACAAATCATAAGGCATAATTAATAAAATTCATGCGAAACTTAATTAAAGTGTAGCCCTACATATCACTCGCATGTTATTTTTTGCTTTTCATAA
The DNA here is from genome assembly GCA_902777835.1 of uncultured Bacteroidales bacterium. Lineage (GTDB taxonomy): Bacteria > Bacteroidota > Bacteroidia > Bacteroidales > Muribaculaceae > Sodaliphilus. Next base: position 5,445 of record CACYVC010000014.1, on the reverse strand, counting down.
TCTTGAGCCGTTATATATTTAAAAATCATCAAAGACTATATTAAGCAACTTAAATTAATAGACCCTTTGTTACTTTATTGCTTCTTGGTATAAACTCCTTTTATAAAATCAAGGATGAGGCCACGAGTGGCCCATGAGATGTCACCTTGGGTGGCGTAATTTAGGCTCTCGAGCTTGGAGGGGCACTCTTGGAACATGTGGTTGTGCTTGGGAAGGAGTTCGCATCTCACGTTCTTGACACTAGCTTTGAGGGTGTTGAAGGTCTGCTCGGCATCTACTTGGAAGTCCCATTCGCCGTTAAGGGCGAGTACCTGGCAGTTGATTTTCTCAAGGTAGGGCTTGGGGTCAAGTCTAATAGAGGTCATATACCATGGCGAGGTCATCAGCGCCACGCTCTGCTCTATCTGTTCGGCGGTGTAGTGTTGCAGAGTTGAGGATGCGAAACGCTGGCGCAACGCCTCTTGCAGTTGGGTGGTGTCGGCAATATTCACGATATCGTCAAACATGCCTTCAATCTCTTCAACTTGCGCCTGAGTGTAGGACATGCCCATCATGTCGAGCAGCGAGAGGTTTTGCTTCACCATCAAGTCGCGGCCTTTAGCAGCGGGCCCGGCAAGCGATACCACGAACGCCACGCGGGGATCGTTGGCGGCGTTGATAAACGCTATCTGTCCGCCCTCGCTGTGGCCAATGAAGCCAACTCGTGAGTGGTTGATGCCTGGTGTGGTCATGAGGAAGTCGAACGCTGCCTGTGCGTCCTTAGCAAAGTCAAATGTCGTCTCGTTGCCGGTTAAAGGGCTCGACTCTCCCGCTCCGCGGTCGTCGTAGCACAATACAGCTACGCCACGGCTGAGCAGGTAAGTTGCAATCGATTCATAGGGTTTGATTCCAAACATAGTTCCGTCGCGGTCTTGTGTTCCGCTGCCTGAGACGAGGACTGCCGCTGGAAGTCCGTTTTCTCCACACCCCATTGGCATATATAGCGTGCCTGCGAGTGTCACATCGTCATGACCAAACTTTACCTCTTGAAAATTTAAATTGCCTTTCCATTCTTTTTCAATAAAAGTCTTGTTTCCATGGGTATCCAATACTATTTCAGGCGCTGGTTTCTGTGGCCTTAGGTACATTACTACTTCACCTGTGTCATAGTCTTTGCACAAGAGCTTTAATGGTTGTTCTTTGCCTTTCTGCGAGAATGTGCCGTCAATGCAGTCGGCGTCTATGACCTTGCCTGTGAAGCACGCGTTCATCGACGGAATCTTAATCTCTATCTGATAGTAACCCGGCAGTCGCGACGCCTCACAGGGTATGCGTGTCTCTTTCCCGTTGATTGCCGTGATATAGGCATTGAGCGCCCCATCTTTTGACTCACTGATGTCAAACTTCAAGGTTTGCTGCTTCTTTCCCACTCGCACCGTGCCTTCCCATCTTGCCGAGAGCCAAAAGGCATTGGCAGCAAAAGCGACGCACAAAAGCATAAAAACTAGTGATATGGTCTTTTTCATTTTCTTATAATATTTGGTTCAAATGCAAAATTAATCATAAATATTTATTTCTCAAAAAAATGCAAAATAATTAGTACAACAGCTTTTTATTTCAAAGAATTCGAGGGATTTCTGCACGAGAGGGTCATCTATGCCGTAAAGCGCCGCAGTCTGTCATGCTCTCAGCTATGAAAAGCAAGTTCCATATCGCCTAGGACAAACCGTTTTCATTTTTTGGTCATCTGTAAAATATATTGTATTTTTGCAACATGAAGAAGATCAAGATTCTCTTTGTGTGCTTGGGGAATATCTGTCGGTCGCCAGCAGGTGAAGGGGTGATGCAGAGGCTTGTGGAAGAACGCGGGCTGGCATCGCGCTTTGAGATCGATTCGGCAGGAACCTATAGCGGCCACCATGGGCAACTGCCCGACCCTCGTATGCGCCGCCATGCGAGCCGTCGCGGCTACAACCTCACGCACCGCGCCCGTCCCATCACGAGCGACGATTTTGAATATTTCGATATCATTGTGGCGATGGATGAGAGCAACCGCCGCAACCTCATGTATCTTGCCGCCTCACCCGAGCAGCAAGCAAAAATAGTGATGATTGGAGACCACATCGTGAAATTGCGTGCCCACTACGACTATGTCCCCGATCCATATTACGAGGGTGCCGAGGGCTTTGAACTTGCCTTAGACCTGCTCGAGGACGCCTGCGAAAATCTGCTTAATGACATTATCAACAACAAACTATAAAGCGATGAAAACATCAATCATCAAATCTGTGCTCATTGCAACAGTAATGACTATAACAGGATTTGCCGCTACAGCCCAGTCACCCATTGCCGTTCGATGGGACATGGGTAAGAACGACGCTAAACCAGGCTACTATAGTTCCAAGTTCGTTATCACAAACGTTAGTGGCAAGCCGCTTGAGGGTAACTGGATGTTCTTTTTTAACCAGTTCTCACGCAAGTTGGAGCTCTCCCCTACTTGCCCTGTTGATATCAATGAAATCTCCACCACCTATTATCAGGTGAAGCCCAATGAGCGCTATGCCGCTCTCGCCGCCGGCGACTCGTTAGTCATCGACATGATGATGAAAGGCAAATTCGTGAACCTATGGTATGCACCTAATGGTGGACACGTGGTGCTTGATGGCGACACCCATCATCCCATTGCATTGAAAATTGAACGCAGCGAGCTCAAAGAGCCTGGCCAATGGAGCGCTACCACCGACTATCCCGACGGCACACGAGTGTATGCCATCAATGATGAAGTAAACACTGGGCGTATCGACCGCATGCCATTTAATATCTTGCCAAAACCAAAGCAAGTGTTTCTCAATGATAATTGTACAGAGGTTCGTCTTCCAAATCTTGTGTCATTCAAGGCGCCTTCGTTCTTCAAGAGACGCAAGCAGGACATTGGGCGAGTAGAAAAATTTCTTACTAAAAACCTTGCATTTTTTGGCATTCACATCATGGACCAGTGCCCATTTGTGATAGAGACCAGGCTTGACAAGAAGCTGAGTGACAATATTGAGCATTATGAGCTTGAAGTCACCGATTCATGCATAGTAATTACTGGTGTTAGCGATGTGGCGCTACTCAACGGCGCCAAGACTCTTGTCGCAGCCCTCAGCCACTCTAAGCGCAACACTTTGCCTTTGGGCAAGATAATTGACGAGCCCGACTTCGCTTATCGTGGTTTCATGGCCGACATCGCACGCAATTTCTATGGCCTTGACGATCTGAAGAAGCTGGTCGACCTACTTGCTCTTTATAAAATCAACACCATTCAATTCCACTTTGCTGATGACGAGGCGTGGCGCTTAGAGATTCCTGACTTGCCCGAGCTCACTCAAGTGGCATCTCGGCGAGGATGCACACTCAACGAGTTGGAAGATGGATTCTTAGCGCAGATATTTGACGGGAATGGTGACCCCAACGACCTGGACCAAAGTGCCAACGGATTCCTCACCCGTGAGCAGTTCATAGAATTTCTGCGTTATGCTAATGCCCGTGGCATCAAGATTATTCCCGAGATTGACACCCCAGGACACTCGCGCGCCGCAATCGTGGCGATGAAATACCGCTATAACAAACTCGCTCCTACAAGTCTCAAAAAAGCACAGGAATTCATGCTTTGGGACCCTGATGACAAGGGTGGTTATCAGTCGGTTCAGGCCTATGCCAACAACGTTCTCAACCCCGCCCAAGAAGGCACTTATCGCTTTCTTGGAAAGGTGGTTAGCGAGTTACAGAAGATGTACCACGCCGCTGGCTTGAAACTCGACATCGTGCACCTAGGTGGCGACGAAGTGGCAAACCATTGCTGGGACAACAGCCCTGCCGTGAAGGCCCTCATGGCAAAGATGAAGATGAAAGACACTCACGCCATGATGGAACACTACATCGACCGAGTGAGCGAAATGCTCATCAAGCGCGACATCATGATTGAGGGTTGGCAGGAAGTAGCGCTCAACCACAGCGATGAGTTCAACAAGCGCGTGGCACCACGCTTTGCAGGCGTGAATGCGTGGAGCACCATTGGCAGCCGCATCGAGGTTCCCTACAAGATTGCTAACGCTGGCTACCCCTCCATCCTCTCCAATGTGGATAAATTCTACATGGACATGGGCTACAGCATGCACCAATATGAGCAAGGACTGCACTGGGGAGGTTCAGTAAACGAGTTTGACTCTTGGAGCGCCGAACCCTGGAATTTATATGGCGACAATGCCGAGGGCAAAACGCCGCTTACCCGTCGCGACAATATCATTGGCGTGCAGGCGCAGCTGTGGGGAGAAACCCTGCGCAACTTCAGCGAAGTGGAGAAGTTGCTTATTCCCAAGATATTTGGCGTTGCTGAGCGAGGATGGAATTCCACTCCCGAGTGGACAGGCGACAGCGTTAAAATGGCTCAAGCTCGTGAAGACTATAATACCAACATAGGCTTTTGGGAACTGCCCATGCTCCACAAGCGCGGTTACAAATTCCATGTTGCTCAGCCTGGAATAATAGTTGAAGACGGCAAATTGTATGCTAACTCTCAATATGCCTTTGAAGAGGTGCACTACACTTTCGACGGTAGCGAACCAACTAAGGATTCCCCTATGTGGCGGGAAGAGCCTGTGGTAGTGCCTATCGACTGCAAATTGGTGAAAGCAAAGGCCTTCTATTTAGGAAATCAAAGTGTAACCACATATTTGTTCTTGAAATAAAAAAAGTTATTTTTCTTCAAATAATTTTGTTATTATATTATTATAACATATTTTTGTACTTTGAATTGCAACCTATTGTCATCATTCAACAATATGGATTTTTCATGAGATTTTAAATATATTATTAACTAAAACTTTTTCTGCTATTATGAAGAAATTCTTACTTCTTGCAGCTTTCTTCGCTGCACTGACAATGAGCGCACAAGAGTTCACGCTCACTGAGGTGACTAGCACTACCAATGTTCCTGCCGACCGCATGAACAACCGTCAGGGATTCGGCATGCAAGGCGCGTTTGTTGTTATGGACAAAGTGCTTGGTCAAATCAACTCCTACAAACCTGAAGATGGCTCTGTGATTGGCACTCTCGAGACTGGCGCTACCGCTTCTTGGCCTGCAATCACTCGCGACGATGCAGGCAACATCATCGCCCGCGTTGACAACAGCTGGCCTGGCAACTTCATGGCCGACACTGTTATCATGAAGATTTTCCCATTTGGAAGTAATGAACCAATTGATGTTGTGGGCAACATCTTTGCCGACTTTGAGGCCGAGAACGGACGTTGCGACTTCTTCAGCTTCATCGAGGGCAATGTGATGGACGAGAACGAGGGCGGTATCCTCTGGCTCGTGACCGCCAACTCTACTGGCGTACTTAAAGTTCCATTCCTGGGTGGCGAGATCGATCACGACCACATCGCTCTGTTCCCACTTGAGGGCGCTACTCTGTCTCCAACC
>CACYVC010000013.1 GCA_902777835.1 uncultured Bacteroidales bacterium | reverse complement strand
AGTGAGGTTCCATACATACCAGTTCTGACCGTCGCCATCGGCGTCGATAAGAGTCCAGCCAGTAGGACAATCGCCAGTCTCATAGCCCATGAAGTCCTCAACTACACCATTCTGGATAGCAGCGGTGCGGAAGCGGATGTTGTAGAGGTCTTGTGAACCTACTACGTTAACATCGGCAGTAGTAGCAGTGATGTTGTCAACTGTTACAGAAGCTGGCATAGCGTCGGCAGCTGTAGTAGTGAAGTAAACGAGGTCGGTCCACAGTGAGTTGCCCTCCTCATAAGCACCTTGTACTTGGCACTCATAGGTAGTGGCAGCTTTGAGGTTCTCCATAGCTACAGGAGCAGCGGTGTTCTCAACATTGATCCACTCAGCGCCAGCAGTCTCAGAAACGATCTTAAATTCGTCAATCATGAGGATGTAACCAGTGCTGCCATTTGGCTGGTGACGGATAGCTACATAGCCTTCCTGTCCCTCAAATGCGCTCAGGTCAAACTCATACTTCTGCCATGTGTTCAAAGCACCAGGAGTATTCACTGTCTCAAGTGCAACGAAGTCCTCAGGAGCGGTGCCAGTTGTAGAAACCATTACGCTGAAGCTCTCAGCATAAGCATCGCCAAGGTCAGCAGCCGAAACCTCAAGAGTTCCATCCAGCGCAACCTTAGAGCTGATGAGCCAGTTGTCACCAGTTACTGCAGTGGCACCTTCAATTGATACAGACTCCGATACGATGCAGTAGTCACCTGCAGCAGCGGTAAGTGGAGTGCCACCCATGTTCCAGTCTGTAATCTTAAGAACTTGCCATGCGAGGCCGTTGCCGTCAGCGTCATAGTTGGTGAGGCCAGCAGGAATCCATCCAGCGGGAAGTTCATCATCGCCGTTATACTCGAAGCCCTCGTCAAGACCGGTCTTCTCACGATAGCGGAAGTTGTAAGCTGGAGCGTCGCCGGTCCAGTTAGCAACAGCGCTATTCTTGGTGATGTCGGTAACATAGAGATTCTGTGGAAGTGGGAAGCGTAATGGAGTGTCGAAGGTAACAACCTTAGTCCAGATACTTGCACCATCCTCTTCACCGCAGTTAGCGCGAACGTAAACGCTGTAGTGAGAGTTCTCCTCGAGGTCGGTCAGAGTTAAGAATGGATCGTTAGTCTGGATTGGAGCCATGTTGATTGCATCGGCAGCAAAATCACCCTTAGCATAGATTACCTCGAACAGGTCTTGCTCCTCATTGGCAGGAATCCAGCTTACAACTGCGCTGTTGTAAGTGATGTTCTCAACAACTACGCCAGTTGGACGTGGGCAAGTAACCTGGTTGATAACGAAGGTAGTCAGGACACCAGGAGTTGGAGTTGGGCCACTTGAACCAGTGCCTTGGAATGCGTAAATCTCTTCTCCGGCAGGACCAGTCAGAGTGAAGCCTGTCTCGTAAGAATAGCTACCAGCTACCCATACCAGGTCATACTCAACACCGTAGCACAAGTTAACAACGCCCTCAAGGTAGTTGTCGTTTGGAGTGCCGTTAACGCCACCAGGAATGAAGAGGTCGGCAACCATTACGTTGGTGCCATGGAGGAAGATCTGCAGGTGGTTGTTGTTCCAACCATCGCCATAAGAGTCGGTGAGTACATACTCAACCTCGCCCATGTCGCTCTCCTCGCAAGCCAAAGTAGCGAATGTGCCAACTGTCCAGCCACTCTCGCCATCGGCATAGATAGACTTAACGCGAACGTTATACTGAACACCGTTCTCGAGAGCATCGAGAGTGATGTTCATCTCGTTAACAGTACCAGCAGCTGTCCACTCCTCGTCGGCAGCCTTCTTGTACTCTACAGCCCAAGAGGTCTCGTCACTACCAGCCTCCCAAGCAACAACAGCACTGTTAGTGCCAATCTCAGTTACTTGCAAGTTCTTTGGCTTGTAGTAAACTACGCCACTGCTTGGAACGAACTCAAATGCGGTCTTGGGCAAGAAGTCACGAGCGTAAACAGTTGTGATAGCCTCAAGTGAGCTGTAGCTGTAGTTAGAAATAGCAGCGCCAGGAGCTGCTACACCAGCGAAGGTTGCACTCTTGTAAGTGCCCTTCTCTACCTGATAAACGCAAACGAGCAAGTTGCCGCCTTCATAAGTGAAGTCGTTGGCAAACTCAATCTCGATTGTTTCGCCTGTGCCATCAAGTGGACCCTCAAAAACGAGGGTTGCACCATCAGTGCCCATAAATGAATCACCGCATGCATTGGCATCAACCTCTTTCAGATAAACTTGGAAATTGCCACCCCATACTGCCTCAGCTGGAGATGCCAAATACCAAACCATCTTAGTGATGGTCGAACCAGTCAACTCGCTCAAGTCATCAGCGGGCATGATGAACTCGCACTTGTTGAATGCATCACAATAGAAACCGTAAACGGGAACGTAAGCATTAGTTGCGTCACCGTCATACACTGTCACTGTTTCCTGTGCAAAAGCTGGAATAGCAGCGATTGCGCACAAAACCAGAGAGTAAATGAATTTTTTCATAAAAAAACGGTTTTGGTTAATAATAAAAGAAAATAAACACTTATTTGTTCATAAAAATGACAAATCACACTAAGTTGCACTAAGTCAATAGAATGCCACAAAGGTAGCAAATTTTCACGAAAAAACAAAATTTTATTACAAAATATTTAAATTTTTCGGCCAATGTAGTGTTATTGTAGTGGAGTTTCGGAGGTCGATGATCGGGGATCGGGGATAATTGTGCATTATGAATTATGCATTGAGATAAGTTCTTCTTTGATGACGTCGGGGAGCTGGATGCCGCGTTTCTTGATGGAGCGTTCCCAAGCAAGGAGTTCGTCATGCTTTAAGGTGTAGAGCACGTCGCGCCACTGCTCCAACTCGTCATCGCTGTAGTCACTGGCATCACGTCCCTTGAAGGCGTCGAGCTCCTCGTCGTCGTAGTACTCGATGGGGTCGTTGATGTGCTTGAGCATCATCTCACTAGGGCACACGTCGTGGGTGCCACAGCAGTCGTCGCTGCAAGCGTCTTGCACAGCAGGTTCCACAGCCTCATTTTTTGTGTCACCAGGCTTGCTTGTAATGCGGTCGTGGATGAAAAGTATCACCCCTATCACCACCATAGCAAGAAATATGTAAAAAGCAGGAAGCATTTTTAACAGTTTAGAGTTTAGAGTTCATAGTTCATAGTTGAGAGATTGTGCATTATGAATTGTGCATTATGCATTAATTAATTGTTCCCACCAACCAGGATAGGATTTCGACACCACTTCAGCATTTTTTATCACTATCTTGTGGCGGGTGGCTCCTAGGCTCAACGCCATAGCCAAGCGGTGGTCGTCGTGGGAATAGAGCGTCACCTCACCATCAATTTCGTGATAATTGCCATTGTAGCTAAGACTATTGTCGCACACATCAATGCCATAACCAAGTTTGGCAAGTTCCTCACGTAAAGCCTCAAGGCGGTCGCTCTCTTTAATGCGCAGCGTGGCAACGCCAGTGAGTGAGAACGGCACCCTAAGCAGACACAATGTCACAGCAAGAGTGGGCACAAGATCGGGTGTAGCTGCCATGTCGCGCTCATAAAATGCAGGAAGCAGGTTTTCTTCATCCGAAGATAACACCACCTTATTATCCTCTAAAAATCTTGTGGCAACCCCTAGCGGGGCCATCATCTCCACAATAGCGCTGTCGCCCTGGATGCTGTCTTGATGCAAAGGAGAAAGTGAAATATGCGACTGTGGCAGCAATGCTGTCAGCGCAAACCAGTAACTTGCGGCACTCCAGTCGCCTTCTATATTAATAGGTATGGGCACATAATGCCCAGCTGGAACAATAATTGTTGTGGACGAGGCAAGCCTAGTCCCCATAGAGCCAAAACGAACCTCGATGCCTCGACGGCGCATAAGAGATATGGTCATATCAACGTAGGGGCGCGACACTATCTCACCCTCAAGGGTAAGCGTGATTCCGCCCACTACGGGCGATATCATCAGCAGTGCAGAGACAAACTGGCTGCTCACGTCGCCGCGCATTGTGAGCGCACCGCCATGCAGCTTGCTACCCTCTATCTTGAGAGGGGGATATCCATAATTGCCTAAATACTCGATGCTGGCACCCATCTGCCGCAGAGCATCGACAAGCGGGCCAATGGGTCGATGTCGCATGCGGTCTGTGCCATCGAGCGTCACCGTGCGCCCCTCTTGGCAAGCAAAATAGGCAGTAAGAAAGCGCATCGCCGTGCCAGCGGCGCCCACATCAATGCGGTCGTCATTACTCGCTAAGGCATCAATCAAAACCTCGCTGTCGTCACAGCAAGGCACATTGGCAGACTGGTCAGCGCCCCGTGTCAGCGCGTTGATAATCAACACTCTAGCAACTATACTCTTTGACAATGGCAACGCCACGTCCTTGTCAATCTCGCTCGGTATTTCTACTTTGCAATCCATAATCAATGTGCAAAGATAGGAAAAAGATGCTAAATTTCAGATGCCAGAGGTCAGAAATCAAATATCAAACGGCATTCCATTCAATCACATCATTAGAATTAATTAAATGCATAAACGCTCTTTTACTAGTATTAATAGGGTTAAAAAAACGGATTAAAACACTTTTTTCATAAAAAAAATGTTTATTTTCTTGCCAGTTCTACCAAAATTGATTATTTTTGCAAGAGTAAAATTTACTAAATAGAATTTAAGGAAGTATTCCTTTTTTAATAACCAACTTATTTATTAACCCAATTAACTCAAGTTTTTATGAAGAAATTTACTCTGATGTTATTGGCAGCAGCTCTTCTGCCAATGGCCATGAATGCTGAGGTTAAGACCTACGGCCAATTTAACAAGAAGGCCACAAATGTGGTAGTTAGCTCAACACCAACAGCTGTTAAGGCTATGGGTGCTAAGTATGTAACAAGCACTAAGGCTGACGTTCCAGAGGGTTATGCAAGCGTAACTCTTACTGCTGGCGACGTTTGGCAGGATGGCTCTGGCTATCAGATGCTTCTCGACGAGGACGCTATCGCTTATGGCAGCATCATCCCCGAGCAAGGCGCTTTGACCACCAGCGGTGATGCAACTGCTGAAACTTACGCTGAGTTTGAGTACAAGATTCCTGAGAATGCCGATGGCGCTCTTACTACTCAAAACATCGTGCTCGACGCCAGCGTAACCATCTTGATTCCTGCTGGTGTTTATGACTGGTGTATCACCAACCCAACTCCAGGCGACCGCATGTGGATTGCTTCAAGCAATGGTTCAATTGGTGGCCGTGCCGACGACTTTGAGTTCGCTTCGGGTGCTGCTTATGAGTTCGTAGTATCTCTCGGTGGCTCTAACGACCAGGTTGACCTCATTATCGACGACCCAACAGCTCCAACTATTCCTACCGACGTAACTGTTAACGCAGTTTCTGTTGACGGAACTACTGCTACTGTAGCTTGGGTTCCTGGCGAGAACAACGCTACTTGGAACCTTCGCTGGCGTCCTTGGGTAGATCCCGCTTTGATGAACAAGCTTTGGGACTTCCCATTGGATGGCTATGAGGCACAGCTCGATGAGGGTTGGATGGTCTTTGACGCTGATGGTGACGGTGCAACATGGGGTCTTGCTTACAGCAACGACGCTCAGGACGACGTTTGCTTCTACTCTTCAAGCTACGATTACAATTATGGTGGCGCCCTTACCCCCGACAACTGGCTGTTCACTCCAGCTGTAGGCCTGGGTGGCACTCTCAAGTTTGATGCTTGGCAGCGCAGCTCTAGCTATCCCGACAAGATTATGGTTTACGTTTGCGACAATCCTGATTGGGAGAGCGTTGACGAGTTCGTGGCTGTTTCTGAGTTCATCCAACCTACAGGCACCACTCCCGAGAGCTTCGAGATTGACCTGAGCGACTATGAGGGCATGGGCGTTATCGCCTTCCGTCACTATGACTGCAACGACCAGTATCGCAGTTGAGATTCCTGGCGCACTTGAGCCAGCTGAGTGGACACTTTGCGAGAACGTAGAGAATCCTTACACTATCGAAGGCTTGATGCCAGAGACTGTTTATGAGACACAAGTTATGGGTATTGGCGCTGATGGCCGCATGACTAACTGGACAGAGAGCGTACTCTTCACTACCGAGATTGGCGAGGTGCCTGTTGAGGCTGGTTACTACCTCGTTGGTACATTCAACGATTGGAACCAGACCGAAGAGGGTGGTCGCATCGCATTTGACGCAGAGAACAGAGCTGAAGTAACTCTCCAGGATAATGACGAGTTCAAGATCATCACTCCTGCTGAGGATGGTGGTTGGATTTGGTTAGGTGGTGTTGACGAGAACCAAGTTGGCTACTTCCTGATCACTCCAGAGCTCATGAGCTACAATCTGGACCTCGTTGACGGCGCTAACTTCCGCGTTCAAGAGGGTGGCCTCTACCACATCAATCTCGTATGGGATAGAGATCTTCCTAGCCACATCGTTGTAACTCTTGCTGAGCCCAATGCAATCAGCACTATCATTAACGACAAGGCTGACAACCGCATCTTCGATCTCCAGGGCCGTGAGCTTAAGAGCGTTCCCGAGCACGGAATCTACATCCAGAACGGTAAGAAGTATGTTAAGTAATTAACTGTACTTCAGTTTAACAAAAATGCACTCGCACCCGCGGGTGCATTTTTTTCGTAGATACATAATAGCATGTAGAGATAAGTCAAGCAACAAGGTAACCTGTCGCCTTATCGACCAGAAGAAATTATGCACATTTTATTCAACCTATAAAAAATAATAATCACCTCCTCAATTTCTATAAAAATCCTGTTTTTTTAAGCAAAACTACCATTTTGGGGTATAAATATGTTTTTATTTAATAAAAAAAAGGTATTTTTCTTGCATATATAATACAATAAATGTATTTTTGCGGATATTTTATGGAATTATCCAATTTTATTAACCAACTTTTTATTAACCAACTTAATTCAACTTACATGAAAAAAGTTACTTTATTGCTGGCTTTGGCAGCATTGCTGTCAATGACCATGAACGCCGAGGTTAAGACCTACGGTCAAATGAACAAGAAGGCGGACAAGGTTGTGGTTAGCTCAACTCCTACCGCAGTTAAGGCTATTGGCCCTAAGTATGTAACAGCCACCAAGGCTGACGTTCCAGAGGGCTACGCAAGCGTAACTCTTACTGCTGGCGACGTTTGGCAGGATGGTTCTGGCTACCAGATGCTTCTTGACGAGGACGCTATCGCTTATGGCAGCATCATCCCTGAGCAAGGTGGTCTGACTACTAGTGGCAATGCATCTGAAGCAACTTACGCTGAGTTTGAGTACAAGATTCCTGAGAATGCCGACGGTGCTCTTACTACTCAAAACATCGTTCTCGATGCTAGCGTAACTATCTTGATTCCTGCTGGTGTTTATGACTGGTGTATCACCAACCCAACTCCAGGCGACCGTGTTTGGATTGCTTCAAGCAATGGTTCAATTGGTGGCCGTGCCGATGACTTTGAGTTCATTTCGGGTGTTGCTTATGAGTTCGTAGTATCTCTCGGTGGCTCTAACGACCAAGTTGACCTTATCGTTGACGACCCAACAGCTCCAGCTATTCCTACCGACGTAACTGTTAACGCAGTTTCTGCTGACGGCACTACTGCTACTGTAGCTTGGGTTCCCGGCGAGAACAACGCTACTTGGAACCTCCGCTGGCGTCCTTGGGTAGATCCCGCTTTGATGAACAAGCTTTGGGACTTCCCATTGGATGGCTATGAGGCTCAGCTCGATGAGGGTTGGATGGTTTATGACGCCGATGGCGACGGCAACGGCTGGGGTCTCGCTTACAGCAGCGACGCTCAGGACGACGTTTGCTTCTACTCTTCAAGCTACATTAGTGGTGTTGGCGCTGTTAGCCCCGACAACTGGCTGTTTACTCCAGCAGTAGGCCTGGGTGGCACTCTCAAGTTTGATGCTTGGCAGCAAAGCACTAGCTATCCCGACAAGATCATGGTTTACGTTTGCGACAATCCTGATTGGGAGAGCGTTGACGAGTTCGTGGCTGTTTCTGAGTTCATTCAGCCAACAGCAACCACTGCTCAAAACTTTGAGATCGACTTGAGCGACTATGAGGGCATGGGCGTTATCGCCTTCCGTCACTATGACTGCACCGACCAGTGGTCTATCTACATCGACAACATCGCAGTTGAGATTCCTGGCGCACTTGAGCCAGCTGAGTGGACTCTTTGCGAGAACGTAGAGAATCCTTACACTATCGAGGGCTTGATGCCAGAGACCAAGTATGAGGCACAAGTTCAAGGTGTTGGCGCTGATGGCCGCACTACTAACTGGACCGAGAGCGTAGAGTTCACTACCGAGATTGGCGAGGTGCCTGTTGAGGCTGGTTACTACCTCGTTGGTACATTCAACGGCTGGAGCCAGGTTGACGGCATGTTAGAGTTCGTTGAGAACAAGGTTGAGGAGGTTACTCTCGAGGCTGACGCTGAGTTCAAGGTTATCACCTTCGATGAGGAAGGCAACACTGTATGGTACGGTGGTGAGGACGCTAACCAAGTTGGCTACTTCCTGATCAACGAGGCTCTCTATGGTGTAAACATCACTCTGATGGACGGCGCAAACTTCCGCATCGCTGAGGCTGGCACTTACAACTTCGAGTTGGTAGATGAGGCTAAGGCTCCTATGCTGAAGGTTACTAAGGTTGAGGAAACTGGCATCAGCACTATCATCAACGACAAGGCTGACAACCGCATCTTCGATCTCCAGGGCCGTGAGCTTAAGAGTGTTCCCGAGCACGGAATCTACATCCAGAACGGCAAGAAGTATGTTAAGTAATTAATCGTACTTCAGTTTGACAAAAAATGCACTCGCACCCGCGGGTGCATTTTTTTTGCTGTCGTGAAAAAAAGTTGTATCTTTGCACTCTAAATAGGTCAATAATTAAAAACTACAATATGAACATCTTAGAACTTAGCGAACAGGAGATAGTTAGACGCAATAGTTTGAACCAGTTGCGTGAGTTGGGAATCGATCCTTATCCAGCAGCCGAATATGTGGTCAATGCTTGGAGCGATGATATAAAAGCCAACTTCAAGGACAATGAAGAGCCTCGACAGGTGAGCGTGGCAGGACGCATCATGACACGCCGCATCATGGGCAAAGCCTCATTTATGGAGCTTAAGGACTCAAAGGGACGCATCCAGGTATATATCAGTCGTGATGACTTGTGCCCTGACGAGAATAAGGACCTCTATAACGTAGTGTTCAAGAAGTTGCTTGATATTGGCGACTTTGTGGGCATCGAGGGCTACGTGTTCCGCACCCAGACTGGTGAGATTAGCGTTCACGCCCAGTCGCTCAAGGTTCTGAGCAAGAGCCTCAAGCCGCTGCCTATCGTTAAGGTGAAGGACGGCGTGACCTACGATGCCTTCGACGACCCAGAGCTGCGCTATCGCCAGCGCTATGTTGACCTGGTGGTTAACGAGGGAGTGAAAGAGACCTTCCTCAAGCGCGCCACAGTGGTGCGCACCATGCGCCAAGTGCTTGACGATGCAGGCTACACCGAGGTTGAGACCCCTACCCTGCAAGCCATCGCTGGCGGCGCCAGCGCACGCCCGTTCATCACACACTTCAATGCGCTCAACATAGACATGTATATGCGCATCGCCACCGAACTTTACTTGAAACGACTCATCGTGGGTGGCTTTGAGGGTGTGTATGAGATTGGCAAGAACTTCCGCAACGAGGGTATGGACCGCAACCACAACCCAGAGTTCACCTGCATGGAGCTATATGTTCAATACAAAGACTACAACTGGATGATGTCGTTCACCGAGCAGCTGCTCGAGAAGATTTGCATTGCCGTGAACGGCTGCACCGAGAGTGTTATCGACGGCAAGACAATCAGCTTCAAGGCTCCCTACCGCCGCCTTCCTATCCTCGACGCCATCAAGGAGAAGACAGGTTACGACCTCAACGGCATGGACGAGGCACAGATTCGCGAAGTTGCACAGAAACTCAACATCGAGGTTGACGAAACCATGGGTAAGGGAAAGCTCATCGACGAGATATTCGGCGAGACCTGCGAAGGCACATTCATCCAACCCACATTCATCATCGACTATCCAGTGGAGATGTCACCACTCACCAAGATGCACCGCAGCAAGCCTGGCCTTACTGAGCGTTTCGAGCTTATGGTAAACGGTAAGGAGGTTGCCAACGCCTACAGCGAGCTCAACGACCCACTCGACCAAGAGGAGCGATTCAAGGAGCAAATGCGACTCGCCGACAAGGGCGACGACGAGGCAATGGTAATCGACCAAGACTTCCTGCGCGCACTGCAATATGGCATGCCTCCAACGAGTGGTATTGGCATCGGCATTGACCGCCTCACCATGCTCATGACTGGCAACAGCTATATTCAAGACGTGATGCTCTTCCCACAGATGCGTCCCGAGAAGGTGCAACACCGCGACAAGGAAGAGGCTTTCACCGCCATTGGTGTTCCCGCCGAGTGGGTGGCACCCATCCAGAAGGCCGGCATCCTCACCGTTGAGGCCCTTGGCGCTCTCGAGAAGCCTGGCAAGCTCTTCCAAGACCTGCTTGAAATCAACAAGAAATACAAACTCGGCTACAAGAACCCCATGCCCGACGACGTGAAAAACTGGGTTGAAAACGCCAAGAATAAGTGTTAAGTTTTAAGTGTTAAGTGTTAAGTTTTAAGTGTTAAGTAATAAGTTTGCGCCAATGGCGCGGTATTACTATTAAACTAAAGAAACATATCCTAAATCCTGCGGCGGCGTTTTATATTCTCGCCGCCGTTGTGATTATTGTGATGCTCTCGATGGTGAGCATCACGATAACGCGCAGTATGTTTGGATCGCTGTCGCAGCAGCCGCTTACTAAGTTTTTCTTCAACCACCTCGCCGATGCAATCTTGCTACTTGCGCCGTGCTGGGTGATTAAGCGCCGTCGCACCTACACCTTTATTATTTTATGGCTAGTGGCAGTGTGGAGTTTCGCACAACTGCTCTACTACCCCACCTACCGCGATGTGATGCCTTTCTCATCGTTCCTGCTCTTTAAGAACGTGTCGGGCACACTCATCAAGAGCACTTTAGGGGCAGTGACCAAGAAATCGCTGATGGTGCTGCTTATGCCTGTGCTACTGCACGCCTACCACTGGTGGCTAAAACGCAGAAAAACAACTAGCGACAAAACGGCAACGCGCCATTGGTGGATGTTTGCCGCTAGCATAGGAGTTTTTGTGGTGCTACGCCTGCTCATCACCACCAGCATCTATCTCACTAACCGTCAAAACTACAAAGATCTACAAGACGCATTCACATCTCGCTATACCAAGTTTGGCGGGCGTCACCTTAATTATATCATGCACAACGGAGTGATGAGCTATGCCATCTTCTCGCTCATCAACAGCATCGACACTGGAGTTAGTGATGCCGACAAGCAACTAGCCGAGACTTTTATCAAGAAAAACTGCCCTGCCTACACCGACAACAACTACAAGACAGCGATAGAGCGTCCCAACCTTATCTTTATAATGGTGGAGTCGCTCAACGCATGGGCGGTAAACCTCGATATCGACGGCAAGCCGGTCACCCCAACTCTCAATGCTTTGGCTGCCGATACTGCCAATATCGTGTGCCTGAATGTGATTTCGCAAGCCAAGAACGGCCGCTCCAGCGATGGCAAATTCATGTATCAGACCGGTCTATTACCCTTACTCGACCGATCAGTGGCAATGGAATACAGCAACCGCACCTTCCCATCGCTCGTCAAGGCGCTGAAAAAGCGCGGCTACAAGGCAGTGGAAATCTGCGGCGACGAAGCTAGCCTATGGAACGTGGAAAACATGTCAGTTGCCTACGGTTTTGACACTCTCTACCACCAGCCCGAACTAAAAGCCCAACTCGAAACCAGTGACTTTGTAATTGATAAGGTTGTGATGGAATTTGCAGCCAAATATCTGCCCAACATAAGAGGCAACTTTATGGCACAACTCTTTACAGGAGTGATGCACAGCCCTTACGACTACGACTTCGAGTATCCCACCTGGATATCGGCAAGCAAGCAATACACACCAGCCGTGCGAAACTATCTTGAGAAGACGCACTACTTCGACCAGCAACTGGGCATCTTCCTTGAGAACCTCAAGAAGTCGGGACTCTACGGCAATAGCGTGATAATAATCGCCAGCGATCATAGCGAGCCTGTGGATGACGATTCTAATGGACGCCCAGCACTGAGCAAGAACGGCAACGAGTGCGTATTTATCGTTATTAATGGCGCTGACGGCAAACTCATCGATGGCCCCGTGGGACAAATTGATATCTACCCAACTATTCTTGACGTGATGGGCCTCAACGACTACTCTTGGAAAGGATTGGGGCACAGTCTGCTGCGCCACACTGTAACCTCGGCTGCCGAATCAACCGACGACACCTTCGGCACCTCGCCACTACTGAAACAGCAGCAAGAGGCATGGACCATTAGCAACATCCTCATCCGAGGCGAATTGATAAAAACTCTTTTCAATCTTTGATTGGTGAGGAAATTCATTTTGACAATATCAACAACCGTTATTGCGCTGGCAGCTCATGCTGGCCTTGCCGACGTGAACCACGATGGAGCGGTCACAGCTGCCGACATTACAGCGGTTTATGATGTGATGCTTGGCAACTACAATGGCTACATCATCACTGCCGACGTGAACCGTGACGGGGTTGTCACTGCTGCCGATATCACTCTCATCTACAACGTGATGCTTGGCATTGTGAGCGATCCAGAGCCACAACAGCCTGTGGTGGTCGCCTATTGCCCTTACTATGCCGGCAATCGCCTCCCTGACCCTTTCATTGTCACTCACATCAACTATGCCTTCGCCGAAGTGTATGTGCAAAATGGCATTTATCAAAGGTTTAAACTTCAGGATGACGGCAACACTAGCATCCTGCTCCAACTTGTCGCCTTTAAGCACGACAACCCCGACTTGAAAATCTGCCTCTCGTTCTCGCACACCGTGACAAACTCCGACAACTATCAGGATGGAGGATTTTCGGCTATCGCTGCCAGCGACGATAACCGACGTCGCTTTGCACTAGACTGCCTAGCCTTTTGCCAGCAATGGGGTATTGACGGCATCGACCTCGATTGGGAGTTTCCTGGCCTCTCATGGAGTGGAGCGGCATGCAATCCCGCCATCGACACCCAAAACCACGTATTGCTCATGAAGCAACTGCGGGAAACATTAGGCGCCCGCTACCTTCTCACATTCGCTGGATATGTTATGGATAAACAAGTCACAGCTGGAGGATACAAATATATCGACATAGCTGCAGTAGAACCTTATGTCAACTTCGTGAACCTTATGACCTACGACATGGATGCTGCCCCACATTTTCACTCGGCAATTAGTCATCCCGCTTCCTATTGGGACTGCCAACGCGCCATTAATGCCTATCAGCAGGCAGGATTCCCTATGAACAAGATTGTGCTAGGGATTCCATTTTATGTGCGACATGCGTGGGATGGAGCTAACTCAGTAATTGACTATCGTCAGCTCGCTTCGCTGCCAAGCGAGTACAATATCGATAATTGGAGCAACGCGGCGAGCACTCCTTATGTCACTCTCAATGGGGTATTCTTTGGTTCCTACGACAATGCCCGCAGTATTGCTATCAAAGGCCAATGGGCTCGTGAACAAGGTCTTCGGGGCCTTATGTACTGGGAATGTAGCGAAGATGACGACAACCGCACCCTCGCTAATGCCGTGTGGAATGCCGTGATGAGCGACAAGGGCTTTTGATAGTATTTTTATAGATGCAAATGTTTTTCTCACAAAAAAATAGTTGCTATTCAGAAAAAAGCATTACCTTTGCATCCGCAATTGGGGTATAGCCCCCTTTTTTATAGAAATTTTATTAACCCAGTGGAAAAATTTGGCTGCTTGCAACCACTAAAAAAAATGCTAAAACTGCGAATTATCACTCAAATCTTTCACAGCATCTTAGCGTTTTTCCACATTAAACACAATTTGGAAAAATGAACTATTTGTTTACCAGTGAATCGGTGTCGGAAGGACATCCCGACAAAGTTGCCGACCAAATCAGCGACGCGCTGCTTGACCATTTCCTTGCATTCGATCCTCACAGCCGTGTGGCATGTGAGACTCTTGTCACAACCGGTCAGGTAGTGATTGCCGGTGAGGTGAAAAGCAAAACCTACATCGACCTGATGGAGGTTACACGACAAGTAATTAGTGGCATTGGCTACAACAAGAGTGAGTATAAGTTTGACGCCGACTCTTGCGGTGTGTTCTCTGCTATTCATGAGCAGAGCGGCGACATCAACCGCGGTGTAGATCGTGCCACCAGCGAAGAACAAGGCGCTGGCGATCAGGGGATGATGTTTGGCTATGCCTGCAACGAGACACCCAACTACATGCCATTGACGCTCGACTTGGCACATCTGTTGCTGCGTGAGCTCGCCACCTTGCGCAAGGGCAAACTGATACCCTATTTGCGCCCCGACGCCAAGAGCCAGGTGACAGTGGAGTATGACGACAAGACCCGCCGCCCAGTGCGCATCCACACCATTGTCATTAGCACCCAACATGACGACTTCGTCAAGCCCGATGCAAACACCACTCAAGAGCAGGCCGACGAGATGATGTTGCAACGCATACGTAACGACATCAACACTATCTTGCTGCCTCGAGTTATCGAGAAACTTCCTGATAATGTGAAGAAACTCTTTGACGACAAACTCATCCTTCATGTTAATCCAACTGGCAAGTTCGTGATTGGCGGTCCTCATGGCGACACGGGTCTCACAGGCCGCAAAATCATCGTTGACACTTATGGAGGACGCGGAGCACACGGTGGCGGCGCCTTCAGCGGTAAAGACCCCAGCAAGGTGGACCGCAGTGCAGCCTACGCAGCCCGACACATAGCCAAGAACGCAGTGGCCGCCGGTATAGCCGACGAGATACTTGTGCAAGTTTCCTATGCCATTGGCGTTGCTGAGCCCATAAGCCTATATGTCAACACTTACGGTACCAGCCACGTGGCGATGAGCGACGCCGAAATTGCCAACAAGTTGAACGACATCTTCAAGATGACACCCTACGCCATCGAGAAGCGCCTTAAGCTCCGCAGCCCCATCTATCAGGAGACTGCAGCCTACGGACACATGGGTCGCAAGCCACAAGTCATTACCAAGCACTTCAAGTCGCTCTATGAAGGCGACCGCACTATCGAGGTAGAACTCTTCACATGGGAGAAACTCGACTATGTGGATGAGATTCGCAAGGCCTTCGGCATCTAAATTATTCACAAAGACAAAAAACAAATCAGCCGCCAACTAGTTCTGGCGGCTGATTTATTTATATACTCAGTAGTTGATTTTACAACTCAAGATCGATGTTGAATTGCTCGTGCCAGGGTAAGCCTTGCTCGTTAAGAACTTCGAGAAATGGGTCGGGGTCGAACTCTTCCACGTTGTGCACGCCTGGCTTACACCACAGTCCCTTGAGGAACATCATGGCACCTGTCATGGCAGGAACGCCAGTTGTGTAGCTAACAGCCTGCATACCAGTCTCCTCAAATGCGGCATGGTGATCGCAGTTGTTGTAGATGTAATAAGTCAACGGCTTACCATCCTTGCCAATGCCACTAATGCGACAACCAATGCTGGTTTGGCCGGTATAGTTCTCGCCCAGATCTTGTGGGTTGGGCAACACAGCTTTGAGGAACTGCAAAGGCACGATTTCCATTCCCTGGTACATCACGGGGTCGATGCGTGCCATGCCAATGTCTTGAATAACACGCAGGTGGGTGAGGTATTCCTCTCCAAATGTCATCCAGAAGCGAGCGCGCTTGATAGTTGGGTAGTTGATTACCAGTGACTCAAGTTCCTCGTGATACATGAGGTAGCTCTCGCGTGGACCTATCTCAGGATAAGTGAGGGGCTTATGAATCTCGAGAGCACCAGTCTGCACCCATTTGCCGTCCTCGTAGTAGCGTCCCTTCTGGGTTATCTCGCGAATATTGATTTCGGGGTTGAAGTTGGTGGCAAATGCCTTTCCATGGTTGCCAGCATTACAATCTACGATGTCGAGATAGTGTATCTCTTTGAAATGGTGCTTAGCTGCTCGTGCAGTATAAACTCCGCTCACTCCGGGGTCGAAACCGCAGCCCAAGATTGCTGTCAATCCAGCCTTCTCAAAGCGCTCGCGGTAAGCCCATTGCCAGCTATACTCAAAATGCGCCTCATCGCGTGGCTCATAGTTGGCTGTGTCGAGGTAGTTTACCCCACACTCCAAGCATGCGTCCATTATGGTAAGATCCTGATAAGGCAATGCCACGTTGATGACCAACTTGGGCTGATGACGCTTGAACAAAGCAACCAACTGCTCCACGCTGTCGGCATCCACTTCGTCGGTGGTGATGTTAGGCGCACCAATCGCTTTAGCCACGGCATCGCATTTAGCCTTGTGCCTTGAAGCGATTACTATCTCGTTAAACACGTCAGGATTTTTAGCGCACTTGTGTGCCACTACGGTTCCCACACCGCCACAGCCAATGATGATTACTTTGTTCATAATATTTAAAGTTCTCAATTAATAGTTCAATGTTCACAGTCAAGCATTTAAAAACTTAACACTTGCCCCTTAGTTATTTATTTCGCTCGATGATATATTGGAAAATCGACTTCAGTGCCTGAGTGCACTCGTTGTCGCCATACTCGTCAAGAAGCACTGTGGCTTTCTCATAGAGCTCATGCATCTTATTGTAGGAGTAGTCAATGCCACCACAGTCCTTGGCCCACTCCACGAGGCACTCGATGTCGCTCTCGCTATAATTGGGTTGGTTGAGCAAATCAAGCATATAATCTCTCTCAGGACGGTCGTTGAGCGATAGGGCATATATAAGCGGCAGCGTGACTTTGCCCTCGCGCAAGTCGTTGCCTGTGGGCTTGCCAACAACAGGGTCTTTAAAATAGTCGAACGTGTCGTCTTTAATCTGGAAACAGAGGCCCAGCAGTCTTGCAAACTCTTTAATAGCCTCAAGATTTTCCTTCATGGCGCCTGCCGCTATTCCGCCCACTTCCACACAACTAGCAAACAGCGAGGCTGTCTTCTTGTTGATGATTTCAAAATAGGCGTTTTCGGTTATGGTGTGGTTTCGAGCTATGTCATACTGGTTTACCTCTCCCAGCGAGAGGTCGGCACCTAGCGTGGCAAGCACTTTTAAGATGTCTTTATTGCCAGTCTCAACGGCACATACCAATGCCTTGCTCACGAAGAAGTCGCCTACGAGGACAGCGATATGGTTGGTCCACACACCGTTGATAGTGGGGTTTCCGCGTCGCTCCTTACTGTCGTCGATAACATCATCGTGGATGAGCGATGCGTTGTGCAATATCTCGATGGCGGCACCTGCCGTTATCACCTGACGATTTATTCCACCCATGAGCTTACCGCTAATGAGCGTGAGCATTGGGCGAAGCTGTTTGCCTTTAACTTTCAGGTAATTAAAGACTATAGAGTTCATTAATTGGTTGTCGCTTGTGAGAGCCTCTTCAATAATCGTGTTGAGCTGGGCAAGTTCGTCACCAATAAAAAGCTTTATGTCATTAAGGTTTTTCATATCTTACAGAGCGCAAAATTAGTGCAAGTCGAGAGAAATACAAAATGAAAAGCGCAGTTTTTTTCATTTTTATTTCAGAGGTGCTGCCTAATTTATCCAAAATTTGCAATATTATTTTTGGTGGTTATAATTTTTTGGTAAGTTTTTTGCAAAAGATAATTAAGGAAAATAGAAAGAAAAAGACTTTTGGGGTAAAAAATAAAGATTATTCAAAGATTATTCCTAACTTTGGCATGTTAAAATATGGACTTTACATCAATTGAATTTTATACCATAGCATTCTTTTTAGCAATGGCATTTGTGGGGCTCTTCGTAAGGCAGAAGAAGACAGCCCCAGCTAACTCTGTGATTAGTCCGCTCAACCTTACTCCGTCGCAGCAGGAGGGCGTCAGCAAGCTCAAACTCAGAGCCAATGATAACGGCTCGGTGACTATTGAGCGCGAAGGCTTGTTATTGTGTGATGGCGAGACAGTAAACCTCATTGTCACAATAATTGACGACAAAATCACTATTCAGGAGAAGAAAGGCAAAATATCGGCTTTTGGTGGTAAGGAGAATGTGTATAACGGACAGGTTGACGTGACATTTTTTCTTGAAAACAACAAGAACTATCTTCGATATGAGAGCAGTGTGGCAGGACAGTGGTGTAAGCTCGCATTTGTCAATTCTCCAGGCAACAAAGTGGAAAAAGATCTAAGCTATTGATCGCCCACACAATTTTTGCACGATTATATCGTTATATGTGTTAAGGTGCATTGCATAGTCACCTTAACTTGAAAACTGCAAAACAAAACATTGAAGATATGATCAAAAAATTATTCTTGGCGATTTTCTTGGCATTGCCATTGCTGGCAAGCGCCCAGCTTGGTGCAGGGCTATGGAAAATCCATCCATATTTCGTTGGTTCCACCGCCACAAACTGCATTGACACCGGCGATAAAGTTTATTATCTGACTAGTGGCAGCCTTTTCTGCTATGACAAGGAGACTCAGAGCAACAGTGCGCTTGATGTCAACAATCTTCTAAATGGTGTGAAAATCAGCCAAATCTATTACAACTACGCGAAACAATATCTTGTTGTCGCTTATTCTGATTGCAATATTGACATCATCAATGCTGATGGAGAGACAACAAACGTTCCTGTCATCAAAGAAGTGGTCATGAATAATGCAAAGACAATCAACGATGTGAACTTCTGCAACGGAAGGATGTATATCGCCACTTCTTTTGGATATGTGTTGCTCGATGATGAGACATTCGACATCAAGGAAGTGCGCAACTATAACACCAATGTGGCATCGGTTGCCGAGGTGGGAACCTACAAGATTATGAGCCTTGATGGAAAGTTCTACTACTGCAATAGCGATGAGCAGGTTGAGGCAATAGGTTGGCACAAGCAAGTTACTAACGAGAAGGGCAACGGGCGCATTTACCCCATCAATGACAACAAATTCTTCCTTTCGTGTAATGCCACATTCCAAATTGTAACAGTTGGTCATGGTATCGATAGCTTAGGCGTTGATACATTGAATTTTACTTTTAAGCAAGTAGTTGCTGCAAAACCAGTCACTGTTCAGCCCTATCCTGCTGGTTTTGTGGCAAGTTTTGGTGCCAAAAATTACTACTACACTATTGTTGCTGATGGCAGCACATTTACCAAAAACACTGGCAGCAAACTCATGTCGAGCCAAGAAGAAGGCAACTGGTGGACTCTTGGTGCCGATGGGCTAACCCATGTGGTTGCTGGTGTGGCAGGAGAAAATGTCACCCCCAACGGTGTGAGCATCAGCACCAACGCCTATTGGAGCACCTACGACCCCATGCAACAGCGCGTGCTAGTGTGCCGAACTACCGATAACACCATCCTTCAAGATGCTAATAACGGTGCCAAGACCGAAATAAACGCCTATAACGGAGTCGAGTGGAGCAACATCACTCCATCAAACGCTCCTAACAATGCTGCTAACTCATGGTTAGTACCTTCGCCTAACGAACCAAACACCTACTACTACTGTTGCCGTACAACTTCTGGCATATGCAAGGTTCAAAACAACACAGTTGTGACAAGATATTATGCCTCAAACAGTCCATACGCCACTCGTTGCGTAGCTCTTAATTTTGACTCAAAAGGCAACTTATGGGCAGCTCAGTCGCGCAGTGCTAACAACATTGATGCTTTTGCAATATCACCAGAAAATCAGCTGCTCACCGTGGTTGACTCATCCAAATTTGTCATCAACGACATGGGCGGCGCTTGCTATAGTGCTGGCTTCAAGCGCATCACCTTCGGTATTGGCGCAGGCGACACTAAGGTGTTCTCAGCTGGTGACTATGGAGCTTCACTTGTTTTCTGGAACAACAACGACGACTTGAGCCTCAACCAATATAAAACATTCAATTCATTGGTTGACCAGGACAACAAAGGTTATACTGCTTACTACTGGATGTGTATAAGACCCGACAATGACAGCATCTTGTGGCTAGGTTCAGAGACTGGTGTAATATCGCTTGACCCGCGAGAGGCATTCAACGAAGACTTCCGCATTAACCGCCTTAAATTCAACAAGAATGAAGGCGTAGATGCTAACGGCATTCTCCTCGATGGTATTTTTGTCACATGGATTGATGTAGATGCTGCCAACAACAAGTGGATATCTACTAAAACCTCGGGTGTATATTACGTGAGCCCTGATGGTTCAGAGATTTACAAGCATTTCGACTCGAGCAATAGCCCACTGCCTAGTGACCTGGTTTACAGCGTGTGCTGTAACCGTGCCACAAATTCAGTAGTGATGGTCACTCCTCTTGGCATTGTGGAATATTTCCCCGATGTTACCCCAGCCGAGAACGACTACAGCAACGTGTATGCATACCCCGAGCTTATAGAACCCGATTACACCGGCATGGTCACCATTAATGGTCTGATGGACAATTCTAACGTAGTGATTACCGACAGAGACGGCAATGTTATCAAAACTATGGTCTCGGACGGCGGAATAGCCCTATGGGATGCCTGTGATGAGAATGGTGTGAGAGTTGACACTGGCATTTATAAGGTTTATGCTTCACAAGGCAATACAACCACTACCGGCGAACCGTTGATCGAGATTGCGGTCATCAAATAATAATCGTGACGCGTGGTAATTGCCACACACCGTTTCTTCTAATTCATCAAAAAATACAGAGTTCCAGCATTGGAGCTCTGTTTTTTATGTGTGATTTTGCCACTTATACAATTTTAATGCTATTTCTATCGTTATATATAAAATATATAAAACAAGAAAATATAAAAAAGATATAGTATGATTCGCAAATGCCTTTTTACTCTAGTATTTTCGCTAGTAACTATTATTGCCAGTGCCCAGATAGGCTCAGGTCAGTGGAAGATACATCCCTTCTATGTTGATGAGAAAATCACCAATTGTGTAGATGTGGGAGATAAAGTCTATTATTTAGTAAGCGGAAGCTTATTCTGCTACGACAAGGCAAGTCAAAGCAACACCTGCGTTGATGCCAATAGTGCTATCAACGATGTGAACATAAAGCAAATCTACTACAACTATGACAAAGATTATCTTTTCATTGCCTACGACAACTGCAACATCGACATTATCAAGGGCGATGGCACTGTCGTAAACGTGAGCGCGATAAAAGATGTGGTGATGCCTAAAGCCAATCCTAACAGTGCCAATACAGAGGGTACTAAGATTATTAATGATATAACATTTGGTGATGGGGTTACCTATGTTGCCACCTCATTTGGATATATCACTATCGAGGATGAGACTTTTAGAGTTCTAGAGGTTAGGTACTACGATTTTACAGTGTCGTCGCTAGCGCAAGTTGGAAATTACAAAATTATGAGTGTTTCCAGCAAGTTTTACTATTGCCCGATTAGCGATCCAGCCGAGACCGTAAGTAAGTATAAACAAGCTGCCAATACCGTGGGAAAAGGCACTATCTATCCCATTAACAGCAATCATTTCTTCTTATCTACTAACGCGGCATTTTATATTGTTCAGACAACTGCCAATAGTGATGGAACACTCTCATTTACACCAACACAGATAGTTGAGAATGTGCCAACTTCTATACAGAAATACCCAAACGGATTTGTAGCCAGCAACTTTAATTCTAGCCAGGGATTTTACTACACATTTAACAGCAACGGAGGCAATGCTACACGTCATAGCGGCAACGGTATTTACACCTCGCACGAGAATGGCAACTGGTGGATAATGAACCAGAATGGACTCGTGCATAGTGTGAATGGTGTTATGGGCAATGCGATCAATCCTAACGGCATATCGATAAAGTCAAGGGCATATTGGACAACCTACGACCCCTACCAGCAGCGTATGCTGCTCAGCCGTACTGCCGAAAACCGCATTCTTGAAGTATATGATGAAACCACGGGCACAGAAATAGACTACTGGGACGGCACACTGTGGCACAAGTACCCCACACCTAATTATTTAGAGAATGGCGGTAACTTCTGGATTGAAGTGTCCCCCAATGAGCCCGACACCTATTTCTTCTGTTATCGCAGAAATGCTGGTGTGGCAAAAGTACAAAACGGTAACGTTGTGTCACTTTATGGTCCAAGTAATGCCCCCATCAGCAACCGTGCAGTTGCTATTAAATTTGACTCTAAAGGTAATCTGTGGATGGCACAGCCTCGCAACCCTAATGTCGATGTGGCAGCAATCAGCGCTCAAAACCAGCTTCTCAGCCAGGTCACTAGTTCGCACTTCGTTACCAATAATTTGGGGCATTCGTGCTACACAGGTGATGATGGAGGCTTCAAACGAATGACATTCGACATTGGCGCCGGTGACACTAAGGTATTTTCGGCAGGTAACTACAACGACCCGCTCATCATTTGGAACAACAACGAAAATTTGAGCCTCAAGCAGTACAAAGTCTTTGAATCTTTCTTCGATCAGGACAACAAATATTATTCTACCTATGGATGGGTATATATCAAAGCCGACAATGATGGCATGATTTGGATTGGCACCGTGAGCGGAGTCATCTCTTTTGACCCACGGCAAGCTTTCGATCCCGACTTCCATATCAACCGCATTAAGGTTAGTGTTGATGAAGGAACTACTGTGAATGAGGTACTCCTCGAAGGCATTCAGGTCAACTGCATAAGTGTCGATAGCCAAAACCGCAAGTGGATAGCCACAAACACTAATGGCATTTATCTGGTAAGTGCCGATGGTTCCGAAATCATCAAACATTTCGACAAAACCAACAGCCCAATGCCAAACGACCAGGTTTACAGCGTGTGCTACAACCCCTCTACCAATTCGGTTCTCGTTGTCACTGCTACTGGCGTGCTTGAATACTTCTGCGACGTAACACCCTCGGCATCCGACTACAGCAACGTCTTAGTCTATCCTAATCCCGTGCAGTCATCGTTCACTGGCTATGTCACCATAAAGGGTTTAATGGACAATTCCTTTGTGGCCATCACCGATGCAGCTGGTACTAAGGTTGCTGTCCTTCAATCTACTGGGGGCATCGCAATGTGGGATGCATGCAAAAGCAATGGAACTCCAGTTCCTACTGGCATCTACAAGGTCTATGCCGCACAAGGCTCCACACCAAGCACCACTGGCAAACCATTGGCAAAGATTGCAGTCATCAAATAACAGTTAGAGGATAGGGTTGAGAACTAACAACAATCCCTTATTCTCGAAAAACAATAATAATGAAACATATCATCACACTGGTAATAGCGCTTGCGACAATGATGGCGCAGGCGCAAAGCGACTATGGCAAGTGGATTCTACACCCCATGTTCTCGGGTGATAATATTGCCAACTGCATAGATGTTGGCGATGCCGTGTTTTATCTTGCAAGCGACAACCTGTATCGCTATGACAAGGACACTCAAGAGAATGAGCACTTAAATCGCGCCAACTACCTTAGCGACTTGGGAGTAAAGAACATTTACTATAACCAAGAGAAAAACTACATCATGGTGGTGTACCAAAACTCCAACATCGATGTAATAAACATGAAAAATGACAATATTAGCAATATGAGCGACATCAAGAATGCCGATATTGCTGCCTCTAAAACAATCAACGACATTACATTCGCCAGTGGCAACAGAGCTGTTATGGCCACCGATTTTGGCTTCGTTATTTACAACGACAACAAGCTTGAGGTGGTGTCGTCTTTCATCTCCGACATGGCGATGAACAGCGCCATGATACTTGGCGACTACCTGATAGTGAGCCATGAGGGAACTTATTACTACGCCCCTGCCTCAAAGCACATCCAGCAGATGAGCGACTTCAAATCTGAAAAGCTGGGACTAGTGGGACCTATGGTGCCCATCGCATCCAACCAATTCTTTGTACTCGACAAAAACCAGCTGAGCCTGGTGACTGTAACTGTAGAGGGCGACAAACTCGCCTTCACCAAGTCGCAGGTGGCAGCCGGCAAGCCCACCGCAGTGCACAAGTTGCGCGATGGCGGATATGTAGTGAGCTTTGACGATGCCGACTATTACTACACCACCAATGCCAGCGGTGGCGAGGCTGTGCGTCACGAGGGCGCAGGCATCTACTCCTCTCTCGAGAGTGGCGACAGCATGTGGTACCTTGATGAGGAAGGCCTGCATCACACTAGCGGTAGCACTATCACCGACAATGTGGTGCCAAATGCCATCTCTATCTCTAAGATACCATTCTGGATGGTTTACGATATTGAAAATGAAGAACTTGTTCTCACCAGCACTAGTGACAATGCCATCCTCGACAACATCCTCGACAAAGATATCAATTTCACGCTTGCTAACAAGACGCAGTTCAATACCTTCGACGGAGTGTTATGGGATGACATCACCCCCGAGGATATGCCAGAGCCTGATGGCGAGGGTAGCTTCTGCCCACAATGGTTTGTGTTCTCGCCCAACGAGTCCAATACCTATTATTTCAGCACTCGTAAGAAGGGAATTTTCAAAGTCACTGATGGCAAGTTTGTGGCAAATTATGTGGGCGAGGAATGTGGGTTTATCAAGAAGACTCGTATGCCAGCTCTGAAATTTGACTCCCAAGGCAACTTGTGGATTTTGCAGACCACCGACGAAGAGAACCCAGTGCGCGTGCTCACACCATCAAAGCAGACCAAGACAAAACTCACCGCACAAGACTTTATCTACAACAAAACCCAGCACATCAGTAACGTAAACCACAGCAGCTTCAAGAGGACGCAGTTTACCATTGGAGCAGGCGACACCAAGGTGGCTGCTTGCGGACATTACCAGAAGCCTATCGTGATTTGGGATAACAACAGCGACCTCTCGGTAAAGCATAGCATCTCGTTTGCATCGGGAACTCTCCCCGATCAGGATGGCAAGAACATGGCGTGGTATGACATTCGCGCTATCACTGCCGACAACAACGGCATGGTGTGGATGGGCACTACATCGGGAATGATTGCTTTCGATCCCAGCAAGGCCTTTGAGCCTGGTTTCCACGTCACACACATCAAGGTGCCACGCAACGACGGCACCAACCTTGCCGACTATCTGCTCGACGGACAGACCATCAACTGCATAGCAGTAGATGGCGCTAACCGCAAGTGGATTGGCACAAACGAGTCGGGACTGTTCCTCGTGAGCGCCGACGGACAGCAGGTGCTCAAGAATTTCAACGCCAGCAACAGCGTGTTGGGCTCCAACCAAATCTATCAGGTGTGCTGCGACCCAACAGGAAATGCGGTGTTTGTAACCACTCCCTTTGGTGTTGCCGAGTATGTGAGCGACGCCACACCAGGACAGGCCAACTACAGCAACATTTACGCTTATCCTAACCCAGTGCGACCCGACTATGGCGGTCCCATCAACATCACAGGCCTCATGGAGAACTCTCTCGTGAAGATTGCCGACCCATCGGGCAACGTAATCCGATCGCTCAAGTCAACTGGCGGCATGGTGTCGTGGGACGGATGCAACTATAACGGTGACTACGTGCCAACGGGCGTTTACACCATCATCGCCTCACAAGCCGACGGTTCAGGCGCCGGCACCACCAAAGTGCTCATCGTGAGATAATTTTATGAATGCATAATCCATAATGCACAATGCATAATGGACGCTACGACAGCTCCCCCTCTAATGTTTTAGAAGGGGAGCTGTAAACACTTACGACAAGCATAATAACTCGTCAAACTCACACTAGCTTAATCACATTTTAATATACCCGAAGCTGCTTGGGTGGCAGTCACTCTTACTCGAGAACGGGAATCAACACTCAATTTCAGTCCATTATCAGTTTTTGCTATTTGCACTTTCTTGCCTTTGCCCACCCAATCATCGGGCAAGGAAAAAGTGGTGTTGCAAGCACGCTTAGCATCGACATATAGCACCTTCTTGCCATTTAGCACCGAGGCATAAACCAAAACTTTTTTATTATTCACTAAAGGGCGGAACCAAGAATACACACCACGCCACATATAAGAAGTGCCTTCATTCACTGGCATATTCATGATGAGAACATGGTAGTTCTTGTTATATTCGGTGGTAATAAAGTTGTTTTTATTGCCTACATAGCGGTGATCGCCAATTCCATCGGAAAGCAGGTGTGATGCCTGGCACCATCCATTGGTCGAGTTCATTTCTATGAATCGGTCAAATTTAGGGTAATAGGTGTTATTAAAAGAGTTAACTTTGTCCTTGATGGTAAAATCGGTATATGGTCCACGTGGCGTCATGATTTTATCCTCGCCCCTAAACATCGACTGCATACCATAATATCTGTTTATCGTGTTGGCAACACCTTTGGCAAAAGAGTGATATAAAGTCACCTCGATAGTGTTTTCTGTGATTTTGTAATGCACAGTTTCCGTGAGCATCTTTTTGCTATAGGTGCCAGATGCTGTCACAGCACTCGAAGGGTCAAGAATGTCATTCTCCACAACCACAGTAACTTGATGGCAATTCACACGGCCATTGCTTTCTGTTAGAGCATAATCGTCGGCCATGATTTTCACGCTCTTTGTCACAGCGGTGCGTATGTTATCTACGAGGTGGTTGCCACCAAGCCAACCTCCTTTTTTCATATAAATAGCTCCAATGTTGTCGCTAGTAGCCGAGTTGAGCCAAGTCATTTTGCTGTCTGTAGCAATTCCCTCAACCGATGGAGAAAAAGCTTTTGTCTTGCGATACCCTACACTATGAAATGTGAACAGTTTGTTCGCCATTGTAGGACAGAACCAGTAGCAAATCTCATAACCATTATTATCGGCAAACGCCACAAACAGATTGTCGCCCTTGACACATGCCTGAAGTGTGGCGTTTTTTGCAAATGAAGACCTGTTGTTCACTTCATTTGCAAATGCCATAGTATCTATTGCAACGATCAAAAATAAAAAACAAATAAACTTTTTCATCATCTTAACTTAACATAAAACCGTTTATAAAATAGACTACTGGCTCGTTAATTGGTTTATTTCCCCTTTCGTGGCAAGCGCTTGCGCTTTAGGGTCATGAAGGTGTAGGGATAAGGGTTGCGGTCGTCGGCAGGGTGTGGTTCCTCGCTGATGATTGTCCATGAGCGCATGTCGATGCGGGGGAAGTGGGCATCGGTGTCACGGAACTTGTGGTCGATGACGGTGAGGTGGATGGTGCCTACCAGCGGGAAGGTGGCGTTATAGATCTGCTCGCCGCCAATGATGAACACCTCGCCCTCCATGGTGACTGCAGCCAGTGCCTCGTCAACGCTGTGGACCACTGTCACGCCCTCGGCAGCGAAGTCGCGGTTGCGGGTGATGACTATGTTCTGGCGCCCGGGCAGCGCGCCCTTCGGGAACGACTCAAAGGTCTTGCGCCCCATCACGATGGAGTGCCCCATAGTGGTCTCCTTGAAATGACGCATGTCGGCAGGCAAGTGGCACAGCAGCTGCCCCTGCTTGCCAATAGCCCCATTACGGTCGATTGCTACTATTGCTGAAAGCATATTCGTTATTCGTTTATCGTTATTCGTTTATCGTTATTCGTTTATCGTTATTCGTTTATCGTTATTCGTTTATCGTTATTCGTTTGTAGTTATTCGTTTGTAGTTATTCGTTTGTCGTTATTCGTTTGTCGTTATTCGTTTGTCGTTATTCGTTCGTAGTTATTCGTTCGTAGTTTATCGTTTATGGATGATAGATGTGAGAATAATTGCCAAGAAATCAAGAAATAGGTTCATTGTTTATCATTGTTATGGAAATTTGTGGTCATAATAATTTCTCTACAATTATAATTTTACCACTGTCTTCGATAAACGAACAACGATAAACCATAAACGATTACCAAGCACTACACCGACACCACTCCCTTGATCAGGGGCCAGGGGTCGTAGCCTTCGAGCTTGAAGTCGTCGTACTGGTAGTCGAAGATGCTCTTCACCTCGGGGTTGAGCACCATGCGAGGCAGGGGGCGTGGCTCGCGGCTGAGCTGCTCATGCACCTGGTCCATGTGGTTGAGGTAGATGTGAGCGTCGCCAAAGGTGTGGACAAACTCCCCAGGCTCAAGGCCTGTGACATGTGCCACCATCATACACAGCAGCGCATAGCTGGCGATGTTGAACGGCACGCCCAGGAACAGGTCGGCGCTACGCTGGTAGAGCTGCAGACTCAGCTTGCCGTCGGCGACATAAAACTGAAACAGCGTGTGGCATGGCGGCAGCTTCATCGTGGGCACGTCGGCCACGTTCCACGCACTCACTATAATGCGGCGCGAGTCGGGGGTATTCTTTATCTGGTCAATAATCTGCGAGATCTGGTCGATGTGGCCGCCGTGGTAGTCGGGCCATGAGCGCCACTGGCCGCCATACACAGGCCCCAGGTCGCCGTTCTCGTCGGCCCACTCGTTCCATATTCTCACCCCATGCTCCTGCAGGTAGCGCACATTGGTGTCGCCCTTGAGGAACCACAGCAGTTCGTAGATGATAGACTTGAGGTGCACCTTCTTGGTCGTCAGCAGCGGGAACCCCTTGCTCAAGTCGCACCGCAACTGGTAGCCAAACACGCTCTTGGTGCCAGTGCCAGTGCGGTCGTGCTTAATAGTGCCATTGTCAAGCACATGCTGCAATAAGTCGAGATATTGTTTCATTGGTCAGTGGTCGTTTATCATTTATGGTTTATCGTTGGCCGTTTACCTGCTCCACGACGACAAAGTTACCATTTTTTTCAGACAATTAAATACAATTGAAAACATTTTTTTGACAGACAACCTTTTTAGACAAAAGAACTTTCTCAATGCATAATTCATAATGCACAATGCATAATCGGGGTTGCGCCTGTTTTTTTAGACAGAAGAACATAAGAACAAATTTTTTTGTGAGACGCTGCGCTTGAAACATTAAACATACAGACATATATCACAGACAGACTTTTTTAGACATGAGTTACAGGAGTTTCATGTTTTTCTTGTTTTCTCCTGTTTCCCTTGTCTCTTTTTAGACAGAAGAACATAAGAACAATTTTTTTGAGAGAGGCGCAATGGCGCTGCGATTAGAATTATTCAACAAACAGACACAGGTAACAGACAGACACAGTTTTTTTCAGACAATTAAATACGACAAAAAACAAACTGCCTCACACTAATCATGAGATGTCTTTGTCAAGCAAATTAAGTATAACTAAATAAAAAAATCAAATCAACTTATATCTTTTAACAAAATCACATTCTTTATCAATTAAATTAAATATCTTGCTTTTATCTCTGCAATTGCGTTCAATTGCTAATATCAACATCCCATCATAGTGATACAACTTTCCTAATAAAAAGCGGAAATTATCTTTTATAAATTTCTCTCTGCCTTCTGTTGATTCAAATTCCAGTTTATAAAAATTATATTGACCATTTAGAAGTCCAATTACTTCACACCTAAAGATGCGTCTAACCTTATCTTTAAAGATTTTTTTTGCAGGATCATTGTCTCTACCGTATAATGATAGAACATATAAGAAATTTATATCATAATGAGACAACCACAACGTGTCACGGTCAAACAAGCGATTCTCAAACTGCTTGCTCATGCGCTTGTCTTTATCATTGTCACGAATCTTTAAACGTTCTTCGCGGTAAGAATAAGGTTCTGTAATATCTGCACTTATAAAGAAATTGGGGGTAATATTATACCCTTCGGTTAAATCGTCTCTATAAGGTAATGGAGAGCCACCATTTTGTTTTCCAAAAATGAGATCAAAGTTATATTGAATCACATTCTTAGCATAAGTATATTGCTTATAAATTGAGTTCTCGCCAACGCTGGCTCCTATCTTATAATACTTACTATCACCAATATAGTAAATATTCTCAGGACGCATAAGGGATGGATAGGAATAGATGTGGTCAACAATCTTGCCATCTTGTTGTTCTTTTAACCCTTTAGGAACATCAGAACCTATCAATTCATCTATTATTGCCTCAAATACAATGTTGAAATCTTTAGCAATCAAGAAATCTTCTAATTGTTTTGACGAACATATTTGAGCACTGCAATTAAAGAATGCATAACATAATTTCCATAAATGTTGAGACTTGTCGCTAAAATACTTATATTTAATTTCAAGCAGTCTCTTTTTTCCTAATCGCTTGCGGTAGGCCTCAAATAACTGTTTGTCAATCAATTCATAGTTGCAATTCACTTTGCAACTAAAACCATAGGTCTTATTGATATAATTTAGAATTGAGTAAAAAATGATAAGCAGTTCCTCATCAAAGTTAATCTGCTTTTTCTTGTTTACAGGCTTAAGATATAATGGTTTACTGTGTTGTACTAATGGTTGCTGTGTAGCTATCGTTTTACGCCAATTAACTTTGTTGTAACCACTATGAGTGTTCTTTATTATGAACAAAAAAAAGTCCTGGTTGTCGTTATAGAATTTGATTAACGACAATATTATATCAACAATAGTAGAATCTACCTTGAATTTCGTACCATCAAGATAAGATACAACTCTTTGAGTAACAATATCACTTTTCTCGTTCTTCGGGTCTGTTTTAAAAACCTTTATTGAACGATAAAGCCACACACTCAAACCATAAAGAAAATCATAATGTTCTTTTGTTATTTCTTTTTTACGGTAAGCATCATCAAGATCTAATAAGAGTACTGGGTCATATTTACCAAATACCTTATTCTCAGCATTTAGAATAACTTTTGGCAAGAAAAATACGCAATCTTTTAGTGCTGAGCTATAACAATAACCAACATATCCTACTTTGACTTGTGACTTGTCATCTTGCAAGTTCAAATCAAAATCTGGCAGCAACTGCTTGAGAGTTGCACGAGGATAAGAATATTCTTCAATAATTATTCTCACTATTCAGTAAAACTAAACTTATTTGAGCCTAAAACGTTTGATAATAAAGCAAATAATCTTCTCCTCTGTGGAGGATACGCCTGAACATAATAACCTGTATCACCAATCAATTTCATTGAGTTACGATACTGAGAATAAACGTTAGATTGAATTTGAGGTATTACAGGATCATCGCTTGGCATTAATTCATTGTCAATCAATCTACAACGTCCATTAAGAACCTTTGTATTCTGTTCACTATTGAAAACCTGTTCCAAGTCAGTCTTATCAAGCGTTAATAAAGCTGACACTATTTTTTCGGCAGAACCAGCTCCACCAATTTCATATACATCTCCATTGACAGTAATAGTCATCGTATTGCTAGATTGTTCTTCAATTTCAAAATTTTCATCTTCAGAGATAGAGTTAGAATCAAGATTGAATTGTGAGAGGAAAGCCTTAAGAACACCTATGTTTACCTTTCCATCTCTATCGAAGAAATCAGAGAAAGTAATGGAAACATATTTAGTACCCTCTTGTGTTGCGAGTTTTTTGCGGAAAATGTTGTTTTCTACATCATTTGCATAGTCTTTGAAAACATCTGCCCATAAATAGAACAAAACTTTTGAAACAAAATTATCGGTAGTGATAATGGTTGCGTTTTCATCTGTTTCTTGCTCTTTCTTATCAGGACGCACAAAGAAATAACCCATCTTCTTATCCTCGCTCTCTGTGACATCTTTAATTTTAGCATTCACCTGTGCAACAAAATCCCACCATTTGTAGAGAATGCCATCAACCTCAATACGATAATTTTTTTCTTCATAATCTTTAATAGCGACATATCGCCAACTCCAACGACGCTTAAATGCACTATCAATAGGGAATAAAGACTGATCACTTGTATTCATCGTTGCAATTATATTGAAATTAGGAGGAAGTATTAGTTCTTCGCCGCTAATTACTTTCTCAAAGCCGCTTAGTTCAAGAGCTGGTAGTTCATGGTTTCCTGCAAACTCATCTTCAAGATATTGCTGTAGGTCTTTTTCGGGCTTTATTTCATAATCACTAAAGCCCATTTCATTTCTGTCAAGCAACTGGAATAAGTCACCAAAAATTTGAGCACAATTACCACGATTAATTTCTTCTATTACTAAGAAAACAGGACTATCCTCAGCATAACCTCGCCATGCAGCAATATAAGCCTCAGTAAACACTTGTGGAACGAACTCATAAGTAATCTCATCACTAACTCGTTTTGAAGAATACTCTCCAAGCATTTCACCTTCTCCTATTTCAAGCGCTAACGACTCTTTGCCATTTGCTTGTTTTATCCATTCCCCATAATCTTTCTTTGTGTAATTTGATAATTCTCTCCAATAGTCAAAGCCAAATTTGTGATAAGGATATTTAAAATTTGGATTATTAATTCTGTCTTTCAAAATGTTAGCCAACTGTCCTTCACTGATATTTCTTTTAGAAAAAACTTTCATTGTTGGCTTATAGCAACCCACAAAAGAGGAGTAATCTGTGTCTGGATGAAAAGTAGTACGATAAGAGTTCTCACGAGTCACACCGTGGTTTTTCTTTATTCCATAAGACTTACCAGTACCAGGAGCACCATAATAAATAATCTGTAGTGGTTTGTTGTTTAATTTATTTCTTCTTATCAACATTTTAGATTTTGTCCCGAAATATTTTCTAGCCAACAAAAAACGCAAATAGTATTTTAAAGCATTTGAATACTGATTGCCTCCACCATCATTAATATCCTTATAAGATTGCAAGTTTTCTAAGTCAATCATCAATTGATAAAAAGCATCAGGATCAGAATAATCTAAAACAGATAAAAAACCATTATTTAGCTCTTTAATACAATCATTAAGTCTCTTAAAATCAGTATAATTACTAACACTACTTTCTTTCAATGCAGTACAATTAAGTAGAAAGTATTTATATTCTTCTAATAGCTTGATGTTATACTCATCCATATCTCTGTTATTATTGATAATTAAAGAATTAGAGGGTGTTATTATATTAGGGTCAAAACGCTTTCCTGCATAGAAAACAAAATCAATTGTTGCAGTGTGTAATGATTTATCTGCATACAAAGAAACATTATTAATGAGTGTTGAGAATTTTTCTTTGAATAATTTTGTGTTTACAAAATAAGATCTCAAATCATCCATATACTCTAAAAACATGGGATAGCATTCTGCTTTGCCATTAAGCTTTGGAGCCTCACTCGCCAATCTCTTAATAGCTGTTTTGAATTCCCTAGATTTATAGATATAATACTTGTCAGGATAGCGAAGCCACAACAAATTGCTAACTGCTCTTAAATCTTGGTACGTATTTTTACCTGGCCTTAAGGTTCTTTTATATAAATCTCCAACACCTTGCTGAAAGGCATTGATACGCTCAACTATGTCTAAATTTTCATCATAAAGTGCTCTGAATAATTCCCTTAATTCTTCTGGAAAAGACTTCACAATTTCATAATAAACAGCAAGTGGATAATAGAGCCTAGAGACCAATAGATTTTCAACTTTACTGGTAGAATCTTTCAGCATTTCTTCAAAATTCTCACTGTCAATGTTCCAGTGCTCTTGGAAATGTTTTGCTGCTTTCCATTTATACTCCTCATCTTCCCAAAATGAGTCAATCTCATTAAGGTAATTAGAAATCATTTCATCAAGTTTTTCTTTGTCAAAAAACTTGCAATGCTTATTATTGTAATTTTCTGCCATAACTTAAACTTTAGCTCACAAAGTTAACAAAAAAAATAATTCTTAGCAAAATAATCATTATTTCTTTTTATTTGTCTACAATAGTCTTTGAAACTTGTTTCAATTCGTCTAATTAGTGTACAAAAAATTGGATAACAAAGGTTTCGAGCTTGCGAGGCTTTTTGGCACCGTGAGGTGCGACTTTGTGACATTAATATTTTTGTTGTGCAGACGCAACATATTGTTCTTATGTCTAAAAAGAGACAAGAGAAACAGGAGAGATCAAGGTATTCCTGTAGCTCCTGGCAATTCCTGTTATTCCTGTCAAAAAGGTCTGTCTTTATGTTGCTTATGTCTTTATGTCTAAAAAGAGACAAGGGAAACAGGAGAGAACAAGATATTATATTCCTGTAACTCTTGGCAATTCTTGTAATTCCTGTCAAAAAGGTCTGTCTTTATGTTGCTTATGTCTTTATGTCTAAAAGAGACAAGAGAAACAGGAGAGAACAAGAAATTCTAGTAACTCCTGGCAAAACTTGTAATTCCTGTCAAAAAGGTCTGTCTTTATGTTGCTTATGTCTTTATGTCTAAAAAGAGAGAAGAGAAACAGGAGAGAACAAGATATTCCTGTAACTCTTGTCAATACTTGTAACTCCTGTCAAAAAAAGTTTGTTGAATTTTCCATTAACCTTTAGCTCGAGGAGATTCAAAAGCATAAGTCACGCAAAGCGTGGTATGCGGTCCCATAGGGATTTGAACTCGACTCAATTTTAAGCGAAGCGCCCATCATGCCTCAAGGGGTAAAAATATATTGTTTTCAATTGTATTTAATTGTTTGAGAAAAAACTCCGTTGTGTGGTGTTGTGTTGCTCATGAAAAAGGAGTAATTTTGGATAAATTAGGCGGCGCCTCGGAAAAACTCAAAGCAAACTTTGGTTTTTCTCTCGGTTTGCACTAATTTTGCACAATATTTCACGCGGTGTGGAATAACAAATACATATTGAGACAATTATGAGCGAGACATTTGAAATGGTTGCTAAGACCTTCCAAGGGCTGGAGGGCGTGTTGAGTGATGAACTGTTGGCGCTTGGCGCGCAAGATGTGGTGCAGGGCCGCCGCATGGTGTCGTTTAAGGGCGACAAGGAGTTGATGTACCGTGCCAACTTCTCCCTTCGCACGGCGTTGCGGGTGCTCAAACCCATCTATAAGTTCACCTCCACCGATGCCGACGACCTCTACGAGCAGGTGAAGCAGTTCCATTGGGAGGACATCATGACCGAGAGCAGCACGTTCTCGATTGACACCACCGTCTATAGCGAATCGTTCAAGCATTCTCGCTTTGTCACCTATCGTGTGAAAGACGGCATCGCCGACCATTTCATGGAGCTGTGCGGCAAGCGCCCCTCGATTCGTCTCAACTCCCCTGACTACCAGTTTAATGTGCACATCAGCGGCAATGATGTGACGGTGTCGCTCGACTCGTCGGGTGAGCCTCTATACAAGCGCGGGTGGCGTGTGGCACAGACCGACGCGCCCATCAACGAGGTGCTGGCGGCAGGCATCATCAAGCTCAGCGGCTGGGACGGCGAGAGCAACTTCGTGGATCCCATGTGCGGCTCGGGCACGTTCCTGATTGAGGCCGCCCTGATAGCCGCCAACATCAACCCCGGCGTGTATCGTCAGGAATATGCGTTCCAAAAGTGGCCCGACTATGACGCCGACCTCTTCGACGCAATCTACAACGATGACAGCGGCGAGCGCGAATTCAACCACAAGATTTACGGCTACGACATTCTGGGCAAGGCAGTTGCTGCCAGCAACGCCAATATCAAGAATGCGGGCCTCACACAATATATCGAGGTGGAGCGCGTGCCGCTAGAGGAGCAAGAGACAGCACCCGAAAAGGGCGTGCTCATAACCAACCCTCCCTATGGCGAGCGCCTCACCAGCGACGAGCTGCCACAGCTCTACGCCACTCTGGGCACCAAGCTCAAGAAGGTGTTCATGGGCTATGACTGCTGGCTTATCGTGGGCAGCAACAAGGAGCTTATCGACAACCTGGGCCTCAAGGCGTCGCTGCACTACCCGCTGCTCAACGGCGACATCGAGTGCGAGCTGCGCGAATATGTGATATTCGACGGCAGCTTCGACGACATGCGTCGCAAGGGCGGCACCATCAAGAACACCGAGTTCCGCGCCAGCGAGAAGCCAGAATATTCTCGCCGTGACAAGGACGACAAGCCTCGCCGTGAGTTCAAACGCGGTGGAGAGCGTGGCGAGCGCCGAGAGCGTCGTGAGGGTGGTTTCAAGCGCGGTGGAGAGCGTGGCGAACGTCGTGCTGGCGGTTTCAAGCGCGGTGGAGAGCGTGGAGAGCGTGGCGACCGTGGAGTGAACCCCATGCGCAAGCACCGTGAAGATGGCGACCGTGGTGAGAACCCAATGCGCGTGCGTGAAGACGGCACTCGCGTTTACCGCACCGAGAGGCCATACAAGGAGGACAGTCCACGCCGCACCTTCTCGTTCCACGGCCCACGCCTGGGCGAGGACAAGGAGCGCCCCGTGTTCAAAGGCCGCCGCAACGGCTGGAAACGCCGCGACGCCACCGCCGGCGACGACGAAAAAGAATAAGTGTTAAGTGTTAAGTGTTAAGAGTTAAGTGTTAAGTGGCTGCGACAGGGTCGCAGTGTAGTGAATCCCCTCTCAACTATCAACTCTCTCCTCTCCCCTCTCCCCTGATAACTAAACAATGGCGAAGAAAGGCAGTTACATAGTAGATTATTTCAACAATCGCGGCTTTTTTGGATTGTCGCTGCTGATTCTTGTCATCTTGTCGGTGATTGCCAGCGGCAACTTCGAGGTGCCACAGCGAGGCTATGGCACCCTGCACAACATCGCCGACTGGATAACGAGCCACGACACCTCGTGCTTTGTGGCTGTGCTGTGTAACATCGTGATAGGCGTGATGCTCATCACGCTCAACATAATGTACCGCTACATCAAGACCTACAACTGCTTTGTCTTCGCGGCGGTGTTTGTGCTGCTGCAGGGAGTGAACCCCTTCCTGAGCACGCGGTTCTTTGCTGGCACAGCGCTATGCCTAGTGGTGGTGATATCGCTGCTCTTCTTGTTTGACTTCTACGGCAAGCAGCAGATGGCATCGCAGGGCGTGTTCCTGATAATGGCGCTGCTGTCGTTTTTCTCGATTTACCACTATGTGTTCCTGCTGCTGGTGCCCCTGTTCATCGTGGGCTTTGCCTACATGCGTGCCATCAATGTGCGCGCCGTGCTGGCGATAATCTTTGGACTGATTACCCCCTACTGGATAGCCCTGGGCACAGGCCTCGAGAGCATGTCTTCATTTCATGCGCCTGAGCTGTCGCTGGTGTGGACCGACGTGCCTTCCTATCCTGGCAAGAGCTGGGCAGTGTCGGTGGCCATCGCCATCACCGCCTTGACGGTGCTGCTCACCGTGGGAAACTTCAAGACGATGCTCAACTACAGCGTGCACGTGCGCGCCTACAACAACTTCTTTGTGGCACTGTCGATTTTTGTGCTGCTGATGATGGTTATAGATTACAACGATTTCTTGTTCTATATGCCACTGATGAACATGTGCTTTGCCATCCAGTTCGGGCATTGGTATGTCATCACTAGGCACGAGACGCGCCAAGCCGTGACAATGTGGCTCATGGTGGCGATGCTAACAGCCTATATCGTGGCATTGGCGATAGTGTGATGAAAATAGTTGCCGACAGCAAAATTCCTTATATTAAAGGCATTCTTGAGCAAGTGGCTCAGGAAGTGGCCTATGTGCCTGGCACAGA
The DNA here is from genome assembly GCA_902777835.1 of uncultured Bacteroidales bacterium. GTDB lineage: Bacteria > Bacteroidota > Bacteroidia > Bacteroidales > Muribaculaceae > Sodaliphilus. The sequence goes on along the minus strand of CACYVC010000013.1, from coordinate 36,556 downwards.
GATCACCAGCGATGTGGTGCGCGACGCCGATGTGCTGCTCACGCGCACACGCACACGCTGCGACCGCTCCCTGCTCGAGGGCAGCAAGGTGGAATTCATTGGCACAGCAACCATAGGCACCGACCACATCGACCTCGACTACTGCCACCACCACGGCATCACAGTGGTCAACGCACCTGGCTGCAACGCTCCGGCAGTGGCACAGTGGGTGCATGCCACTATCTTGCAATGGATGAAGGACAATCACGTGTCGGGGAATATCACACTTGGCATCGTGGGCGTGGGCCATGTGGGAAGCATCGTGGCACGCTGGGCACAGCAGCTAGGCTACCGCATCCTACTCAACGACCCACCACTTGCTGAAGGCGCGAGGAACGAGGAACGAGGAACGAGGAACGGTATTCTCTCCCCTCTCAACTCTCAACTCTCCCCTCTTACCTTACTCCAGCAAGAATGCGACATCATCACCTTCCACACGCCGCTCACCAAAGATGGAAAATACCCCACTTGGCACCTCTGTGACGAGGCTTTCTTGCAGGACTTGAAACGCTGCAAACTGATACTTAATGCGGCTCGCGGAGCGGTGTGCGACAACGAGGCATTGCTGCGCTGGCATGGCGACGTGGCACTCGACTGCTGGGAGCACGAGCCCGCCATCAACCGCGATTTGCTCGACAAAGCCTTTGTTGCCACCCCTCACATCGCCGGCTACAGTCGTCAAGGCAAAATGCGCGGCACAGCAATGGTGATTGACGCCCTCAACCGCCACTACTGCTGGCACTTGCCAGTGCCCGAGGTAGATAAACCACTACGCGGCGCCATCGATGTCTCCCCTAAGGTCATTATGGATAGCTACAACCCCATCCACGATACTGCTGCCCTAAAAGCGGCGCCCAGCCAGTTTGAATCGTTGCGCAACAACTACCCCCTGCGCGAGGAAGTGTAGAAAAGAGTATTTAAGAAGAATCTTAGTGGTTCAAATAATGGCCATTCACTACGTGAATGAAAATTACAGAGCCTACGGCTCTAAAATTTATTGTGTGCTTCGCGCTAAAATTTTAGCACGCAGTGCTCTAATTTCCACTCCATTAGGAGTGGCAAAAACAATCTCATCATTGATAAAGCATCTTTTCTTTTTTTGCGATTTGGAGCGATAGCTTTGTTTTATATGTGCCTGTGGGTAAACTTATTCTATTTTTTTGTACCTTTGCAGCGCAAAATCGATAATATATATTTGTTATGTCAAGAAATAAAGAAAATGCCAGTGGAATAACACTGCTGGGAAATCAGGGAACGAAATATGAGGACACCTACAACCCCGAGGTGCTGGAGACATTTGAGAATCTGCACCCCGACAATGAGTATGTGGTGACTTTCGACTGCCCTGAGTTCACCGCTTTGTGCCCCATTACCGGTCAGCCCGACTTTGGGCATATCATCATCCGCTACATCCCTCGCGTGCGCATGGTGGAGAGTAAGAGCTTGAAACTCTACCTGTTCAGCTTCCGCAACCAGGGCGACTTTCACGAGGACTGCGTTAACATCATCATGAAAGACCTTGTGAAGCTTATGGATCCCAAATATCTTGAGGTGGTAGGCTATTTCAATCCTCGTGGTGGCATCTCAATAGTGCCGTTTGCCAACTATGGCGACGCCGAGCATCAAGACATGGTGAAACAGCGCATTATTGACAGTCTAAACTTCAAGTGATATGGCAAAAGACGCAGTGATAATCCTCTCGGGCGGCATGGACTCGTGCACTCTGCTGCATGAGTTTCGCGACGATATTGCTATTGCCATCACCTTCGACTATGGCTCAAAACAGAACCATAAGGAACAGTTGTGCGCCGTTGAGCAATGTAAGACACTGGGAATTAAGCATATCATCATTCCGCTCGACTTTATGAACCTATATTTCAAGAGCGCATTGCTGAGTAACAGCTCCGAGGAGATTCCTGAGGGCAACTACGACGACGAGAACATGAAGGTGACTGTGGTTCCTTTCCGCAACGGCATCATGCTTGCCATTGCCTGCGGCATTGCTGAGAGTAATGGACTGCACCGCGTGATGATTGCCAACCATGCTGGTGACCATGCCATCTATCCCGATTGCCGACAAGCGTTTATCGACGCTATGTCGATGGCGATGCAGCAAGGCACCTATGAGGGCATTGAAGTCTTCGCGCCTTACACAAACCTCAGCAAGACCGACATCGCTCGTCACGGCAAGGCCCTGGGCGTAGATTACTCCAAGACCTATTCTTGCTACAAGGGTGGCGATAAGCACTGCGGCAAGTGCGGCACCTGCCGAGAACGCATCGAGGCCCTAAGAGATGCCGGCATCGACGACCCAACGGAGTATGAGAATGCTTAATTTATAATGCACAATGCATAATTCACAATGCATAATGCTCAATTCATATCATAATGCTTAATCTCTCTCTCACACTCTCAACTCTCCACTATGAACTCATAACTATGAACTCATAACTAACTCTCAACTCCGCGCCGTCAGGCGCAAACTTAACATTTAAAACTTAACACTTATTACTTACAAAATAATGTATTACGTAGAAAAAACTCTGGAGATTTCATCATGTCATCAGCTCTATCTCGACTATGAGAGCAAGTGCGAGAACCTGCATGGGCACAACTGGATTATCAAGGTCTATTGCAAGGCTAAAGAGCTCGACAGCAATGGCTTGGTGTGTGACTTCACGCTCATCAAGAAGCTCATCCACGACCGCATCGACCACAAGAACCTCAACGAGGTGCTCAAATTCAACCCCACAGCCGAGAATATCGCGCACTGGGTGGTGGAAACCGTGCCCAACTGCTACCGTGCCGACGTGTGGGAGTCGCGCGACAATATGGCATCCTACGTCAAGGACGAGTGATCACCTTCGGTGAGTGAAAGGTGGAAGGTGGAAAGTGGAAGACCATTTTCCGTTCCCCGTTCCACATTCTCAGCGCCGTCAGGCGCAAACTTACCACTTAAAACTTAACACTTACCACTTAAAAAGAGTGTATCCTGTAAACGAAATATTCTACTCACTGCAAGGCGAGGGCTATAACACAGGCATCGCTAGCGTGTTCATCCGTTTTAGCGGATGCAACTTGCGGTGTGCCTTTTGCGACACTATGCACGAGAGCCACACCATGATGTCGCTGCCCGAGATCGTGGAGGAAGTGATGCGTTTTCCGGATGCTCCGCTCATCATCCTGACAGGCGGCGAACCGTCGCTCTTTATCGATGAGCCGCTGCTCAAGGCTCTGCACCTCACAGGCAAGAAGATTGCCATCGAGACCAACGGCACCCGCCCTTTGCCAGCAGGCATTGACTGGGTGACGCTGTCACCGAAGTTTGGCTTCCCAGGTGGCGATGCACTGCCATGCGTGCTTGAACATTGCGACGAACTGAAAGTTGTATATCTTGGGCAAGACTTGAGCCAGTATGACTTTATCACTGCCGATCATCGCTTCATTCAGCCATGCTTTGTACCTGACGGGCAGCAACGCAAACTCAATATGCAGCAATGCGTGGATGCCGTGCTCGCCAACCCACGTTGGCGCTTGTCGCTACAGACACACCGCATGCTGGGAATAAGATGAAGTTCAGAGTTCACAGTTCTTAGTTCACAGTTCTTAGTTCACAGTTCTTAGTTCACAGTTCTTAGTTCACAGTTCAGAGTTCACAGTTCAGAGTTCACAGTTTTCAGTTGTCAGTTTTTAGTTTTTCAGTTTAGAATATATATTTCATTTACATTACTTTATACTATTAAAAGATGCTTTTATTGGATACTGCTTATTTCGGGAAATATGTCTATCTGCCTATGGGGTGGATATTTATGGCGTGTTTAGTAGCCATTGAGGCTGTGGTTATGTCAAAGGTTTTGGCCCATGCCTATTTCAATACACGTGTAGCATTTGTCGCTTTAATAAGCAATGCTGTGAGTGGCATTGCAGGAGCTTACACGTCAATCGCCATTAATGGCGGGCGACTGCTCACGGTGTGGTTCCCCTGGGTGAGCTCGCACGAGGTGAACACCGAGAACGAAGAGGAATTATTAAGCTTTTTCCTCTACTGTGTTATCGCCTTTGTTTTTGCGGTAATTATTGAGCTGATTATCAATAGCATATTTCTAAATAAGCGTTATGAGTTCCGCCCAGTGATGCGAGCTACGATAATCGCTAATGTGATAAGCTTCGTGGTGGGAACTTTTGTACTTTACTCTTACAGCTTTTTCATCTTTGATTGATAAACATTTTTGAAATGAAGAAGATATATTTCGCTGGCTCAATACGTGGCGGCAGAGTGGATGCCGAGCTTTACAAGCAAATAATCAGCCACTTGCAGCAAATGGGCCACAAGGTGCTCACCGAGCACGTGGGAAGCAGCAACCTGTGCCTCACCGAGCAGGGACGCGACCGTGATGCCGCCATCTATGAGCAAGATACCGCCTGGCTGCGCGAGAGCGACCTGGTTATTGCCGAGTGCACCTGCCCCTCACTAGGCGTGGGCTATGAGCTGGCGTTCGCCGAGCGATTCAATGTCCCTGTTCATGTCTTCTACAACCCCTCAAAGTGCTCCCTATCGGCCATGATCACTGGTGACAGCTATTTTCACATCCACCCCTATAATACTGAGGAAGATATTTTTACTACACTCAACGACATTCTCTAATTTACTTATGAAATACTTTCTTGTCATAGCGGTAGTTTTGGTTGTTGGCATGATATTTTATTCATCATGCGCAACCAGGAACAATGGTTTCAAGACCGTAAATGTTGACGAATTCTCTAAACTCATTGCTGGCAATAAAGGCATACAAGTGCTCGACGTGAGGACGCAAGAGGAGTACAACGATGGGCACATTGCTGGCGCAAACCTCATCGACGTGAACGATTCCACATTTATTGATAAGGCAGCGGCGCAACTCAACAAGAAGATGCCCGTAGCAGTGTATTGCCGCAGCGGACGCCGCAGCGCAAAAGCCGCAAATGCGATGGTAAAGGCTGGTTTTCAGGTGATAAACCTTGATGGCGGCATCCTCGCCTGGCAAGACGCTGGCAAGGACATAGAGAAATAACTAACGAAAATCGGTCATTGAGCCGGCGAATGTGTTTTAAGGACTAATCCTCCATGCTTTGTGGAACTTTATAGTCCCTGCGGAACTCGCTTGGCGACATTTTTGTTACCTTTGTAAAGAATTTTCCCATACTTGACTGGTCCGAGAAGCCATATTCATAGGCTATGGTCTTTATCGACTTCCCTGTCATGATCATCTCTTGCTTAATCTTTGATATCAGGAACGAGGTTATTATTTCCTTAGCCTTGTGGCTGCTCTTGAGTTTGCACAACTCATTCAGATACTTGGCGGTGATGTGCATCTTCTCGGCATAGAACGCCACTTCATGCTCTTTCTTGACATGCTCATCGATTAGCTCGATGAAATTTCTGTAATATACATCACCGTGGTTATAATAGGACTGTTCAAGCTGGGCAGTGCCACGGAACGACGCCATGAGCAGTACCACCGAACGGAACGTGAGCGCAACGAGTTCCATGTGCCTCACACCCAAGTTCTTTTCTTGCATGAGACTAAGGTTGTCGAAATGCTTGTTGATGAGCGCCCACTCTGTCTCATCCGAGATGTTTATTATGGGATTGATATAAATCGACTCAAAAAATCCTGTGGGAATGCCTACGATAGTGTCAAAGGAAAATGAACTTTTGCAAATAAGCACGCGCCCTCTGAAGTCGTCGCTCATCTTCATTGTGCGCTTATACAAGATATTTCCTATGCACATGCAATCACCCTTAACGAAATGGTATTCGTGCATATTGGCATCTAAAGTAGCTTCACCCTCAAGGCACAACACTATTGCCGTGAATCTGAACTCAATAGGAGTAACAGAGTCGGCATCAGTGTTCTTTGTCAAATCAAAGATGCAATAACCGTTTTGTAAAACTTGCTCTTGATGGGTCATATCTCCAACAGATTTCTGATTTTGACCACAAAATTATAAAAAAATCTGCATAATGAGATATTTTCTCACGAAATTTTAACCAATTTTTTGCATTGCATCAATGGCTTCTACCGCGAGTCGATAGCTGTCTAAACCGAAACCAGCTATCATGCCCACGCACGCGGAGGCAAGTACTGAGTTCCGTCGGAACTCCTCGCGAGCATGGATGTTGCTGATGTGCACCTCCACTGCAGGAGCCGGTACCGAGCGCAGCGCGTCGGCGATCGCCAGGCTATAGTGACTGTAGGCACCAGCATTAATCACTATGCCGTCGCTATCGAAGCCCACCCGGTGAATTTCATTGATAATCTCTCCCTCGCAGTTGCTCTGGAAAAATGTGAACTGCACGTCGGGATAGGATGTTGCCAACAGTTGCAGATAGCTATCCAGCGACTGAGTGCCATATATTTCGGGCTCTCGCTGTCCTATTAGATTCAAATTTGGGCCGTTGATGATAGAAATTTTCATAATATGACTAATTTTTATTGGTGCAAAATTACCAAAAAACAACAAAAAACCGACTTTTTTATTGAAAAAAACACTTTTCTCACTCAAAAAACGGCAAAAAAATAGGCCATTTTCAGCAAAATCACAATTCATTAATTAGCAATTAATTACCAGTCAAAAATGTCCTCATAGTTACAAAAAATGACGCCAAATTTACAATGGTTGTCCCTGTTGTTACAAAAGTTGTCCCCCAAATTATAACACCTTGGCAGAGCGCCATTATAATTTTGCAACGTCGAAACTCACCAAACGGCGTGTTGAGACAAAACCGAGAACAGGACTTTAGATTTGTGGAAAGAAAAAGTTTTGAAATCGAAATTAATTGAGTTTTTTAATATATTTCTTATTACATTTAAAATTTATTATTATGAAAAAGTTAGTTTTATTATTCGCAGCAGTTTTTGCAATGACTTTTGTTTCTTGTGACACCAAACCAGCAGCTAGCGACGCTAGCGCAAGCAGCACAAGTGCAAGTGCTCCCAGCACTGAGAACGTAAGTGCTCCAGAGGCTTCTACCAGCGCTGTAGTATCTGAAAACAAGGATGCTGAGGTATCGGAGAACAAGGACGCTGCAGCTCCCGCTGAGGGCGAGCAGGTTTCTACCGAGAAGAAAGAGGAAACCAAGACTGAGGCTTAAACCTCTCTCCTGAAACAAGTCATAAAAAAGGGACCATGCCGTGATTGGCATGGCCCTTTTTTATTGAAGGTATTGATAAGCAACAAAATATAATTAGTCTCAAAACGTTTAAATAGTGATAAAAAGTACCGTTCTATAAAAAGACGTAACTTTGCATTGCAATGAGATTTTGGCACAATATTATAACACGTGTTGCTTTATCGATGGTACTGACACTGCTTTGTGCCAGTAATGTCTATGCACTCAATCTCATGGCAGGAAACTACTGTTTTGACAACAGCAAACTCAAATTCTCACAGGTAAAGATGATTGTGGGCTGTGTGACAAGACCTTTCACGCAAGTCTATGACATGACAACCGTCCAAGACCGGGACTGGTGGCAAACTACAATCAACACCGACGTTTACAACCTCAACTACTTCGTCTTTGTAGAGACCGATGTTCCATCAGGTTTCTACGACACCCGTCTAAACATATTTCTCGACAGTCTCAATAATGTCAGCAACGGCAACTTGCGACGCACCAACATGATTTCAAAAGATATTATTGACTGGAACAAATTTACCAGATGGGTATTCTGCCCCATCAACGACCGACCCAGGAGCAATGGATACTGGCGACCCGACTATAGCTACGATGCCACAATTTCGGGCACATTGCCAGTTATTTACCTCAACACCAAAGACTCTGCAACCATTGCGAGCAAAGACTTTTACATCGAGGGAAACCTATGGATTGATGATGCAATACAGCCACTCGGCACCAGCGATGAGCCACTTGCTATCGAAGTAAAAGGCCGAGGGAACTGGACTTGGAAGAATTCCGACAAGAAACCTTATAAGGTAAAGTTTGCCGCCAAGCAATCGCCTTTGGGACTTGACCGTAGCCGCCATTTTGTACTACTGGCACATTACAACGACTTCAGCGGATACCTACGCAACACCATGGGCTTTGAGATGAGCCGTCAACTCAACATGCCCTACACTCCCACACAAGTGCCTGTGGAACTAGTATTAAATGGTGACTATGTAGGACTCTATTTCCTGTGTGAGAAGATTAGGGTTGAAGGCGGCAGAGTGGATATCATGGAGCAAGCCGATATGGAGCAGATTCCCGACAATGTAACTGGTGGATGGCTCCTCGAACTTGCAGACGAAGGCAATATCGTAATCAACCAATACCAAAACAACGATCCGGCAAATCCGCGATTCGCAATCGCAACCCAGTCGCCCGAGGTGCTCTCACAAGTGCAGCGCACCTACATCCATAACCTACTCGCTCGCGCCGACAGCTGCGTGTATGTGCCCGACAAGAGCGATCAGGGCTGGGAGCAAATTCTTGATATCGGCACGCTAGCCCGCTTTTATGTCATCCACGAGGTGATGGAGAATGTAGAGGCGTTCTCAGGTAGCCTGTTCATGTATAAGGACCTCGGCTGGGACGAGAAGCTCATGTTCGGACCTGTGTGGGACTTTGACAACAGCTTCTACCAGGAAAGCACCACCAGCGACCATTTCATTTTTGATTATGACTCAAACTATCCTTTCCTATGGATAAAGGAAATACTTAAATTCCCTCGATTTCAGCAAGAAGTGAGAGCGGTGTGGCATGAGTTCTGCTACAATCATGTGCTCAACAGAGTTATAGATCACGCCTGGCGATTGCGGGGACTAATCACCAATGCTGAGCAGCAAGACTGCCTGCGATGGTACTCCTATGCCAGTAGCCACACACCAAACAAGCCACAAGAGTATATTGATGTGATTTCAAAGAAAGCTGCTTGGCTCAACACACAATGGGGCATTATTGGCGACGTGAACATGGATGGAGTAGTTACAGCCAATGATTACTTCGCACTCTTTGACTATCTTCTCAACGGAAACCTGCAATATAACATCAACTGCGACGTGGACGGCAATGGCAGTGTCACAGCTGCCGACCTTAGAGTGCTTTACGAGATTCTGTTTGGCTTACACAACCCTGTGCACATCGCTGGCGACATCAACATGGACGGAGCGGTAAACTCGGCCGACATCATCGCCCTTTATGATTATCTTCTCAACGGCAACGAGCAATACAGCGTCACCTGCGACGTGGACGGCGACGGCAACGTCACCGCCACCGACGTGAGAGTGCTTTACGAGATAATACTTGGCAACGGAAACTAATTGACATGTGATAATTTCTCAATGTTTCTAGAAATAAATTCCTCCATAATGTGAGAAATTGAGAAAAACTCACTAATTTTGCAAAATTGCAAGACATCGCTTTGAAATTAACACAATCCAATTAATAATATTTTATGAAAATTAAATTCCTCTTTGCAGCGCTTGCTGCTATGATAGCCACTTCGTCTCTAGCCGAGACTCCGTTGTGGCTGCGTTATGCCAAGATTTCACCCGATGGACGCGAGATAGCGTTCTGCTACAAGGGCGACATCTACAAGGTGCCCGTTACAGGTGGACAGGCTGTTCAGCTTACCACCCAACCAAGTTATGAGTGTAACCCCGTGTGGTCGCCCGACGGCAAGAAAATTGCCTTCGCCAGTGACCGAAAGGGCAACCTCGACGTGTTTGTGATGCCAAGCAACGGCGGCACTGCCAAGCAGTTGACCTTCAACAGCGCTGGCGAGACTCCATGGACATTCACTCCCGATGGCCGATACATCTATTTCTCGGCAGCCATCCAAGATCCCACCACCAGCGCCCTGTTCCCCTCGTCGCGTTTGACCGAGGTGTATCAAGTGCCTGTTGAAGGCGGCGTAAGCACTCAAGTGCTGGCTTCTCCTGCCGAGGAAATCACCTTCAACCGCGACGGCAAATTCTTTGTCTATCAAGACCAGAAGGGTATGGAAGATGCCTTACGCAAGCACCACACCTCGAGTGTGACGCGCGACGTGTGGAGCTACGACACCAAAACCGGCAAGCACGTTAACCTCACCAAGCATGCCGGCGAGGACCGCAGCCCAGTGCTCAGCGCCGACGGCAACACTGTCTATATCCTGAGTGAGCGTGACGGTGGGTCGTTCAACGTATATTCGTTCCCCATCAATGCGCCACAGAGCATCAAGGCTCTCACATCGTTTAAGAAGAACCCTGTGCGCTTCCTCTCTATCGCTAGCAATGGCACGCTATGCTACACCTACGACGGAGAGATTTACACCCAGGCACAAGGCGGAAAGCCAGCTAAGGTGAAAATTGACCTCATCCACGACGATGCCGACCAGGTGAAGCGCTTGACCTTCTCAAGCGGCGCCAAAAGCGCTTCGGTATCACCCGACGGCAAGCAGGTGGCATTCATCGTGCGTGGCGAGGTGTTTGTAACCTCAGTAGAATATGCCACAACTAAGCGCATCTCTGCCACTGCCGAGCAAGAGGCTGGCGTGTGCTGGGCTCCCGACAACCGCACCATCGCCTATGCCACCGAGCGCAACGGCATCTGGCAGCTTGTGCAAGCCACCATCGAGCGAAAGGAAGACCAAAACTTCCCCAACGCTACAATCATTAATGAGGAGATTCTGCTTCCCTCAACCTCTATAGAGCGCGCCTATCCTCAATACTCCCCCGATGGCAAGGAACTGGCCTTCATCGAGGACCGCAACAAACTCATGGTCATGGACCTCAAGAGCAAGAAAGTGCGCCAAGTCACCGACGGCAGCACATGGTATGAGACCAACGGTGGCTTCAACTATGAGTGGTCGCCCGACGGCAAGTGGTTCACCCTCGAGTTCATTGGCAACCAGCGTGACCCATATAGCGACGTGGGTCTGGTGAGCGCACAAGGCGGCGAAATTCACAACCTCACCCAGAGCGCCTACTTCAGCGAGAGCCCTCGCTTCGTGCTCGACGGCAATGCCATCCTCTACAAGACTAACCGCTACGGTATGCGTAGTCACGCTTCATGGGGTTCGCAGGACGACCTTGTCCTTATCTTCCTCAACCAGGAAGCCCTTGACAAATATCAGCTCAACAAGGAGGACTCCGAACTGCTGAAGGAAGCCGAGAAAGAAGAGAAGAAGGCCGAGGAAGAGAAGAAGAAAGAAGAAGAGAAGAACAATAAAAAGAAGAAAGAGATTGTTGGCGACAGTAACAAAGAGAAATCTAATGACATCGTTGTGGAGTTTGAAGGCATAGAGGACCGCATCGTGCGCGTAACCACCAACTCCAGCGACATCGCCTCGGCTCTTATCACCAAAGACGGCGAGAACCTCTACTATCTCTCGGCATTTGAGAAAGGCTATGACCTGTGGAAAATGGACCTGAGAAAGAAGAGCACCACACTCATCAATAAGATGGGTTCAAAATGGGCCAATATTGAGAGTTCAAAGGACGGTAAGGAGTTCTTCATCCTGGGCAGTGGCACTATGCAGAAACTCACTGTGGCCAGCGACAAGCTCAAAGCCATCACTTACAGCGCTAAGATGAAGATGGACCTCACTGCTGAACGTGAGTACATGTTCAACCACGTAGAGAAGCAAATTCAGGAGCGTTTCTACAACACCAACTTCCACGGCGTGAACTGGAAAGACAACTGCAACACCTACCGCAAGTTCTTACCTCACATCAACAACAACTACGACTTCGCCAACCTCCTGAGTGAACTGCTGGGCGAGCTCAACGTGTCGCACACTGGCAGTCGCTACTACCCTGCCGGTGGTGAGACTACCGCCAACTTGGGTCTGCTCTACGACATGAGCTACACTGGCAAAGGCCTGAAGATTGCTGAGGTGGTGACTGGTGGACCATTCAACAAATCAAAATCTAAAGTTAAAGCCGGATGCATCGTTGAGAAGATCAACGGCGAGGAAATAACTCACGAAAACGACCACACCCTCCTGCTCAACGGACAGGCTGGCGTGAAGACGCTTGTATCGTTCCGTGACCCCGCCACTGGCGACACTTGGGACGAGGTGGTGAAACCCATTAGCCGCGGCGCCCTCAACACCCTGCTCTACAAACGCTGGGTTAAGCACAACGAGCACATCGTTGACAGCATCTCGGGCGGAAGACTGGGATACGTGCACATCGAGTCGATGAACGATGCCAGCTACCGCGAGGTATATAGCAAGGTACTAGGCAAGTACAACAAGCGTGATGGCATCGTAATCGATATCCGCTTCAACGGCGGTGGCCGCCTGCACGAGGACATTGAGGTGCTCTTCACCGGCAAGAAATATTTGACTCAAGAGATTCGCGGACGCGATGCTTGCGACATGCCTAGCCGCCGCTGGAACAAACCCAGCATCATGCTGCAGTGCGAGGCTTGCTACAGCAACGCTCACGGCACTCCTTGGGTATATAAGCAGATGAACATTGGCAAACTCGTGGGTGCTGCCGTGCCAGGCACTATGACCAGCGTATCGTGGGAGACTTTGCAAGACGACTCACTCATCTTCGGTATTCCTATCATTGGCTACCGCACAGCTCAAGGCAACTACCTCGAGAACAGCCAACTTGAGCCCGACATTAAGGTGCTCAACGACCCTGCTCTCGTGGTGAAAGGTGTCGATGACCAGCTCATAACCGCTACCAAAGAATTAATGAAGCAGATAAAGTAAGCACCTTATGGTACGGAGGACAGGGATCAGGAATAGTAAGTCGGGGGTCGAGCTCTTTCTCTCACCTCTCAACTGTGAACTATGAACTGTGAACTATGAACTCTCTCACTCTCCCCTCTCCCCTATAAGCGCTAACTTTACACTTAAAACTTAACACTTAAATATTATGGTACTACTTGACAGTTTTTTTAGTCCAACAGGAACTTTCTTCTGGATATGTGGCATTATTGCTTCGTTAGGACTGGTTTTGGGTTACGTGCCTCAGGCCATTCAAACCATTCGCACCCGCAAGACCGACGACATTGCATTGCCCACATTCCTGATGATTGGCATTGGCGGCATCGCTTTCATGCTGCAAGGTATCATGCTCGGCATCTTTGGTGAAGGTTTTGCCATCTTCTGGACCAACCTCATCACCACTGTGTGCAGCGTGATAATCTTTGGCATTAAGATGTATAACGACTATTGGAGCAAAGACGCCAAGAACAAGAAAGGTAAGAAATAATCTTTCTTTCACAAACGTTTAGCCACCTTTTGCTATCGCTTTGCAAGAGGTGGCTTTTTATTGTAATTCTTTAACCCAATTAGGAATCTATCGTCCTAGGAAGTCTTGGAATGCTTGCTTGTATCTGTCGCCAATGGGGATATACACGTCGCCAAAGACGATGCGATTGCGGTCTATCTCCTTGATTTTGCTCTTCTGCACGATATAAGAGCGGTGCACCCTGATAAATCGTGAGGCGGGCAGCATCTGCTCCATCGCCTTCATGTTCATGAGCGAGAGGATGGGATGCGGTGACTGTTCGGTATAGATTTTCACATAGTCCTTCAAACCCTCAATGTAGCGAATGTCGTCAAGCTCGATTTGCAGCAGTTTGTACTCACTCTTGATGAAGATGCTGGTGGCTTCGGGCTCTTTCGACTCCTCGGCCTGCTGCACCATTGTAAACCACTGCAACGCCTTGTTGCATGCCTCAAGGAACTCGGGATAAGAGATGGGCTTGAGAAGGTAGTCGAGAGCATTGATGCGATAGCCGTCGATGGCATATTGCTCAAAAGCGGTGGTGAACACCACACGCGTTGATTCGGGGAGCATTTTCGAGAGTTCCAATCCATTCAGCTCTGGCATCTGTATATCGAGAAACACTACATCTATAGGGTCTTCAGCTATGCCCTTCATGGCATCAACGGCATTAGAGTACTTACCGTGCAGCTCCATAAACGGTATTTTATTCACATAGCTCACCAGCAGTTCCACTGCCAATGGCTCGTCATCTATTATCGCGCACTTTATTATCATTGTTCAGAACTATTTTAGAGAAATACTTATTAGTCGTGGTGTCCAAGCCCTTTTCCCAGTTGTAACGCCCAGCATACATGAGCTCCAATCGCCGTGCCACTTGCTCAAGTCCTATTCCCGACCCGCTCTTGTCGTTGTCGCGCTTAGGGTAGTTGGTGTTCACTATCTCGCACATTATCTGGTCGTCTTTATTGGTGATAGTGATGTCGATTTCTCCCTCTCCAGCTTGCGAGATGCCATGCTTAAAGGCGTTCTCGATGAGCGAGATGAAGATTAGCGGAGCGATGGGTGTGGAGTCGTCCTCATCGATGTCGATGTTGGTGTTGATTTTCACATTGTTGGTCACGCGCATCTTCATCAGGTCGATATAGTTCTCAATAAACTCCACCTCCTTATATAGGGGCACAAAGTGCTTTTGGTTGTCGTAGAGGGCATGGCGCAAGAGTTTGCTCAACTCACCTACCGCTACCTGTGCTTTCTCGGGATCGAAAGCGATAAGGGCGTAGATGTTGTTCAAGGTATTGAGCAGGAAGTGAGGGTTAAGCTGGTTGCGCAAGTTCTTGAGCTCGGCATCGCTGCGTATGCGCTCGGCCTCTTTCTTTGCCTCCTGCAATTTTTGCCAGCGTTGACTCAAGCGAATGGCAGTGCTAAGTCCTATCACGAGGATAAGCATAAACGACATCTGCACGAAACGTGTCCACTTGGGTGGAGCATTAAAGGAAGCAGGCATCGGGTTAGAGTTTGGGAAAATTTCTCCCATCAGGTACCACCACCATGTCATAAATGCAACGAGCACAAATATCGCAATAATATTATAAAGCACAAATCGCTTGCGCTTGTTCTCAAAAAGCAACTTGGGCACAAGATAGATATAATTAAGGTAGAATATTGTCATGTAGCACAACGTTCCACCCAGCGAGCGCAGGTAATGCCTGAGCATATCGGTCATGGTATCATTTTGACGATACAGGAACAGCGGGAATGCCAATATAAGTCCCCAGCACAGCAAATGAATTAAGGTTGTCCTGCTAAATGTAAATTTTTTTCCCATAGTGCAAAGTTAGTCATTTTTCCTGCATAATATCACATTTTCGTGATATTTATCACACCAATTAGACAAAACTAAACTATCACATAGAAGAATATGCGATTTTAATAGACAAAAATGGGGATCGTTTATTGGTGGAAAGTGGAAAGTGGAACGGAGTTCGGGGATCGGGAATCGGGAATAGAAGGTCGGGCTATCTCTCAACTATGAACTATGAACTACTTAGCTGGTTCCACATGCAGGGTGATGTGGGTGTCGTCGCCAAAGCGGTCTTTGAGATTCTTCTCTACTTGTGAGGCGACATCGTGGGATTCTTGCAACGACATGGTGCCGTCCATGCGGATATGGGCCTCGATGGCGATGCGGTTGCCTATGCGACGTGTACGCAAGTTATGAGGCTCACTCACTTGAGGAAACGAAGTGATAATATCTTCTATCTCTTGCTCTGTTTCTTGTGGCAACGAACTCTCTGTTAGTTCGTTAATGCTAGTTCGCAGCAATCCCACTGCCACCTTCATAAGAACAATTCCCACAATCACCGACGCCAACGGGTCGAGCACTGTCCAGCGGTCTCCTAGCAAGATGGCTCCGCCAATACCTATGGCTGCTGCCACCGACGATAGGGCGTCGCTGCGGTGATGCCAAGCGTTGGCAATCACAGCCTGAGAGTTGAGTTTCTTGCCATGATAGGCAGTGTATTGATACAAGGCCTCCTTGACGGCAATAGAGAACAATGCAGCCCACAGCGCCATCTTGCCTGGCGCCTCAAGGTCGGCACCTTTAGCCCAATCTATCAGGCTCACTATTCCAGATACTATGATTCCCGTTGCTGCCGCCACTAAGGCGATGCCAATGAAGAATGTGGCGATGGTCTCAAACTTGCCGTGGCCATAATCGTGAGATTTGTCTTGTGGCTTAGCGCTGACGCTAACAAAGGTGAGCACTATCACATCGGTGACAAAGTCCGACAGCGAATGCGCGGCATCGGCAATCATCGCCGAGCTGTGCCCCACAACGCCTGCAATGAGCTTGAACACCATAAGCACCACATTGCCTAAGCATCCTACAAGGGTGACTTGCTGTATTTTACGTTCGCGTGTCATTTTTGGAGGGACAAATTTCTATAAAAATTTTGATACCGCCAAATTTTATGAAAAGAAAGGGACACCTCCTGACACTGGAGATGCCCCTTCAAAGGATTAGATTATGAGCAATTTTTTAACCCAAATCGGTCATTAGAATTTATGTCAAAACAGAATTTTTGTTGAACCGATTCGGGTTTAATTCTATTGCAAGTTATGCCCTGATGATGCGCATGTGAGCCTTGGGATAGCGCAGCACAAGGCAGCTGGTCTCGGTGAGCACAGTGGCATCTACATTTCTCACGCCACTGGCCTTGAGGTTGAGAGTCTCGGCGCTGAAAGGCTGGTGCACATACTTCTGCAAGTACTCTGGATCGATAATCATGCCATTAGCAGCCATGCCGCACTCGTCAAAGACCTCACTGAGCAGCACATAGAGCGTGCCAAACTTAGACCTGAGCTCGGTAAAGTCGATGCCCCACTTGGTGACAGTATCGCTAGCGGTAATCACACGGTTGTAGTCGAGCTTGTTGATGGTGCCAATGAGTTCTGAACCACCAATGAGAATCTTGCGTTTGCTGCCGGCGTTGCCGGTAAACGCCCTGCGCATCATGTCGATTATCGACTCCTGATTAATGCTTTGGGCGTTATAGACAAACTCCTTGCCGGCCTGCTTCCAAATGCCACCGGTGAGCATCACATACTCCTTCTTGGTGCTGTCCCATATCTTGCCCTTCACACCAAAGAGGAACGACTTCTCCATGCCCAAGCGCATATCATAGATGGCAGCCTCCTCCTGGTCGTTCATGGTCCAAGGCACTTCCTTGTTAGAAAGTTTCTGCAAAACTGACTGTTCAACCTGCATCTTGAATATCTGGCAGAATTGCTGTGCCTTGTGCGGCAGAGCCTCAAACTGTGGCGACATCACATCAAGCTCGGTAGCAGCGCGCCCCATGCGGATGAGTGTAGTGCCTTCATCAATCGACGGAATACAGCCATCTCTATTGCCAATTTTCTTGCCGTTGACAGCCTGCACCTTCATGCCGTTGTTGTCATCGCGCGAAACGACATAGAGCACTAGTTCCTCATTACTCTGTTCGGTACCAGTAGCATCGTAGCCATACACTCCCTGCACAAGAATAGTGTCGGAAACATCAAACATCTCATCATTGTTGGTACTCAGTGTGATGCGAGTGTCGTCGGCAGTGGCGCTTCCTGCGTCGGGCTCCACATACTCGCTAGCCACCTCGGCAGTGGTGGGCTTAGTATCGACATTATAATAATCGACAATCATACTGCCCACATGCTTTGAGCCAGCGCAGCGTGAGAGCTGGTCGATAGGAGTCGCCATAGGGCGAATTTTCACTATCTGCTGGTCTATCTCGTTGAGCAGCAGTTCGGGCGACGCCGAGCGAGTGAGGTCGGTGGTGAGGGGCTCATCATCAATGTGCTTGCCACCTGCCACACCGGCAACCACCACAGCGAGTGCGGCTTGGTGTGGCGACGCGAGGCATCCGCCCAAAATCAGCATTATCACAATAGCAAGCAACAACATGAGCAGCTTGCGGTTTTTCTTGAGCCAATTGCTAACTACAACGACTCGATTAATGAATCTTTTAATCATAGTAATTTAGTTTTTAGAGTTTAGTTTGTTGGTAAGAGAGTTCATAGTTCATAGTTCACAGTTCATAGTTGAGAGTTGAGAAGGAAGAGGGAAGAGAACCCGATCCTCGATCCCTAATCTCCTATCCTCTACTTATCCCAAAAGCTTCGTTTGGTGTAGATGGGGAAGTTGAGAGGGCGCGGCGACTTGTCATCGGGTGGAGCACTGGCGGTAATCACCTCGTTACGGCCACGCAGGTAGCCTTGCGTCTCGGCATTCTTCAGTTCCTCATCATGGCGTAACGACTGAACCACCATCCTGACGATGCTTTCGCTCGAGGCGTTGCCCTCACGCAGCGACTGCACGATTACCCTCGCCGAGGCGGCTATGCTCTCGCTCACACCCAGCTTCTCGAGCAGTTGCTGCACGTCGTCGAGTTGTTGCGGTTCTTCACCAATGGGTGCTGAGGCCAGCTCGGCAGCAGCCACTTCTTGTTCTGCCAAAGGCTCCTGTTGGGCCTCGGAGGAGGTGCTTTCATCAATAATGTTGTCGGTGTTCATTTCTTTTCTTTAATAGATTTAGGGTTAATAAATTGGAGGTAATGATAATCACGTTGCAAAATTATGCCAACCGCAACCAGGCAATCCATATTAAAAAACCACATCAACTGCCCTATCAATAAGCCTTGTTACATTTGCACATTTTGGGTGTAAAATAGCTAGTTTCTTGGGCATAAATCCTATGCAAAACGGCAAGTTGCACACTATTTTGCAACAAAATTGTATCATTTTTTTGTCGTTAACCAAAAAATGTCTATCTTTGCGTGCTATTTTCGAAAACAACTATTTTTGAATATCAAAAACATATAAAATTACTATAATGGCAGTACTAGAAAAACTTAGAAAAAGACCCAAATTGTTGATGGGCTTGATTGGAGGTGCATTGGTACTTTTCATCTTAACAGCTATCGACAATCCAATGTCTCTCTTTAGAGGCAACGACACCCTCGCTCTGCAAGTAGGTGACAAGAACATTGATATCAGACA
This sequence comes from uncultured Bacteroidales bacterium, assembly GCA_902777835.1. Taxonomy (GTDB): domain Bacteria; phylum Bacteroidota; class Bacteroidia; order Bacteroidales; family Muribaculaceae; genus Sodaliphilus. Next base: position 17,746 of record CACYVC010000013.1, on the reverse strand, counting down.
ATTCAGCGAAGAGCAGGAGAAATTACAGAAGAAGAATCCTGATCAGAAAATCGATGGTCCAACTATGCAGCAGCAAGTTGTTCAACAAATTATTGGCCAAACACTTATCACCGAAGAGTGCGATGACGCCAGCATTAACGTTTCTGACGATGAGATTCTTAACGTTCTCTTTAAAGAGACCGGATTAGACAAGAAGACTTTTGATCAAATCAAAAACGCTAATCCTAACCCCAACTCTCAAGATCCTCAGCAGCAACAGCTAGCCGAAGCAAAGGTTTATTGCCAAAACCGAGTTCCCGAAATTGCTACTGAACTCAAGAGCACCAAATTGGGACTCGCTATCATGGGATGCATTAAGCCAAATAAACTTGAAGAGCAACTCCTTAAGGAAGAGCAAACTCCTTACGACATTGAGTATACCAAGGTTGACTATGCTCAATATACCAACAAATATAAGGTTAGCGACGAGGAAATCAAAGAGGCATATGATCTCTACAAGGAGTGCTTCAAGATTGACCAAGAGAAGCGTCGCATCAGCTACATCAAGGTTGACTTGGATCCATCGGCCAATGATACTAAAGTGGCCAACGGCATGATTGCTAAAATCTACAACTCATTTGCCTCTCAAGAGGGCGTGCTTGGCATTAAGAACAACAAGGACACACACTTGTTTATCGACTCTCTTATGACCAACAGCAACAGCAATAAGCTCACTGTTGTCACCACTGGTGCTTCTGAGCCAAAAGACCCAATCTTCACTGAATTACTTGAGGGTGGCATCAACAGCATGAAGATGAGAAATCCTAAGGGACCTCGCGACCGCAACACTTATATTTATAAGGTGACTAAGATGGTGCAATGCCCCGACTCACTCGGATTAAACACTGTTCAGGTTGTTGGCACAAAGCAGATGCAAGACTCTATCTTCGCACTGCTCACCAATGGTGTGACAATCGACTCGCTCAACCGCAGCAACAAGAATCAGAACATTGCAATTCAAATGTTTGACCCAAGCAAAGCTCCATCGGTTGACGCACTTCTCTACCAAGATTCTATCCGCGAGAAAATTATCGCCCACCTCGATGGAAGCGTGTTCCTGCTCGACTCACAGACACAAGGCGACCAGAACATCGCAGTGTTTGCACAAGTAGCTCAACACAAAGCGCCCATCACTCTCTATTCGGTGGCTCGTGCAAAATATGAGAACGAACCAAGCGAGACAACAGTCAACAATCTTAAGAAGGCTCTGCAGGCTTATATCGACAAGAACAAGACTACTGCCGACTTCAAGAAGAACGCAAAGGCTGCAAAATATGACGTACAGGAATGTGTGGTTGATGCCAGCAATGCAGCTATTGGCAGCCAAATGACTGGTACTATCACTGGCACACGCGACCTTATCAAATGGGCATTTGATAACAAGCCTGGTACAGTGTCAGAAATCAAAGAGGATGACGAGCACGGCTATCTCGTAGTTGCTGCTGTAGAAGACGCTTATATCGACTACATCCCTTACACCGACCCAACCGTTAAGCAACAGCTCACCACCTATATTCTCAACAAGAAAATTGGTGAAGGCTTGCTTAAGGACTGCAACAGCATCAAAGCTACCGACGTGAATGCTTACGCTCAGAAGTTCAACTCAACAGTTGACTCTGTAACCTACATTCCTGGAGCACCAAATATAATCAGCGACCTTAAGGTGGCTGGACGCATAGTTGGTATGGGCAAGAACGCCATTGGCAAGATTCAAGTTGTTGCCGGTGACAATGCTCTCTATGTAGTGAAGGTTAACAAGCAAGGCACTCCTCGTCCACTTCCTAAGCAAGAAATCGCTGGTCTCTATCAGCGCAAGATGAATGCCGATGCTTATGGTATGTTATACAACAGCCGCAAGATTGCTAACCTCACACTTAAGTTTAGCAATTAATAACACACTGAACCACTTAACACTTCTATATTTTAAGGTGCTGAACTATCAAGGTTCAGCACCTTAATCTTTTTAACAGCAACGAATTAAGAACCCTCAAGCAATACACTCCACACACTTTTTTCAACAAAATGTTGTGAGAAACCAAAATTTTGAGTAATTTTGACCGATTTATACATATATAATCATAGAAATGGCTGAAATCAACCAAATTCAAGACGAGATAATAGATGAGTTCGCCGACCTCGACGACTGGATGGACCGTTATGCCTACATCATTGAACTGGGCAACGGCCTTGACACTCTCGACGAGAGCCAAAAGACCCCCGACAACCTCATTGACGGATGCCAGAGCCGTTTGTGGCTCGACGCACAATATAGCGACGGAGTGGTAACCTACCGCGCCGATAGCGACGCCATCATCGTCAAGGGAATCGTGGCTATGCTCATTCGCGTCCTCTCAGGACAGAAACCACAAGACATCGTTGATGCCGACCTCTACTTCATTGAGCGCATAGGCCTGCGCGACCACCTCTCCCCCACACGCAGCAACGGCCTCGTCTCCATGCTGAAGCAAATGCGTGCCTACGCAATGGCATTTGCCGCAATGCATAATTAAGATTGAAGTGAGGACATAACTATGAACTCTTAACTCTGAATTATAAACTATATAAATATTAACTTCAAAACTATTAACTGTTTATGTTTAAAGGACATCCCAAGGGGTTAATCCCCGCCGCATTGAGCAACATGGGCGAACGCTTTGGCTACTACATTATGAATGCAGTGCTGCTGCTCTTCCTCTGCTCAAAATTTGGCCTTTCAGATGAGACAAGTGGTGTCATCTATTCTGTGTTCTATTGCTTAATCTATGTGTTAAGCCTCGTGGGAGGTATCATCGCCGACCGCACTCAAAACTACAAGGGCACCATTCGCTGGGGTCTTATTATCATGGCTTTGGGCTATGCTTTGCTCTCAATTCCAATCATGGCAACGTCTGGCAACATCAGCTGGTTGCTGCCTTTCACTTGCATAGCTCTGCTGCTCATCGCTTTTGGTAATGGTCTGTTCAAGGGAAACCTTCAGGCTATTGTAGGTCAGATGTATGACAACGTTGAGGCCGAGGCTGCCAAGAAGGGCCCAGAAGCCCTTAAAGCCGTGCAAGGTAAGCGCGACAGTGGCTTCCAGATTTTCTATGTATTCATCAATATTGGTGGTCTTATCGCCCCATTTGTAGCACCCTATCTGCGCCAGTGGTGGTTAGGCGTTAACGACCTTACCTATAACGCTGAGTTGCCAGCATTATGCCACCAGTTCATTAATGGTGCCAGCGCCATGACAGGCGAAGCAATGAGCAACCTCAACACCCTTGCCAATCAAGTTAGCGGCGCCATACCTGCCGATATGAGTGCATTCTGCTCTAAATATCTTGAGGTATTCAACACTGGTGTTCACTACTCGTTCATCGCTTCAGTTTGTGCTATGCTCATCTCTCTGGCAATCTTCATCTATTATCAGAAGATTTTCCCAACTCCAGCCAAGAAAGAAGCTCAAGCTGCTGTTGACTACACTCCCGAGGAGAAAAAAGCTATGGCCAAGGAAATCAAGCAACGCATGTATGCCTTGTTTGCAGTGCTTGGCGTGGCAGTCTTCTTCTGGTTCTCGTTCCACCAAAACGGCCAATCTCTCTCGGTATTCGCTCGCGACTTTGTGAAGACCGATTCTATTGCTCCTGAAATTTGGCAGGCAGTGAACCCGTTCTTCGTAATTGTGCTCACCCCAATCATTATGTTCATCTTCGGCTACCTTAGCAAGAAGGGTAAAGAAATCTCTACCCCCCGCAAGATTGCTTATGGTATGTTTATTGCCGGTCTTGCTTATCTGTTCCTGGCCATCTATTCTAATGTGAGTGGATATCCCTCAGGAGAGGAGTTCAAGGCTATGGATGTTGGTGTTAAAGAAGGCATGAAAGCCGGTGCTTGGGTACTTATCGTGACCTACTTCTTCCTTACTGTCGCCGAGTTGTTTATTTCACCTTTGGGACTGTCATTCGTATCTAAAGTGGCGCCAAAGAACTTGCAGGGATTGTGCCAAGGATTATGGCTTGGCGCAACAGCCGTTGGCAACCTGCTTATCTGGATTGGCCCATTGATGTATAACAAATGGCCATTATGGCTTTGCTGGACAGTATTCCTCGTAGTCTGCATCATATCAATGGGCGTAATGCTCGGTATGGTGAAGTGGCTTGAAAGGGTTACTAAATAGCAACTCTTTATGATACCATAAAGGCCGAGGGGCTGAATAACATCAACCCCTCGCCTTTTTAATTTTAACAACAACTTTTTGTTCTCGATCTGTTGCGATGCCATCGCAACTAATAACTAAAAAACTAACCCATGTTTAAAAATCAACCAAAAGGCTTATATGCCCTGGCGCTTGCAAACACTGGCGAACGCTTTGGCTACTATACTATGATTGCCGTGTTTGCGCTTTTCTTGCGTGAGAACTTCGGCTTAGACCCCGGCAAGGCAGGACTCATCTACAGCAGCTTCCTGATGCTGGTTTACTTCCTGCCAGTGATTGGCGGTATTCTTGCCGACATCTTTGGATATGGCAAGATGGTGACAAGTGGCATCTTGATTATGTTCTTCGGATATGTGGCACTTTCAGTTCCACTAGGCGGCGACACCGTGGCACTCGTGGCCATGATGGGCGCTCTATTGCTCGTTAGCTTGGGAACTGGACTCTTTAAAGGCAACCTCCAGGTAATGGTAGGAAACCTTTATGATGACCCCAAGTACAGCGACCGCCGTGATGCGGCGTTCAGCATCTTCTACATGGCAATCAACATTGGCGCCATGTTTGCTCCCACTGCTGCCGTGAAGATTATGGAATATGCCCAAAATAATCTGGGCGTGAGCGTTGCCGACAGTTACCACTTCGCCTTTGGCGTGGCTTGCGTCTCACTTATAGTTTCAATTCTAATTTATTATGCTTTCCGCAGCACTTTCCGCCACGTTGAGAAGAGTGCTATCTCAAGCAAGAAAGACAACAAAGAGGCTGCCGCTGCAGCCGAGTTGGCTCCTGGCGAGACAACAAAGCGTGTTGTGGCACTCATCTTGGTATTCATTGTAGTAATCTTCTTCTGGATGGCATTCCACCAGAACGGACTGACTCTCACTTTCTTTGCCAACGAGTTTACTGCTAAGAGTTCTACTGGCCTGCAGAGCATGGCATTTGACGTGTGGAACCTGGTGCTCTGCATCTTTATTGTTTATGCAGCATTTGCCATCTTCGACACCAAGAGCAACCGCACTCGCGGCATCGCTGGTGGTGTGATTGCAGCATGCTTGGGCATTCTCATCTATCGCTACTGCAACTTAGACGGACCAGTTGATGTTGCAGCTCCTATCTTCCAGCAGTTTAACCCCTGCTTTGTGGTGGCTTTGACTCCAGTGTCGCTGGCACTCTTTGGATGGCTGGCTCGTAAAGGCAAAGAGCCCAGCGCACCACGCAAGATTGCCTTAGGTATGCTCGTGGCAGCATCGGCTTTCCTCATTATGATTGTCGGTTCTATGGGATTACCAAGTCCCGACGAGCAAAAGGCTCTTGGCGATGCAGCAACATATGTTTCACCCAACTGGCTCATTTCCACCTATCTTGTACTCACCTTTGGTGAGCTCTTGCTCAGCCCAATGGGAATCTCGTTTGTCACCAAGGTGGCTCCTCCCAAACTCAAGGGTTTGATGATGGGTGGCTGGTTTGCAAGCACTGCTATTGGCAACTTCCTCGTGAGCGTTGGCGGCTACCTGTGGGGCGGTCTACCCTTGTGGGTAGTGTGGAGCGTCTTCATTGGCGTGTGCGTTGTTTCGGCCCTCTTCATGTTTATAATGATGAAGCGCCTCGAGAAAGTAGCTAAATAAACTAAACATAACGTGAGTTCGACGATATATCGAACTCACGTTAATTTAAATTCATCTACCAAACTTATACTTCTAACAAATTGCAAATTATGAAAAAAATCATTACTCTACTGATGGCGGTGGCATTGGTTGCTACCGCATCGGCGCAAGTCCAGTTCAATGGACGCAGCGTCAAGAGCAAAAGAATGCTCTCTCGTGAAAATGTTAACATCAAAGCTAAATCAGGACTCAAAAACCGCATGCACACCAAGGCTCTGGGTGAGCTCATCACCGAGCAGCCCGAAGGCGAGGCAAAGCAATACGTGCGCAGCGGATTTGGTTTTGTAGTATTTGACAACACCCTCTTCACTACCGAACAAGACGCCAAAACTACCATCGTTTATGACGCAGACGGGACTACGGTCTATATCAAGAACATCGTCAATGGCATGTACGACAGTTTCGGTGAGTCATGGGCAGTAGGCACACTGAGCGCCGATGGCACCACTATCACCGTCTCGCTTGAGCAAACTGTGGGATGGAGCTATCAATACGACACTGGCATCAGGCTCGCTTGGGGTCACACCGAAATCAATGAAGAGACCTCGATGGTGAGCTTCGTACGCGACGAGTCGGTTACCGAGGCTGTGTATGTGATTGATGGCAACACCATTGCACTGCAGGGAACATCGGGACGCACCGAGTTTGAGCAAAACATCCAAGACTTCGTGGCCGAGGGTCTCACCTGCTGCTACGAGGACGACGGCGCTTGGCCTGGTTACCTGGAGTGGAACACCGTCCTCACCGAGAAAGAGCCTGTTCCCGTGCCTGAAATCATAACCGAACAGCCCGATGGTGAACTGCACACCTATGTTCGCTCTGGTTACAACATCTATCAAGGATGGGATGCTCCTTACATGGCCGAGCAGTCGGGTACTACCGATATCGTCTTTGCTGAAGATGGCGAGACCGTTTATCTGCGCGACGTGGTATTTGACGTGGTAAGCGATGCATGGGTGAAAGGAACTCTTAGTGCCGACGGCACCAAGATTACTGTGCCAACAGGGCAATACATCTACTGGCTGGAGGAAGATGAATATGGCATGTACATACAATGGATGAGCACTGGCGTGGAGGCGACAACCGACGATGAGGGCAACGAGCAATATGCCATGACTCTCACAGTTCACCAGGGCGTGACCGAGGTAACTTACACCATCGACAATGAAGCTGGAACCATCACGCTCGACAACACCACAGGTGATCCCAATGCAGAGTTCCCCAACAACTTCATCGCTACCGGTCTGGGCGTGGTATATAACAACGACCTCACCTTCTGCGCTATGGACTTCAACACAGTTTACAAAGAGTTTATACTGCAGCCTGCTGTGCCTGCCGACCCAGTGATTTATGAGGACTCTTGGTTCGACAGCGGCGAGGAGGATGGTTATAGCTGCTTTGACTTCACTGTCCTACCCGAAGATGTTGACGGCAACTACATCGACCCAACACATTTGGTTTACAGCATTTTCACCGACAATGACGTGCCATTTGTATTCCTTGCCGACACCTATGCCTTCGACCTCGTGGAAGACATGACCGAGATTCCTTACGAGATCTACAACGGTGGCTACGACTTTGATATTTCGCGCATCTACTTCTATCGCACCAACATGAATGACAATCCAATGTTTGAGAATCGCATCGGTATCCAAGTTCATTACGACGTGCCTGTAGTTAATGACAAACGCGAAACCACCATCGTGCGCAACTCGTCAAACATCGTGTACTGGCAGCTGCCAACAGCAATCACTACTGTAAACAACGACTCAGTCAACACAGGCGACAACGCCTACTATAACATGATGGGACAGCGCTTCACTAACGGCAACAACCTGCCTGCTGGAATCTACATCCACAACGGCAAGAAAGTTGTGATTAAGTAAGCTCTACGTTGTTATTAAGTAAAGTCCACAATAAGTCCTAAAATAAAATCGCAAGTTGCTGTTGTTGCAACTTGCGATTTTGCTTTTACTCCATTCTGTAATTTTACCGTTTTATTTCAATTATTCTCCATCTAAATACTGCTCCAGCATCTGCTGGGCGGTGAGGTGGAGGATGGGGTGCACCCACTCGGGGGCGAGTTCTGCCATGGGCTGCAAAAAGAAGTCGCGGCGTGGCATGTGTCGGTGTGGCACTTGCAAGCTAGGCAGGTCGATGACGAGGTCGTCGATAGCCATAATGTCAATATCCACAAGGCGATCTACATAGTTGCCGTCGGCGTCGCGATGGCTGTGCCCTTGGTTGAGTTCTTGCTCAATGTCGTGGATGATGTTGAGCGCCTCAATGGGCGAGAAGCGGCTATCCACAGCAATACCCATGTTAAGGAAGCCGTTGTCGCTATCAAATCCCCAAGGTTCGCTCTCAACGATAGAGGAACGCGCCGTCACTAGTCCAAGGTCAATCGACAACCTCAAGTCGGCTGCCCAGAGGTTTCCCTCCCGGTCACCGAGGTTAGAGCCTATGTTGAGATAATAAATCATGCTAAGTGTTAAGTGTTAAATACTAAGTGTTAAGTGGTAGGTGTAAAGTAAAAGTGTTAAGCACTCAGGGGTCGCCAGAAAATACTTAACACTTAAACCTTAACACTTATAACTTATTCTACAGTGTCTTCTGTACCTCGATTTCCTCGAAGGCCTCGACGATGTCACCCACTACGAGGTCGTTGTAGCTCTGGATGCTGAAACCGCACTCATAGCCGCTGGTAACCTCCTTAGCGTCGTCCTTGAAGCGCTTGAGCGATGCCAGTGTGCCAGTGTGGCGCACAATACCATCGCGAATCACGCGCACCTTGCAGCCACGCTTGAGTTTGCCATCTTTGACCATAGCACCAGCGATGGTTCCCACCTTGCTGATGTGGTAAACCTCCTTAATCTCGGCGTTGCCAATAACCTCCTCCTTGATGTCGGGAGAAAGCATACCTTCCATAGCGCTCTTAATCTCCTCGATGGCATCGTAGATGATAGAGTAGATGCGGATATCCACACCCTCCTGCGCTGCAAGACGCTTGGCGTCAACCGAAGGACGCACCTGGAAGCCAATGATATAGGCATCGCTGGCAGCTGCCAGAGTTACGTCGCTCTCGCTGATAGCACCCACTGCCTTGTGGATCACGTTCACTTGCACCTCGGGAGTCGAGAGCTTGATGAGCGAGTCGCTCAACGCCTCGATAGAGCCATCCACGTCACCCTTAACGATGATGTTAAGTTCATGGAACTCACCCAGAGCACGCAGGCGGCCGATGTCCTCGAGGGTGCGGCGGTGCTGAGTGCGTTGCACTTGCTCACGCTGCAACTGCTCGCGGCGGTTGGCGATTTGACGAGCCTCTTGGTCGGTATCCATCACGTTGAACTTGTCGCCAGCGGTAGGAGCACCGTTGAGACCCAGAATCAAGGCTGGAGACGATGGTCCAGCCTCCTTGATGCGCTGGTTACGCTCGTTGAACATAGCCTTCACCTTACCATAGTGAGTACCGGCAAGCACGATGTCGCCAACTTTGAGGGTTCCGTTATCCACGAGCACAGTGGCGATGTAGCCACGTCCCTTGTCGAGCGACGACTCGATGATAGAGCCAGTAGCCTTGCGGTCGGGGTTGGCCTTGAGGTCGAGCATATCGGCTTCGAGGAGCACTTTCTCCATGAGTTCCTCCACGCCAATACCCTTCTTAGCCGAGATATCTTGACTTTGGTACTTGCCGCCCCATTCCTCCACAAGATAGTTGAGGTTAGCAAGTTCTTCCTTAATCTTCTCGGGGTTAGCGCCATCCTTATCTATCTTGTTGATAGCAAAGACGATGGGCACACCAGCTGCCGAGGCATGGTTGAGGGCCTCCTTGGTCTGAGGCATCACATTGTCGTCGGCTGCAACAATCACAATAACGATATCGGTTACCTTGGCACCACGGGCACGCATAGCGGTAAACGCCTCATGACCAGGGGTATCGAGGAAGGTGATGCGGCGGCCATTGGGCAACTTCACGTTGTAGGCACCAATGTGCTGGGTGATACCACCAGCCTCGCCGGCAATCACGTTACTCTTGCGAATGTAGTCAAGCAACGAGGTCTTACCATGGTCAACGTGACCCATCACGGTAACCACTGGTGGACGCTGCTGGAGGTCTTCGGGCTTATCCTCTTCCTCATGGATTGCCTCCACCACGTCGGCACTCTCATATTCAGTCTTGAAGCCAAACTCCTCGGCAACAATGTTGATGGTCTCGGCATCAAGACGCTGGTTGATTGATACCATCACACCCAGGCTCATGCAAGTGCCAATCACCTTGTTGATAGGCACGTTCATCATCATGGCGAGGTCGTTGGCAGTAACAAACTCGGTGAGCTTGAGAATCTTCTTCTCGGCGGCTTGCAATGCTGCCTCCTTGCTCTCTTCCTCGCGCACTGCCTCGCGCTTCTCGCGGCGCCACTTGGCACCCATGTTCTGCTTCTTGGTAGTGAGGCGTGCAAGTGTCTCTTTTACCTGACGCTGAACGTCTTCCTCGTTGATTTGTGGGCGCAACGGGCGTTTTGCCTTTTTGTCTTTCTTCTTGCTCGACTGGCTCTCGTTATCCTTGTTCTTAGCCGTCTTGCTGCTGGCATTATTGATTTGCTGTGCCGCTTTCTCGATATCTACTTTCTCTTTTCCTATGCGGCGGCGTTTCTTCTTCACGCCGTCCTCGCCCAGACGGGCTTTCTCCTTGGCGATGCGCTCTTGCTTGCGCTCCTCCTTGCTCTTCTTCTTGGGGCGAGTCGATTGGTTGATAGCCGAGAGGTCGATCTTGCCCACCACGTTGATGTTGGTCTTAAGCTCGGGGATGCGGGTAGTGAAAATCTCTTCTTTTGGTTCCTCGGGCTGTGCAACAGCAGGCTCAGTGGCTGGAGCAGGCTCCTCCTCAACAGGTGCCGAAACTTCAGGTTCGGGCTTCACTTCAGGAACTGGCTGCTCAACTTCTGGCTCAGCCTTAGGTTCAGCCTTCGGCTCAGCTTTGGGCTTGTCAGCCTCCTTCTTCTTTGCCTTCTCCTCTTTCTTCACCTCTTTCTTAGGTGCTGGCTTACCGGCCTCCTCAAGATTGATTTTCCCAATCACTTTGGGTTTAACAACCTGTGTCTCGGTCTTGATTTCCTCAGGCTGCTTTGGCGCCTCGGGCTCCTCGGCGGGTTTTGCCTTTTGACGGGCATTAGTCAGGTACTCCGACTTGAGCTTCTGCTCCATGTCGGGCTTGAATTCCTTGATGAGGATGTCGAGCACGTCTTCATCAACCTTGGTGTTGGGGGTGACCTCTATCTCAATCTTCTTCTTTTCGAAAAAGTCTTGAACTGTCTGAAGTCCAACATTTAAATCTTTAATAATCTTACTTAATTTTACACGCATAGATATTGGATAACGAGTTATAGAAGTTTTTTGTGTAATTTTTCAGTTTTGAGTTATGAGTTATCAGATTTTTCTAGAATATCTAGATTGTCTAGAACTTCTAGTTTAGTCCTCAAACTCTGCTCTTAGAATCTCAAGCACCTCATCAACAGTGTCTTCCTCAAGGTCGGCCTTGTCGATAAGATCCTGACGTGGGGTGTTGAGCACGGCCTTGGCAGTAGCACAGCCTATCGACTTCAAGGCGTCGATAACCCACTGATCGATCTCGTCGTTGAAGCCATCGAGATAAACGTCGTCCTCCTCGTTGTCGAGGTCACGGTAAACGTCGATGGTGTAGCCCGAAAGCATTGAGGCAAGCTTGATGTTCAAGCCGCCACGGCCAATAGCCAGCGACACCTCCTCGGGACGCAAGAACACCTCGGCGTGCTTGGTCTCGTCGTCGATGCGGATGGTGGTTATCTTAGCTGGGCTAAGGGCACGCTGGATGAAGAGCACAGGGTCGGGGGTGTAGTTGATCACGTCAATGTTCTCGTTGCGCAGCTCGCGCACGATGCCATGAATGCGAGAACCCTTCACGCCCACGCAAGCGCCCACGGGGTCGATGCGGTCGTCATAGCTCTCTACGGCAATCTTGGCACGCTCGCCTGGCTTGCGGGCCACGGCACGTATCACGATGAGGCCATCGTGAATCTCGGGCACCTCAAGTTCAAAGAGTCGGCGCAAGAACAAGTCGCTAGTGCGAGAAACAATAACCTTGGGGTTGTTGTTTTGGTTGTCAACCTTGTGGATGACGGCGCGCACGGTGTCGCCCTTGTGGTAGATGTCGGTAGGAATCTGCTGGTCCTTAGGCAAGATGAGCTCGTTCTTGTCGTCGTCGAGCAAGAGCACCTCGCGCTTCCAGGTCTGGTAAACCTCACCGCTCACCAGTTCGCCTTCAAGGTCTTTGAACTTGTTGTAGATAGCATCTTTCTGCAAGTCAAGGATTTTGCTGGCAAGAGTCTGGCGCAGGTTCAGGATGGCGCGACGGCCAAACTTAGCGAAGTCGATTTTGCGGGTGTGCTCCTCGCCAATCTCGCAATCGGGGTCGGGACTCTCCTCATCGTTGCGGGCGTCGGTCAGGCCAATTTGCTGGTTGGGATTCTCCACCTCTCCATCGGGCACTACCTCGAGGTTCTGGTAAATCTCGCAGTCGCCCTTGTCGGGGTTCATGATAACGTCGAAATTCTCGTCACTGCCAAACATCTTGGCAATCACGCTGCGGAACGACTCCTCCAAGACACTAATCATAGTAGTCTTGTCGATGTTTTTCAACTCCTTAAACTCCGTAAACTGGTCGGCCATATCGACCGTTTCTACTTTCTTAGCCATAATTCTTTAAAACTGTAATATATTTTTAGTGTATTTTATTTCGTCATATTTAAAGGTGTGAGGCACATCAACCATCTCAGGGCGTTTCTTGCCCTCGATCTTGGTCTTGGTGGCAACAGTGACAGTGAAACTCTCATCGGTCACCTCGCTCAGAGTGCCTTTGAGCTTCTTGCCGTCGGCGGTGAGCACTTCAACCTCGCCGCCCAGATTCTTCTGGTACTGCTGCAGCACCTTGAAAGGCTCGGTGAGGCTGTATGAACCCACGGTGAGCTCATAGTCCTCCACGTCTTGATCAAAAGCTGCATGCACGGCATCGTTCACGGCGATGCAGTCGTCGATGGTGATACTCTCCATGCTGTCGAGCTGCACGTCAATCACATTGTCGCCGCTCACCTTGAGGTCAACCAGAAACATCTTGGTCTCTGCAAGTGCCTCATTTATAACTGATGTGAGTTCTTTCTTGTCAATCATTCTTTTATTACCTTTATGAGGGAAAACTTTCATTGTGAATTATGCATTGTGCATTAAACCAATAAACTTTTCCATTTTATAACAAAATAGAGGAAGCTTCAGAGCCCCCTCCTCACGGAATTGCGGTGCAAAAGTAGTAAAAATCAGTAATATTAGCAACAGCAACACACCTTCACACGACACAAACAACCACAATCACCGAAAAATTTATATTAATTTAAGAAATATTAGCATACAATAACATAGCACAAGGGTTAGTACCAAAAGGGCGCTTCGCTTAAAAAGAACTACGGAGCTTGAGGCGTTAGATTCTCGAAGGGCGTGCTACGCACTTAAAATTGAATTAAAATTAGATTTAAAATTGCATATTGGTCACTTTTGCCACTCCTGGCGGAGTGGAAATTAGAGCTTCGCAAAATTTTGTTTTAATTTTTTTACAATGATATTTTTAGCGACGAAGTCGCCTATAATTTTAGTGCGAAGCACCACAATGATTTTAGAGCCGCAGGCTCTCTAATTTTCATGCACGCCAGTGCATGGCGATTATTGATGCGAGGTGGGGGGAGTCTTTTTTGCCACTCCTGGCGGAGTGGAAATAAGTTGTTTGATAATTCACGGTCAATTAGCGGTAATTTGTGCAGAAAAATCAAAGGGCACATTTTTGATGCTTATATCTGATTGATTTGCAGTTGTTTGTAAAAAGTAAGGGCACGGGCAAAATGTTTGGTGGTTAACAGAAAACGTGCTAAATTTGCAACGTTTTAAAGCATCATTATGAAGAAACTATTGTACATATCTCTCTTGGCTATTCTGCTCTCGGCAGCGATAAGTTGCAGCCGCAACGTTGACAAGCGACTGGTTCTCGCCGACACGCTTATGTGGACTAACCCCGATAGCTCGCTTGCCATCCTCTCAGCAATCAACCGTGATTCACTTAAAGGAGAAGAAAACCTTGCATATTACGCCCTGTTGCTCACGCAGGCCCGCTTTAGAGTTGACTACTATGATTACCCTTCTGATTCATTAATAAATACTGCCCTTGACTATTTCAGCGACAATCACAATCGTGAGCACTACACTCGCTCATTATTATATAAAGGTGCATATTACGAAGTCCACGATAATCCTGTCGAAGCTATCAAGTGGTATAAACAGGCAGAAGACAACGCCGACAGCACCGACTATCGCAATCTTGCGCAAATCAACATGCGAATGGCAGTGCTTTACTACAAAAACTACGCTAGTAACAACATTGACCTTGAGAAATTTAAGAGAGCATTGTTTTTCTATGATAAATTACATGATAAACGCATGACAGCACTTTGTCATTCCTATCTCGGAAATCTTTATAGAATTAACGACCAACAAAAAGCCCAAGAGCATTTTTCTATTGCCATTGAGCAAACAAAAGAAATCGGCGACAGTAGTGAGATGTTTGTGGCAATGTCTTCACTATCTTTGTCCTATTATATGGATGGAGATTATAATAAAGCTAAAAATACTGCTCTTTATTGCATCAAAAATGGGGGAAAATATATTAATGACCATTGCTATTATAATCTGGCAAGAGCCTACTGTGCATTAGGGGATGTCGATTCAGCAAAATTCTATTTATCAAAAACACAAAGAAATCCTAATGACAAACAAATGCTCGTGATACGATTTTTGACTCTAAAAGAAATTGCAGAGAGTTCAGGTGATAATTTAGTCATAAAGAAATACGAGACCTTATACAATAATTTATATGACTCTTTGAGTTACAATCCAATAAAGTATTCTTTGTTTGAAAATGAAAGGAACATTGATGAAGAAATTACGGCAAGAGACAACAATAAGATATCATTGCAACATAAAACAATTTACGGTTTAATTGCTTTATTCTTAGTTATTGCATTGGTTACCGCAGCACTATTTATCGTCATCAGTAGGAAAAAGCACAAAGATCAGCAGCAGATGATTGATGAGCTGAAGGAAGAAAGTTTCGGGAATTATGAAGAGTTGAGGCGCAACCTTGCCGACTTTGACAACCACTTCAGCAAGACCATGAATGAGAGGTTGAAATCTCTTGAGGAGATTATGACCAGTGCCTACAATCCCGATCAAGACTCAAAGAGCAAGGAGGTGGTTCACAAGATATCGCCAATTGCTGATGACGACACTAAGTTCTGGGAAGGGCTCTATGCCTATATCAATATCAAGCATAACGGCGCGATGGACAAGATTGCCAATGACTACCCGCAACTCTCGGCGAGCGACTTAAACTTCATCAAGCTGATGTGCTGCGGCTTCTCCGATGCCGCCATCGCCGTGTGCAGGAATTACAGAAATGTCGCTTCCGTAAGAAGTAGTCGTCGCAGGATAAGAGAAAAGATGGGTATAGAGGGGAACCTTACTGACTATATTAGAAACATCACTCAAGGTTTTGAATCAAACAACTCTTTACAACAATAAAGACAACAAAAACAACCTTTTTTGCTTCCGTTTTTGTGCTTTTCATAAGACAAAATGGAAAAGCACTTTACAAAATCGCCTAACCTACAGAACAACAACAAGTTACAGAAAGCAAGAACACGGGCGATTTTCTTGCAAAATAGTTTTTGCCACTGTAACTTTGCAACCAGAAATAATGCCGGGAAATCCCCTAAAGCCTGCTTACGCAGGAAATAAATAACTCCCGAGCTTGCGAGGCTTTTTGACACCGAAGGTGCAGCTTTTTGAGATTATTTACCGAAGCAATTGGTTCAAATTGAGTCACATAAACTGGATTTTGAGCCCCAAAATACCGACAATGCCACACGTTTTAACGCAATTTAACAAATGGGGGGGGTAATTTAAAAAAATGTTTATAACTTTGCACCATCGCAATAAAAATAAGTATAACACATAAAAATAAACGGCTATGAAAAAGATTTTTACATTAATGGCTTTGATGGTGCTCGCATTGAGTGCTAATGCAGTGACTTTCACCGTTGATGGTATTTGTTACCAGACAGCGAGTGGAGGAGTTAATGTTGTCAAAGAATCAAGTGGCTACGACAACTATGCGAACTTGATAAATGCGGTAATTCCCAGCGTCGTGGGCTATAATGGCCACAACTATCAGGTTGTTCGCATTGCTGACCAAGCTTTCAGATTTGCTGAAAATTTGGAGTCAATCGAGATTCCTAACACTATTACGACGATAGGTGCCGGTGCTTTCTATCATTGCAGTAGTCTTACATCGATTACCATTCCAAACTCGGTGACATCAATAGGCAATTCAGCAATTTCTGTCTGTGCGAATTTGCTCTCAGTGAACATATCCAGTTCAGTAAAAACTATAGGCACCAACAATCTTAAAGAGTGCCCTATGCTGGAGCAGATATGGGTTGACCCAGAGAACACGGTGTATGACTCACGCGAAAATTGCAATGCCCTTATCAAGACCTCGACCAACGAGCTGCTTATGGGATGCAACACCTCCTTTATTCCAAGCACTGTTGAGTCGATAGCCGATAATGCATTCTATAACTTTGATGGACTGAAAACCATGACAATTCCAGCGTCGGTCACCAAGATAGGATACCAGGCTTTTACAGATTGCAACAGTTTGGAGCATGTCTCCATCAATGGGCAACTTTCTTCGTTTGGGGCTCATGCTTTCGAAGGGTGCTCTTCATTGCATGATGTGCAGCTTTGCGAGGGCATTCAATATATCAGTTTAAACTGTTTTGAGAGTTGCAATTCGCTAAAAACAATCATTATTCCAGAATCGGTTAACGTGATTGACAGTTGTGCGTTTTTATATTGCACAAATCTGGAATCAGTCAATTTAGGAGAAAATATACAGCGCATAGGGGGAAAAGCCTTTATGAGTTGTTCAAGCTTGACATCAATTCATTCCTACATCCAAATGCCTCAAAACGTTTCATGCGGAAGCAGGGTGTTTGATGGTGTAGATAAATCATTGTGTATGCTTTTTGTTCCAGACGGAAGTGTTTCACTTTATCAAGCCAGAAGCCCATGGAAAGATTTCATAAACATTGTTGAAAACAGCTATGTGCCCCTCGTGCGCGAAGGCGTTGTTTGGGAGTATGTGGGATTTCGCCAAAATGAAGAGAATTCTCATCAACATTCGCTTTACACCCTTGAATTCAATGGCACTACAACGATTGACGGAAAACTTTACCATAACATCTGTCGCACCGATTATGACAAGCAGGGCAATGCACAAAATCCATATTTTGTTGCCTTTGTAAGAGAAGAGAACAAGATAGTTTCAGTATATATTGATACATACGAACAATACGAGGATTTCTATTATAATTATTGGTGGATGGTACCAAAAACATTGTACGACTTCAGCAAACCAATGTTCCTGCCTGATGAGGCATACATTCTTTTTGGTGACAATGGCCCCCATGATTACAATACAAATTATTATCCATCCTCATTAATCGAAGTTGAGGTTGGGGAAACTACCAGGAAAGGATATTTTATTGACCATGGTAACGATGAAGAGTCATTTAAGACCATAGAAGGCATAGGTGTTGACTGTGGGTTCGGAGATTTGCTCATTCCTTATAGAACTTACTCTACAGGATTTAATCCCATGGCGAGTCTTGCAGCTGTTTATGAAAACGGAGAACTCGTCTATAAAGGTCGTGCC
>CACYVC010000012.1 GCA_902777835.1 uncultured Bacteroidales bacterium | reverse complement strand
GACCAAGACCACCTTTGCCCCTTCGCGAGCAAAAGTTAATGCCGTAGTTGCTCCAATGCCCTGTGGATTATTAGCACCAGTAATCAGGGCAACTTTATCTTTCAATCCGTAGTTAACCATTTTAGCTCCTCTATAAATTCCGATTTATAGTTCTAATTTCACCGCAAAGATAGTGATTATTTTTCTACTTGCGTTTACTTTTGGGGGATTTGTTGTTCATCAGCCGTTGGTAATCATCCTGCGCTTGCTTGATGCCGAGATCGCCGGTAACGGTGTTCACGGTGACAAACGGCTCATCCAATCGTATTGTAAGTGTTATGAAAAAAGCGATTGGTTACACAAAGGTAAACCAACCGCTTTTGCTATTAAAAGACGCTGCTGTTTTGCTTTTTCTTATTTCCCAGCAGGATATTGTAGATAACAGTGACATCGGCACTGGTAACTGCGCCATCGCCGTTCACATCGCAGGTGTCGATGAAGGTCTCATCGTTGTTAAGCAGGTAGTTGTAAACGCAGGTCACGTCAGCACTTGTCACAGCTCCGTCGCCGTTCACGTCGCCTGGAACAATTACTATAGCATTCGGGTCGGTGAAATAGCCGGGGCAGTCGGCGCCGCCATCGATACGGGCATACTCGGCGTTAATGTGGTTCTCATCGTAGGCAGTGCCCATGCCACCCTTCAGTAACTGGCAGGAACGGAACATTTCATCTGATTGGGTGACGTTCTCGGTGCTCCACTCTGGGCCAACATAGATAGTATTCAAGTTATAGCAGTAAGAGAACATATATCTTATGTCTTTAACGTTGGCTGTGTTAAAGTCCGATATGTCGAGCGTGGAAAGACTTCCGCAGTTGTAGAACATGCCGCGCATTTCAGTGACATGGGAAGTGTTCCAACCCGATAGGTCAAGCGAGGTAAGGTTCGCGCAATACTGGAACATAAAGCCCGTATTGGTGGCATTGCTGGTGTTTACCCTGCTAAGATCCATGCTCTCGCAATAATAGAAATCGTAGAACAGCTGCCAGCAGTTGCTGGTGAAGCTTACTTCATTAGTGGCGGTGACGCTCTTTACTTCCATAGGTGGTACATCGCTGCCCCACTTGTTGTCCTTGTTGAATTCGCCACAGAGGAGTTTCAATTCGCCAGTCTCGCTATTGAAGGTGTATTGTGCGTCCCATTTGGCATATAGTGTCATGTCGCCAGGAACTACCGTGTTGAAGTCCCACTGATTGGTACATTCTGCTTCGGTGAACCAGCCGTGGAAGACGTATAAAGTGGCAGTTGGTGGAGTAGGTTCTGTTGCCTTGTCATAGTCGCTCCAAAGGGTCTGAGCTGCGGGAGCGGTGCCATGTCCGTTGGCGTTGAAAGTCACCGTGCAGCGCCAGTGCTCCTTGGTGGCACTCGGCTTCCAGCTGCTCGCCTTGTCCACAGCACTCCACTGTGCCAGTGTGCCGTTGAACCAAACATCGGTCAAAGAGCCGCAACCCAAGAAAGCATTACTACCTATAGAGTGCAAAGTGGGGTTAATGTACATATTCTTTAGATTGGCATGGTTGGTGAATTCCTGCACTCCTAAAGAGTAAACATGATCTAAAGTGAGCGATTTCACAAGATTCTTAGTCCAGCTCTGGGAAACAATGACCTGGTCTGCGGGATGATTGCTCCAATTGTTGTCGGCACAGTCTATTTTCAGCTGCCCGGCAGCATCGAGCGTCCAGTAGAGGCGGTTATAGCTGCTTGAGGAACCTCCGCCGCACCAGCCGCAAGACCATGTGTTGCTGCCGCTTCCGCCATTAACAACCAAGCTTGGCGAGCACATGACCATCATGCCGTTCCAGTCATCAATTGAGCCTGGATAAGTTACTTGGCACATTGCGCCTCCTGCTTTTACAATGAAAGAGAACGCGCCATCACCAATCGTGACACCCGATTTATTAAATATCACACTATTCAGTGTGCCGCATCCCTGAAACGCATTGGCACCAACACTGGTGACCGACGGGAGCGTGATATTCTCGATGACCGTGCCCACGAAGGCCGAAGCCGGGATGCTTGTCATGGAGGCCGGGGTCTTGTCGTTGGTGCTGCCGGTTTTCACATGCTTGAACTTGGAGCAGCCCTGCATCGTCGGCATTTGGCTGACTATAGTGTTGTCATAGAAAGCCAGAGTCTCAAGTTTGGTAAACCCACTGAATACCGAGCCATCGAAGTTTGCCACCTGCGCGCCGTCGATATAGAGTGGTACGGTGATAGAGGTCTTGTTGGTCTTAGTGCCTTGATACCCCGTAATGACGCACTTGCTGTTGTCGGAGTTTATGCTGACGGTCCACCCCTTTGTGGCGGTGGCGGCGTGCATGTAGATGTAATCACCGCCAGCACCGGTGTTTAGGTCATAGCCTGTGGCGCCGCCATTCACGCCAACAGCACCATTCTGTGAGTTGTTGAAGGAGATGGAATTCACTGCTTTTGAGCTGTAATTCACATTGTCGTCCTTGCAGTAATAGAGATGGATGTAGGCGCTGCCCGAGCCGCAATGGCTGTTAAGGTCACCCTTGCTATTCTTGAAATAGGTGCTGCCATCGCAAGGCACAAGGGTATAGGTACGGCCATTGTAGATGACATTATCGGGGGCTGTTCCAGTTTCGTTGCTGATGTAAAAGTCGGTGATAAACGCGCCGGCATCCTGGCTCGTGTTATTCGCCGTCTTGTAGAGCAGGAATATGTAGTCGCTGCTTGAGCCACAGCCCGCATTCAAGTCCTGGTCGATGACCGTCCAGCCTTGACCCGTGTAAGAGTCCTTCAGGTTATTAACCTCGCTTTTCGAGCCGCCAATCACCATCACGTCGGTGATGAAGTCCGCAGCCCAAACGGTGGAAGTGGCAAACAGAGCCACAAGCAATAGTAGAATCTTTTTCATAATATTATAGTTTTTAGTTATGAGTATTTTGTTTTCTGTTACCCCTTTGACAGTCATAGTTTAGGTTGCAAAATTAAACAAAAATTACGATAAATACTATATTTTACAACAAAAACATTAAAAAGCCACACAAATTATTCAATATTTATGAAATTTACTTACGTTTATTTTTCGGTGATTTATTATTCATCAATCTTTGGTAATTAGTGTTTTGATTTAGTCGGGGACAACTGATATATGACCGCAGTGACAGATCATATTCTACTCAAATCACGCTTATAGGGATTTGATATCTCCAGAACTTTCAGGCATCAGATAGCGTGTGCCAGTGTCTTTGCTGATCTGTTCACGGAACTGCTGGTCATAGCCAGGTGTAGTGTAACGTCCTGGAACGACGACACCATTCTCAGAAGGCTTCATAATCTGGTCGTTATGCTTCACGACAATGAGCCGGAAAAGTTTTTCCCAACGCTGCATCATCTGGGCAGTGTAGGCAGCACTCTTGCCTGTAAGGTAGGTGACGCGATCACGCTTGGTGAGAGGCTCAATATCTTTTAAAACCTGCGCCTGATCGGCAGCGTAGAAGTCCTCCAACTCCTGCTGTGCCTCACGCAGGTCGCCTATCATGGCACTGTAGCGCGGATAGATCATGTTGGCCACCACATTATTTACCCAGAAAGCACTGTGTTCGCTGAACTCGTTACTCACATTGTTTTCACGGCGGAATGCTTCGGGTACGTCATTCACGCAGCAATACACAGGCACGTAGGCTATCATGTTGGCATCGTCGCAGTTAAAATACATGATACCTCCCACCTCATCGGGCAGCCAGTTGCGCAGTTGTGATACCAGCGTGAAACCCGACTGCGGTGTTCCGATAGCACGCTCACGGAAATAGTTCTTTCCTTTGACTTCCCAATTCATAGGCAGCGGGCGGTAAGGTGAACTCCAAGGTCCCGCACTCATGTCAGCGGTCATGTCAAGCGGAGTGCCCTCATAATGGTCGCGCATGTCATTCATGATGTCACGTACCGATAACTTCCTGTCGGGCTTGATGTAGAGCGGCAGGTGGTCGCAAACGTCATGCTGGCCGTTGATGTAGGGCAGGTATTTGTCCATCTCAGAATGGTCGTAGTGGTGACGGAAAAAACTCCACACACGCGCATCGGCATATCGCACTGCTGAGAAAGAGATAGGACAATAGGCATCGCGGAAACTGAAGTCAGCATCCTTGCCACTAAAATAGCCTTTCTCACGTGCAAAGGAAATCACGTCCTTTGAATACAAGCAGTTCTTGGGATCATTCAACGGGAATTGTTGTATGCGGGAAAGGTTGGCATGGGCGCAAATGCAGTCGTCAGGTATGCGAACGGCTACCCACACGGCACCTTTCACCCCAGGGCCCTTGCCTATAATCTCGAGAATCCAAGCCTCGTTTTTGTCACACACTGTGATAGTCTCTCCTGTGCTGCAGTAACCATACATCTGCACGAGGTCGGTCATGATGGTGATGGCCTCACGTGCCGTAGTGGCACGCTCCAGTCCTAGATGCATCATGGTAAAATAGTCGAGCAATCCTTCGGAGTTCTGCAACTCCAGGCGACCATCAAATGTGGTTTCCACGATGCTTACCTGCTTCTCGTTAATAAAGCCTATGACATCATAGGTGTATTCCACTTGGGGAATATAGCCCCTCACGGCCCCCATACCCCATTCACGGACGGCTATCTTCTCGTCTTTCTCATGCCTGCCGCCTGGCGTGCGTGACAGTGAGCCTGCGAAACCGTAGCCATCACAATTGTATGTACAAATCACGGAGCCATCTACAGAGGCTGCCTTACCAACGATAAGGTTGGTACATGCCCATGACGGAGTGACTGTCAGCGCCAACGTCGTCACTAGTGAGAAGAGAAATCGAATTGTTGTCATATTACACAAATTTCCATTTGTTGATTTTTATATCGAAGGCAAAGGTAGTGATTTTTATTATACTTGCGTTTGCTTTTCGGCGATTTTGATAGCTGTCCTGTGCCTGTTTGGATAAATTAGGCTGCGTTTAGGCAATAAAAATGAAAAACTTTGTCTTTCATTTTGTATTTCACTCAACTTGCACTAATTTTGGATAAATTAGGCTGCACCTTGGAAAAACTCAAATAAATTTGGTTTTTCTCTTGGTTTGCACTAATTTTGGCACGCTATTTCAAAAAAACAATACTATGGGACTAGTAATAGGAATTGATGTGGGCGGAAGCACCACCAAGATTGTGGGACTGAAAGACGGTCAGATTCTCTCGCCCATGTTTATCACTGCTGCCGACCCTATCACATCGCTTTTTGGGGCGTTTGGAAAGTATATCTATGATAATAATATAACTCTCGCCGATATTGAGCATGTGATGCTCACAGGCGTGGGCAGTTCGGGTGTGACCACCCCCATATATGGCCTGCCAACAAGTAAAGCCGATGAGTTTCTTGCCGATGGTCTGGGTGCTCGCTTCGACAGCGGCTTAGACAAGTTGACTGTGGTGTCGATGGGTACCGGCACTACGCTGGTGAGTGTGGATGGTGAAGAAATCAAGCACTTGGGCGGTATTGGCATTGGAGGCGGTACTTTAATGGGTTTGGCGCATCTGCTGCTCAAGACCGACCACATAACCGACGTGATAGCACTTGCCGAACAAGGAGATATCACTCACATCAATCTGCAAATCAAGGATATCTGCAAGACCGACCTTGAGGGTCTGCCCCTGCATGCCACAGCGTCGCTCTTTGGCAAGGTGCGTCAAATCACCCCTAGCGACAACGATGTGGCTTTGGGCATCATCTGTATGGTGCTAGAGTCGATTGGTTCGGCTGCAGTGCTCTCTAAGCTCAACACTGGCGTGAAAGACTTTGTGCTGATTGGCAACCTCACTCGCCTGCCACAATGTGCAGTGGTGTTCCCACGCATCGAGGAAATCTATGGTGTGAAATTCCATATTCCAGCCCACGCCGAATATTGCACAGCACTTGGGGCAGCGTTGGCGTATGCACCTGCGGTGTGAGGATCGGAGGTCGTTTTTCGTTTATCGTTATTCGTTTATCGTTTTTCGAAGGTCGGGGATCGGGAACTCTGAACTTTAAACTCTGAACTTTGAACTCAAAACTTTGAACTCTGAACTCTTAACTCTGAACTTTCACCTATTCCATGTGGAATTGGGCCTTTAGCCACTTCATGGCGTTCTCCACTTGCCAAGGGTAGAGCCAGTGGCCTGTGTCTCGGCCTATTTGGAGTTGTTTGGGGGCGGTTATCACGTTGTAAGCACTGAAAGTTGAGGTGGGGCAGCAAGCAGGGTCGTTGAACCCCCAAGCATAAAAACCTGGCGCTTGCAGAATGCGGGCGAAGTTCACCGTGTCGTAATATCGCGACACTTCCATGCGTGCCTTAATATTTGGCTCATTGGGATTTTTAAATAGATGCGGCCACCCTGCGCCGCGGCCATTGTAGTAGCCCGTGAGATCGCAGAAAGCAGGGAAATAGGCAAACAACGCACTGATGTGCGGACTCAATGCAGCTGTCATAACTGACAGCATGCCTCCCTGACTGCCGCCATAGGTGGCGATGCGTGTGGAGTCAACGTCGTCGCGTGTGCATAGGTAATCAACAGCACGTACACATCCCAAGATGGAACGCTTGTAATAATAGGTGTCGCGATTGTCGATGCCAATGGTGGTATATCCAGCCAATGCGCCAGCCTCAAGTTGGCGGTAAATCTCCTTGTCTTGGTCAACAGGAATGCCATGCACGCCAATCTCCAGTACAACAAATCCTTCGTAGGCTAGCTCGTTTGGACCATTAAACGAGCGCACGGCAGCGCCAGGCAGACGCAGTATTGCGGGTTTGCGGCCTGCTGTCTTGGGCACTGTGAGCACGCCATACACATAGTTTCCTTTTTTGTAAGACTGCAGGCGCAGGTAATATACATCAACCTTGTCGTTGCTCTCCTCGTCGCTGTGGCGCAGTGTGGGCTGCATGGGTATCTTTGAAGCCTTGAGCATAGCGTCGTTCCAAAACTGCTCAAAGTCATCGGGCATAGTAGTGGTTGGCTTTATGTTATAAGGGTCGAAGGCGATATTTGTCATCGAACTGTAGCTGTGGCCGTCGAGCAGCACCTTCACTCTCACGCTGGTGAAGCCTGGTGTTTTGGCTCCTGGCACATCGAAGTGCGCCACACCGTTGCGGTCGGTTTTGATGGTCTTGGTGAAGACAGCATCGAGTTTGTCGGGACCATAGCTGTAGGTGATTTCGGTGTCGCGCATGCGCACGTTTTCCTTGATGGCGTAGGCTGTGAAATGTGCTGTCTCACCAGTGTGATAGGTCCAGTCGGCATGGTCAGGTTCAGCCACCACAGTCACATACTGGTGACTTGACGACTGCGCCATTGCCATTAGGCTCACACACGTCATCGCCACAAGTGCAACAAGTAATCTCTTCATAAAAAATAGTTTGTCGTTGTTCGTTTATCGTTGTTCGTGGATCGTGGGTCGGGAACTCTTCCCTCTCACTCTTCCCTCTCACCTATGATTTCTTTGCTTCGCAGATAGTTAGATAGTTGCAATGCATCATCTTGCCGTCATCGTCACGCAGATGGAAGGGGCCTCCGGCGCACCAGTCCCACACCTTGCATTTGGCGCACTCGTCATGTTTCATCCATCGGCGGTTGCGCATCTGCTCAAAGCGGTTGTTCCACACGTCGCTGAAACGGTCGTGGTAGATATTGCCTTGATTGTAATGCGAGCGAATGCTCAGGCAACCGCTGATGTCGCCGTTGGCAAATATCGACGCTGTCATTGTGCCTGCATCGCAGCGGAAGATGTGACCTCTCACTACTCCCTCATAGTCGCCGAGAAAGCCTTCGCAGCTGTAGGATAGGTTAATCTCGCCCTCTTTGCGTGTGGCAGCGATGAAGTCCATGAGTTCCACATATTGCTCAGGACTTAGATAAAGCTCATTGTTAAGTTTTGCCCTGCCTTGTGGAAAGATGGTGAAGATGCGCCATTTAGTCACGCCAGCATTGATAAGATACTGCTTGAGCTGAGGCAAGGTGGAGAAGTTACGCTGATTGACGCAGGTAATCACGTCCCACAGCAGGTTGCGTGTGCGGGTAAGGAGTTTCACAGCGCTCATCGCTCCGTCAAATGACCCACCACGAAGCCAGTTGTGCTCCGTCTCGAGTCCGTCGAGGCTCACAGCCACGGTGCGTAGCCCTGCATTAAGCACGTCGCGAAGCATCTGCTCGGTGAGCAGCACGCCGTTGGTCACGAAGCCCCATAGAAATCCTCGGTCGGTGATAGCCTTGCCACATTTCACAATGTCGGGGCGCACAAGAGGTTCACCGCCCACTGTATTGACCAGTACTTTCTTGGGGTCAATCATCGTTGCCACATCATCGAGAACAGGCAGGAAATGCTCAAGAGGCATATCGGGCGTTACCGACACCTTGCGGCAGTCGCTGCCACAATGTCGGCATGAGAGGTTGCATCGCAGTGTGCACTCCCAGAACAACTGCCTCAGTGGATGATTCTTCTCAAGCCATCGGCGCTCGCGGCGCGTGTTTTCAAAGTCAATAAGCTGGCGAGTGTTCATTATTTCGCTTTTTTGTTGCTTTCAGATGGTTGAGGCTCATCGATAATAGCGGGCTTGGCTTCTTGGTCTTCGAAATAAGAAGGAGGACCATATACAACCTCTACCTCGCTAATATCTTCAATAGGCGGACCATAAACATCCTCAACTACGCTCACATCACTTACATCACTGACCTCGCTGGTTGCTGAGCTTGAGAGGCTTTCGTCGGCATCACTGCTGTGGTGCTTTTTAGCGTGATGGCAAGACGTCACGCCTATCAAAGCGCCAACAACTACCAGTCCACGCACCAGCCATTTTTTTATTATGAATGTCGATTTCTTCATTATTCAGAATCTTTATTCTTTTTCAACTCTGGCTTATCTGTTGCTCTAATGCTGTCTATCTCCTCTACTGGAGGACCATAAACGTCTTCAATCACATCTACCCTATGAGGGGAGTAACCTGGAGGAGGACCATACACGCCTTCGGCGGGATTAGGGCCAACCTTATGGGTGCATGACGAAATGCCAAGCATCGTACCAATGGCAACCAATGCACGCACGCCCCATTTATGAACATTAAAATTCAGTTTTTTCATGATTATTCATCTTCTATATGTAGAGGTTTGATCACTGGCGGGTCTGAGAGTATTTCGTTCTGAATAGTATCATATACAACATTGCCATTCTCATCGATGCGCTTTTTAATCGTTGCTGTACGCGACTTTCTTATATCAACGAGTGGACCATACTTGAGATTATGAATCGGAGGCGTGCTGTTATGGTTATAGTTATAGTTGTCATCTTCTACCACTTTTTTTGTGTGACAACAAGCTGAGATGCCAAGCAAGGCACCAATCGCAACTAAAGCACGTATCGACCATTTCTTGACACTAAAACTTACATTTTTCATAGCTGAGAATCTAGATGGACATAATTAGCACGCAAATATAAAAAAAGTTTTTCACTTTTACAAATTTCTACACCATAAAAGACATGTGTGGACATTTTTCAAGAAACGACGGAAAAAATTGCGCCTGACGACCGATCTGGGTTAAAGCAAGTAATGAAAAGAGCTTTCAACCAAATAGTATTCCGCTTATAGCAACTTTGACATTGCACAGAGTCACCTCGGAGTTGAGGGCTTGGTCTAAAGGCATCTCGGGTGGTGTAACTTCAATCACTTGTTTGAACCCCATTTTGGTGGTATCGGTGCTTGGTGCTATGCATCCGCATAATGCAATTACTGGTATTCCTTTTTTCTTTGCTGCTTTCAGCACTCCTGCTGGCGCTTTGCCGTGGAGAGTTTGGTTGTCGATGCGTCCCTCCCCGGTGATGATGAGGTGAGCATCGCCGATGATGTCGTCGAAATGTGCAAGCTGGAGCAGGGTGTCGATGCCTGGTTTGATGGTGGCATTAAGCAAGGCCATCATCCCTGCTGTTACACCTCCAGCAGCTCCTGCCCCTGGTAGGTTGGCGATGTGAGGTGGCAGCAGTGTGGCAAAATGCCTGAGGCCTTCGTCAAGCCGCTCTACTTGCTGCTGTGATGCCCCTTTTTGCGGAGCAAAGATGTAAGCAGCTCCATTATCGCCATATAGTGGATTATCAACATCGCTCAGTAGAGTGAATTTTGTGTTAAGCACATTGACATCAACCTTATCGCCATCAATGCGTGATATTTTTGCAAGACTTTCGCCACATGGCGACAGAAGATTTCCCTCCTTGTCGAGGAACTTGAATCCTAAAGCAGTGAGAATGCCTGTTCCTCCATCACAAGTGGCGCTGCCGCCAAGTCCAAGCACTATGTGCCTTGCGCCTTTGTTGATGGCGTGGGCAATCATTTCTCCAGTGCCAAAGGTGCTGGCCATCATCACGTTGCGGCAGTCATCAGGCACCAATGCCAGTCCGCTAGCTGTGGATAGGTCCATATAGGCTGTGTCGCCATCGATGATATATTGAGCCTCAACTTGTGGTAGATGCTGCAACGGTGCAGTCACGTTCACGCTGCATGTGGTGGCTCTATTGCCGAAGATGCTCTTGATACATTGCATTGTGCCGTCGCCGCCATCGGCAATGGGCACTGCCACTACCTGCGCATCAGGGCAAAGGCGTGAAATCTCCTCGCCTATAGCTTGCAAGAGCTGCTGGCTGGTGGCGCTACCTTTGAACTTGTCGATGGCGATTACTATTTTCATGAAGTGTGTAGCAATGCGGTTTTCCCTCATTCGATTATCACCACGAGGTAGTTGCTATACTCCCAAAAAGAGGCTGGGTCAAGTATTTTGATTAAAGTCTTATCTTCGGTTTCTTCGGTGGAGAAAGACGATTGGTCGTGGTTGGTGATTATAGTGAATTTCTTACTGGGTATTGTAATCTCGCTGAGGGTGCGCTTGTCGGCTTTGGTGAAATAGGATATTAATAAGTTCCCGCTTTGCATTACCTTAGTCTTTTTCAGGAACTCCGAGTCGATTATTTTGCGGTTTTTCAGCTCCTCTCTGGAGCCTATAACATAGTAGCACTCATTTAGCTCTTTGTTGAGCATTTCGCGCTGCTCCTTTTGTTGGTGTTCTTCCTCGGTGACTTTTTGCGCTGTTTTGTTTGATTGGTTGTTGACCACTATGGAGTCGGTAGCTTCGTCATGGTTTTTTGGTTTTGGAGCAGAGTAATTTAGCTTCGTGCTTAGCTGGTTGATTCTAGTCTTTTGAAAGTCAAGTTGTTGCCGCAGATTGTTTATGGTCTGCTCCGCTTCGACCTTGCTCTTCTCGTCGAGATTTTCGAGGTCGTCTTCAAGGTCTGAGAGTGTTTTGCGTCGGTCCTGAATTGTACTCTTCATTAGCAGGATGTTGTTACGCAACTTTGCCCTTTTGCTTTGCGAGAGTTGAGAGATGTCGGTGTCGTCGATCGTTTGCTCAATACTTGTTATCTCGTCAAAACCGTCGTTGATGTCATTGGCGAGGGCATTGAGCGAACTTTTGAGCTGTTGTGGTGCATTGAGCACGTCTTGCGCTGAGGGCTTCAACTCGTCGTTGCTTCTAATGACTTGTGGCTGATCATCTTCGTCGCTCTTGTTCTTGTCGCGGCAAGCAGTGAAGACAGTTGCTACCATTATGGTTAAGAGTGATAAAATGATATATCTAAGCGTTCTCATCGTGCTGGCTGTATTTGTTCTTGAACTTAGCATATTTATCAACTTTAGTGTGAGTCTCGCTCTCTTTGCCTGCAACCACTATCACAATCTCGCCACGTGGCGCCTCATGCGAGAAATGCTCATAGAGTTCACTGAGGGTGCCGTGGTGAGTGGTGTCGTGGAGTTTGGAAATCTCGCGGCACACCGACGCCTCTCGGTCTCCACCAAAGGCCTCGGCCAACTGCTGCAGAGTCTTCACAAGACGAGTGGGTGACTCGTAGAAGATTATGGTGCGCTGCTCCTCCGCAAGAGTTTCGAGGCGTGTTGCCCTGCCTTTCTTTACTGGCAGAAAACCCTCGAAGACAAATCTGTCGCAGGGCAACCCCGAGTTAACGAGTGCTGGCACAAAGGCTGTTGCTCCAGGTAGCGTCTCTACTACGATGCCGTTGCGGCGGCACTCTCTCGAGAGCATGAAACCTGGATCGCTGATGCCTGGTGTGCCGGCATCGGTGATGAGGGCGATGTCGTCTCCTGCCTCAAGTCTTTCAATGATTGCGATTGTGGTCTCGTGCTCGTTAAACTTGTGATGACTGCGCATTGGAGTGGTTATGCCATAATGCTTCATCAACACGGCGCTGGTGCGTGTGTCCTCAGCAAGTATTAGTGCAACATCGTTAAGCACTTTCACCGCGCGCATCGTCATGTCGTCGAGATTTCCCACTGGCGTAGGCACCATATATAATTTTCCTGCCATGATATGTCCGTTATCAGTTATCAGTTGTGAGTTGTCAGTTATCAGTTGTGAGTTGTCAGTTTTGAGTTATGAGTTATGAGTTCAGAGTTAAGAGATTGTAATGCCTCTACTCAATTCACTGTCTTCGATAAACGAAAAACGATAAACGAAAAACGACCTCCGATCCTCGATCCTCAAACTCCGATCCCCGATCTTCGATTCTCGTTACATGTACTGCAGTGGCTCACTTAAAACTTAATTCGATGAGTCGCACAAACTCTTTCACTACTTCGTTGCTGCGGTCTAAACCAAGAACGTCGTTGATAAAATCCTTAATCTTGTCGATGTTGGCTAGGCGCTGCATCACAGCGATTGCGTCGGCATACTTCTGCTTGTCTCCGTCGAAGAGTTCACGCTGGAACAAGAAGCGGTCGTTGATAGAGAATGCCGAAGTGATGTCGAGCGATGTTGGGTTTTTAGGTGCAACAGGGGGCTCTACCTTCACTATGGGTTTTGACTCGGCAACTGGCTTGGGTGTGGGTTCTGGCTCTACGACAGTCTTTTCAAATGGTTCTTGCACTTTTGTGGCAGATGGCGCTACAGGTGTGGGCTCAACAGGTGGCTGTTCGGTGGGAGGAACAAAAGTGGGAGGCAGAGGCTCTGGCTGAGGAGTGTCGGTTTTCTTGGCAAAGTTGTCAAGAAAGCTAGCCTCAGCAGCTATCTCTTTGGCTTTTTCTTTGAACCTGTCGATTACCACTTGTGGGACTTCGTAGTTGTGGCGTTGCATTACCAGCAACAGTCCTTCAAGCTCATACACGTTGGAGAGCAATTGGTCGATGGTAGTGTTCATATTTATTTTACTGTCTGTGTTATAGTTTATACTAAGGAGCAAAAATTCCTAACAAGAGGCGGTCAATCATCTCTTTGAGGTTAGGGCGGCTGCCGTGCCAGTTGTTGACAAGCACTGCCCAGGCATATTGCGGATTATCGGCAGGGAAGTAGCCCACGTAGCACTGCACATCGCGCATGGAGCCCGATTTCGACGCTATCATGCCGCTAATTGACGAGGCTGGAATCTGTGTGCCTATCTTAGCGTTGATGCCGAGTCGCGTCATCAGGTCAATAAGTCGCAGTTGATGAGAACCAAAACGGCGGTCGCTCATGTAGGAAAGTATGTCGGCAAAGAACTTGACAGGAGCCTTGTTGTTGCGTGCAAGGCCACTGCCGTCATATTGGAATTTGCCCGATGCATCGATGCCGCGTGCCGTGAACAGGCTGTCAATAACCTCTACGCCCTGTGCCGCTGTGGGCTCGCGATGACTGTTAACGGCGATGGCTTTGAGCAGGCCCTCGGTGAACAGGTTATCGCTACGCTCAAGGAGCGAGGCGATGATGTCAGATAGAATGGGCGATTTGTGTGTCAGGAGTAACCAGCGGTGATCGCTGTGAGCAAACGCCCTGTTGCCAAGTTTTATGCCCGAAGTGGCGAGAGTGCGGCTCAGGCTGTCGGCTAGCAGGGCATCAGGAGTGGGATTTGCCACATCAAAATAGTAGGTGGTGTCGGCAGCGGTGCCTGTGAGAACTATTGCTGGGTTAGCATATTCGAGCAGCACTACCACATTATCCTTGTTGCCCGGACGCATGTGGTTGATGATTTGCACGCCTGGCACGTTGGGCTCAAAGTGGGCATTAGTAGCTGTGCCGTCACCCTTGCCGGTGAACACGAGCTTCATGCGGTTGTCACAGTAGTTGAGGGCGTGTAGTCCCATGCCGAAGTCCCACGCAAGGTCGTCGGCGCACCAGTCGCCGTTGAAGGGGGGGTAGTAGTATAGGCTGTTGTCCACAATCACTTTGCCCTCAATGGTGGTGATGCCTTGCTTGTTGAGGGCCCCGACTACTTCGTGAACGATGTCGAGGTTATCCTTGAAATATACTGAGCCTAGAGTTGGGTCGCCTCGGCCCACCACCACGAGGTTGCCACGCAGGGTGTTGCCGTGAATCTCTCCGTCAAGATATACGGGAGTGTCGAAGGTGAAATCGGCGCCCAGCAGCTCGAGCGCTGCCGACGATGTGACGGTCTTCATCGTCGATGCTGTGATGCATGCCAAATTGATGTTGCGTCCACCTAGCATTTTGCCACTCTTGATATCGGTGACTATAACTCCCACGGAGGCGTGTCGCATGAGGGAATCATCGACAAAACGGTCTATAGCCTTTTGGGTGCGTTGCGCGGTTATTTCTCTGGCTTGTAAAGTGTTGCCAATAGCCGCAAGCAGCAGTAATGTGATTATAAATCGTAGTTTCATTTAGTTGTCAGTTATCAGTTGTCAGTTATCAGTTTTGAGTTATTCTGAATGCATAAACTACTCCCACTCAAGTAGGTTGGCGGCGATGCCGTCGGCTAGGTTTACTAGTGAGCACAAAGGATGCTCGTCGCGGGCCGTGCTAAGGCATCTAGTAAGTTCCACGCTTTGCATGGGAAGGTCCCACGCGGCCATGTGCCAACGAATGGCAAGCAGTTCATCGTCATAGATCTCAAAGCCGCTCATCAGTGCTAGCATAGCCGATTTTTCGCCATGCCCCATCGGGAAGTTGCGGTAGCTCACCTCATAGCTGTGCACCTCACGCCAAATGCCATCGGCGCCTCGTTGCTTCTTAATAGCTGGTGAGTAGATGTCAGCCTTGCAGATGTCGTGCAGCAAAGTGGCAACAATCACGCTGTCGCGGTTAAGCTGGTCTTCTAGCTCTGGTTTCATGGCGATGACCATCTCTCGTAGTTTGAGTCCTGCCTTGCAGGTGTTGAGCGAGTGCACAAGCAACCCTCCGTCGCTATTGAGGTGGTGGTTCACGCTTGCTGGTGCGGTGAAGAAGTGTAACTTGCCTTCGTCGAGCATCTCAATGAGGTCGTCAATGCCCTCACGACCTGTTGATTTAAGCAGGTCTATGAATTCGGCTTTATAGTTTTCAATATCATGTTTATCCATATATGCTAATACTTTTTATTCAAATATCTACGGAATCTTTTTCTCGGTTTTGGCCTCTTTGTGCCCTTTTTCTTGCGCATGTATTTTATCCATGAGTAGTGCTTGCGCTGCTCGAGGTAGTCGTGATTGCTCTCATTCTTATAGGCTTCGCGTTCAAAACTGATGTTAAAATAGGCGTTGCCCTTTAAAAACAGCCTGATGAACCACTCAATGAGATAAATGATATAGAACGGCAAGTAGAGCAGCTCGCGCATCTGTGCCGTGTGGATGCTCTCATGGTTGATAAGGCGCTTATCAACCTTCACATCGGGATGCACAAAAAACACGCCAAACAGATTAATGGCAGAGTAATTGCGTGATGGCGGCAGATATTTGGTGCGGATTATTATCATTTATCTTTGAGAGGTGAATCTATTAAACCGCAAAGATAATGAAAAGTTTTTAGTAATTAGATTTTAGCCGTTAGTTTTTTGGAGTTGATTTGCCAAAAATGACCAAAACAAAGTTTAAAGTGTAAAATCTGATTTCGGATTTCTTAAATCTGAAAACTTTTCACTACCTTTGCGCCCGATTTTAAGACAAATGATATTATTTACAAGTAAAAACAATTCATAATGCTTACTCTCGACAACAAGAAAAAGCTTAAACGTGAGATACTTGCCTATTTTTTGCTTATTGTAGGCAGCGCTCTGTTTGCCATTGGCGATGTGATGTTTGTTAACCCATATCTGATGGCTCCTGGTGGCACCTATGGTCTCAGTAACGTGTTCAACACTCTGTGGCCCTGGAAGATTTCGCTTTATGCCCTCTGTATGGATGTGCCACTTCTCATCATTGGCACATGGATTCTCGGACCCAAGTTTGGTGTGAAGACCATCGTCTCAACTGCTTTGATTTTTGTGTTCACCTTTATCCTTGAGAGCTGGTGGGGCTACAACCCAGTGATTCACGATGGCGAGATTGTTAATCAAGCTGGCGCGTCGATGGTGGAGATACCTCACAACGGAGGCTGGTTTGCCCCCGACTATTTCCTTAATACTGTTGTTGCTGGTATTATTTATGGTTTGGCAATAGGTCTCATTTTCCGTTCGGGCGCTACTAGCGGTGGCAGTGACATCATTTCGATGATTCTGCACAAATACACCAAAATTTCGCTAGGAACCCTCGTTATGATTGTTGATGGCATCATCACCTTGAGCACACTCATTGCATTTGGTGACATCCGCCTGCCAATTTATTCGGTGATTATCATCTTTATTGAGGGCAAGGTGATTGACCTTGTGGTTGATGGTATGAAGAGTTACAAGACAATGTTCATCATCACCGATAACCCCGAGCCAGTGCGTGACTTTATCATCAACAACCTCAAGCGTGGTGGCACTTGCATCACCGGTAGCGGACTCTACAAGGGCAACGAGCGCAAGATGGTTTATGTCACCCTTGACCGTGCCGACATGATTAAGCTGCGTTCGGTTCTTTATCGCATCGATCCTAAAGCTTTTGTAAACATCATGGAAAGTTCTGAAATTCTGGGACAAGGTTTCCGTCGCTTGCCACAAGAGTGACAGAATTTGAGTTTAAATGATAAAAAACGATGACAAAGCAATGTTTGTCATCGTTTTTTTATGTCTTGAAAAAAGTGATTATCAGTCCGCTGCTTATGTTTTTTTAGTGTCTCTCTCAATGAGTTCTTTAGCAAGCATTAGGTGGCTGATGGCGCCACGGCTCTGGGGATCGTAGAGAATGGCAGGCAGGCCGTGACTTGGTGCCTCGCTGAGCTTTGTGTTGCGGGGTATCACGGTGGTGAATACCATGTCTCCAAAGTGTGATTTAAGTTCCTCATAGATTTGGTTGGCCAGCCTTAAGCGTGCGTCATACATGGTGAGCAGAAAACCCTCGATGTGAAGGCCTGTGTTGAGTTTCGACTTGATGATGCGCACTGTGTTGAGCAACTTGCTGATGCCCTCAAGGGCGAAATACTCGGCCTGGACAGGTATGATCACGCTGTTGGCTGCCGTGAGTGCGTTGACTGTAATCAGACCCAGTGAGGGACTGCAGTCGATGAGGATGTAGTCATAGCGGTCGCTCACGCTCTTGAGGATGCGCGTCATCACTTTCTCGCGGTTGGGCTTTTTGATAAGCTCAAGCTCAGCACCCACAAGGTCGATGATAGAACCAAGCACGTCAAGTCCTTCTACGCACGAAGGCACCACTGCGCTCTCGATAGGATATTCATCGACAAGACATTCATATATGGAGGCTTGCAGTTGTTTTGGGTCAATGCCTAGTCCCGAAGTTGCATTGGCCTGTGGGTCGGCATCGATGAGCAACACCTTTTTGTCGCATCGTGCCAATGATGCTGCCAGATTGATGGCGGTTGTGGTTTTCCCAACGCCGCCCTTTTGATTGGCTAAAGCAATTATTTTTGTCATGATTTATCTTAAGTAGTAATTGTTAAGTGAATTTTTCTTCGAAAAATACTAAAACTCTGAACTTTTAACTCTAAACTGTGAACTACGAACTTTGAATCCACAAATCTTTAATTTTGCGCTTTATTGCCAAGATGTTGCCTAACGAAATGAGTGACATGATAATTACAGCCACTATTAGTGCAATGATTATTGAGCCACCTTTCACGTCCATCGCATTAAGCATAGGGAGGTAATAGGCTCGCATCAGCAGCATGAGAATCACCGAGACTACCATCACAGCGCAGTTGATGTAGATCACCATGTTGATGTAGGTGCGTGACACCTGGTCGGGAGAGTAACCCAGCACCAGTAGGTCTTGCAATTTCTTTGTGTTCTTCTGCAGAAGCAGGTAGATGCTCAGCATAAGGATAAAGAACGCCAGAACACTAATGATGACGCCCACAATGATGACGATGCTCACGATAATATTAAGGAAGCCTTGTGCCTTGCTTTGATTCATCTTGTCGCCAGCGACCTGATATCCATGTTCCGAGAAATATTTGCCTATTCTTTCGTCACCAGGGCTGTTAACCTCAACAATGAGTCTTGAAGGGTTTCGCTCAGCGCTGTTACCAAATTTTTCGTTGCTCCACTTCATGAAGTCCTCGGGCACAACAATGGTGTTTAGACGTGACGAGAATCCTACCAAGGTACCTTCAAAAGTCTGAATTTCACCATTGCCACGAAGGGTGAATTGTAGATTCACCGCCTTAGAAACCGCCAGTTCGCTAGCCTGTGGCAGACCTTGACTGGGTGCAAATCCAAAGTTGTAGAGTGTGAGATAATCTCTTGAGATGATTACAGGAATCTTAGGATTATTGGGGTCAAATTTCCAGTTTTTGTCGGTTACATCTAGGAACTCGTCGGGCAAGGATTCAAAGAACATCATTGTGCGCATGCCTTGTCCACTCACGCTTATAATGGCCTCAACGCTGTAGTCGTTGCTCGAGAATTTACCCACCTGTCGGCACCAAGGCTGGGCCTCAATGTCCTCTATGTCGCTAGTAGAGAACTCATTGCTTCCTTGCAGCACTGTGGATGCAGTTGACACCTCGCGGGTGATGATGATATAGTCTTTACGCAAAAAACTGTCTTCATCTTTAAAAAGAGGCTTCACGTCTTGATGGAACTGCACAGCAAGTATCACAATTGTAAGTCCCACTAAACTGGCGAGCGAAAAACCGATGAGCTGCGACTTGCTGATGTGCTTGCGCAGCAACTTCCACATCAGTCCGCGGCTGCTGTAATCAGTATTATTTATATCTTTCTTGCTCATAGTTTGAATTCTTTATCGACATTGATTTTCACATTGTTGCCCACCGAGGTTGATATGATGCCAGCACCTTGACGCATAGCCTCGGAGGTCACCATCTCGGCAACTATGCGGTTGTTGGTCTCGTCAAGGTGGCTCACTGGCTCGTCGAGCATGATAAAGTCGCAAGGCTGGCACAGGGTGCGGATTATCGCCACACGCTGTTGCTGACCTATCGAGAGCTTTGCTACTGGACTATCAACTTTTTCTACAATGCCTAGGCGTTCCATCATTGCCACAATTTCTTCATGTGTCTTGAAGTTAGTGATGCTGTTCTTGAGCATGATGTTTTCCATTGCAGTGAGTTCGGGGAACAGGCGCATCTCCTGTGCTAGGTAGGCGATATGATGGGTGCGAACCTTGCACCACTCTGCCACGCTCAGTTGCTTTATGTCGCGGCCGTCAAAGGCGAAAGTTCCGCTATAGTCAATGCGGTAACCATAGATGTAGCTGCATAGTGACGACTTTCCAGTGCCACTCTCGGCGCTGATGAGATATTTCTTACCGCGCTCAAATGTCACGTCGCGAAGCCATATTTCGCTGCCAGTATCTTCACGGCCAGCAAACACTGCCGGAAGTGTGTTGTGAAGTGTGATAGTGTTCATTTTGTTGATACTTAGGTGGTTGTTAATTCGCCTATGGAATTGTTCCACTAATGGGAACAACTGTGGCGAAAGTAACTTGCAAAAGTAGCGATTTCCTCTCAATCGGCATTCATTATTTAAGTATTTTTATAAGAAGTTGTGTCGCTTTGTTGCTTCTTTTTTTGCTTGTCCCTCTGCAAAAAAGAAATCCACGACATCACGTCGGGGATTGCTTAACTAATTAACCTTCTAATACCATTAACATAAACCTTAAACAATGAAATAAGTCATCGTCACGACGATGCTATTTTCTTTTCAGAATACTAGATATGTATTCTATAGAATCAATAGCAAATATGATGCCATTTTTGACGTAAATGTGTTTTTTGTAAAAAATGGCAGGGGAAAAGGCTGGAAATTAACAGTATTTAATATTTTGGCGTATCATTTGTTCATTCAACTTTCATGAAAGCAAAATATACTGCCATGATGAGAAGCATGAATGATACAAAGTGGTTCCAGTGGAGGTGCTCGTTCTTAAAGAAGACGGTCACAAACACAGTGAACACAGTCAATGTGATGGCTTCTTGAATGACTTTGAGCTGCATTAATGAAAATGGTCCACCATTGTCGGAAAACCCGATGCGGTTGGCAGGCACCATAAACATATATTCAAATAGGGCAATGCCCCAGGAGAAGAGGATTACAACGAAAAGCGGCCAGTTGGTGCTTACGCCCATCTGCTGCAACTTTAGGTGCCCATACCAGGCAAATGTCATTACTATGTTGCTCACGAAGAGCAAACCTATTGTGGCAAGTGCGGTCCAGTTCATTTGTTATTATTCTTTATACACGACGATTATATCGCAACATGATAGTAAATATCAAAAAACGGCTGCAAAGTTACTGCTTTTTGTGGGTTTTCAAACACTTGCCGTTAAAATAAAAAGAAAAGTGAAGAAAAAGAATCGCTGCTTTTTCTTCACTTTGTTCTTTATCTTACTTTTTTCTATGGATCGATGCGGATGTCTTCGTTGAGATATGGAACCAGTCTTCCTCTTAGGGTTATGCGTCCGTTGCCGAGGTTGGGAAATACGTCGGCGATTGCCTGATCACTTCCTTTAAAGATGGTAATGGTGACGCTGGCGTTCATGCGACGTCCTATCATGGTATAAGTTAAGATAGTGTTTCCTTTCTTGTCGTGACTGAGTGTTTTGTTGGTGATGCGTCCGTGAAGGGTGATGCCTCCCAGACCGTTGGCACCGGCGTTCATGTTGTTGAAAGCCACTTGGAAGATGCCTTTGTCACCTTGCATGAGCATGAAGTTGGTGTTGTCGTTGAGTCCGAGTTCATAATGTCCGTAACTGTTTCGCACTTCGGTAGCTTGCAGCACGAAATATCCGTCGTCGGCAGCGAGTTCAGCCTTGAGGTGGTAGATTGAGTCAACAATCTCGTGGTCTTTCTTGATGCGCTCTTTGCGTTCTTTCTTTGTCTCGTTTTCTGGAATTGGAGCGGTCTTGTCAATCACATATATGTCATCGTCATAACTTTGTGCCCAAGCTGTTGTAGGCACGCTGACAAAAGCTATTAATAATAGTGAGAATATAAAATTTAAAGTCTTCATAACTTTTGATAGTTTTAGAGTGTTGTTGCAAAATTACACAATATAAACACACAAAGCATCAAAATACTGCATCAAATATTGTGTTTTTTTGTATTTTTGCAAAAAAAATCGAGAAATGTCTAGATATACCAGTTTTTCTTGGCAACTGAAAATATTATTCCTTTTTTGTGGAATGATGGTAGCATTGTTTGTGGTGGCTATTGCAGTCATGCTGATGTTTGGTGAAGATTCACAAAATGTCAACTACATGGTAGCTATGTCGATAGCGCAGAATCTGGTGATGTTCATATTACCGGTTGTGATGCTAGCAATGTTGAGTAAGAGGACAGACCTAATACCAATGTCTCACACCTTGTGGATGACCAAGGGTCCAACCTTGAAATCTATCCTGCTTGTGGTGCTAGTGTGGATAGCAGCTTTACCCGCTATGAATTATGTGGTGGAATGGAACCAGAACATTGAGTTCCCATCATGGCTGCAAGGTCTGGAAAATCAGTTGCGTGATATGGAGAGCGACGCGACAGCGGCCACCAACAAGCTGCTCGATGCACAGTCGCTAGGCATGATGATATTTATGGTGCTAGTTGTGGGCGTGTTGACTGGTTTGGGCGAGGAAATTTTCTTCCGTGCAGGTTTGCTGGGCACAATGCTACATGGCAAGGTCAACAAGCACGTGGCAGTGTGGGCTGTGGCGATTGTTTTCAGCGCTTTCCACTTGCAGTTCTTTGGATTTGTGCCAAGAATACTGCTTGGTGCATGGTTGGGCTACCTTTTGGTGTGGACTGGCGAGGTGTGGACACCCATCATCGCTCATGCCCTCAACAATGGTTCGATAGTGCTGGTCACTTACCTTGCTAATAATAACTATATATCAGACAATTACCTTGAGACTACTGGCACAGGAAACCATTGGATGGCGCTAGGCAGTGCTATGGCAACTGTGCTGCTGTTGGTGGTATTTATGAGGAAATCTCCAAGAACTAATAACGAATTTATGACATGAGAAAGTTGATTATGATATTATTGTTGGCGGTCAGTGCTGTTGCAACTGCACAAGAGGTGATTTGCCATCGAGGATATTGGGACACCGAAGGCTCTGCACAGAACTCACTTCGATCGCTTGTGAAGGCCGACTCGATAGGGGCATGGGGCTCGGAATTTGATGTGTGGATGACGGCCGATGGCGTGTTGGTGGTAAACCACGATGCTACATTCGAAGGTGTTACTATAGAGACTTCAAAATGGAAGCAACTCAAGAATATGCACCTCAAGAATGGTGAGCTGCTGCCCACTTTGGAGCAGATGCTGGAGTGCGGCAAGTTGCTGAAGACACGCCTCATAGTTGAGATGAAACCTCATACAAATCGTGAGCATGAGCTTGAGGCTGCACGCAAGATTGTGAAGATGGTAAAGAGAATGGGATTGGAAGACCGTGTGGAATATATCACTTTCTCTTATCAGGGCATGAAAAACCTGAAGGAACTGGCTCCCGATGGCACTCCAGTCTATTACCTCAATGGCGAGTTGCCGCCATCTCAACTCAATGAACTGGGCGTTGCTGGTATCGACTACAGCATCAGGGTGATGCGTGAGCATCCTCAGTGGATTGACGAGGCACATGAGTTAGGCATGAAAGTGAACGTGTGGACAGTAAATAGTGACCGTGACATGCAGTGGTGCATAAACTATGGTGTGGATTTTATCACCACCAACGATCCCGAGCGCCTGCAACAACTGCTTAAAAACGAATAAGAATTATTCTCCTAGAAATAAGTGAAAGCAGAGAAAAACGATTATCTTTGCAGAAAAATGTAATCACTAAATCCTTTTAAATATGAAAAAGATACTTTTATTACTGGCAATAGTTCTGCCATTCGTCTTTAGTTCGTGCGGCGATGACAATGATGTTCTGTCTTCTCAAGAAGAGCAACTTGTGGGCGAGTGGGCCATTATCAATGAACCTGGATCGCAGGCCGATGATTATCATTATGTTTTCAAAAAAGAACGCACAGGTTCTAGGAGGCATATAGAAGATGGCAATGTGAAAACTGATGTGCCATTTAATTGGGCCTTGAAAGGCAACAAATTGACACTTGATTATGGATCTGGTCAACAACTGGTTTTGGAGATTTCCATAAGCATCGATAAGATGCATGTGGTCTATGTCGCCACAGGACTTGTGCAAGACTACAAAAAAGTTGTCAGTTCAGAGGAATAAATACGATTGAGACGATATTTGTAAATAAGCAAGAGTATATTTGCCCCTAAAAACATGAAAAAGATAATTTCCAACGATATTGTTACGTTACGTTCGCTTGAGGTTACCGACCTTGATGTTCTCTACAAGTGGGAAAATGACTCTTGGTTGTGGACCGTGAGCAATATCATATCGCCTTCACCTAAGAGTTACTTGTGGCAGTATCTACAGAACTACGACAGTGACATCTACACAACACGCCAACTGCGACTGATGATAACTCTCACCGAGAGTGGCGAGCCTGTGGGCACTGTTGATCTCACCAACTTTGACCCATTCAACAACAGAGCTGAGTTTGGCATTATGATTGACCAGACTCATGAAGGAAAAGGTCTAGGCGATGCGGCGTTAAAACTTACTATAGGTTACGTGCGCGATTATCTGGGGTTATTTCAAATCTATGCTTTGGTGCCAGTTAATAACACGGTGTGCATTTCACTGCTCAAGAAGCATGGCTTTGTCACCGCTGGACTTCTCAAAAAATGGATAAACCACGGCACTCAAGTCCATGACGTGGAGATGATGCAACTAATCTTTTGAGAAGGGGAATGAAAAGGTCAATAAGGTGATATTTGAAAATAAGGTATATGAATTCTTGCATTATCAGACTTCGTTCCTTTAGTTCTAATAGGTGGCCTGAAACATTAGGTGTGACTCATGGAGTGGAACATTGGGATAGGGTAGCAAAATTTGGAGAGATTCTTTATGCCGATGGAGCTGATAAGGATGTTATAATGGCTTTTGCTTACCTTCATGACTCCGAAAGAAAGGAAAATGGAGAAGATTCTGGTCATGGAATGAGGGCATCGTTGCTTATTGATACCATACGTAAAACACAATTGTTTTTTCTGAATGATTCACAAATTGGAAAACTGAAACGGGCTTGTGAATTGCATACCATAGAACATAGAACAGGAGATGAGACAATTGACATCTGCTTTGATGCCGATAGAATGGATTTGTTGAGAGTGGGCATAATGCCTGTGCCTGATAAGATGGCAACTAAGCAAGGAGCAGAACTGGTGTCTAGGCCTGAATTCTTGGATTTTTATGCGATGTTTAATAATAATTTTTTTTATTGAAAGATTGCTTTCTTCAATGCCGCTCTTAGTTATTGC
The DNA here is from genome assembly GCA_902777835.1 of uncultured Bacteroidales bacterium. Classification (GTDB taxonomy): domain Bacteria; phylum Bacteroidota; class Bacteroidia; order Bacteroidales; family Muribaculaceae; genus Sodaliphilus. The sequence goes on along the minus strand of CACYVC010000012.1, from coordinate 87,668 downwards.
ACTTCCTATGTAAATTATAGTCTAACGACGTTTCAGATTAGGTGGTGTGTGTTGCTGTCTTTTAGTTCAAGCTTACGTCATCGGGCCAGTTTCTCCAAAGTTGATATTGGTCACCAAAGCGTGCTACTGCGTTACTCCACAGTGCTTCATTGTTACTGCTCATTGCCAGTTGGGTCACATCACCTTTAAGTACAGCCCAATCGTGGCGTTTTACCTCATTGTCGAGTTGGCCAACAGTCCATCCGCTGTATCCAACCATAAATTTCACTTTCTCGTTGATATTTTCGCCATCGGCAAGAAACATTTTGATGACTTCAAAATCGCCACCAAAGAATAGGCCAGGCGCAATCTGCTCGCTTCCGGGAATCGTTTCTTTGCCCAAGGTGTGGAGAAAAAACATCATGTTTGTGCCTACAGGCCCTCCCAGGTAGAGAGGTATATTCTCGTTGCACACCACGTCGGGGACGAGCTCATTGAGGGTGAAGCGTGTAGGTTTGTTTACTATCACACCCATTGAGCCGTCCTCGTTGTCATGGTCAACGAGGATGGTAATGCTGCGCTTGAAGCAAAAATCTTCTACAGTGGGTTTCGCCACTAGCAGTGCGCCGCGTGCGGGTTCAGGCTGATTGTCTAGTAAATTGAATATGTCGAGGTTTAAATCTTCCATTTCGCACGCAAAAATAGTCAATTATTGCAATTTTTACAAGATTTTTGGGCACATATCAAGAAAAAACACTAACTTTACGCGCAATTTAGATAAACACTCATGAAAGTACTTAAATTTGGAGGAACATCGGTAGGAACAGTAGAGTCTCTACGCAATGTGAAATACATTGTTGAGAACCAAGATGAGCCAGTCATTGTTGTGGTGTCAGCTCTGGGTGGACTCACCGACACGCTCATCAAAGCTGCTAACTTGGCTGCTAATAACGACATTGGTGCCTACCGCATTGTGCAGGATATCACCGCGCGCCACAATGAGATTATGAACAAACTCATTGCAGGCGAGCAGATTGACGATGCTCTCAATCGTGTACGTGCTCTATTTTTTGAGTTGAGTAATGCCTATACCGACATTTCTCGCAATGAGGAACTCACAGAGGCCGACCTAGAGGAGGTGGTGAGCTATGGTGAGCGGCTATCGTCGCTTATCATCAGCCTTATTATTGATGACGCTACCTATTTCAACTCACTCGAGATTATGCGCAGCTCTAACCATGAGTGTGACCTGGAAGCTACTAATGCAAATATAGCTAATACGTTAGGCAAATTCAAAGGCAAAGTGGCAGTTATGGGAGGCTTCATCTCCCGCGATAGTAAGAGCCGCAGAATTTCCAATTTGGGACGTGGTGGCAGTGACTACACGGCTGCAATTGTCGCTAGCGCCCTTAATGCCGATAGTTTGGAGATTTGGACCGATGTTGATGGCTTTATGACAGCCGACCCAAAGGTTGATCCTAATGCCACCGTCATCCGCCAGATGACTTATGAGCAGGCACAGCAGATGTGCGACAAGGGGGCAAAAGTGATTTATGCTCCAACTATTAAGCCGGTAGCCGAGAAGCATATCCCCATCTGGGTGAAGAACACTTTCAACCGCACTGCATTAGGCACGCTTATCACCGATTGAGCCCTGTATGTTGCGATGCTCATCGCAACATAAAAAAAGAAATTACAACTAAAATAACCATGTCTTACCCTAAATTCATCATCACCCAAGATGGTTTTCTCAGGCTTGGGATGGTGACGTTGCATCGTCATCTTATGGAGCCTGGAGATGTATGCCTTGGGGGTGGGTATTGGCGCATCAATCATGCGGCGCAGCAAGTGGAATTGAGCGGAGCATCTAGCGACTACGGCAAACCTCAGTGGCACCACATTGACAAGGTTCTCCTTCCACTTGACTACAATGGTTACACATTCACTTGGCTAATAAACGGCAAGCAGCATCCCTTAACCGAGATGCTGCCTGTAGAGTATGTGTAGAAAAATACGTTATTTACATCACTTTACGAGAATCTTGCGGCCTTTTACTACGTAAATGCCTGGGGTAAGGTTGTTTACTTCTCCAGCCTTGATGTTGTTGGCTACCTTCATGCCAAGCACGTTGTAAACGTCAATAATGTCACTTGCTGCAGCGATTTCATTGATGCTAGTCACCTCACCAGCCCCCAAGTGATTAGGAATGAGGGTGAACTGCTGTTCGCCTGGGATGTTGATGTAGCAGTACGTAGCATAGAAGAACGATTTGTCGTTGTCGATAGAAGTGAAGTTGGCATCAACGTTGTTTATGGCGAGGATGCCATAGTGACCCTTGCCGTCGGTTCTGACAGCGGTACCGTTCATAGTCACCTCTACACCACCATTAGTGGTAAATGTTACCTTCGACTCTTTTTTTGTCACTTGTGTGATGACATGTAATCTCTTAGAGCCTGTTTCACCTGGATAATAGAGGATGTAGGGCATGTTGGCTTGTATTCCTTCAGCCTTGCAGTCTTGGAAGTTAAGCACTATTTCGTTGCCTTGTTGATTTACGCCCACTAGACGCTCAAGTCTCACACCTTGTCCCAGAGCGTCATCAATTTCTTGCTCTGTCATGGCGAAAGGCATTGAGATAGTGTTCCAACCGTTGAAAAGATAGCGGTCGGCAGTTACATCGCACAGTTGGCCGTCATAGCGGTCTAAAGATGTGCCGCTGTAGGTGCTAAGCCTCAGCGGAGTTTGCGACCAAGCGGTAAGTGCGAATCCCGCCAGTGCAATCATGCAAAGTAATTTTTTCATAATAGTACGTTTTATATTGGTTAAACTAAATGTGTTCTCGAAAGATTGATGCAAATATAAGCAGAATATTATAATAAGTCAATATTTGTCATAAAAAAATGATGAAAAAAGTATAGACTATCGTCTTTGTATTGTGCATAAGACCTAATAGTATTCACTTAATTAAATCGTCTCTTTGAACTTTTTGCGTCGGAAGACGAAATTGCGGCCCAGGTATTTTTCGCGCACTACAGGGTTTACTGCTAGTTCTTCGCTAGTGCCCTGGAAGAGGATTTTTCCTTCGAAGAGCAAATAAGCCCGGTCTGTGATGCTCAGAGTTTCTGGCGCGTTATGGTCGGTGATGAGGATGCCTATGTTCTTGTGCTTTAGGCTATAGACGATGCTCTGAATGTCTTCTACAGCGATGGGGTCAACGCCTGCAAACGGCTCGTCGAGCATGATAAACCAGGGGTTGATGGCAAGGCATCGAGCTATCTCGGTGCGTCGTCGCTCACCACCACTGAGGCGATCGCCAAGGTTCTTGCGTACCTTCTCGAGGTGGAATTCCGAGATGAGCTCCTCGAGTTTGTCGCGCTGATACTCAGGAGTGGTATTTGTCATCTCGAGTACGGTGCGAATGTTATTCTCTACTGTGAGTTTGCGAAACACCGATGCCTCTTGCGGCAGGTAACCGATACCCAACTGCGCACGGCGATATACAGGTAGCTTAGTAATCTCTACATTATTTATAAAAACGCGACCTTCGTTGGGAGTTACGAGACCTGTCGTCATATAGAACGTGGTGGTCTTGCCGGCACCGTTAGGTCCCAGCAATCCCACAATCTCGCCCTGGCGCACATTGATGGAGACATGATTGGCAACAGTTCGCTGGCGGTACTTTTTCACCAGATTATCGGTTTGTAACACCAACTTACCCTCGTTGCCGCATTGCTTGAGCATGGCAGTCACCTTGTCGTTGACTTCGATGATTTTCTCTGCATTGGTGAGGTCATCGCCTGTCGCCACCTGCACTTGCGGGGTTTCGTATTTCTTCTTGTCGCGGTTGTTGAAAAGTTTCATGTTGATAAAGAGCCCTCAAAGAGTGGTATCACTTCTTTTTTAGGTTGAGACGCGATTTAATGTAATCGGTGAGTAGGTTAATAGCTACTTCGTTGTGACCTCCCTCGGGAACGATGATATCGACAAAGCGCTTGCAGGGCTCAATGTGCATCAGATGCATGGGCTTGAGAACCTGCTGATAGCGGTCAATCACTTCTTGTGCTGTGCGTCCGCGTTCGATGCAGTCGCGTGAGATTACACGGATGAGTCGGTCGTCGCCATCGGCATCAACAAACACCTTGATGTCCATCATCTTGCGTAGGCGTGGGTCGCTCATTACCAAGATACCCTCTATGAGCACAACATCGTGTGGATCCATGTGCACTGTCTCTTTTTGACGTGTGCAGGTGAGATAACTGTAGGTGGGCATCTCTATTGACTCGCCCTTTTTAAGCATCTTCAAGTGCTCAAGCAGTAAGTTCCAATCAAATGCTGCTGGCTCGTCGAAGTTGATCTTTTGACGGTCCTCGACAGGAATGTGACTAGAATCCTTGTAATAGGAATCTTGAGATATTATGCCAACTTCACCTTTAGGAAGGCGTTCCATTATTTTGCGTACTACAGTGGTCTTGCCTGATCCTGTTCCGCCTGCTATACCAATGATAAACATAATTATGAGATATTTTAAGTAATGTAATTCTAGTTTTCGCCTAAAATCTTACAAAGGTACAGAATTTTGAAATATAATTCAATACTTGAGCAAAAAATATTACAATTTATTTATAATAAGGCTAGCAAAGCCTATTATTTTTCCTTATGGCCATTATTGTTCTCAGAATTCTTTTGTGCGAGTTTTTTGCGATAGGCCTCTAGGTATAGATGCTGCCTGTGCTTGCGGGCAGCTTCTTTTTGTGCCTTACGCTTAAGGTAGTCGTTGTGGTGGTTTTCTAAGTAGTTGTCGGCCATGAATTTAGTTTATAGTTCATAGTTAATAGTTCAAAGTATAGGAATGTCGTTCCACGTCTTTCACTCTTTTGAGAATGAGTCGCTGAATAGGGTACGGTTTAGGATTGAGCGGCCTAGGGTAAGTTCGTCGGTGTATTCAATCTCGTTGCCTACGCTCACACCGCGGGCAAGAATGGTGATTTTAACGTCGGGGTAGGGTGCTAGTTTGCGGTAAATGTAGAAGTTGGTAGTGTCGCCTTCCATAGTTGCGCTCAAGGCAAGTATCACCTCTTTAACCTCACCGCTTTTCACTCTTTCGGCAAGACTGTCAATCTCGATATCTTGAGGTCCTATGCCATCCATTGGTGAGATGAGTCCTCCTAGCACATGATAGAGGCCACGATGCTGCCCTGTATTCTCGATGCTCATAACGTCTTTCACATTCTCGACCACGCACACAGTGCTTCGGTCACGTGATGAGTTGGCACAAATTGGGCAGATTTCGGTCTCGCTAATGTTGTGGCACACACGGCAATAGCGTATCTCTTTGCGTAGCTTTATAATACTCTCACCAAAGCGTGTGGCTACGTCTTCGTTCTGCTTGAGCAGATATAGTACGAGCCTAAGTGCTGTTTTACGCCCTATGCCAGGCAGTTGAGCAAACTCGCTTACGGCATTCTCCAGAAGTCTAGAAGCAAATTCTTGTTCCATAGTGCAAAGTTACACAAAAAACATTAAATAGCAAAGTTGTGATTTGTTTAGATGAAAAAAAAGGAGTACCTTTGAAAATTGTTATAAAATGAATAATATTATGGAAATAAATAAGATTGCTATGCCGGCTGAGTTTGTGGACATTTGCCCAATTCAGGATAAAGATTTCCACAACGAGATGTCGATGCTGGTTAACGAACCCATGTTCAGGCACATTGTCAAGATGATAGCTCCCGACTATGGTTACACAAAGGTTAAGATGCTACTCTTGAGTCTGAACTCAAAGCAAGAGTTTCAAGAAAAAGTAATGAGGCCAGTGGTGGAGGGCCTACTAAAAAAGACATCACAGGGTCTCACCTCAAGTGGACTTGAAAACCTGGTGAAGGGTGTGCCCAACACATTTATCACTAACCACCGCGACATTGTTCTCGACTCAGCCCAGCTTAGTTACCTGATGCTGGAAAATGATATGGACTCATGTGAGATAGCTATAGGCAACAATTTGCTTATCTACAACTGGATAACTAGGTTGGTTCGACTAAACAAATGCTTTGTGGTTAAACGTAATCTTGGTCGCTTGCAGACGATGGCTGCTGCTATCCAGCTTTCGCGCTACATCCACTTTGTGCTTACTCAGAAGAAGGGGTCGGTGTGGATTGCTCAGCGCGAAGGCCGTTGCAAAGATGGCAATGACCGCACGCAGGAGAGCCTGCTCAAGATGCTAACCTATGGCAACCGTGACGTTCCATTTGTAGAGAGCCTTAAAGAATTAAATATAGCCCCTATCGCCATTAGTTATGAGTATGATCCCAATGACCGCCTCAAGGCTCGCGAGTACCTACTCAAGAGCAAGAATCCCAACTACAAGAAGACTCAAGAGGATGACTTGGAGAGTATGAAGATTGGAATTATGGAGAATAAGGGTCAAATTCATTATGCATTCACTCCATGCATCAACGAGCGACTTGACAGAATTCCTGCCGACCTTGACCGTTTGCTCTTAGTGCAGCGCATCTGTGGTATCATTGATCATGCGATACATGCCAATTACAAAATTTTTAAGACAAACTATATCGCTCACGACTTGCTTTTCGATAACAAGGACTTTGCTGAGCACTACACTGCTCAAGATGAGAAAGAGTTCCGCGACTATCTCAACGGTCAGCTCGATCGCATCAATGATATACCCGTAAATGCTAGTGACCGCAACTATATGTTTAAATATATGTTGCAGATGTATAGCAATCCACTCACCAATCACATTGAGGCGATAGGGTAATGCAATAAAATTATTGTTTTTAATCATTTAGTGACAAATGACAATACAATGGATTCCGCTTATTGCGCTGCTTGTTGTGAACTTTGGCCTTGATTTATGGCTGTTTCGCAAATTCAAGCGCGACAAAAAGTGGCCACGGCTTAAGAGTAGTGCACATGCTGTGCTCTCGTTAGTGCTACTGACGATGTTGATAGTGGCCATTGCTATTCCACACCGCACTTGTGGAAATGGCACTTTTTTGGCTATAATATGGATGATATATATTTATTACACGTTCTATGTACCACGCTATATAGCTGCCTTTGTGTGGATGCCTACTCATCTCAAGAAGAGTGGTAAGCGCACCCGCAAGGTTGGAGGCATTGCTGCTACTGTATTGGGTATAGTAGTTTTCATTTATATGTGGATAGGACTTTTGTTCATTCCTTATCAATTGAATGTAACACGTCTAGAGTTAGAGTTTGAGAATTTGCCAGAGGAGTTTGACGGCTATCGTATTGTCCAATTCAGCGACTTGCACCTAGGTACTTACAATGGAAAAACCAAATTTGTTCAAGAAGTGGTTGACAGCATCAATGCTCTGAATCCTGATCTGATTTGTTTCACAGGTGACCTCGTGAGTCGTCGTACCGATGAGGCGTTGCCCTATAAGGATATCCTCTCAAAGCTTCATGCTCGCGATGGAGTGGTTTCGATTCAAGGCAACCACGATGAGGCTCTTTATTTTGACTGGCCGAGTGATAAGGCCCGTCGTGCCGACAGCTTGGCGCTTATAGACTTACAAAAAGAGATGGGTTGGAAAATGCTTATTAATGACCACATAATCGTGAAGCGTGACTCTAGTGAGATAGCAGTATTGGGAACTATCTGTTGCCATACTTGGCCATTTCCAAGATATCTTAACCTCAATGATGCTTATGCAGATTATGACACAAGCAAGCGGTTTATTGTGCTATTGCAGCATACTTCTGATGTGTGGAAACTCGATAGGTTTTACCAGAACCGCGTGATAATGGCTCGTATATGCGACAAGGCCGACCTAACTCTCACAGGTCATACTCATGCTATGCAGTGTATGATAACTCTCTTTGGACACAGTTTTTCACCTGCATGGTTTGTTTATGAATTTTGGGGAGGTCTATACACCGAAGGCGACCACAAACTCTATGTGAACATAGGCATTGGCATGGTGGGTATGCCAGCCCGGTTGGGCAGTGCTTATCCTGAAATCACACTGATAACCCTTAAGAAACGAGGTGGATGTATCGTTGATGATAAAGGCAATAGGATAAGTGACTAAGAGTTAAGTGATGATAAATTTGAAAATAATAACTGAATAATGGCCGATAAAATTTCTTCTTTAATATCGCAGGAACTTAATATACCGCTGAATCAGGTGTCTAATACTGTGAGTTTGCTGCGTGATGATAATTCAATTCCATTTATTAGTCGTTACCGTAAGGAACAGACGGGAAACCTTGACGAGACGCAAATCCAGTCGATTGATGCACGCATGGCATATTATGATGAGTTGCAGAAGCGCAAGTCCACAATTATAAAGACAATTGAGTCGCAAGAACAGCTTACTGAAGAGTTGTCCAATCGCATCCTAAACTGCTGGGATGCCACTGAACTAGAGGATATCTACCTGCCCTACAAACCTAAACGCCGTACACGCGCTCAGATGGCTCGTGAGAAAGGTTTGGAGCCGCTTGCCAAGATGATAATGGCGCAGAAGGGTGATGACGTGAATTCGATGGCATCAAAATTTGTAGATGGCGACAAGGTTCCTAACGCCGATGAAGCAATTGACGGCGCTCTCGACATCATCGCTGAATGGGTGAACGAGAACCAATCTGTACGCAACAGTGTGCGTCGCTCGTTTCGCTATGATGCCGTGCTTAACTGTAGCGTGGTAAAAGGTAAGGAGATAGAGGGTAGAAACTATGAGTTCTACTACGACTTTTCTAAACCGTTGAAGTATATTTCATCACATCAATTACTCGCTATTCGCCGTGGCGAGAAAGAGGGTTTCCTCAAGGTGAGCATCGACATCAACAACGATCGTGCCGTCGATAATGTGTGTCGTATTGTGGTGCGAGGCAAAGGCGAGACCTCGCAGTTGGTAGAGGAGGCTGCTGAGGATAGCTTTGACCGATTAATCAAGCCGTCGATTGAGAACGAGTTTGCTGCCCTTTCAAAAGAGCGTGCCGATGCCGAGGCAATTGAGATGTTTGCTCAGAATGTGCGACAATTGCTCTTTGCTCCACCGTTGGGTCATAAGCGCATCCTTGCTGTTGACCCTGGCTTCCGCACTGGCTGCAAGGTTGTGTGTCTTGATGAGAACGGCAACTTGTTGCACAACGACGTTATTTATCCCACTGCTCCTAATTACGATATTGAAGGCGCCACTAAGAAGATACATAATCTTGTGGAAACTTACAAGATTGACGCAATAGCATTAGGCAATGGCACTGCTAGTCGCGAAACAGAAAAATTCTTGAAGAGAATACGCTGTCGTCGTGACATCAATGTGTTTGTCGTGAGTGAGAATGGAGCATCAATCTATAGTGCAAGTAAGATAGCCCGCGATGAGTTCCCCGATAAAGATGTTACAGTGCGTGGAGCGGTTTCAATAGGTAGGCGACTACTTGATCCTCTTGCCGAACTTGTGAAGATTGACCCCAAGTCGATTGGAGTGGGGCAGTACCAGCATGATGTGGATCAGACCAAACTTAAGGAGGCGTTGAACTACACCGTTGAGAGCTGCGTTAATAGTGTGGGCGTTAACCTCAACACTGCTAGCAAGGAACTGCTGACTTATGTTTCAGGACTTGGTCCTACGTTGGCACAAAACATCGTGAACTATCGTGCCGAGAACGGCGATTTTCACTCACGTGAAGAACTGCTTAAGGTGCCAAAACTCGGTCCAAAGACTTTCACTCAGGCGGCAGGCTTCCTGCGCGTGCCCGAGAGCGACAACCCTCTTGACAACAGCGCAGTGCATCCTGAGCGTTACGCTCTTGTCACCAAGATGGCGCGAGATTGTAACTGCACTGTAGCCGAGCTAATCAAAGATAAAGAGAAGCGCAACCTCATCGACATCAAGCGATACATATCTCACGACGTGGGTGAGTTGACCTTGATTGACATTATGAAAGAGCTTGAGAAACCAGGTCGCGACCCACGCAGCGAGGTCAAGGCTATGGAGTTTGACGAGAGTGTGCACGAGATTACCGACCTCAAGCCAGGTATGGAACTGCCCGGAATCGTGACTAACATTACTCAATTTGGCGCTTTTGTGGATATCGGTGTTCACAAAGAGGGTTTGGTACACGTGTCACAGCTCAGCGACAAGCGGGTGGAGAACCCCGCTAAGGCAGTAAAACTCAACCAGCATGTGAGAGTGCGAGTGGTGAGTGTTGATCTCGAACGCAAGCGCATTGCCTTGTCAATGAAAGGTGTGCAGCAACCAAGGTAATTGTTCATTAAGAAATAAAAAACATGGAATCTTCACTTGTTGTGGGGATTCCATGTTGCTTTACTGGCAATTCCAGATTTTAGACTTGTTCTTTGGGCTTTTGTTTGTCAAGGATGTCGAGTGCCATGTCAAGGATGGTGGGGTCGTCGAGGACAACGATGCCTCCATCTGGTCCTGGTTCAATGTGAACTCCCATGTGAATGCCGAAGTCATAGTTTGACCCGCCAAAGTAGTTTCTCACTGTTTGAACACTAAGGTTCAATTTCTCGGCAATCACGTGTGTAGAGCCTTCGGGCAGACTAGCCTTGATGCGTCTAAGCTCATTGAATGTAATGGTCTTTGGCATGATGATATTGATTTTATGATTTAGAAAAACTAATGTTATTTAGAAATGTGCTATAAAGGTAGTGATTTTTTTTAAATGTAAAAAGAAAATCGCATTAATTTCAAAAAATATTGTAATGATTACTGTTAATGCCCCCAGTAGATTAACGTTTGAAAAGACCTAAAAAATTATAGATGTTCGTATTGTTCTCGATAAAAAATGTCATAATAGCTGCCAACAAGGCTAAAAGAGCAACGTTGGCCAATAGTGCGTATATCATTTGCTTTCTCTCCCCTGGAGTGAATGAGATGTCGAACCAAAGAGGATATTTCTTTTTCAATCCTTTTATGATGAAATATAATATTGCTGCTGTAGCAACTCCGAGGATGGCTCCGCACACGATGTCGCCAGGATAGTGCACACCCAGATATATGCGGCTGTAACACATAAGTGATGCCCATGCTATCATAAACCATGTGAAAGCACGATTCTTGAACAGAAAAGCCAGTAGCATTGCAACGCCAAAGCAGTTGGCTGCATGGCTTGAGACGAAACCAAATTTCCCGCCGTTGTAACCGTTTACAAGGTGAATTGTTGATTGCAAGTCAGGGTTGCGTGAGGGCCTAAGCCTACCCACTAGTGGCTTTATAATACTTGCCGAGACTTGGTCTGCAATAAGGATCACTACTGCCACAGCGAGGATTACCACCAGCGTTTTTCTCCATCCTTTCTTCTTATAAAGCATGAATAGCAGCATCAATATTATGGGTAACCAGGTGGCAACTACTGTCACAAGCGCCATGAAGTTGTCTAAATACAGTGCGTGCCAACTATTAAGAGTGGTAAAAATGCTCGCGTCAAATTGTTGTAATGCTTCCATTTGTCGGGTATTGGTTGTTGGTTTTAATAATTATATCTTTTCAAGATCGGCTTTTTTCATCCAGCCGGTTTTGTTGGTTGTGGTCTCTATCATGTACCACATTGCTCCGTTGGAGTTCTTGTCATTGCTTATTGAATCCACAATCTCAACCTTGGTGCCGCTTGGGAGTTTGAACTCTTCTTTTTCACCATTGCGTGGCGACTTATTGGCTGGGGCTTTGTCGGTCATCACAATGGCGTAGATGGTTTTGGTGGTGTGGTGATACATATAGTAGGAACTAGCCAATGCTAGCAATGCTAGTACTCCTAATACTATTGCCCCAAAGAAACCGGTTTTTTGCAGAGCCACACTGTCAGCTATGCGGTAGCATACTATGGCGGCGAGCATGAGAACAAAAAGCGAGAGAGATATCATCGCCCAAGTATTGCTCGACAGATGTTCCACCCATCCAGAGAGCAAGGTAGTGAAATAGTTGGAACCACTAGTTTCGTTAATTTTTGACTTCTCATTCACGAACTTGAGGTTAAAGCGTGCATCGCCATTACCAGGGTCAAGTTTGAGGGCTCGCTCATAGTTGAGGACTGCACGTGCTCGGTCGTTAAGGCGATAGTAGGCGTTACCTAGGTTGTAGCGCAGCAGCGATGACTCGCCATCTCGCAGAGCTCGCTCATACATCTCAGTTGCTTTCTTGTACTGCTTCTGTTTGTAGGCTTTGTTGCCTTGTTCTATGTAGTCAATACCGCTAGCTAGTGATGTGGCGGCAATGAACATTAGAGTCAGGAATATTATTAGTCGATGGTTCATTTAGTCGATGTTTTAGAGCGTTTTGTTTTTTCAAGTTGGTCGATGAGCTGTGCACATTTGTCATAAACGGCAGGCATGTCGCCATCGTCGAGAGATGGGGCATATTGGGCAAACTCACATGTCTCGAGCATATTGAGAGTGTCATCAATGTGTTGCTGCTGGAATCCAAATTGTTCCATCTCGGCAGCGATATTGTCTTTGCTAAGCTCAGAAACGGGAATGGAGAGCTTGTCGCTGAGGTAACCCCAAAGTGCGGTAAGTGTCTCGGTATAGAATCCGTTGGTGTCATGGTGGTTGAGGCACTCTTGGGCTTTTTTGAGCCTGCGTTGTGCCACCTTGCTTGCACGACGGGTGCGCATGAGAGTGGTGTCGGCGTGAGTTTTCTCAATCTTGCGGTAAACGGTAAGGATAGTGAATGTGAGCAGCATGGTGGTTGCAAAAATGAGCCAATACCACCACTTGGTGATAAAGAAATTCTGACTCTTGCTCAGCGTTATTTCATCTGTGGTGATGGGACGAATATCCATATCGCGTAGCTTATAATGCTCTGATGGCTTTCCTTCGCCTTTCTCTACCTTGAGTTTACAACCATTGACTTTGATACTATCGTACTGCTGTGTGCTGGTGTTGAAAAACACGAAATAGGTGTCAGGAATCTCAAAGTCTCCTACATGCTGAGGAATGAATGGGTATTCAAATGTGACATCTCCGCTCATGTTATTACCATCAGGACTTAGGTTAACCTTGCTTTGAGGGTCATAAACATCGAACTCGCGAGGCATTACAACCACAGGATTCTGGATATACTTTAGATTGCCTGTGCCACTCACAGTGATGCTGTAGGTAGCGGGTGCATATGTCTTGAAACTATGCTGATCAACCATCGACTTTGCAGTAAACTCTCCCACAGCGCCGCTGAAGTTGGCAGGCTTAGGCTCTGGTAGTGGCTTAATGTTGACGCTTGCAGAATTGCTTTTCACCTGAATGTCGATGGGTGAGGGCTGTGATATTTGCCCCATGGGCGTGCTATAGACATCATATTGCACAAGCTGTACGTCATAGTTTCCTGATGTGATGGTGAGTTTTCCTGATTGTTGTGGATAAAGAATGCATTTCTTGAGTACTGCAGTGTAATATTGTTTGCCGTTAACGGTCTCAAGTTGTGGCGAATTGTTATTAACAGGCAGTTCCTCAATTAGGAATCCGTTGAAAGTGGGTTGCTGAGTGCAGTGGAATCTTGACACGTTGTAGCGGGTGAAGAGTTTGATGAGGCACACCACTGCCTCTTGCTCATAAACCACCTCTTTTGACATGGATACTTTTACGAAGAAGTCGTTGGCATCCACATTGTTGCCAGCAGTCTGATTCATCGGGTTGGTAAAGTCGGGATCGTTGCTTGGCTGTGGTGATGGCTGAAATGGTTGAGATGGATATTGTGGCGATGCGTTATGGTTACCACTCGATGGTACTATCTCAATGGCCGTAGCTCGTGTGGTGAGACGCTTACCATCGGCAGTGATAGTGGCAGGGGGTAGTGTGTGTTTGCCAGGAGTTTCTGCCTCATAAAGCATAGTGAACACTTGTGAGTAATTGGTAGAGGTCTTGCCGTTGATTGACGTCATGCTCATGCTAGTTGATACCGATGGCCCGTAAAGCAGTTTAGCGCCGTTGAGCTGTGGCAATGAAGGGTTAGTCCCTTCAGCACCTTCTAGCACATATTCTACCCTAAACTTTCCTCCAACTTCTACTTTGGTGGGGGCTTGCACACGGAATGTGGTTGCGTGTGCAACCATCGTCACCAAAAGTAGTGTGAGTGATATTATGTGTTTTATCTTAGTCATTGTTATTTTCTTAGTGAGTTGTTTTAAGCATTACCACTTGTTTCGGCTTGACTGCCTCTCTCGGCGCTCTTGGCCACTGCTAGCATTATTGATTTTTCTTTGTACAGCATCCTCTTTGTCTTGAGCGGCTTTTAGCACTTGTCGCATATTTCGCTCATCCATTTTGATGTTGGCGTCTTGCTGATTGCCAGATTGCTGTTTTTGTTCTGCAGGTTTTTCTTGTGCTTTCTTTTGGTCTTGGTTTTGTTTATCTTGGTTCTGTTTATCTTGGTCTTGCTTGTCTTGATTCTGTTGATCCTTATTCTGGTTTTCTTGATTTTGTTTATCCTGATCTTGCTGGTCTTTCTGATCCTGCTGGTCTTGGTTTTGCTGGTTTTTATCTTGTTGTTGCTGTTGTTGTTCTTGCAGTTTTAGTTGCGCCATTCTCAGATTATAGCGTGTGTCGTTGTCGCTAGGGTTGTGGCGCAGCGACTGTTTATATGCGTCAATGGCCTCTTTGTAGGCCTCGTTCTCATATTTGAGGTTCCCCATATTATGGTATGCCATGGCAATGAGAGTTGAGTCCTTTGTCAAAGTTGGGATAAGCTCGAAAAGGCTGAAAGCGTGAGCCATCATGTCGTTTTTGATAGAGTCATTGTCGGCAGACTTCAACTGCTTGGTTAGCGACAAAGCCAAGTTGTAATTAGCGGTAGGGGAGTTTGGATTTACCTGTGCCGCTTTGTTGTACATTATCTCCGCTTCTCGATAATTGCCCTCATCAAAAAGTTTATTGCCTTCTTTGATAAGTTGACGCTCTTCTTTATTGGTTATGTCGGGAATGTATTTGTCATCTTTGCTACATCCCGAAAGCAAGCACATCGCAGTGCTTGCCATAGCAACAAGAATCAATGATATAAAGATGTTATTCTTCATTGTTGTCATTTACTTTTCGTTTGAAGAAATTTTTCTTTGCCAGCCATGGGTTCTTGCGGTTGAGCAACAGCACGCTGGCAATGAGAAGTGCCAACGCTATCCAAGCAAAGACAGGGAATTGCTCATCCTCACGGCTGTAGGTAAATTGCGACATGTTGGTTGTAGCCAGTTTCTTAAGATCTTCATCGAGGACATTCACTGCATCGGTGGCATCGCCTTTGACAAATATACCTCCACCTGCCTCAGAGATTTTTTTAGCTTGTTCCTCGTTGAATCTTGTCATGGCAATTTCGCCATTGTCGTCACGCATCCATCCATCTCCCTCGTTAGTAGGAATGGGAACTTCATTGTCGCCAATTCCAATTACATTGACCTGGATGTTTTTCTTGTGGGCTTGCTTTGCGGCATCCTCAGCGTCGCCCTCAAAGTTCTCGGCATCGGTGATGAGGATTATTGCCTTCGACGCTTTCTCATCTTGCGAGAAGGTGTACATTGCCAAGTCGATGGCATCGCCAATGTTTGTGCCTTGGAGAGGTATCATGTCGGTGCTGATGTTATTAAGGAACATCTTTGCGCTAGTGCCGTCGATGGTCATAGGCATCTGCATCATGGCTTTACCAGCAAATACCACAAGTCCCACCTTGTCGTTGCGCAAGCGATCGATGAGTTTCTCCATCACCATTTTTGAGCGTTGAAGTCGTGAGATACCGTTTTGGTTTGATGTGCTGCTCGCGTTCATTGAGTTTGACACATCCATTGCAATAACCACCTCAATACCCTTAACTTCTCCTTTTACCTTTTCCATTGAGCCAGCACGTGGTCGTGCAAGCATCACAATCACCATAGTCAGCAGTAGCAGGAAGATGATGAGTCTCACCATTGGTTTGCGGCTCGACACATCGGGCATTAGCTCTTGCATTTGTTTCTCCTTGCCAAATCGTGCCAGATTGCGCTTACGAGCCATCCTTGATAGGAGATATAACCCCACAATCACTGGCAGCAGAAACAGTAGGTATAGAAACTCGGGATTTGCGAAACTGAACATTATATATTGTAGTCGTTTTTAGTCGTGATTAAATAATTATGGAATGGTCCTAAGCACGGTGTATCTTATCACAGCACACAAAGTGAGAATGATGAGCAGTGCGAGTGCCCAGGGCTGATAAGCATCATCAAGGTTGTTGTGTTGCTCCACAGCGATGCGCGACTTCTCAAGTTTGTCGATTTCGGCAAAGACCTTCTTGAGCACATCTTTGTTGGTAGCCCTGAAGTATTTTCCACCTGTGATTTTGGATATTTCTTTGAGTGAGTTCTCGTCGATTTCAACCTTCATGTTCTCATAGCTTACTATGTGTCCGCTGAAATCAAAGACGGGGAACGGTGCTGTGCCCATAGTTCCAATACCAATAGTGTAGATTTTGATGCCCTCCTTGCGAGCTATCTGAGCTGCAGTCTCGGGATATACTACACCGGTATTGTTGCTGCCATCGGTGAGCAGGATGATACTTTTTGACTTGGCTTTTCCTTTGTTGAGTCGGTTGATTGCCGTAGCGATACCATCGCCCACAGCTGTACCATCTTCAAGAGTGAAGTTCATGTCAATCTCTAGGTTGTTGACGCTGTTGACAAGGGTGGCGATGTCGGTGGTCATAGGCACTAAAGTGAAAGCTTCTCCAGCAAAGGCAACAAGACCAATATTGTCGCTTGTGCGTCCACTTACGAAGTCACTTGCAACCTCTTTGGCAGCAGCAAGTCGATCGGGCTTAAAGTCGCGTGCAAGCATACTGCTGCTCACGTCAATAGATAAGACAATGTCTGTACCATCCACATTTTTTTGCGACCAAGAGTCGCTTGAAAGTGGACGGCACAAAATCACTACTAAGCATGCTAAAGCTAGCATTTTAAGTGCAAATAGCACGTGGCGCATCCACTCTTTCCAGCTAGTACCCACGCCGTTGAAGGCACTTGTAGTGGGCAACTTCATAGTAGGGTCGCTCTTGCGTCCCTTCAATACGTGCCACACCGTGAGAGGTATAATCAGTAGCAGAAGCCACAGCAAGTTGGGGTGCATAAATTGCATATTGCCTATCATCGCTCTTTTTCCTCCTTTCTTGCGGCAATGGTGATGTCTTTGCCATCTTCTTTACTTTCTTCGGCGACTGGTGCAGGCTTAGTCTGTTCCACGAAGTTCAGGGTACGTTGGAATGCTACCTCGTTATCGTCGGCAAGGGTTTGCATCTTGGCAAATTTCACATAGTCGGCAATCTCAAGCACTTCGCTTAGCTGATCTTTTACTTGTAGCGCTTCTTCGTTGTGCTTGATTTGCTCCATAATTTCGCTCGTTGTCATTTCTACGGCGTTGATGCCAAAGCGTCGTTCTATATACACGCGCAGAATATCGGTGAGACAAGAGTAATATTCTTTGTGTTGACCATTCTGCCACAGTTGTCGGTTTTTGAGGTTGTTGAGCGCGAGAATTGCCTCTTCGTAGGGTGGCAATCGTTTCTTTTCGGGTTTGAATGGGTTGATGCCTTTCTTGAACCACTTGAAATATGCAAAGATTGAGAAAGCAATCAGTGCAAGTCCTATTAGCCATGCCCACCAGTAGTTTGCAATAATATTGGGAATGTAGTCAATCAATTTGAAAGGCACTCCCAGTATGGGCTTGTAATCTTTAATGTCACCATTAACATCAACTTTCACTGAGTCAACAACAAGATGTTCCTTGTTGCTCATCATGGTGTCGCCCTCCACAAGATACTTGATTGGTGGTAGGTCATATTCCCCTGGTTCAAAAGGCTGCAAGGTGATAACTTGTGTTATCTCCTCGCGGTTATTGTCAAGGGTTTTAGACTGCAACTTTTCGCGTTTCACGATGTCGATATCACCTAGTGTTGTTGAATCGGCACCTAGAATAATTCCAGTGCTGTTTGCATCTTTCACTATGTTGATGCGCAGTTTCACGGTTTTACCCATCAACACCTTTGCCGAGTCGAGCTTGACACTGACGATAGTGTTTCCGGCATGAGATCTCATAGTCGGCACACATAGCAGAACGAGAAGCAGGAAGCGATATATTAATTTTCGTGTCATTGAATAATCGGTAGATTGTGTTTTTAGAGAAAAATTAGCCTCGACGCTTGAATAGAGCCATTAGTGACTTCACAAAGTCTTCGTCGGTAGCCACTTGTGCCATGTCAACATTGCTTCGCTGCATAATGTCGGTCATAGCCTGCTGGCGCTCATACCACCATCGGTCATAAGCCTGCCGCACTCTTCGGCTGCTGGTATCTACCCAACGCTCTGCGCCAGTTTCGGCATCTGCCACTTTCATTAGTCCTACATTAGGGAGCTGCGCCTCTCGCTTGTCATAGACCTGTACTGCGATTACGTCGTGTTTATGGTTGGCTATTGACAAGCTCTTGTAGTAGTCTTTCTCATCTAGGAAGTCGCTGATCACAAATGCTGTGCAGCGCTTTTTGAGGGCACTTGTCATGTATTCAAGCGCTTGATTGATGTCGGTGCCTTTACTCTCGGCTTCGTAGTTGAGAAGTTTGCTGATAATCAATAAGATGTGTTTCTTTCCTTTTTTAGGTGGAATAAAATACTCTATCTTGTCGCTAAAGAGCAGCAGTCCCACCTTGTCGTTGTTCTCGATAGCCGAGAAGGCGATTGTTGCAGCGATCTCGGTCATCATGTCGCGTTTCATTTCGCCTAAAGCACCAAAATCTTTACTACCGCTTACATCCACGACGAGCATTACAGTGAGCTCACGTTCCTCTTCATAGACTTTGACGTAGGGTCGGTTCTGGCGTGCGGTGACGTTCCAATCAATGTCGCGCACATCATCGCCATATTGATACTCGCGCACCTCGCTGAAGGTCATACCACGCCCTTTAAAAGCAGAGTGGTATTCGCCAGCAAAGATGTTGTGAGAAAGCCCCTTCGCCTTTATCTCAATTTTGCGAACCTTTTTTAGTAATTCACTCCGTTCCATCTATTATTGAAATCTGGAAACTGTCAACTGATAGCTGACAACTGATAACTGATAACTGACGACTGAAAACTGACAACTGACAACTATTAAGGCACCGCAATCTTGTCGAGGATATTGCTAATTATCTCATCGGCGGTGATGTTGTTGGCCTCAGCCTCGTAGGTGAGACCCAGGCGGTGGCGCATCACATCGTGACACACGGCGCGCACGTCCTCGGGAATCACATAACCACGTCCACGCAAGAACGCGTATGCTCTTGCTGCAAGCGCCATGCTGATAGATGCACGTGGTGAAGCACCAAACGAGATGATGCTCTTGAGGTCGTTGAGGGCATAGTCTTCGGGGAAACGTGTGGCAAACACAATGTCAACGATGTAACGCTCAATCTTCTCGTCGATATAGATTTGACGCACCACATCGCGCACGTCAACGATGTCGGCGGGAGTGATTATTGGCTTGACATCAAATTTTGTGTTGTCAATGTTCATCCTGATGATGTCTTTTTCCTCTTGGCGATTGGGATAGCCAATTACCACCTTCATCAAGAAACGGTCAACCTGGGCCTCGGGTAGGGGATAGGTGCCTTCTTGCTCAATGGGGTTTTGGGTGGCCATTACTAGGAATGGGTCATCAAGGGCAAAAGTTTTCTCGCCGATGGTCACTTGGCGCTCCTGCATAGCTTCGAGCAACGCGCTCTGCACCTTAGCTGGTGCGCGGTTTATCTCGTCGGCAAGGATGAAGTTGGCAAACACAGGTCCGCGCTTAACCTCAAACTTCTCCTTCTGTATGCTATATACCATAGTACCTATAACGTCGGCAGGCAGCAGGTCGGGGGTGAACTGGATGCGGCTGTATTTTGCGTCTATCAGTTGCGACAGAGTTTTAATTGCTAAAGTCTTGGCAAGTCCTGGTACGCCCTCGAGCAGCACATGGCCGTTGGCTAGTAAAGCTATTAACAGAGAATCTACCAGATGTTTCTGTCCAACTATGGTTTGGTTCATGCCTTGCGTGATTGCGCTCACGAAATTACTCTTTGTAGCGATAATCTCATTCAATTCGCGAATGTTGACTGATTCACTCATAATGTGTGTTTTGTTTATGTCGTTTTAATTTTTTGTTGCAAAATTATCATTTTGATATTAACCACAACTCATCTTGCACGTTAATTAATAATATTTTTGAGTTACAAATGTTAAATTAAACACTATTTTAACTTAAGAGCCTATTTTTGAAAACATTTTTAAAAAAGATATCAGAGCTCATAAAACAGAACCAGACCTCAGATGTATAAAATCTAAAGTCTGGCCTTTTAAATCTTATGTCTAGAATCTAAGTCTATTTCAAATCCTCGGGTGTGATGTCAAAAGAGGTGATTTCCTCACCGTTGGCGTTGTTGACATATTTCACTGTGATAGTGGCGCCTTTTTCCTTGATAGTGACATCACCAGGT
Organism: uncultured Bacteroidales bacterium; assembly: GCA_902777835.1. Taxonomy (GTDB): domain Bacteria; phylum Bacteroidota; class Bacteroidia; order Bacteroidales; family Muribaculaceae; genus Sodaliphilus. The sequence continues at coordinate 67,224 of CACYVC010000012.1, read as the reverse complement.
TTGGTGCTGTTTTTGAACAGTTTTATAAACTCTGGCACTTGATGCTCCACAAGCGCTTCGGCATAGTCTTCTTCGGGCTGGTCCTCGGGTATATCCACCTTTTTGAAAATTGTCATGGTGTTGGTTGTTGCATCGTAGGTGTAGGTGGCGTCGGCATCGGCGTGCTCTTCTTGAGCTGCTTGTGAAAGTGATGTCGAGTCGGTTGTCGCAGAGGTTGATGCTGAATTGTTGCTTGCACTTGAATCGCTTGAAGTGCCATCGGTCTTGCAACCAGCAAACATGATTGCTGTTAAAGCAATTGCTAATAATGATAACTTTTTCATATTAAAAATGTTAATAATTAATCAATTATCTTTGTGGCTGAAACAAATCGGTTGTTTCCGTTAAAATCATTATGAACCTGGATATTGCTCAATCCAGACCATTTTAACGTATCGCTAACTTGCTGAGCCATGGCGCAGTTGATCTCAAGATAGAGGCGTCCGCCATTCTTTAAGGCCCGGATAGCGTAGGCGGCGATGGGGCGATAGAAGAGCATGGGGTCATCATCGGGGACGAATAGTGCGCTGGCTGGCTCGTAATCAAGCACATTGCGCTCCATCGCTGCCTTCTCCTTCTCGGTGATGTAGGGCGGATTGCTCACTATGATGTCCCACGCCTCGCTTGGAGTGCGGCAAGTGAGGATGTCTTGCTCAAGGAATTTCACACGGGTCTTGAGTGCAGTGGCGTTTTGCTGAGCCACGGTGAGCGCATCGGGACTAATGTCGGTGGCAGTGACCTGGGCAAACTTCAATGCTCTTGCCAGTGAGATGGCGATGCATCCGCTTCCGGTGCCAATGTCAAGCACTTCGAGGTCGCTGCTAGGGTTCTCGTCAATTATCATGTCAACGAGCTGCTCGGTCTCGGGGCGGGGGATGAGGGTGGCTGGAGTCACTGCAAAGCTGTGTCCATGAAAGCGCGCTTTGCCTAGAATGTACTGCAGGGGTTCATTCTGCTTGAGTCGCTCGATGATGTTGGTGAGGCGATTGCCGAAAAACTCGGGTAACTGCTCATTTTCGCGTATCACAATATCAACGGGTTGCCACAGCAGTACATCCTCAAAGATTACTCGGGTCATGCCCTCTATTTCGCGGCTGTCGTAACAGGTGTCAAGCTCGCTGCGTAATAGCAAAATTGCTTCTCGTGTTGTCATTTTTTTGTGTTTTAGTTCACGAAAGTAGAAAAAATATTTAAAAAGTGAACAAAAAATTGCTATAAAAATTGTTTTTTGGAGAATTGTGTTTAACTTTGCAAAAATATCACAAGAAACACAAAACGCGATAAATATAACTTTTTGTCATGTACCATAAAATTTCAAATCAGTTATGCCAATGCGGCACACCATTCTACTGCTATGACCTGTCGCTGCTGCGAAGCACATTGGGCGCTATTAATCTGGAGATTGAGGGATACCCATTTGTGGTTCATTATGCTCTGAAGGCTAATGCTAATCCTGTGATTCTTCGAGAGATTGTAAATGCTGGTGTTGGCGCCGACTTAGTGAGTGGCAACGAAATAATGGCAGCGATTGAGGCTGGATTTGACCCTAACAAGATGGCCTACGCTGGAGTAGGAAAAACCGATTGGGAGATTGAGACAGGCATTGACAAAGACATATATTGCTTTAATGTGGAAAGCGTGCCCGAGATGGAGGTAATTAACGAAATTGCCGCTCGCAAAGGCAAGACGATGGGCATCGCTATTCGTGTGAACCCAAACATAGATGCTCATACACATCGCTATATAACAACTGGCACTAACGAGGACAAATTCGGCATAGATATCCCAATGCTTGACGAAGTGGTGGAGAAAGCAATGAATTTATCGAATATCCATCTGCGTGGCTTGCATTTTCACATAGGCTCGCAAATTACCTCTTTGGAACCCTATAAGATGCTATGTGAGAAAGTTAACAAACTGGTTGATCATTATGAGAAAAACGGTGTCAACTTTGAGATGATAGACGTGGGTGGCGGTTTGGGCATTGACTATGAGAAACCCGAGGAGAACCCCATTGCGCCGTTCCATGACTTCTTTGCAGTGTTCAAGAATGGGCTGAAACTGCGTGAGGGACAGAAAGTTCACTTTGAACTTGGCCGCTCGATAGTGGCGCAGTGTGGTGCTTTAATTTCGAGGGTCGTATTTGTTAAGGAGAATTCTGTCAAGAAATTCGTGATTCTTGACGCTGGAATGACCGACCTCTTAAGACCTGCGCTTTATGATGCTCATCACAAGATTGTCAACCTCACTTCGCAAGAGAGTGATATGGAAACCTATGATGTGGTGGGCCCCATTTGCGAGTCGAGCGACGTGTTTGCTTGCGATGAACAACTTCCTATCACCCGCCGTGGCGACCTCATCGCTATCTTGTCGGCAGGGGCATACGGCGAGTCGATGGCGAGTAGCTACAACATGCGCAATCTGCCAGGAAGCCAGTTTGTTGGTTAATGGCATTGTTTTTGCTCATTGTAATTCATTATTATTAATTTCGTTAAATGATGTAACAATGAACAATTTTGAGCAACTTATATCAGGCGACAAGCCAGTGCTTGTTGATTTCTTCGCCACATGGTGCGGACCATGTAAGATGATGCACCCCATACTTGAGGAACTGAAGCAGAATATTGGCGATCGCGCCACTATCATCAAGGTTGATGTCGATAAGGCACAACAGTTGGCAATGCAATATGGCGTGCGAGCAGTGCCAACCCTCGCGATCTTCAAGCAAGGGCAACTAGTGTGGCGAGAATCAGGAGTTCACTCTGCAGACCAACTCGCACAAGCCATCGCACAGTTTGAGTAAAAGTACTTAAATAAGAAAAAATGAGACTTGGAATTATCTCTGAGTCTCATTAAGTTTTTATTCTACTGTCTCTACCAAGAATGATACTGGTCTAAAGCCGTCATTGCAGGATATCATAGCGCTGTGGGGATTTTTCATCCATCCGTCGAAGAAGTTTCCTCCGCCTTCAGCGAGTTCTTTCACCCAGGGCAGCAATGTCTCCCAAGCGCTGTCGCACATCCCTTCGGGTTGCTGGCAATTCTCCACGATGAATGTCCTTCCTAGAGTCATGTCGCAGGCGTGCTCGATAGGGTTCTCAAACTTCTCCATCAGGTCACGGTAACATGCCATGCGCATCACTGTTATCTTAATCTTTTTCATGTCACTTTTGGTTTGGTGCAAAGGTAAAACTTTTTATGAAGAAAACTGTGAAGATTGTAAAAAAAGTGATACCTTTGTGCACTATGAAACATTTTTTTGTGACATTATTAGTTTTTTCGTTCTGGCTTTGTGGGGCTGCCCAAGACACATTGGCGTTGTTTGACCCCAATGACATGTTTGTGGTTGAGGAAGATGTTGCTGAGCAGCAGCGCCTAGCAGCGTGCCAAATGGTGGCAGGGGAGTGGCAGTATGACAAACCATACGTTCATGCCGATGGTGCCTCAGTGATGGGAAAACTGGGAAAACCTATCGCTAAGAGCAAAATCAAGAAGGGACTTGACAAGGCTTATAAGAAACTGAAAATCAACAAGCGCTGGAGTTCGATGACGCTCACCGAGGATGGCGAGTGGAAGATGAAGGTGCTGGGCCTTTCCTTTGGTGGTAGTTATGCTTACGACCCAGAACAACAGCAACTCACGCTTCGGTGGCATGGCATCCCGCTCAAGTCACACACCCACCGTGATGGCAAGAAACTCTATGTCGCCTTCGACATGGACCGCCTGCTGGTGGTACTCAGCTTCATTAGTGGCATGAGCAGCAGCGAGACACTAAAGTCGCTCTCCTTCCTGAGCCAGAATTTCCGTAACATTACAGTTGGGTTTGAAATGAAAGCAATCAACAAGTGAATTCCCTTTACAGAGAAACCAAAAGGCGGCACCTGTTGGCACCGCCTTTTGTTGTGTTAACAACAATGATGCTTACTGGAGAGTGTTTTTTTGTTTTTCGTCACCTTGATGACTTTATACAAATAAAAAAAAGACCCGAATCGGTTGCTAGTTCGGGTCATCTTTTTGTTTCGTTTATTTCTTGCCGTAAAATGAGTCTACAAGGTCGTTGGCTTCTTCCTCGTCGAAATTGCCTGTTAATTCAACTGTTCCGCCATCGATTTGACATTGCACAGTAGGATAGGAGAGAACCTTGTCTTTGTAAATAATCGCAATTGGGCGTCCAATGTTATCAGCTGAAAATCTTGAGAATTTTTTAGTGCCTTCTTTATCTAAGGTAATAGCAATTGCTGTATATGTTTCATGTCCATTGAGATCATTTTTTGTCACATCGGCTTTGATAATTGACTCACCTGTCATGGCAGGTTTTCCTGAAGCATCGGTTTTGAGTGCTATAAGCTGAAAATAGCCATTTTCAGGCTCTTGTGTCCACATCAGTTTAAGATTGGCAGGCAAAATGTCTTTACCATGCTTCTCAATGATAGCGTTGATGGCTGTGGTGTCGCTCTTTGTGGCATTGCAAACTACAGGTCTTTCATCATAGACATTTATTTTGTTTTTAAGCAGAGTAGAATCACCGGTCGCTTCGCACAACTTGCTGATGTCCTGAGCAATATCGTTGTATAGATAGGTCTCATAAAAACCTATCTGTGCGACTGCTTTCTTGTCGATTTCACCTTTTTGCTCATTCTTGCATGAAGTTATAAAAACCGATGCCCCAATACATGCGACAAGCATTAAGATGCTGATGACTTTGATGTCTCTTGTTTTAAAAAGTTTCATAATTGTTGATTTAATTGTTTGTAGTATGGTTGTCATTTAAGTATAATCAATAGACTGCAAAGATAATCATTTTTTCATTCTTTTTTCTTTCATTTTCGTCTCAAGTGCTAAAAAACTGACAACTCATAACTGAAAACTGACAACTTTTTGGTACCTTTGCAGAGATTTTTCACGAACTATTGCAAATTAGGATTAACGAGGTTATGTTTTTCTCGCTAGAAATACATTATATTATATTGTCACTGCTAGGGGCGGCGTTGTTGCTGTCACTGGTGTGGGTGGTGTGGTATAACCGCCGCAGCATGAAGCTATTGAAGTTTATGAAGGTGGACGAGCGCACTCGTCGCTATTTGTTTCCTGAAGACTTGCCTTCGGTGTCGATTTTGGTGTTTGCCAACGATGACGAGAAGTGGCTCAACAAGTTCTTGCCCACACTGATGCAGCAGAAATATCCTTCGCCTTTTGAGGTGATAGTGCTTGATGATGCGTCGGTTGATGGCACTAAAGACCTCGTTGGCGAGATGATGGCCTATTACGACCATTTGAAGATAGTGACTGTGCCAGACCAAACTCGTTCGTTGTCTCGCAAGAAACTCGCAGTGATGCTGGGTATCAAGGCCGCTCAGCATGATGTGGTACTTACCACCAATGCCAACTGCCAGGTGCACAGTGACCGCTGGCTCATGGCGATGATGCGTAACTTTGGTCCAGGCGTTGATGTGGTTCTGGGATATTCGCATTTTGCTCATAGCGAAGACAATAGATTGGGCAAGAGCTACCGCATTTTTGACGACATGACCACATCAATGCAATGGTTGCTGAGCGCAATTAATGGCAAACCCTATCGTGGCACGAGCGACAACCTCGCCTATCGCAAAGAACTGTTCTATAAGAATAAAGGTTTTTCTAATTCTCTCGATATGAAATGGGGCGATGATGACATCTTCGTCAGCGAAATTGCCACTGCCAAGAACACCCGCTTGGAGATTCTGCCAGCAAGTTTCATGTCGGCGCATTATGATGATCTTCCTCACGCTTTCAGCACACTGAAATCGCGTCGTGACTTCACCTCGCATTTTGTTAGATATAAGTCACAGTTCCGCATCCAGGCGTTTATGTCGCTGCTCTATTACTTGCGTTTGGCTGCTATTGCCGGTGCTGTTGCACTTGCCTACACTAACTTAGCAGTGATAGCGATTGCTGCATTTGTTTTGCTGTTCACGTGGCTGCCATCGATGTTGGCGACATTCCGTAACTGCTATCTGCTCCACTTGCCGCTGCTGTTTTTCTCTACACCAGTGATGGTGCTTTTGCGTCCACTCGTAAACTGCTATTACAAGATTAAGGGACTTTTCACCCGCAAGAATAATTATACGTCTATAATGTAGTGAGTTGTAAGTTATAAATTTTGAGTTATGCTTGCTAATCACCCCGCTAATTACTCAATAATTACATTTTTCTACTAGTCATCTTAAATATTCATGATTAAGACTTTTACATCTTGGCGTGGCATTTTTGCAATTTGCATCGTGTGTTTTCACTTTAAAATGCACGCGTTTGACCAAATGACCTTGGCTGGTGTGACGTTCTTTTTCATGCTTAGCGGATTTCTTGTTGCCTATAAGCGCACTGCAATTGAATCCTGCAAGGATTTCTACTGGCGGCGTATTAAGCGCATTTTCCCCCTTCACTGGCTGGTGCTTGCCGCATTGATTGTTCTTGACCTGGCGCAAATTCACAAGTTCCACTACGGTTGGGATTTGCCACTCCATGTGCTGTTATTGCAGTCGTGGGTGCCTAGTGAGGCTGTTTTCTTCAACTACAGCATACACTCGTGGTTTTTGAGCACGTTGATGTTTTGTGTCATCGCTACCCCTTTGCTGCTCAAGTTCTTCAATCGTATCGGTATTAAGGTTGCTTGGATTGTGGTTCTTGTTGCCTGTATGGCAGTGGCTGCTAGTCTTCTAGTTGTCAGTGACCAATGGCGCAGTTACCTCTATGTGTGTCCCGCTACAAGACTTGTTGATTATGCCCTTGGAATAATGCTTGGTGCCACGCTGAGAGAGCGTATCATGCCCAGTTCGATTTCAATGGTACGTGCCTCAATTAATGAAATAGTGCCGCTCGCAGTGCTGGCTACCTTTGTCGCTTTCCATGCAAGCGGCAGTACAATAACCGAGCGCTTGGAAACATCTGTGCTATGGTGGCTGCCTGTATCGATGCTAATAGTGATGTGCTCTATCCTCAACGGCAATGAGGGCTTGATAGGCAAGGTTTTGTGCCTGAAGCCACTGCTTTGGCTAGGTGGAGTAAGTTTCGAGGTATATATGTTACATAAGTTGGTAAATAACCTGTTTGTCTATGTCATAGCGCCATTTTTCGGCCACTTTGGTGTGTTAATTTACGACTACAGCTTTGCCTGCACATTGCCGCTGCTCATCCTCACTGCATGGATAGTGAATAGGGGTATGAGATGTATTGTGCATAATTCATAATGACCAATTGCTTGGTTATTTCTTGTGTTTCTAATGAGGCTCATTTCTTGAAAAAGGGGTGTCGATTGTGCTCAAAAAGCGCAAAATTTGCAATAAGACTGCAAAAATTGCGTTATTAAATGTAAATGAGTATTCACAATTACCGACATATTGCTTTTTTTGCACTGCTTCTCATGTCATTAATGGCTGTGGCTCAGGATAATGATAAAATCTTGAACCGCCAGTATGCCGACATGAAGCGCATTCATTATGGTTTCTCGGTTGGCTGCAATTTTCAGGATTTGTTGATTACCAACAATGGTTATGTCAGCGAAGATGGGCAGTCGTGGTTTGCCGATATTCCTAACCATTCACCTGGTTTCTGTGTGAATGTGCTCGCCGACCTGCGCTTGGGAGAGCATTTCAACCTTAGGCTGTCGCCGGGTATGTACTTTGGTAACAAGGTGGTTAAGTATTACAATGCAACCCCACCTGAAGATGCCTTGGAACCTAACATTTTCAAGCAGAGTCAAAATGTGAAGGCAACCTATATTGTGGTGCCTCTTGACCTGAAGATTTCAACAAAGCGTTACCACAACATACGTCCATATTTTACCACTGGAGTTACAGGCCTCTACGACCTTAGCAAGGAGCGTTCAGAGCAGTTGCGTCTCAAAGACTTTGACGTGATGCTCACTGTGGGTATGGGGTGCGACTTCTACTTGCCGTTCTTTAAGCTTTGCCCTGAGGTGAAATTCTGTTTTGGATTGAGAAATCTGCTTGAAACCAACCGTCCAGACCTTCAGGACAATCCCGCTATGGAGGTATTCACAAAGAGCGTGAGCAAGATCAAGAACAACATGGTGGTTGTGACGTTTTATTTTGAATAAAAAAGTTTATGCGACGATATTTAAAGACATTGCTTTTCTCGCTCTCGATGGTGCTTGCCGCTAATGGATTCCAAGCGGCAGCGCAAATAGATGCACAGCTCACCCAGTACTGGGCGTTGCCGTCGTATTATAACCCCAGTTCGATAGGCAATGTCGATTTCATTCACATCACAGCCGGCAGCAAGCTGCAATGGATAGGAGTGAAGCATGCCCCTATGGACTTCATGGCGATGGCCGACATGCCGTTTAAGTTCCTCGGCAAGCGCTGGGGCGTTGGTTTGATGCTTCAACAGGAGAATGTGGGACTTTTCAGCACTCAGACCGTTGCTGCACAACTTGCATGGAAGAAAAAAATGATGGGAGGAACCCTAAGTGTGGGATTCCAAGTGGGACTGCTCAACCAGTCATTCAAGGGCGATAGTATTAGAGTTCCCGAGAATGATAATTATCACACCAGTGCCGACGATGCTATCCCCAAAGGCGTGGTCAACGGTAGAGCTATTGACATGGCTGCTGGCGTGACGTTTACACATAAGTGGTTCTGGGTGTCGATTTCTGGCACTCACCTTACTGCTCCTACTATCAATATGAAAGCAGGTGAGAACGAAGAAGATTTGTATCAGTTTGAAACTGGCCGCAACTTTTATTTAATGGCAGGTAGCAATATTCCTATTAAAAATACGTTAATTGAAATACAGCCGTCGATAATGGTGAAGACCGACACGAAATTTTGGCAATATGAAGCCACTGCGCGGTTTTGCTACAATAAGTTTATTTCGGCGGGTGTCGCCTATAGGCACAAAGATGCCGTGTGCGCAATGATTGGAGCTGAGTTTAAGAATTTCTTTGTGGGCTATGCCTACGACTTCCCAATCTCGGCAATGAACAAGGCCACGCACGGCAGTCATGAGCTTTTTTTGAACTATAACGTGAAGCTCAACATGGGCGAGGTAAACAAAAATAAGCACAAGAGCATTCGCATCATGTGATGCTCGTTGATGAAATTGATAAACAAAACATAGTTTAATAGATAACATATTCTATCAAAGTATATATGAAAAAGTTATTGATTTTCTTCTTTACGATAGTAGTGCTGGCATCTTGCAGCGGAGTTCGTAAGTCTATGAACAGCGGTGGAGGTGAAGTGACCGGAGTGGGAGCTGTGACCTTCAATGAGCCCACGCCTTATGGCATGGTGCTCGTCGACTGTGGTTCAATGAAGGAAGGTCCTGCAATGCGCGACTCTCTGTGGGGTATCGACTCCACAGCAAGAGGTGTGAGCGTTGACGCCTTCTGGATGGACGAGAATGAGGTGACCAACAGCAAATACAAGCAGTTTGTCTATTGGGTTCGCGACTCCATTATACGCGAGCGCCTTGCCGACCCCGCCTACGGTGGCAACGAGGAGTTTAAAATCGAGGAGGACAAAGATGGTAACCCCATCAAGCCCCACCTCAATTGGAGCCGCAACATCCCTTGGAAGAACCCCAGTGAGGATGAAGAACGCGCCATTGAGAGCGTATATCGCACCAACCCCATCACAGGCAAGAAGGAGCTTGACCCCCGTCAGATGAACTACCGCTATGAGGTGTATAACCTGACCGAGGCAGCCAAGCGCCGCAACCGCTTTGATCCCACTACTCGCGACTATAACACCGACCATGCAGTGCCAACCACTAATCCTACTATAAGCAAGGATACTGCCTTTGTTGATGACGATGGCCGCATCATTCGCCAGACCATCACTCGTCCATTGCAGAGCGAGTTTGACTTCGTCAATACCTATATCGTAAATATATTCCCAGATACTACCTGCTGGATCAACGACTTTGAGAATAGTTACAATGAGCCATACGTGCGCATGTATTTCGCCAACGGCAATTTCAACAGCCACCCCGTAGTGGGCGTGAGCTGGGAGCAGGCCAACGCCTTCTGCCATTGGCGTACCGAATTCCTGAAGAAGTCATTGGGCAAGGAAGGTGTGTATATCGAACCTTTCCGTCTTCCAACTGAGGCTGAGTGGGAGTTTGCTGCACGTGCTGGCAAGAACGAGAATATCTACCCATGGGATGGAAATATTCCGCTCACCGAAGATGAGGGTTGCTTCTATGCCAACTTCAAGCCTAACGAAGGTAATTATGTGCGAGACGGAAGCATCATAACGTCGCCTGTTGGGACCTATGAGCCCAACGACAACGGACTCTTCGACATGGCAGGTAATGTGAGCGAATGGACATCAACAAGCTACACCGAGAGCATTGACCGTATGACCAATGACCTCAACCCTGAGTATCGTTATAATGTGGCCAAGGAAGATCCCTACAAGATGTCACGCAAGATAGTGCGTGGCGGCTCTTGGAAAGACGTGGCACACAATATCCGAAGCGATATTCGCATGTGGGAATATCAGAACGAGCAACGCTCCTACATTGGCTTCCGCTGCGTGAGGACCAAGGTGGGATTTGTGAAGTCGAAACGCAAAAACAACTGCTGCGACTAATTCTCAACGACAATAACTCATAACATAGCAATAATATGGCTACTGACAATCAAACTACAAAAATTCAGCGCAAGAGGAAAAGGCAAATGATAACACAGCGCTTTTTCAACTTCGCTTATAGTATCGGTGCAGCTATCGTGATTTGGGGTGCGCTGTTTAAAATCTTGCACCTCCCTATGGGTAACTTGCTCTTGACGATAGGCATGGGTACCGAGGTCTTGATGTTTATCATCACAGCATTTGAACGTCCCGAGAAAGAGTATCACTGGGAAGATGTGTTCCCCATTCTTGATAGTGGTGACCCTGAAGATAGACCCGACTTTGTCGGTGGTCCTGGTGGCAATATCACCATCAATGGCGACATTAATGGTGCCGAGGGTGGAGAGGTTGCCATTGCGGCGCAAGCTCCTGCACAGCCACAATCGCCAGGCACAGCAATACACATCAACGAGTTGCCTAGTGATGGTGGGCCTGCCGTGGTGGCAAGTCCTGAGGTTGCCGATGCTATCGCTACCATGAGCCAAGAAGAGGTTAAAGCCGTTATGGGACTGCCTCAAGGACTCCAACTTACCGATGAGGAGACTCAGTCGCTGAGTGAAAGTATCGCCCGCATGAATGCTGCTAGCGACCAGCTCTCGAAGATGGCCGAGCTCACTGAGGCCACCCAGCAATATCTGAGCCAGATGGCCACTATCAGTGAGCAGATGCAGCGCTTGGGAGAGACTACTACCGCTCTCAATGAGGTTCAGCAGCAGCTTTTGGGCAGCTATGAGGCTATCACCAGCAACAGTCAGAACATCTCGGAGAACACCACAGGCTATGTGGAGCAAATGGAGGCTCTGAACCGCAATGTCACTGGCCTGAATACAATCTATGAGATACAGCTCAAGAGCATTTCGTCGCAACTTGATAGCATCGACCGTGTGAACAGCGGTTTGAAGGATATTCGCGACATGTATGAGAAGTCGGCTGCTGAGAGTGCACGCTATTGTGACGAAACCGAGAAGATGGCTCACTACATGAAGCAACTCAACTCGGTATATGAGAAGATGATCAACGCCATGACGGTGAACATGTACCAGCCTATGCCTGGCGCTATGCCAACCATGCCGCCAGTTAACATGCCTCAGCCCGACGACAATAATGGTTTGATGGCTAACAATAATGTAGAATAATATAGTTTTTAGCAAATGGCTACTGGAAAAAATCAGTCACTGGCGAAAATGTCGCCACGCCAAAAGATGATAAACCTTATGTATATCGTCTTGACGGCCATGCTTGCGCTCAATGTGTCGAACGATGTGCTCAACGGCTTCAGCCAGGTGGAAGAAGGCTTGAAGCGTTCTAACCGCACTATCACCGCGCGCAACATGCAGATAATGGCTCAACTCCAGGCTTTTTATAACGAAGACCAAGAACACGGTTTGCCCTTGATGAACTCGGGTAACGAGGTGAGAAATGTCACTGACAGTCTTTATGACTACATCGACCAACTCAAATTGATGATTGTAAAAGAGGCTGACGGCCCAGCGGCTGATGTGGATCATATCAAAAACCGCGACAACCTTGATGCCGCTACTATAGTGATGCTCTCGCCCGATACCAAGCGGGGTAACGAACTGCGAATGCGCATCAACCGCTTTAAAAGCTACATCTCTAAATATGTTGACGACCCCGATAAGTTGCGCAATATTGAGCAGGCACTCTCTACCGAGCCATTCAAGGTAAATGCCGATATCAGCAACAAGAAGACTTGGGAAGAGTCGATGTTTGAGAATATGCCTACTGTGGCAGCCATTTCGCTGTTAAGTAAGTTGCAGAACGATGTGCGATATGCCGAGGGTGAGGTGCTCAATCATCTGCTTAAACTCACTAATGTGGAAGACCTCAGTGACTTGAAGGTTAACTGGGTAGATGCATTTGTCATTCCTCAATCTAGGGTAGTGATGCGCGGCTCAAAGTATCAATCGCAGATTGTGCTTGCTGCTATCGACTCTACACAGCGTCCAGTGGTGTATGTCAATGGTTCTAGACTGAGCAACAATAGGGGACTCTATGAGGTCACCGCCAGCCAGTCGGGTAATTTCGATTACTCTGGTTACATTGAAGTTGTGGGACAAGACGGTCAGCTCATTAAGCGTGACTTCAAGTCGAGTTATACTGTTATCGACCCAATCGCCACCGTGAGCGCCACTATGATGAACGTGTTCTATACAGGTATCGACAACCCTGTATCAATCTCTGTACCTGGAATTGGCAATGGCACCGTGAGCGCCACTATGACAAACGGAACACTCACAAAGAGTGGCGATGGATGGATAGCGCGGCCTTCGCAAGTGGGTGTGAACTGTGAGATTTCGGTATCGGTTGAAATTGATGGTGTGAGGACCAATGTTGGAACATCTACCTTCAAAGCTCGTAAGTTGCCTGACCCAACAGCCTACATCAACTTAGGACAAGATAACCGCTATAAAGGTGGTAAGCCGCTGGCAAAGGGTACACTGCTTGGTGTTAGTGGTCTGCATGCCGCAATCGACGATGGTTTGCTCGATATAGAGTTTACTGTTGTGAGCTTCGAGACTCTCACCTTTGGTTCAATGGGTGAGGCGATTCCTGAGGTGTCGCATGGTAGCCAGTTCTCTGAGCGCCAGAAGACTAGTTTCCGCCGCATGAAGCGAGGCACACGATTTTTCATTACTCGCATCAAGGCGACTGGCCCCGATGGAGTGACACGTGAGATATCACCAATGGAAGTGGTTGTGAACTAATTTATTAAGAACTCTTTTAGGAACTACAATAATATACTTTTGTTTAATCTTAAACTCATAATAATGAAGTATCTTAAATATATAGTGCTGGGACTGATTGTTGCTTTTGCGACCGCTGGAGCCACAGCTCAGGTAGTGAAAAAGAACGGTGATGACCGTCGAGACAAGAAAGACGAGGGCCAAGTAAAGATTACTGGACGCCAACAGGCTTTCTATGAGCAAAGGGAACCTAGCGAGGCCGATTTGCAATGGACAAAAGTGGTGTATCGCTCTCTCGACCTCACAAAAGGCAAGAATCCCGCCCTCTATTATCCCGAAGAACCCAACGAGGATGGCCAGAGCATGTTCTTCATCATTATGCGACTTCTCGCCAACAACCAGATCAGCGCCTATGAGTATCTTGATGGACGCGAGATGTTTACCGATGAGTACAAAATCAAGGTCGCTGAGATGTTTGATCGTTTCCATGTCCTCTACAGCGAGGCAAAGGGGAGCACCGAGAAGAACCCCAAATATGCTATTGAGGATGCCGATATCCCTGGCAACGAGATTCTGAAATATTTTATCATTGAGAAATGGGAGTTTGACACACGCACCAATGCCATGCGCTCACGTGTTGATGCCCTCTGTCCAGTGCTTTACCGTGAGGATGGTTATGGCGGCGAGCCCATCCCATTCCCAATGTTCTGGGTTAAGCTCAACGACATCAGGCCTTATATCGCTCAGCAGTACATCTTCACAGATGACGATAACAACCTCACTCGCTACAACCTTGACGACTTCTTCAAACTCAACATGTACACAGGCGACATCTACAAGGTGAAGAATCTGCGCAACCAGTCGCTCATGCAGCTCTATCCCGACCCTGTTGCTCTCAAGCACGCTCAAGACAGCATTGAGGAGCGCTTGCACCGTTTCGACAAAAACCTGTGGGCACCTACTCGCGAGGAACTGCAGGCACAAGTAGAAGCAAAGCGCAAACTTGAGGCAGAGCAGAACGGCGAGACTCTAGTAGAAGAAGGCGCAACCGCTACAGTCCAAGAGGAGAAAAAAGACTCTAGCAAGAGCGTCAAGACCAAGCGTGGTAGCAATAGCGACAGCAAAGACAACAAGAAAAAAACGACCAAAAAGAAAACGCAAAAAACCAAACAGAGTAGCAGCAACCAAGGCGCTGGACGCTCAGTGCGCAACCGCAAGCGCTGACCTGGGAAATATATTTAATCCACATCATCACATGCACACAATTCGTTTCAGAGTTGTGTGCATGATGCTTTTTTGTGGCAAAAGGGTTGTGAAATAAAGAAATTTGACTAAATTTGCATGTTTTCATTAACCTGTTAGACAAAGTATTATTATGGGAAGAAGTTTAACTAGCATTATTTTGGCGATGGTTGCCATTGCTGTCACGGCGCAAGTGGAGTTTATACAGAATGGCTTAAAATATACTGCCCTTGATGATAATAGCGTAAAGGTACGCAAGATTGATGATAACCATTTGCCTAAAGGCAAACTTGTTATTCCTGCCTATGTAACACATGATGGCGTCACCTACACTGTTACCACATTAGGTGGTTGGGCATTTTTTGGATGTGAGGACATCACTGAGGTTGAATTGCCAAACACTTTGACCAAGATTGACATTTGGGCCTTCTGCAACTGCAAAAAACTCAAGGGAATCGATATTCCCTCCAGCGTTAAGGAGATTGGCTACAGTGCCTTTGAGAACTGTGAGAGTTTCACGTCTTTCACCTTCCCTGAGGGCATAGAGCTGGTGTCTGATCGGCTTCTGCAGGAGTGCTACAAACTCACTGAGGTGAATTTGCCCGAAGGTGTTGTGAAAATTGATGACTGTGCTTTCAGCGACTGCAAGTCGCTTGAGAGCATCACGCTGCCACAGTCGGTGAAGTTTATAGACAACAGTGCCTTTGCATATTGCAATAATCTGAAACACATCAGTCTGCCCAAGGGACTGCAAAAATTAGGCCGCAATGTGTTCTCAAGCTGCGTTTCTCTTGTTGAGATTGAATTGCCCGAGGGGGTTACCGAAATCGGCGATAATGTCTTCAACAACTGCCGTGCTCTAGAGCAGGTTACCTTGCCAGCGTCGCTCAGTTGGCTGAAAAGCAACCCGTTCTCATCGTGTGGCGCATTGAAGGAGTATAGGGTGGCAGAGGGCAGCGAGTACCTTACCGTGCAAGATGGCATTCTCTTCTCAAAAGACATGACACAACTCATTGCTTGCCCCCCAAGCAAGGAACTTGGTGACTACACCGTGCCCGCTACTGTCAAGAAGATTGCCTCTATGGCCTTTTATGGTTGCAACTTGCTCACTTCTATCACAATGACCGAAGTGGTTTCTATTGGCGAGAGCGCTTTCAATGGCTGCTACAACCTTGCCTCTGTAGACTTTGGCACAAAGCTTGAGACTTTAGATAAGGGCGCATTCTACAGCAATTCAAAATTAGAGAGTGTTTATCTGCCCGACTCGTTCAAGCACATGGAAATAATAAACTTTGAATTTTGCAACAATCTCAAAACTGTGAGTCTAAGTGAGGCTTTGAGCAAGCGTGAGGAAGACTTCAACAACTTGTCGTTTAACTTCAATTCTAGCGACCTGCGATTCATTGTGCGCATGAAAGATGGCACCACCAAGACCTTAAAGCATGATGAAATCAATGACATGAAGAAATACTTCAGAGAGAGGTGATTACAATGCATAATGCACAATGCATAATGTATGTCCTCTTTTCCTCTTGTCCTTTCGTCCTCTACAAAGACTAGAGAAACTATATCGTGAACGCCAATAGCATGATGATGGTGAAGATGAGCATGTTGATGGCTGTGAGGCCGAGCAGTGGGTTGAGTTTTGCGCCTGTGTTGTGGTTTAGTATTGCCCAAATCACCACGTGCATCACAAGATAGATTGCTGGAGCCCAAAATATCCATTTTGGAAGCATTATCTTGTCGTTAAGAAAAGCAATAACCCATAGCGGCGAGAGCATGGCTATGGCAATAAACCCATTAAAAAGATACGCTGCCGAAGCCAGTTGCCGTCCAAAAATTACTACAGCAGTGTTCTTGCCTGCCTCTTTGTCGTCGTCCATATCACGGTAGTTGTTCACCAGCAGCACGTTGACCCCCATGAAACCTATGGTCATTGAAGCCAGCACTGCAAGAGCGTCGATGCTTTGACTAATGACATAGTAGCTGGCAATAACAGGCACTACGCCATAGAAGATGAACACTGTGAGTTCTCCCAGTCCATGATAGGATAGGGGATAGGGCCCTGCACTATAGGCGAGCACAAAAATGGCGATGAGCACTCCCACAGGGATGATTTTCCATCCACCGTAAGGAATAAGGCAACATCCTACAGCACAAGCTATGGCCAATGTCAAATATGTGACATTGCGCAGGGTGGTAGGCTTTATGTCGCCCTCGGTCACACCGCGTCGTGGCCCCACGCGTCCTTTCTTGTCGGAGCCTTTCTTGTAGTCGTAGTATTCGTTGGCAAAGTTTGACGCTATCTGCGCCAGGAGTGCAAATACGAGGCACAGCACCGCAGGCTGCCACTGAAATCTTCCTTGCCACGCTGTGATGCCTATCGCCATAAGCACACCACTTATTGACACAGGCAATGTGCGAAGTCGCATTGCCTCAAGCCATATCTTTACTTGTTTCATCTTTAATTCACTTTTATGGAGTTGCGTTAGCGAGCACCCATGCCATAGGAACCAGCACCTTCATTTTCATGTATTTCTCGGGGTTCTTGGCAAATATTGCTGCTACTGAGAGATCATCAAAGCCTTTGGCTATAACGTAGTAGGTTTTCTCTTTCTTAATATATACACATACCACGTAGGCTGGCAGATTCTCCTGCTGGCGCAGACGGTCGCGGCAGCTCAGGGCATTGAATTCCTGGCTGAACTCAGCCACTACCACACCATATTTTTTTGCAACCTCACGTTTGTCGTCGGTTACGGTGAAACGGAGATGCTTTAGTCGTATGCTGTCACCATCAACCACGTAGTTTTTGTGAGTGCGTTCGGCAAGATCCTGTTGATACTGCTCTCCACGCTCGCCTGTGCGGTTAAGTTCAACGGTCTTCTCATAACTATCACGGTAGTTTTTTTCATTAGTGTGACATGCCCACAGCATCGTTGCAATCGCAGCAGCCACAATGATATATAGATACTTTGTCATAACAAAATGATTTTATACTGCAAAGTTATGTTTTTTTGTCGTTTTGTCAAAACAATTCTCTCGCTGTGAGATGGTTTTTGTGATTTTTTGGCATTGCATCACCACCTTTTTATTTGTCTTGTTTTGGTGCGGCGAGTTGAAGGGTTCGGTAGAGGTTGCAGCCAATGAAGTTGCCAATGATTGATGCTAAGTAAACTATGAATGTTGATGTTGTCCATTGGCTCCATTCCATGGCTAGAGTGTAATAAAATGCATCGGCAATGCTATGCACAAATCCGCACATGATGAACAGAGGAATGCCGAAAAGTAGTGGCAGCCAGTTCTTTTGCCGTGCGAAGTTCACAACAGTTGTCATAATGAATCCGCAGAAAACAGCAAGCAGCATCACGTTCCCGAACCCTTTGTCGAGCCGACTTTCAACGATTTTGTTAGCGTTTTCCACTAGTTCGGGTATTGCAGTCTTGATAGCTGCTGCTACGAGAGCGCATCCCACTATGTTGCCAATGATGACTACAGGCAACTCTATCCAGTCTTGCTTTGTTTCGACAAATCCACTCACACCAGTGTAGAGTTTCATTTTGTAACACACTACAGAGATTAGGCCAAAGGAGAAAAGTACTGCTCCGACGATGCCTCCCACTTTGAGGAATACAACACCGCCGAGCGAGATGCAGATGCCTGCAAGAATTGAGTCGATGATGGTTTTTCGCATGGGTTATTATAGTTCACACTTAGTAGAGTAATTACTCTTTTCATTTGTTGGTGGCGAAGTAGCGCCAGAGTGGTGCAAGCATTAGCGCTTGCTTGAGGGTGTCGCTGTTGAGCATTTCGAGGACTTGCTCGCGTGTGAGCAGGACAACGTCAATATCCTCAGTACGGTCGAGATGCTGGTCTTGCAGGCGTGTAACTCCAGTGGCTATAAAACAGTGGGTAAGGTTGTTGCAGGTGCTGGGATTTTGCCCTATTGTCATGAACTCTTGCCACTGGCCACCACCGTAGCCAGTTTCCTCGAGGAGTTCGCGGCGAGCGCCATCTTCAGGGGTCTCGTTAGGCTCAATGACACCAGCACAAAGCTCAATGGAGTCAATGTCAAGGGCGTATCGGTATTGACGCACGAAGACGAAGTGGTCGTCAGGAGTGATTGCTATGACATTCACCCAATCGGGGTACTCTAGGACGTAGAATTCGTCGTTGATTTCGCCGTTAGGCAACTGCACCACGTCACGTCTTGCGGTTAGCCACGGACGCTGCATAATATATTCGCTCTTGAGGGTTTTCCAACGCATGTTTTTTAGTTCATAGTTAAGAGTTTATAGTTCATAGCTTTAGGATGTGTCTCTCTTCTTAAAACAGTCCCTTTTGTCTATTCGCTATTTCTAACAAAAAAGGGGGTGCTGACGGATTCGAACCGCCGACCCTCTGCTTGTAAGGCAGATGCTCTGAACCAGCTGAGCTAAGCACCCGTGCTTTTTTCGAAAAGCGATGCAAAGGTAATGTCATTTTTTGAGATGTGCAAGAGTTTTGAGTTTTTTTTCAATGATAAAATTATGCATTTCTATCTTGAATGTTCATGCATTTCTATCTTGAATGTTTAAATTATTCGTTATCAATCTGCAAATTTACTGATTTATTTGAGAGATTCGGAAATATGACCTGGAAAAGATTTCATTATAAATTGAAAATTATTATTGTGGTCATTTTTAACAAAAGCAGTATCTAAAATTTCATTTTCTTTCCTTTTGTCCTCTGTGTAATGGCTGTCTTTGTCGTAATACCTCAAGATTACTTGCGGTTGATCAGGGGTAATAAATGCGTTAACCAAAACTAAATCTGTATGTTTGTCACCAAAGCAGCTAACCCTTAGGCGATGATCAAGTCTTTGATCAACGCATCTTTCATAATAATAATCACGCCATTTGTCAAAAAATGAGTTATTATTTTGGTAACCGTTTCTTGTGAAAAGATTATCGAAATGATTGTATGTTAGACTTTTATTATAATCTTCAAATGTGATATTTATGTACATAATCAACAGATACAACTTTTCCTTATAGAAATAGAGTTCCATTCGGTCGATTAATCTTTTTCCTAGATATACTTTTTCTACGGAAATTTGAGAAATAACATTTCCTGAGTATTGTATTCTGCGTGGATTAGGGCTTGGGATATTTCCTATTGCGGCTTTAACGGAATCTCCGAGGCTAAGATTATGAAATTCTCTCTTGATAATAATTTCTTCTTGCTGTTTCTTTTTTTTGTCTTTGACGTGATTATTGTATGTGATAATGCCAAAGAATGCGCATGCGATAAAAACAATAATGAGGGCGACAAGTAATTTATGGCTTTTGCAGTAATTACAGCATGATCTTAACGATTTTGAGAATATGTTATTTAGATTCATGATAATTGCTTTTGGATATGGGATAGTTATAATCTGCAAATTTATGAAATCTTGTAATAAAAAGAATTATATATGGTGAAATGTTTCCAAAAGTATAAGAGATATTATAATTGGAATCGTGGATGGTAGATTGAACTATGAACTCGCGGACAAGGTGCGCCTTGTGCCTACAACTCTAAACTATTAAAGTGGTATTCCGTTCTCTATAATTGGGAGGATGTCTTGTGGCTTGTTGATAATGACATTGGCGTGATATTCTTTAAGTTCCTTCTCTGGTCGGAATCCCCATGTCACACCCACTGAATCGACGCAGGCGCGTCGTGCAGCTTCCATGTCGAGTCCAGAGTCGCCAATGTAGATGGTGTCGCTCTTAGCAATGCCGGCCTTAGCAAGAATCATAAAGATTATGGAAGGGTCTGGTTTAACGGGAATTCCCTCTTGTTGGCCTTCTACTGCTAGCCACTCGATGTCGGGGAAGAAATGATTGATAATAGTGGTTGTGGCGCTTTGGTATTTGTTGCTGGCCACTGCGAGTTTTACTCCAAGCTCTTGTAGTTTAAGCAATAGCTCATGAATGCCTTCATAGGGCTTTGTGAGCTTCGTGTTGTTTTGATCGTAGTATTCTTTAAAGTCTTTAAGCATAGCCTCGACTATGGTGTCCTTCTTGCGTGCGTCCTCAGGCAGCACGCGCTCGATTAGTCGTCTCACGCCATTACCAACAAAGAACGGGTAGGATGCGATGCTGTGGGTGTGGTACCCATTGCGGTCAAGGGCATAATTAGCAGCTTCGCCCAAGTCTTTGATGGTGTTGAGCAGGGTGCCGTCGAGGTCGAATATTGCTAGTTGTTTCATTATATTTTCTTATTTCTTTAGTCTATTCTAGTACTTATCACTTAACACTTATCACTTAACACTTATCTAGAATGGGTATCCTATTGAGAAGTGGAACTCGGCGTCGCGTTTGAACTTTGGCGAGAAAAGTGGCCAATGCTCTTGCCCAGAGGCTGGGTTATGGGCTTTCATACCTAAGTCGAAACGCATGAGGAAGTAGGTAAAGTCCATGCGCAGTCCCAGTCCGTAGGAAAGCGCTAGCTGTTCGTAGAACTTGTTGATTTTGAACACTCCACCGGGTTGATTCTCATAATCACGAATTGTCCACACGTTTCCGCAATCAATGAAAGCGCCAAGCTCCAGCACCCAAAATAGTTTGCATCGGTACTCAATGTTCAAGTCTAGCCTGATGTCTCCGCACTGGTAAATAAAGCTGTTTTGCGACTTCTTGCCGTCAAAGCTTCCTGGGCCTAGGGTACGCACTCCCCATCCCCTTACACTATTAGCTCCACCTGAGTAGAATCGTTTCTCGAAAGGCAGCACAGTGCTGTTGCCGTAAGGTATGGCTATGCCAAATCCCGCATGCATGGCTACCGAACTTCGCTGGTTAATATAGTGAGTGAGAGCAAAATCTCCGTCTAATTTGATATATTGAGAATAACGAGTGCCAAAGACCTTGTAGCTGTCGTCGGCCTCTCGTTTCTGACCTATCATGTGCGAAATGCCATAAAGCAGATTGCCTGCTGTCTCGGCCGAGGCACGAATGGTGTAGATGTTGTCTTGAAACACCGTGGTTAGTGGGTTAGCGAGTTTTTTGTTTGTCTTATAGAATGTGTACCCCATGCGCATGATGAGGTGGTTCTCATAGGAGTAGCGCAGTAGGGGATTGGTGATACTATCGAGGAAGTTGATTTTGCTCTTAGGCAGGAAAATATAACTTATGTCGATGAGGTTGAAAGTGTGCCGCATCTGGTTGTTGCGTTCGCTCCAGATGTATTTCCATCCTGCACCGGCAATTATGCGCGTGTATTCGGGTCGCTCTTGGTAGTTGAAGCTTGTCATGAACTCAGTCGAGGCCTGAATGCGGCGTTTGAAGCTCTCGGGCAGGAATGGCATCTTGAATTTTGGGAAAGTGATGCCCACGTCGCCCGAGTACTCACTGTAGTTATCATTGATGAGACCACTGAGGTCGCCCGATAGACTCTCATAAGAGGCTTTGAACTTCACGTTCAATATCTCTGAGCCTTTGAAAATGTTGCGGTGCTGGTAGTCGGCACCTATGCCAAATCCCAGGTCTCCCTCGCTATTGGTGCCCTCGAGCGAGAAGGAGATGGTCTGCGACTTGTCGCGGTTGAGGAGAATGTAGGCATCTACCCACAGGTCACCTGCCACGTCCATAAATGGCCTCATGTCTATGTTGATAAACTTGATGATGCCAAGTCTGCCGAGCGCTTTGTAGGTCCGGTCCACATCGCTAGCATTATAGAGCTGATTTGGCCTGATGAAGCAGCTTTCATATAAGACTTGCTTGTCGATGTATTTGTCATCGCCATAGAGCATGATGATACCATTATAGGTCACAGTGTCGCCATAGAAACCGTTTTGCATGGTCACTGCGTCGTAGTTGGTGACAAACACCACATTGCGAACATAGAATTGGCGATGGGTATCGGTCTTTGGGATGCGTGGCAGTTCTTGAATGGCGTCGCTCAGTGTCAAGGTGAGATCTACTTCTCGTGAACCTGCAGCTGTGTCGGCAAGGAAAGTGATATAGTTCTTGTTGAATGCGTAATAACCGTTATTGCGCATCTGTTGTACGATAAGTTCGCGCTCTGCATCGAGTTTATTGTGGTCAAGAAGCGATTGGGTCTTGATGGGGAAGTTTGTGGTATCGCCCAGAATTATGCTGCGCAGACTGTCGTTAGGGATGTCATATTTGATAGAGCGAATGGTGTATGGCTCGTTAAGAGTGACGTTGTAGGTCACCTGCGCCTTCTTTTTCTCAGGTAGGAGTTTAACGTCGCTAGTAACTTCATTCTTAAGGAACCCTTTGTTGATTAGCGCCCTTTGCAACTGGTTGACGCTCGCCATAGTGAGTGTGGAGTCATAGATTACTGGCGGTGAGCCCACACGCTGAATCCAGCGGTTGAACCATTTGGTAGAGTCTTTTCCCGAAAGGTTATAGATGGCAAGTTGCAGCTTGAAGCCTCCCAGCACCTTGTGGTTCTCAGTCTGTCGCAGGTAGTTGACAAGTTCTTGTGTTGTCACACCATTTATGTTCTCTTTATCTAGGATGTTAATTTTAGTCTTGTCGAGGAGCAGTTGGCCGTCGGGCACATGCTTAGTGGATGAGCATGAACCAATAGCCAGCACCGCAATCAGCGCCAGTAGTGTAATGGATAATAGTTTGTAGCTCCTTGACATAAATGGTCACTTATAAACAAAGTGCAAATTTAGACAAAAGTTTTCAGTTGTCAGTTATCAGTAGTGAGTTTTTTTAGTTTGTGGTTTTTAGCTTATGGAAACAAGAGGTGATAATAATGCCAACACACTCTTGTCGTGAGTGAAAATGGTCACTCACTCTCAATCCTGATCTAGTGCCTCTGTTTTGTTGTAAAATTATGTTGTAAAGCAGCAATTTTGTGTGTTTTTCGTTAAAATAGGTTAAATTTTGGCGATTTGTGCTTGAAAATTATGTTTTATAACACAAAATAGACGATACTTTTCATTGTTTTAAGGTTTATGTTAATGGTATTAGAAAGTTAATTAGTTAAGCAATCCCCGACGTTGAGTCAGGGATTTCTTTTTTATATAGTAATCAAAAAGGAAGAAATGCTATGGCACTTCTTCCTTAATTTTGTGTGTGATATAATTACTTCAAGTAATCCTCAAAGTAGCGTGTGATGCGCTCGTGGAGGTGCACACTCTGGTGACCTGCCATGTTGTGACCCTGGCCAGGATATACAAAGAAGTCGGGCTGGGTGTCGGCACCGATGCAGGCCTTGAGGAAGGAGTAGGCGTGCTGTGGCACAACGGTTGGGTCGTTGAGTCCGATGATGATTTGCAGACGGCCTTTTAGGTCTTTAGCCTTGTGGATAAGGCTTGTCTTGGCATATCCCTCGGGGTTGGTTTGTGGAGTGTCCATGTAGCGCTCGCCATACATTACCTCATACCATTTCCAGTCAATCACTGGTCCTCCTGCCACGCCCACTTTGAACACGTCGGGATAATTGGTCATTAGGCTGATGGTCATGAAGCCACCAAAGCTCCAGCCATGCACTCCTAGGCGGTCCATATCAACATAGGGTAGGGTGCGCAGATAATCAACTCCACACATCTGGTCTTGCATCTCAACTTGTCCGAGCTGGCGGAAAGTCGCCTGCTCAAAATCGCGACCACGATTCTCGCTGCCTCTGTTGTCAAGGATGAAGAGCAGATAGCCTTTTTGTGCCATGTAGGTCTCCCAGCTGCGGCTGCAGTAGTGCCAACGTGCATCAACATTGTGGGCATGAGGTCCGCCATATACATAAACTACTGTGGGATATTTCTTTGTGGGGTCAAAATCTACTGGCAACACCATGCGGTAATACAGGTCGGTAGTGCCATCGGCAGCCTTGATTGAGCCACTGCGATACTCTGGCACTTTGTATCCCTCCCAGGGGTCGGGGGCGGTGAAATAGCGTGTCGCCTTGCCATTTGAGGTGTTCACGATAGCAATGTTGCGTGGCACATCGGGCTCGGAGTAGTAGTCGGCAAGCCAAGTGCCATTCTCGTTAATAACTGCGCCATGCCAGCCTTTACCGCCCTCATCAACGCGTGTGCGCTTGCCACTGGCAAGGTCAACACTGAAGATGTTTTTCTGAATGGGGCTTATCTCATTGCTGCTGATTATTATGGCTTTGTTCTCTTTGTCAAATCCAAGCATCTCCATTACTACCCACTTGCCGCTGGTGAGTTGTTTAACTAACGAACCATCAGTGTTGTAGAGGTAGAGGTGGTTGTAGCCATCCTTCTCGCTCTGCATCACAAATTTTGTGGCATCCCAGGGCAAGAATACGATTGGATGCTGAGGCTCTACATATTTCTCGCTTGTCTCGCGGTAGATTTCAGCAACTTTTTGGCCTGTAATGGCATTGTAGCTTACAAGTCGGCAGTCGTTTTGGTCGCGATTGAGCTCAAACATATACACCAGCTTGTCGTCGGGACTCCAGGCAATGTTGGTGAAATAACGGTCGGTGGGGTCGCCAGTGTCAAGATAGGTGATTCTGCCCGAAGCGATGTCAAGGATGCCCACCTGCACTTTGTGGGAAGTTTGACCTGCCATGGGGTATTTCTCAGGAGCGGGAGTGGCCTCTACATGAGTGGAGTCGTTAATCTCGGGTACAGTGATGAGCGGATAGTCAGCTACCATGCTCTGGTCCATGCGGTAGAAGGCGAGCAGGTTGCCACTGTTACTCCAAAATGTACCTTTCTCGATGCCAAACTCGTTGCGGTGCACGCTTTGGGCATAGACTATATCGCGTGAGCCGTCGGTGGTGATTTGTGAGGTCTTGCCATCGGCGGTAGTTATCCACAGGTTGTCGTCCTTGACAAAAGCAGTGTTGCGACTGCCCTTGTGCCAGTCGATGTCTTGTCCCTGATAATCTTGGATCCAGTATTGTTTATGCTTTTTTATATCAACGAGAATGCGCTTGTCGTGGTCAAAGATCAACAATAGAGGCTTGTCGGGATAGGGAAATGATGCCCATTTGAGGTTTGGGGCGTTCTCAATTCCTGCCCAGTCCTTGATTTGCTGCGATGTGAAGGCTAGTTTTTCTTTGCCTGTCTTGGTATCGACAGTCCAGATGGAGTCTTTCTCCAGGTGGTAGAGTTGGGTTCCATGCCAAGTAAGAGTTTTATTTTTGGCAATCATTTTCTGGTAGTTCTTGCCACCAAAGTTCAGGTCTTCAAGAGTAAACTGTTTTTGTGCGCTGGCAGTTACTGAGCACAGCAGCATCACAGCAAAGCAAAAAATAAATCGTTTCATTGTTTTATTTGGTTTTTAATTTTTAGTTTCTTGATTTGTTCTGGATTTTTCGGGTTAATCTCTCACCTCTCCACTCTTCCCTCTCACCTTATTTGGGCTTGTCAAAGTCACCAGAGTCTTGGGTTTGGATGGTGTAAATCTCGCGGTAGATGTCGTTACTCTTGAGCAGGTTCTCGTGAGTATCGAAACCAGTGATGCGGCCGCTCTCCATCACAATGATGCGGCTGGCGTGCATCACGCTATGCACACGTTGGGCTACTATAATCTTGGTAACGTCGGGCATATATTCGCGCAATGCCTTGGTAATGCGAGCGTCGGTTGCAGTGTCGCAAGCGCTAGTAGAATCGTCAAGGACTAACACCTTAGGACTCTTGAGTAGAGCGCGTGCGATACACAGGCGTTGCTTCTGTCCGCCCGACACATTGGTTCCGCCTTGCTCAATTTTGGTCTCGTATCCATCGGGCATCTCTTCGATAAACTCGTCGGCGCACGCCAGTTTGCAAGCATGTTTGCATTCTTCGAGAGTAGCATCACTTTTTCCCCAGCGCAGGTTTTCGAGCACTGTGCCGCTAAATAGCACGTTCTTTTGTAGCACCATCGACACGTTGTTACGTAGTGTCTCAAGGTCATAGTCACGCACATCAACACCACCCACCATGATGCTGCCTTCGGTGACATCGTACATGCGGCTTATTAACATAGCGAGAGTAGATTTGCCACAGCCGGTACCGCCAATTATGCCTATAGTCTCGCCGCTATCTATGTGCAGACTGATGTTTTTTATGGCATAGTCGCAGTCGTCGATGGCTGTTGCGGTCTGGCCAGCCAGTAATGTTGCTATGGTGGGGAGAGATCCAGTCTTATTGTAGGTGAACCTCACGTTGTTGAAGTCGATGCTGCCATCAACTACTGTCATAACGGGATTTTCGGGATTAACGATGTCGGCTTTCTCATTGATGACCTCAGCAACGCGTTTGCCACTAGCAGCACTCATGGTGAGCTGTACGAAAATCATTGAGAGCATCATCAATGCCGAGAGGATGGTCATCACGTAGGTAAATAATGAAGTGAGCTGCCCAGTAGTGAGGTCGCCGCCCACAATTTGCTTGGCGCCAAACCACGACAGCGAAATGATGCAGCCATACACCACAATCATCATTACGGGATGGTTCAAAGCCATCAGGCTCTCGGTCTTGACAAAGAGGCTGTAAAGGGCGCGTGCTGCCTTACTGAATTTTTTGTTCTCGTAGTCCTCACGAACAAAGGCTTTAACTACACGAATTGCTGAGACATTCTCTTGCACCACATTGTTGAGGTCGTCATATTTCTTAAAAACCTGCGTGAATAGTTTTACGGTGCGGCTTATGATTAGATAAAGTACAGTGCCTAGTATTACAAGAGCAATGACGAAGATAAGGCTCATCTTGGAGTTGATGAACACGCACATGAAGATGCTGAAAACCAAGTTCAGAGGAGCTCGCACCGAGACTCGCAGCAGCATCTGAAACGCGTTTTGCAGGTTATTGACATCGGTGGTCATGCGAGTCACAAGTCCTGACGAACTGAACTTGTCGATATTGGAAAATGAGAATGTCTGTATGTTGCGGAACATAGCATCACGCAGGTTGCGTGCAAAGCCCGAGGAGGCAATTGCCGAGAACCGCCCGGCAAGAATGCCAAAGAGCATACTCATCGCCGCCAGTACCAGCATAATGGCGCCATATTTATAAACATCGGGCAGGTCGTTTTGTGCGATGCCTTCATCAATGATCCATGATGTGACGTAAGGAATAAGCACTCCCATCACCACCTCAAGAGAGATGAATATTGGAGTGAGTATTGAGGCAACCTTAAATGTGCCTATTTGTTTTAATAGCGTCTTGAGCAATTTTGTATAGTATTATTTTATGTGTGGCAAAGATAAGGCTTTTTGATTAATTCTCCAAAAATATTAGTTTAGGGTTTAAAGGGAAGGATGAGTGAGTACTGAATATTTCATTTTTCCATCATCTCCTTTTATACAAAGATGCTGTTGTTTTGGGTGAATGTGCAAATTTATCGTTTCTTGTTAAAAAGCTATGTTTTAAATCTTAAACAAACCTAAAATTCCACTATTAATTCAGATAATACTTGCTTATTATAGTATATGTCTTTATATTTGCGATATGATTAGTGATTTTTATTTAAAGAAGACACATAAAAATCATCTCCTTTGAAAATGCTTATTAATCTGTTTTGTAGAAATTATTGCTGGTTGTTGATAGTCAGCTCTATAGTTTTTCATGAATATTAAAATCTTTTTCATTGTTAACATGCAAATTGTAAGGTAAATAAGTTTTAGTATTTAAATTTTATGGTGAGGATGTCGTGAGATGTGAATCTTGCGGCATTTTTCTTCAGCCCTAATGATAAAAAGTACAAATGTTTCGTTGGCGATTAAATGCCATCGCATTAAAATAGACGAGTTATAGCCCCCCAGAAAGGAGGGTGTTAAAATAGTGAAGTCACGAGCTGACCAATTATGCATTAAAGAAAGAGGCAGGCGTCGCCGTAGCTCAGGAAGCGGAAATCGTGATCTAGGGCATAGTCGTAGAGACGACGCCAGTTGTCGTCGCCCACAAAGGCGGCGACAAGCAATAGCAGTGTGGATTGTGGCTGGTGAAAGTTGGTTATCATGCCTTTGACGATGCGATAGGTGTACCCTGGGGCAATCATCAACTGGGTGCTGCCAAGGTAGTCGCTGGCATGGTGACGGTCGAGGTAATCGACAATGTTTTGCAGTGCCTGCTGTGGTGAGATTTTGCATGGACTAGTATATGGCATCCATTGTGTCACACGCAGTTCTTCCTCGGTGGCGTCGGGGTTGGCATCAAGAATTTGGCCAATGTAGTAAAGGCTCTCAAGAGTTCGCACACTGGTGGTTCCCACAGCAATTACCGGTCGGGTAGTGGTTGCAAGCTCGGCAAGCAGGTCGCGTGGCACGCTGATGAACTCGGTGTGCATGGCGTGGTCGCCGATGTTGTCGCTTTTCACTGGTTGGAAGGTGCCAGCCCCCACGTGCAGTGTGAGTTCGCGGCGCTCAATGCCTCGGCTGTCGCACTCGGCAAGCACCTCATCGGTGAAGTGCAGGCCAGCAGTGGGTGCTGCAACGCTGCCGTCAATGTGGCTATATACCGTCTGATAGTCTGTAAGATCGCTCTTCTCGGTACTGCGGTTGAGGTAGGGTGGGATGGGAATCTCGCCAAGAGCTTCGAGCACTGAGGCAAACGTCACATCGTTGCCGTTCCAGGAGAATGTTATCTCAAAAGCATTGCCTCGGCGCTCGCCTCGAGTGGCGTTGATGGTGATTTTCTCGCCATCAACGTCAAGCTCTTGTGTAAGAGCACCACTTTTCCACCGCTTGCTATTTCCCACCAAGCACAGCCAGGTGCACTCGTGGGTGGTTTGGAATATGAGCTGGTAGTCGCGTGGTGCTACTGGTTCAAGGCAGAAAATCTCGATTTGGCTGCCAGTGGCTTTGCGGAAGCGTAGGCGCGCGTTGATGACGCGGGTGTTGTTGTAGATGAGCAAGGCGTTGCTAGGCAACAGCTGTGGCACCTCGTGGAAGATGTGCTGCTCTATGGCGTTGTCCTTGAACATTAGCACCTTGCACTGTTCACGTTGTGCCAGAGGGTGTTTGGCGATGCGCTCTTCGGGGAGCGGATAATTATAATCAGCGATGCGTAGATTGCGCACTTTATCAAGAGTAGTCATTATGAGTTATGAGTTGTCAGTTGTGATTTTTGCGTTAGATACTCGAGGGGCAGTTGTCCTCTTGTTCTCTATTTTTTCTGCAAAATTACAACAATTATTTCACAAATTTTGCCTTTTCAGAAAAATGTATTACCTTTGCACCGCTTTTTGAGGCAGTGATGCTTCGAAAAAGCTGGATCGGTAGCTCAGCTGGATAGAGCAACAGCCTTCTAAGCTGTGGGTCCTGGGTTCGAATCCCAGCCGATTCACTGTTTTCATGATACATTTGTTTTATATGACGAGAGGGAGCTTGTGACGAGTTCCCTCTCGTTTTTACAACTCAAAATCTAGTCAAAATGGCACTTTTTAGCTCAATAATGAATAAATATAATGTGTATTTTAGAAAATAGTTGTAAATTTGCAAATTTAAATGATGATGAAAAATATTAATTAAAAAAATATTTATAAACATGAAAATTCACAAATTTTTAACCCAGTTAGCGTTGATAATGACGTTGTTGTTGTCACCGCTTGCGGCACATGCCATTTCGGGTAACTATTTCGACGAAGGTGGTGGCACCTACTTGCTTTCTCGGGGTGCACAGGAGTGACCGACGTTTATTTCCTGATGAATGAAACTCAACTTGCCAACTTTGAGGGCTGGTGGGATGGCATCTATAGAGATGAGCACAACCCAGGCGGCACCGAGTTCAACGGGTCACGCCGTGAGGGGCACAACCCCGAGAATGGCACTCACTGCCATGTGCCACGAGGCATGCTTGAAGCATATCAAGCTTCAGGTGAATTTGATGAATGGCTCTTGGATGAAGATTCTAACTGCTACCCACTATGGTGGATAGTGAACTATGGCGTCGTGGGGCGTGAGTACACTGTAAAAGATGCCCTTACTGCTGTCTATGTTGATAAAAAAGGTGGTCTCTATGCCAAGGACGACAACCACTGGCTTACCCCCGACCGTGCCTACCCTGGCGAGATTGACTACATGAAGAATACTGGGCTGATGGATGAGCATGAGGGCAAGCGCTACGACCAAAGCAACTGGGTGGTACTTACCAATGTGGAAGACCCCGACGACTTTATAGGCTATCTTATTAACGGTGAAACAATCTCTGGCATCTTAAAAGATAAAATGAATCCTGTCATTGAAGTTAGCGATGGGGCGACTTTAGAAATTGGTGATCAGGGCCTCTATGAGAAAAATGTCTATATCCCAGCATCTTTTATGGGTAGGGCGCAACTTAGTCCCAATGGCCGAGTCTATGCCCTCGTCCAGCCCAAGCCACAGGAGCTCATCAGGGTGGATTGGACTATCTATAGTGAAAAAGAAGAATGCTTCTACCTACCAGAGCCCGATGAAGATAACGGCATCAACACAATGAAACTTAAAGGCGGTTTCGGTGTAAGTTATGACCTCTATAAGGGCGAGGTGCCTGCATTGGAAGATTGTGGCTATTATGCTTTTGATGCAATAAATCGACGCACAATTTTTAGCGATAATAAAAACCTACTACGCAGTCAAGAGGCAAAATATACGCCTTACACCTCAGGTGGCGTGAGTGATAAATTCATCGTTTATCCACTTGAATTGCCCGCAGATGCCCCCCTAACAGGTGTGGTCGACGTTGTTATCGATTTCACCCAGATTAATAAAGGTTGGTTTACCATTGATGGTCGCAGTTTGGGCGACACAAAGCCTACGACCCCAGGCTTTTATATCAATGGCAATCGCAAAATTATAATTCGATAGTTTTGTTTATAAATTCAAAGAGGGAGCGATGAGTTCCCTCTTTTTTTGCTATGCTCGAAAAAAGTGTTACCTTTGCTGTGCAATTATCAACAAATGACTATGAGTATAATGAAGAAACTGATTGTGGCGATACTCGCCATTATGCCTTTTGTGGCTGTTGCCGAAGAGGTGGCAGCGCCTGTAGAAACTGAAAAGAAAAGTCTGAGTGTAAGCGTGTCAACGCTTAATACTAGCGATAGCGCTATCATGGCGACGAAGCCGCAGGATGGTGAGAAACCAGTGCAGCCACTCAATATCCACATTGGGCCAAGTAAGCTAACGCTGTTTGGTTATGCTCAGACACAGTTTGACATGACGAAGATTGGTCCCGAGACCAAGAACTCGTTCAGCATGACCCGCGTAATCTTGATGGCAAATGCTGAGTTGACACGCAAATTGAGTTTTTTCCTCATGGTGGATGTTGCCAGCACTCAGGCGCCAAAACACTTGCATGAATATTTTGCCCAGTATGCCTTCATGCCTGAATTGAAAGTTAGGGTGGGGCAGTTCAAGACTCCTTACACGCTGGAGAACATTATATCTCCCACCTTGCTTGGCACAGTGAACCTCAACGAGGGCACTCGTTACATGGCAGGCATCGCTGGCGACCCGCTCTATGGCAACTATGTGGGCCGTGACGTTGGTGCAATGATTACGGGCGACGCTATTAAGGCCCGTGACGGTCATTATTATCTGAACTATAGTGTGGGCGTGTTTAACGGAGCAGGCATGAATTTGCGCGACAACAACAAGCATAAAGATGTGGCAGTGATGCTCAACGTGCTACCTATTAAGGGTATAACACTCTCGGGCTCATTCATAATTGGCAAAGGCAACGCCCAAGCCGATGACATGTTTGGCACCATAACCCAGGGCAGCGACTACACTCGCAACCGTTGGAGTGTGGGTGCCGAGGTCAACTGGAAACCCCTGAAACTGCGCACTGAGTATATGGGCGGAAAGAATGGCGACATCAAAAACCGCGCCTTTTATGCCGAGTTGTGGTGCCGCTTGTTCCGCAATTTTGACCTAGTACTTGACTATGACCATCTTGATAAGAACACTTCGTTGAGCAAGGAAGCTCGAGATGCTTTCCCCGCTTGGACACGCACCAACAACTTTCTCGTTGGACTTCAGTACTGGGTTTATAAGGCATGCCGCATAAGCACTCAGTACATCTATAGTGACCGCAACACCGGCCCCGACACCAAGGCGTGGGTAACGCAGTTCCAGATAGCATTTTAGCTAATGCGCTTCGCATTTAGAGTTCATAGTTCACAGTTAATAGTTCATAGTTCTCTGAACTCCGACCACCGATAAACGATAAACGAAGAAACGACAACAATGAACGCAACAATTTTTATAGTAATTCCTATCTTAACGCTGCTCATGTTTGAGCTTGGCTTGAATTTGGAGCTTAAAGATTTCAAACTTTTTAAAGATCGTCCAAAACCAGTGCTTGCCGGATTGCTTGGGCAGATAGTTGTGCTGCCGGCATTGGCATGGCTTATTGGTTGGGCACTGCATATAGAGCCTGTTTTCCTTATTGGTTTCGTGCTCATAGCGTGCTGCCCTGGTGGCAGTTCGTCGAATGTGTTCTCAATGCTTGCCAAGGGCGATGTAGCACTCTCTGTCTCGCTCACGGCGTGTAGCAGCATCATCACGCTTTTCACAGTGCCACTTATTTTGGAATGGGTGACCAGCTCTGCAAGCAGTGCCGTAGATGTGCATCTGCCTATGGGCAACCTCATTATGCAGAACATCGTGCTTATGCTTGTCCCCATCATTGTGGGAATAGCTGTCAGGAAGAAGTGGAGAAATGCTGCCGAGAAAATCCACAAAGTGCTGTCGAAGATTGCCTTCCCTGCACTCATTTTCCTCGCTACAGTATTTTTCATTAAGAACCGTGAGGCGATTATTGCCAATTTTGGTCAGCTGGGCCTCTCAATCACTATGCTTATCCTGATTGCTATGGCAAGTGGTGTGGCTCTGGCATGGGCAATGCGTCTGAACACTAAGGAGCGCCGCACTATCGTCATCGAGATAGGAATGCAAAACGCCGCTCAGGCCATCACCATCGCAAGCAGCCCGCTAGTTTTTGGCAAAGACGAGTACGCCATCCCCGCCATCATATACGCCCTGATGATGAACGTAATCTTAATCATCTATGTGGCAGTGGTGAAAAACCGATAAAAATAAATGGTTTAAAGAATAGTCTCGGGTCTTCTTTTTTTATTAGAAAATAATGCCTATCTTTGCAATGTGAAGTTGAGAAGGGCATTTTTGTATATGTTCACTCTTGCTTTACAAGGCGATTAACTACTTAATAACTAAATTCTTAAACTAAACTCGTTTTTATGAAAAAAGTTTTATCTCTCATGATGATGCTCATGTTTGCTTTAGGAGCGTGGGCAGAAACTACTACTTTGTCTAATGCCGATATTGTGGCAGCCGGAGATGCAGGTACTGGTTACACGAATTGGGATTTGACAGATGGCAATGGTAATCAATGGCATGCTTATGCTATAAAAAACAAGCATAGCAATGCAACAAGCGCCTATCATTTCTTGCAGATTAAAAAGTATGCGAGTAATGTTGCTTACTTTATCCAAGTGCCTGAATTAGGCTCAAAGATTACAAGTTTAGAAATGACAGTATCTTCTACTCAAAAGCCGATGGATGGTGGAGGGAATACTGCAACTGTATTCTTTAGCAACTCAAATACAACATCTGCTGAGGGCAGTGGAGTTGTTTCAGGTACCGGAGACGCTTCAATTACTATTGATTGTTCATCTTTGAACTTAAACACAGGCTTTATTACAGCTAGTGGCGCTATTCGAATTTGGGATGTTATTGTTACTTACGAAGATGGTGGCGATACTCCTGCTGTTGCCACTCCAGTAATCACAGGTGAGACTCCATTTACCGAGAGTACTGAGGTATCTATTACATGTGCTACTGAGGGAGCTTCGATTTACTACACACTCGATGGCGCTACTCCAACAAATGCTTCTACTGAGTATTCTGGAGCATTTGAGCTAACAGAGACTACTACCGTTAAGGCTATCGCCTATGACGCTAACAACAATGCCTCAAGCGTTGCTACTAAGGAGTTTGTGAAAGAGGAGCCAGTCGTTTTAACAAATGTGGCTACTGTAGCTGAATTCAATGCTCTTGCTGATGGCACAGATTTCATCTTTACTGGCAATTTGGTAGCAACAGGTCAAACAGGCAAATATCTCTACGCGCAAGATAGTGATAATGGTATTTTGATTTATGGTACCATAGATCAAACTTATAGTGATCTTGCTGAGATTCCCGGAGGATGGACTGGAAAGAAGACTACTTTCAATGGAGCTCCCGAGGCTGCTGAGCCAGCAGGCCTTGCTGCAGCAACCGAACATGTTGACCTCGCACCCGATGAGATGACACCTGCTCAGGTTACTCTTGAGAACGCATTCAAATATGTCGTTATCAGAGGCGCTACCGTTACTATGACAAACAATAACAATGGCACAATTACCGTTGGTGACGAAACAGTTGCTCTCTACAAACGTTTTAATGTAACCATTCCAACCGATGATGGCGTTTATGACATTATTGGTATTACAGGTTATTACAACGCTCCACAGTTTATGCCACTTGAGTTCGTTGCTCAAGGCGTTGATGTCGCTACTCCCGTTATCGAGGGTGAGACCCCATTCGTTAGCTCTACTACTGTGACTATCACTTGCACTACTGAGGGTGCTTCGATTTACTACACTACCGATGGCACCGAGCCAACTAACCAGTCAACTGCTTACACAGCTCCATTTGAGCTCACCGAGAGCGCTACCGTTAAAGCCATTGCCTACGACACCAACAACAATGCTTCGGTAGTTGCAAGTAAAGAGTTTGTGAAGACTCCAAGCATCTCTACCGCAGCCGAGTATAATGCTCTTCCTGAGAACACAACATTTGTGTTCAATGGCAACTTGGTAGTAAGTGGTCAGAAGAATAAATATCTCTATGCTCAAGATGCTACAGGTGGTGTGCTTATATATGGCACGGCTCCTACTTACACTAAGGGTGACGTTATCCCCGCAGGCTTTACTGCTAAGAAGATCAATTATAACGGAACCATTGAGATGAGCGAGATGACTGGTATGCAGGCCGCTACTGAAACTGCCGAACTCGTTGCTCAGGAACTCGCAATTAACCAGTTTGCTGACAACCAGAATATCTATGCTGTTGTTAAGGGCGCAACCGTTGAGGGCAACACACTCACGATTGGCGAGGAGACACTTGCCATCTACAATCGCTTTGGAATCACATTCCCAACCGACGACAAGACCTACGACGTTTATGGTGTAGCAACTATTTATAACAATGCTCCACAGTTGCTGCCTATCGAGTTTGTTGAGGTTGTTGAGAAAACCGCATCTCCTGTGATTACGGTTGAAGAAGGTGAGGAATATTACGTTGTTACTGCAATAGGCGATGGTGAGGTTAAACTTTATACCGACGAAATGGAAGTAGAGAATCCTTATGTGGTTGTACGCACAAGTGAAGACCAAGTTATGACTTTTGTAGCAACTGCACAAGAAGAAGGTAAGGAAGTCAGTGATCCTACAATGTTGACCATTATCGTACCTAAACTGGAGGTTGTTGAGAACACTATTACCTTTGAGGCTGAGCAGGAAGGCGGCACAATTGCTGTGGCTCTTGCCGATGGCACACCTGTAGAAAGTGGTGTTACCAAAGTTGCCGCTGGCGAAAAGGTGACTATTACTGCTACACCTGCCGAGGGTTATAAGCTCTCTAACATCGTTGTTAAATGTGGCGACGAGGTAATTGAGTTTGATACTGAGGTAACTCCTGGCCGCGCTGCTGAAACTCACACATTTACCATGCCCGAGGGTGAGGTTTCTATCGAAGCTACATTTGAGGAAGAAACTCCAACTGGCATCGAGAATTTGAACATGGAGAACGTTAAGAGCGTACGCTACTACAATGCCGCTGGCGTTGAGAGCGCAACTCCATTCCAGGGTGTGAACATCGTTGTTCGCGTGATGAACGACGGCACCAAGAGCGTTATCAAAGTTGTGAAATAAGAGATAAACCTTTCATAAATTGAAAAATGCCTGGTGCAAATTGCGCTAGGCATTTTTTATTAAAATAGTCTTGTTTTAGAGTTTTTTTTGTATTGTTTTTGGAATATATTAAAAAAATATTAAATTTGCAATTTGTTTATTTTATGTAGTTGTGAAAGTGAAAGAACCTCAAGATAATAAATACACAGCATTTATAAGTTATAATTCGGCTGATGACAAGCATGCTCGTTGGTTGCAACGACAATTGGAGAGCTATAAGCTCCCAACTATGATTGCAAATGAGAGCGGTAGTGTAATAAAATCATATAGTGGCAATGAGCGCAAGATGCGTGTTTTCAGATATGTTACTGACTTAGTCTCGCAAAACCTCAACGATGGATTAAAAGAAGAATTAGACCGCTCGAATTATCTCATTGTAATATGTTCACCACGAAGCGCCCAGTCAGAGTGGGTGGGTAAGGAAATCAAGCACTTTGTTGATACTAACAAGGCAAAAAAGATTATTCCTTTCATTGTTGACGGTACACCATATAGTGGTGGCAGTGACGAGTGTTTCAATCCAGAACTTATTAAGGCTTTCCCCAATGGCGACTTACTTGGAGTAAATATTAACGAAAGTGGTGATGATTTTCGTTTCATGCGTCGTCGCAAGGCTGTGGCAAAGACGGTGTCGCTATTGATTGATCTGCCTGATGCCTATGATTTCATCTGGAATAGATACCGTAGGTCGTTAGTTACTAAATGGGTGTTTCGGTCATCTCTTGCGTTATTGGCAGTAGCGGCAATAGTGGTGGCATGGAATATGAATGGCAATTTCTCGACAACTATCACTTTAAATGAGCTTAATAATCCAAATACCAAACTGCCTCCATTAGGGAACACAAAACTTACTCTATATCTTGATAACGAGACTAAAGATACAACGTTGACAGGATTTAGTTCTACGACATTCTCTAACGTGCCCAGAAACTTGAAAGGTAAAGAGGTGCGAATTGTGCTGTCTTGCATCTCTAATGGAGATGGTTATGTCCCTGATTATTTGCCACTTGATACCATCGTAGTGCTTGATGATAATATCAAACTCAATATAAATCGTAACCCGGCAAAATATGGTACAATAAATGCTCATCTGTGGAATCCCATGCTTGAGCAATCAGTACCAAATACTAAAGTAACTATTGCTGGCATTGAAACGATTACCGATGAAGAAGGAAACATATCCATGATGATACCCCTCGACAAACAGCGCACAAGTTATCCTGTCACATGTTCCCTTCCTTTGGAGTGTGACTCATTACTGCCTGGTTCGGAGAAGGTTGCAATTGTGGTAAAAAATAAATAAATGGTTATGAGGATAAAGCGTTATCTCAGTGTGTTGTTCGTGCTCGTGTCTCTGGTTGCCGCTGGTCAGGTACAGAAAGGTTATGTTAAGACCAAGGGCACGAGTGAAAAACCTGGCTCAGGGTTGAGTGGCGTAACGGTCACAGTGAGTGGAGGAAACAGTGTGGTAAGCGGAAATGATGGCGTTTTCAGCTTCACCCCACCTGGCAAGACTTTCTCTTTCTCTAATGTCACAAAGAAAGGTTATATCCTTACTGATAAGGACTTCCTTCGTCAAAAATTCAGTTTTTCAAGCGACAGGAAAGTTATAGTGATGGAGAAACCCGAACAACGGGCGCAGCAAAAGAAAACTACAGAGGATAAACTCCGCAAGAAACTAGAGGCCGACATCGAGAAAAAAGAAGCAGAGATAGCAAAACTTGAGAAAGAAGGCAAAAAGAGTGCCTCTGAAATCCGTAAACTCAAGCATCAACTCTACAAGGCAGCTGAGGATAACGAGAAGCTAATTGCAGAGATGGCGGAGCATTATGTGAGTATTGACTATGACCAAATGGACGAAGTTAATCGACAAGCAACTGAATTGATTGTCAATGGTGAGTTTGATAAGGCAAAAGCTTTGTTAGACAGTCAAGGTAGTTTAGAAGATAGAATCAATGATGTAAATAAACAAAAAGAGAGCATAGAAAAGAGTCAAAGTAGTTTGTCGGAATGGTGCTATAACAAATATGGTATTTTTTGTGCAGAGCACCAAGTTGACTCTGCTGCCATATATATTGAAAAGCGCGCAGAACTAGATCCCATGAATTTGTCGTGGCAGTTAGATGCTGCTGCTTTTTTCCATCAGCAGGGTTTTGAAGCTAAGGCAAATGAATATTTTGATAAAATACTATATTTTGCAAGATGGCAAGCCCGGGACAATAGCCCTGAACATCTAACTCAACTGGCTATCACTCTTAATAATCTAGCTCTATTAAATCAAAATAGAGGTAAGAATAATGTGGAGTCGATGCATAAAGAGGCGATTACTATTTTTAAACAATTGTTAGATAGTAATGGCCCTGCCTATGAACTTTATTTAGCCTCGGCTTATAACAACTTGGGTATTTACTATTCAAATCTTGAGGGAGGTCAACAGCAAAGCGAAGAATACTATCTACAATCATTAGATATTTATAAAAAATGGTGCCAGGAAGACGATGTGATATTAAAGGCAAAAGTTGGCAACATCCTGAATAACTTAGGAGACCTATATAATGATATGGGACGTGTTGAAGAGAGTGAAAACATGTATAAAGACGCTTTAAGCATGTTTAGGCACTTGAACGAATCACAGGATTATTACAAAAGGGAGCTGGCGACATCATTAAATGGATTGGCATCTCTATATCAACGCAATAATATAAAGGATTCGGAAGTTGAAAGCCTAACAAATGAGGCTTTAGGTGTGTTAAGAGATTTGGTCAAGGATCACAAAACTCTTAGTCGCAATATAATCTCGGTTCTTGACAACAAGGCAAATTATTATGTTGAAAAGGGACAAAATGAAGCAGCTGATAGTTGTTTTGAAGAAGCTATTAGATTGTGTCGTCCACTGCAAAAAAATAATGCGATGTTTTATGGCTCATTGTTTCTTAAGATCCTCACTGAGAAAGCCATGCTGGATTATAAGAAAATGAGATATGACAAGAGTGAGGCTTTATTTAAGGAGGCATTATGGGTGTGTAAGAAACTCGATGAGATTGATGGTGAAAAATATAAGACCAATCAAGCGATGGTGCTTAGGCATCTTGGAGTTTTATTAGATAAGCGCGCCCAATGGAAAGAAAGTGAAGAGATGTATAATGAAGAACTTGCTATCAACAAGCAACTTGCAGAGAATGATCCAGCACATTACACCTCTGATGTGGCTCGTAGCTATGGTAACATGTCAAGTCATTTCTTGTTAATGGGTGATTTTACAAAAGCAGAATATTGCGCTTTGGCTGGTTTGGAGATTGATCCCAATAAACTTTTCATATATTCCAATTTGGCGGTAGCAAAGCTACTGAATGGGAATTATAATGAAGCTAAAGAGATTTTTGAATATTATAAGACTGAATTAAAATCAACTTTTCTTGACGATTTGGACATGTATTCATCGTTGGGAATAATCCCACAAGAGCGTGAAAAAGATGTAGAGAAAATAAGGATACTTCTTA
The DNA here is from genome assembly GCA_902777835.1 of uncultured Bacteroidales bacterium. Taxonomy (GTDB): domain Bacteria; phylum Bacteroidota; class Bacteroidia; order Bacteroidales; family Muribaculaceae; genus Sodaliphilus. The sequence goes on along the minus strand of CACYVC010000012.1, from coordinate 27,190 downwards.
ATAAATAAAAAACATTTACTAACATACAAATAATTGTTACAATGAAAAAAATTCTTTTTATTTTTTTAATGATGTCATGCGCAATGACAATGAGTGCCTTTGAGAGTGATGTCGCTAGTGCTGGTGTCGCCGATGATGAGACAACACTTGATATCATCAAAAAGAAAACAAAGGACAGAAATGCCAATGAGAATGTGGCTAATCTGCTTAATATCTGGGGCAAAACCAAGTACTTGAATATTAGTTTAAATAACACAACGTTGTCATCAGATGAGCTCCCCTCATGTAATGGTCCTATCTCTAATAAATTTAAGCGCGACCTAGGCTTGGGTCTTCAAATGGGTAAAACTTTTAATTTTAACAAACAACCTATAGGCTCTGTATTGTTTTTGGGGCTTGATTATACGTGGCTTGACTTTAATTATAATAGCTATAATGCTACCGTTTGGAACCCATCAGAGAAGCCGACATCAGATATAGATCAAACTTTGCCTGCAGACGATTTCGTTGTTTATGACAACAACGGTTGTTACATGCCTTGGCACAACAAAAAAATGACATTTGATTATGGCATGTCGTTAGGTCCATCAATTACTTTATATCCGTTCACAACTCTTGGAAATAGTGCTAGTAGCAAGATACGCTTAAACCTCTTTTTCCATATTGGATATGGTATTGGTTTGTCAATGATTAAAGACGTGGTAGGACGCAAAAACACATCGTCAACAGAAAAAGCCTTTGGTCATGGCCTATTTACAAGTTTTGGTGGAAGTTTGACCTGGGATTTTGTCGGAATTGGTTTTGATGTACGTAATGACAGTAATTTGAAGTACAAGCACATAAATAATGATTTCAATAATGGAACGATAAAGTTTAAGCAGAAAACCACTCGAATATACCTTCAATTCAGATTCTAAATCAATAAGACTATGGATAAGAAGATAATTTTATCAGTGCTCTTTTGCCTGGTGATTAATCTGTCGATGTTTTCTCAAAGTTATACCGAGGTATCTAAATCAGGGAAATGTGGTAGTGACATAGAGTGGTCTCTTTCGGGAACAACGTTGACACTTAATATGACTGGCAGGGTGCAAATCGCACGCATGCCTGATTATGACATGGATAACAAGAAGGCTCCATGGGTAAAGCAGAAGTTAAAAATTACAAAAGTAATAATTGGCAGAGGAATAGTGCGCATTGGCTCATGTGCTTTTGCCAATTGTAATGATTTAATTTCTGTTGAATTTAATGACATTCACATGTCAGAAATTGGATGGGGGGCTTTTTATAATTGCACAAAGCTTTATCAAATATCCATTCCTGTTTTTATTAATAAGATAGAGACAATAGCCTTTGCCAACTGCATAAGCTTAAAGACAGTGAAAATTCCCGATCTTGCTGTAGTAGAGGAGAAAGCATTTGCTTCATGCACTAGTCTCAGTTCAATTGAATTGGGTAGTGATGTGTTTTTAGGAAATAATGTGTTTGCTACCGAAGTTCTCGAGAACGACCATATTATTAATAAGTTGTATAGTAGAGATATCATCAGTTTGCCAAATAACGTCAATGAGAATAATTGTTCGGAATTTGGACTTAGCCCAGATGCAGTCGCTGTTGTTAAAAAGCGTGCGATTATTGAAAATAATTCGCAGAAAAGACAGTCGGATGTTGATTTATATGTTCCTGAAGGGATTTACACTCGCAACAATACTTATGCTCTTGTGATAGGGAATCAAAATTACAGGTTTGTTCCTGATGTGCCATTCGCGAAAAATGATGCTTTGTCATTTATCAAGTATTGCAAAACAACCCTTGGCATACCTGCTGAAAATGTTCATTACTCTGAAAATGCGACAAAACACATGATTTTGGACTTAGAGTTTGATGACTGGTTGAAAAAAGAGATTTCAGATAAAAGTGATAAGAATCTTATTGTTTATTATGCTGGTCATGGTGTTCCAGACATTAACAATAATAACAAAGCTTATTTGTTGCCGACCGATGTGTATGGAACCAAGCCTTATCATGGCATTGCTCTTGATGATTTTTATACGCAGATTGGAGAAATGGGCTTTAATCTTGTGACAATCTTTATTGATGCATGTTTTAGTGGTGTCAATAGAGATAATGAAGGCCTTGGTGGTGAGCGTGCAGTGGAGATTGAAGCTCAAGACAGTAGGCCTACAAAAGGAAACCTTATTGTTTTCTCGGCTGCTCATGGAAATGAAACGGCACAAGGATTTCAAGAAGAAGGTCATGGATTATTCACCTATTATCTATTGAAAGAACTTCAAGAGACAAAAGGAGACGTTACATATGGAAAGTTGGCTGAGGATTTGGAAAAAAATGTTAGCAATAAAGCTCCATTTCTTATCTTGCGCAAGCAACAAACCCCCACAGCCTATTCGACTTCACAATTTAATAGTTGGAAAAAGAGCAAATTGTAAACCTGAAAATTGTTGTTGTGATATTTCTCTTGTTTGTTGTTATTCAATTAATTTGTGAAATTAAGGGCATTATTATGATTTAAAGAGATGGCAGAAAGCGGCTCTATCATATTGATTATTGGCACTCATCCGTTGGTAACAAGCCTGGAGGAACAATATGCCAGCAAGTGTTGTTGTGTAACACATATTGAGGCATATTCAGGTGAAGATGTCTCACAGTGCGATGAGATTGTGTTGCTTACTAGTGCTGTTGATTGTGACAAGGTGAAGGAGGACAACCGCATGCTCAATATATTGTACACAATTGCTCAAAAGATGGATCCTTATAGTGGTAAACGTCCTATTGTTCATCTGTTGCTTCAGAGCAATCACACCCTTGGCATGCTACAGCAGTTGGATCTTCCCGATACAGTAATAACGGTGATGGACGTCTATCCTTTTACTTTAGAGAGCCAATGGGCACGCCTGCTTTTTGCCAAGCTTCCTGGTGAGTTGCCAAAGCTCACCTTCCCACCCCTCGACCGTGAGCCCATTACTGGCCAGAGCGGTAAAACGGTTCATTTAGTGCTTAGTGGCTTCACTTCGCAATCACAATTGTTGGCTATTTTTGCCGCCTTGGTTGCTCATTATCCCAATTATGATAGTAAAAGCTCCACCCCTCTTCGTACTCACATCACCATAATATCACCAGGCTTGGAGTCATGCTATAGGGAGTTTGTGGCACGTTATCGTCACCTCTTTGCAAATAGTTATTATAGTGTCATAAATTTGCAGTCAAATAGTTCCACAGTTCATTATCCACAATATTATGGCAGACGTGAAGACTTTGTAGATGTAGAGTGGGAGTTTATAGATAGCGATATTTATAATGATATTATTCAAGATAATCTCATGATGTGGGCGCAAAGCGAGACTGAGATTCTCACAATTGCTATGTCGAGTGGGAGCGATGACCGCAATGTGAAAGATGTGCTAGGCTTACCTGAGGTGATTTTCAATTCTGGAATCCCAGTGCTCACCCATGTTTCTAATCTTTCGTCACTATCGTTGTTAAAAGCATCAAGCAAATATAACAATGTTTACGCATTTGGCATGAACAATATTGGATATGATGTAACCATACCATTGATTAGTATGGGGAAAATGCTTAATGCTTTTTACTGGGGAATCATTGGCGTGGGAAATGACCATGTCGATCAGCATTTGATTGACGATGCGTGGAAGAGCCTACCCTCATTTGCTAAGCGTTTTTCCAACATTTATAATGTGATGACAATCCCCACCAAATTGCGTTCGGTGGGTCATGAGACCACCCATTTTTTTGACCGTTGCTACCTGTTCTCATCGGCCGAATTAGATGATTTAGCTGCTGTGGAACATAATCGTTGGTGTGTAGAAGAACTAATAATGGGTTTTAGACCTTGCTCAGATGAGGAACTCATAAAGGTGGAGAAAAACATAGAAGAATTCTTGTTGATAAAAGATGATCCAGCACGTCTTGCTACGTGGGAGCTTCGTGACAAAAGAGGACATCCATGTACTCTGAAAGAAATCTTTAAGGAAGATGAGCTTAAGCGAGCGCACTACGACCTGCGTTGTTATTCTGACTTACGCGTTGACCTTACTGGCGTAAATGTTCAATATTATGACAAGCATCTCACTCGATGCATTCCGGTGCTTGCCAGCAAATTTTTGTTAAATGAATAAAAGAACTATCGTGGGAGAGAGAAATAGTATTAAAAACCGAATGATTAAGTTTTTGAAGATGTCGATAAGCCTATTTGTGCTTGTCGTGGCGATGCTTTGGAGTTCGGTTAAACTTGCTGCTAATCAAGTGGAAACTGTGACAAGTGATCACTCACAACCTATTGATTTGATGCGTTTCTTGCGCGAGAATTTAATGCTTTGTCAATGGCAGTTCTGGTTAGTGGTGGCATTGTTGCTAGCTTTGGTATTCACATTCTGGCGTTATGGATACAAAATACTGTTTTGGTATCGTAGCCAAAAAATGGGTTTGAAGGTTGTTATTGCTTTTGCAGTGGTGTTGCTCTTGATTGTAGTCAGTTGCATGAAAGTCGCTCGGGTGGGGTGGTGGTTCACTGTTCCAGTTGCATTATCGATAATAATGCTTTATTGGGTGACTTATGATATAGTTTGTCGCATGTTGAAAAAGCTCTTGTCACACAGTAATAATAATTGTGAATTGTCATCGGAAAATATTTCTCGTCAATTCTACACCAAGCTATTTGCTAAGGTTGTACTGTTGGTATGGAGCTTAGGTTGGACATTATATTTTATTCCTGTTTCAGCAGTACATGGCCCTCATGTTGGGGCTGAGGCTCTTTTTCATCCTGCTGCATGTGCCCTGCAAATGTTTGCTATGCACATGGACAGTTTTGTGATTGATGCTAATATCATCAATAATTATGATGTTGTTAAGGGACTTATATCAGTGATCAGTTTTGTTGCTATGGTATGCACAGTGCTGGCAGTAATAGGGCTTGTCACTTCACGTCTTATGGCTTACTTGCACTTGAGGCATTTTGTCGTTAGTGAGCGAGAAAATCATTTGTATGTGTTCTTTGGCATTAATGATGCGTCGCTGTTGTTGGCAAAAAGTATTCTTGATAATGAAAACGGTGATAAAAATGGAAAAATAGTATTTGTTGAGACAAGCTTGGCAGGCGAGAAGGACCAAAAGAATGATACCGATGGTTGGAAGAGTATTATGAGCGTACTCACTCATCGTCGCAAGACATTTGTGCTGGCTAAAGAGGATAGTCGTCGTGCTTTAGCTATTTCTAATGCCGACATTTCTTCGCTAGACATTTCTACAAAGTTGATAGACGTTTGGGGAAGTCTTGGGTTAGGAACTATCAAAGATATGCTTAACGACACACATGGCTTGGGTAAGTTAGGAGGGAAAGGCAAACTATTTGTTTTCTTCCTATCAGAGGACCAGCATTCTAATGTGTTGGGCGCTATCAATCTCACTCATGATAGTCTTCTTAAGGATGCCGTTGATGGTAAAAATAATAAGTTCTCTATAGATATCTACTGTAGTGTTGACGATAATTCTACAAGCCGTCTACTCAAAGATGCTGTTGCCAACAAAAAGATGGCGATGCACGTTCTCAATTATTCATTGTTGGCGGTAGAAGGTTTGAGGCGTGATATTAAGAATCAACCTGTGAGTTTTGTCAATGTAGAGCCATTGAATAGTGATAATCCTGGTGCTGTTAGCTCACCGTTTGTAAGTCTTGTAATAGGATTTGGCGAGACGGGTCAGCAAGCCCTTAAGTTTCTTTATGAAGATGGTGCTTTTGTTTCAAGTAAGTCAAGTGCTGATAATTCATTCCGCAGTGAATTTGTGTGTCATGTTGTTGATAAAGAGATGGAATGTCACATCGGTGCCTTCCATGCAACTCATCCTGCAGTACCTTGTGTGAATGTCGATGCTGATGGACATGAGACAATACTTCCCAATTGTGTGACCAATACCGATGTGTATTCTGTTTGCCCATCGACTATTATTAAGTTTTTTAATTGTGACTATAAGTCTGTAGCTTTCTATGAAAAAGCACTTATGCCTATAGTTGATAGATTGAACTATGTTGTAGTGGCATTGGGTGATTCACGCATCAACATGAGGGTTGCTATAGAGGTGTTGAGATTTGTTCGCCGCTATCGTCCAAGCCTTGACAATTTCAAAATTTTCGTGCGTGGTTATGACAAGAATAGTTATGACTTTATTGATGCACTAGGTAACCGTTATAATAAATTTGTGAGTAATGAAAATGGTAATGAACAGGATAAAAAGATAGAGATTTTCGGTTCTAACGAGATGATTTGTACTTATAATCTTTTTGTGAAGAATCAGTATCTCAATGAGGCGAGAATTTATCTCGATGCTTATAATGAGCTGCAAGGTTATGGAAATAGTGCAGAATATTCTCATCTTGATGCTTGGAGTGCTCGCAAAGTTCAAATTCTAGGTGAAGAAGGTGGTATATCTTGGTCAAAGTTCACCGAACTTCAACGCAAGGAGGGTCAAGACCGTTCTAATGCTGTTCATGCTCGTGTAAAGGTTGAATTATTGCGTAAGGCGTTGTGTGATAACGAGAGTTTGGCAAGAGTAGAGGATTTGGCTCGTCGCATATTAGTGGTAAAAGACGGCAAGGCGCTACGCTCAAAACTCACAGGCAACATGTCACAAATCAGTTACCCTGAACTTAGTAGCGAGGAAAACAAGTTGTTGCTCAATTTAGCTATTACAGAGCATATTCGATGGGTTGCATCACATGAGATGCTTGGTTATGTCGTTAACGATAATGAACATTGTTGCAACGAGGTTAGCAAGCAACACAATGCCCTTAGGCCTTGGCAAGAGTTAGACCAAGAGTCTGTCAATTATAAGGTTAATAACTTTGGTGTTATCGAGACCACTTTAAAACTTACTTTTTTTGGTGACAAAGAATAAAAGATATTAATAGAATGAAAAGTTATGTACCATCACCGCTTGATACAAGCGATGTTACATTGCCTAAAGAACTTGATGAATTATCTGAATTGCTATCTCGTCATGTTCATGAAGTGTGGTGTAAGAGTCGCATTAATAATGGCTGGAGCTATGGTGTTAGTCGCAATGATGAACTAAAGGAAACACCATGCATAGTACCATATGACGACCTGAGCGAGGAAGAGAAGGGGTATGATCGCATCACCACTCAAGAAACTTTGAAACTAATTATTAAGTTGGGGTTCAAGATTTCAAAGAATCAATTATAAGATTGTTTATTATACTTAATTAAGTAGGTGGGAAGTCAGTTTGCCTTTTCTATGGATTAACTTAGTTTATTTTTGGTGTGCTCGATTTTTGCCCATGTGGTGTGTAATTTTGCATCGTGAACAATGATAAACAAAATTCATACAGCTATGAAAAATATTTACAACATTAGCACCTGCACGCTCGACGGCAATAAATCTGCCAGCGTGCTACACCATGTGAACACAGCGTTCAACATGTTTGGAATTATGTTCTTCGTGGTCTTTCTGAGCTACATTGCTATTCACTGCTTTTGATACATGCAGCGACTAATTAGGAATTGAAAACAAAGAGCAAGTACCATAGTGAGGTGCTTGCTCCTTGTAATTTGTGGCTTGATGCTTCGCATTATTTTGTCATGCTGCGCTTGCCTTTGCCTTTTTTGTTTTTCTTGTTGCCCTTATTGCTTTTGCTGTCGTTGCTGGTGCTTTTTGCTTGCTGAAGCCCCATCTTGATGTTCTTGATGAGTGCTTCGCTCGAGTAAGTGGCTCCTGTAGCGCAGTCGGCATTAAGGTTGAGGGCCTCGTTGATGGTCTTGCCAATGAACTGCTTGAAAACTTTTTCCTTAGCTCGGTTGAAATAGGAAGGAGTCTCCTTGTTGTCGAGTGCGGTGATGTTGGTGATACGTCCATTGGTGATACTGATGCTTACTGGCGTGGGACCATTATATCCTACCACTTTCTTTGCGATCTCACCTGTGTAAATAACTTGAGGATTAGAGGTTTTACCTTTTGCTAGAGCGTTAGGAGCAAAAACTGTTGCGGCAATAAAAGCCACTGCTAAAAAAATAGATTTAAATTTTATCATAATAGAATATGTTTTGTTTTTTGTCTATTTAGTGTAGTAATTATACTGCAAACTTAACGAAAATATTAACCTAGGTGGCTCAGAAAAAGTGTATTTTAACAATTTTAGAGAAAAAAAAGACCGAAAAAAGTGTTTTTTACTTTTTTTATCGCAAAGATTGCATTACCTTTGTTATTTGATTTATTTAATGGCATGCTAAGCTGTGCCTGTGAAATGAAGTTAGACTAATGACTATTGACGTAGATATACAAGCATGCATCGAGGTGTTGAATCGCGGCGGGCTGATATTATATCCTACCGACACAATATGGGGGATAGGTTGCGATGCTACTAATGTCGCTGCTGTAAAAAAGGTGTATGACCTCAAGCGGCGCGATGACAGCAAGGCGCTGATTGTGTTGCTCGACAATGTTGAGCACCTCGACCACTATGTAGTGAGTGTGCCAGAAATGGCACGTGAGTTACTCGACGTGGCGGTGAAACCCTTGACGATAATCTATGATGGAGCCTACAATGTAGCTTCTAATTTGCTTGGAGAGAACGATTCGTTGGGAATACGCATCCCTCATGAGGAGTTCTCGCAACGATTGTGTGCTGAGTTTGGCAAGCCACTGGTCTCTACTTCGGCGAATGTGAGTGGAGAACCCAGTGCGAAAACCTTTGCCGATATTAGCGATGAGATAAAGAAAAGTGTTGATTATGTGGTGAAATATCGCCAAGACGACACCAATCCCCGCTCAGCATCAAACATCATCATGCTACATAGCGATGGAACGTTTAAGATAATAAGATAATCATTAAGTAAGAGATAAGTGTTAAGTTTTAGTGTTAAGTGAGCGAATGCGGCTCAATGATAATTGACAACTATAAAATGACTGGCGAACAGAGACAACGGCTAAGATATGTGATTGGCGACTTTGCGTCGTCGAATATGGCGTGGTTCCTTTTCAACATGTTGCGTTATAATCTTGGGTTTGTTAAGGGCCAATTGTCATTGGGTTCATTTCTTGTGTCCAAGAATGTGATGGTGGGGCAGGTCGTGTTCCCGCTACTCATGATGTTTGTATATTATCTCTCAGGTTATTATAATGTGCCTTATCGCAAGTCACGCTTACAGGAGTTCATCATAACGCTATTGAGTGCCGTGTGCAACAGTTTCATGATTATCCTCATTGCGCTTATCAACGATATGATGGAGAGTCGCACCGCGAACTATGAGGTGATATTACTGCTCGTAGGCACGTTGTTCATAGTAGTCTATCTTGTTAGGTTGCTGATTACCAGTGCTGTCACGCGTCGCATCAGGAATGGACAGTTACAATTCAAGGCATTGATAGTGGGCAGCGGCGCTTCAGGTTTCTCATTCTATCAGCGCCTAAAGAATAACATTAACACCTTTGGATACAACGTAGTGGGCTTTGTTGACTTGCCAGGAGAAAATAGAGTTAAGGATATCGTGTTGCCCGTTTATGACTTTGCCGACATAATGCAAGTGTGCAAAGAACAGGAAGTGAGCGAGGTAATTGTGGTACCCACCAAGCAGAACATGGAGCAGATGCTGGGGATTATTGATCGCCTATATGCCTTGAATATACCTATCAAGATGACCCCCGACAAGAAGAATGTATTTATGTCGCGTGCAAGGTTCAGCAACCTCTATGGCGACCCGCTAGTAGATGTGGGCGGTAGCACAATGAGCGAGGGCGGCAAGAACATCAAACGAGTTATGGACATTGTGGTGTCGGCAGTGATGATGGTATTGCTGCTGCCAGTATATATTGTTGTGTCGATACTTGTAAAACTTGATTCTCATGGTCCCATCATCTTCTCGCAAGAACGCGTGGGATATCACAATAAGACCTTCAAAATCTATAAGTTCCGCTCGATGGTTGCCGATGCTGAGAAAGACAACAAGCCACAACTCTCGAGTACCGATGATCCACGCATCACGCGTCTAGGACATGTGCTACGCAAGTTTCGCATAGATGAGTTGCCGCAGTTCTGGAACGTGCTCAAGGGCGACATGTCGCTAGTTGGACCTCGGCCTGAACGCCAGTTCTACATCGATCAAATTGTGGCTCGTCAGCCAGCTTATCTGCTTGTGCATCAAGTGCGTCCTGGCATCACATCGATGGGGCAGGTAAAGTTTGGCTATGCCCGCAATGTTGATGAGATGCTTGAACGTTTAGACTACGACTTGTTATATATAGAGAATATGTCGCTTTTGAACGATATCAAAATTTTGGCTTACACCATTAAAATCGTTGTTACCGGCAAGGGTGTGTGATGAATAGTTACGGCAAGGTAAATAAGACTAATGCTGAACCAGTGGAGCAAAGCACTTCGCGCTGGCTTGCGTCATTGCGTCGCTGGCGTGAGAAGCACATCAAAGAAAAGACCTTTGTGGTGATGCTCGCCTTGGTGGTGGGTGCCGTCTCAGGACTTGCTGCGGTGCTGCTCAAATTTCTCATTGGTTTCATTGCTGGTATTCTAACCAAGCATGTGCACATCGCTGGTGGCAACTACGAATATTTGGTGTTCCCTGTAGTGGGCATTTTTCTCGCTGGCATGTATGTGCGCTATGTCATAAAGGATGATATTTATCATGGTGTGACTCGTGTGCTATATGCCATTGCCCTGCGCAAGAGCAGGTTAAAGCCCCACAATATGTATGCTTCGCTTGTGTCGTCGTCGGTGACCATAGGCTTTGGTGGCTCGGTAGGAGCCGAGGGCCCTATCGTGTTTACTGGGGCTGCAATAGGCTCTAATTTAGGACAGTTTTTTAGACTATCCCCCCAGACCCTTATGCTCCTTGTGGGATGTGGTGCGGCAGCTGGTATTGCCGGCATCTTCAAGGCGCCTATTGCAGGAGTGCTATTTACCATCGAAGTGTTGCTCATAGATCTCAATTCGCGGTCTGTAGTTCCGCTTATTATAGCCTCGGTGACTGGTGCAACCGTGGCCTATGCCTTTACTGGTTATAATGTGGAGTTCTTCTTCTCGCAGAGCGAGCCATTCTTCACTTCACGCATTCCGTTTGTGATTTTGCTGGGTTTGTTCTGCGGCTTTGTCTCTTTCTATTTCAACAAGTTGATAGAGATGATGGAGAATATGTTTGCCCGCATTACCAACCATTGGGTGCGCTTCGCCATTGGCGCAGTAATACTCAGCTCACTGATTTTCCTCTTTCCTGCACTCTATGGCGAAGGGTATGGCGCTATCAACAGTCTTCTTAATGGCGAGGTGACACCGCTTTTCGATAATAGCATCTTCTACGAATACCGTGGCAATGTGTGGTGGGCAGTGGCACTGGTTGGTTGCCTATGCTTCACTAAAGTGTTTGCAACTAGTGCTACCAATGGCGGTGGTGGAGTGGGAGGAACGTTTGCCCCTTCACTTTATGTGGGTTGTATGGCGGGTTTCTTCTTTGCTTTCTTGCTTAATTCGCTGGGAGTGGTAGATCAGAGTCTGCCCCTGTCACACAAAAACTTTGCCTTGCTGGGTATGGCGGCAGTAATGGCGGGAGTGATGCACGCCCCACTCATGGCAATATTCCTCACAGCCGAGATGACTGGTGGCTACGAGTTGTTCTTGCCGTTACTCATCGTCTCTGTTGTCTCATACCTTACCTCACGCATTCTTTTGCCCTATGGTATCTACTCTCGTCGCTTGGCAAAGCGTGGCGAGTTGCTCACGCATCACAAGGATAAGTCGGTGCTCACACTTCTGAAGATGGATAGTGTGATAGAGACCGATTTCATCGCTGTACATCCTAAGATGAGTCTCAAAGAGATGGTCGATGTGATAGCGCAGAGTTCTCGCAACCTTTTCCCTGTGACCGACGATGAGGGTCGTCTTCTTGGCGTGGTATTGCTCGATGACATACGTAACATCATGTTCCGCCCTGACCTCTACCGCCGCATTTATGTGGAGCGCTTCATGTCGTCACCACCAGCACAAATAGAGGTGGGCACTCCTATGGAGCAGGTAATGAAGATATTCGACGAGACTAAGGCGTGGAACCTCCCAGTGGTGGAAGACGGCAAATATGTGGGTTTCGTCTCCAAGTCAAAGATTTTCAACTCCTATCGCGAAGTTCTCAAGCACTATAGCTACGATTAAAATAATGCAGCGATATAGGGCTGTACACTATTTAATCCATAAATAGATAGTCTAGAAAATCTAGAACTACTAGAAAAAGAATATTAAATGACAAAAGAAGACCTAAGTATAGTATTTTTTGGCACTCCCGATTTTGCTGTGGAGAGTCTTAAGCGCCTAGTTGAAGGCGGTTATAACATTGTGGGTGTGGTGACTATGCCCGACAAGATTGCAGGACGTGGACATAAAATGATTCAGTCGGCAGTCAAGCAATATGCATTGGAGCAAGGCCTACACATCATGCAGCCTGAGCGCCTCAAAGATGAGGCATTTGTTGAGGAATTGCGCTCACTGAATGCACAGCTGCACATCGTCATTGCCTTCCGTATGCTGCCGGAGGTGGTGTGGGCAATGCCGCCGTTGGGCACCTTCAACTTGCATGCGTCGCTGTTGCCCAAATATCGTGGTGCGGCACCCATTAACTGGGCAGTGATGAACGGTGACACTACAACAGGAGTAACCACATTCTTCCTTAAACATGAGATTGACACTGGCGACGTGATTCAGCAGCAGGCTATCGAGATTGGACGCACCGACAATGTGGAGACTATCCACGACCGCCTAATGATGCTTGGTGCGGGCATGGTAATCGACACGGTTGATGCAATCATAGCTGGAACAGTCAAGCCCATACCTCAAGACCAGATGCTCACTGCAGGCGAAGAACCTACACCAGCACCAAAAATCTTCACTGAGACGTGCCGCATCAACTGGAACCGTTCCGCCGAGCAGCTCTATAACCACATTCGTGGACTCTCGCCATATCCTGCAGCGTGGAGCGAGATAATTGATGCCGATGGTAATGCTCTGCACGTCAAAATCTATGCCACCAGCGAACCTGTCGCAAGTGATGGGTCTGCGCCTGGCACCATTATCGCCGATGGCAAACACTTGGTGGTGAATTGTGGCGATGGTGCGCTCGAAATTCTCTCCTTGCAACTTTCGGGTAAGCGGCGTATGCCCGCTGCCGACTTCATGCGCGGCTTCAATCTCAACGGCTGTCGGTTTAACTAATGCATAAAATGTTCAATCTTAAGCGCTCTTTAGGGCGCTTATTTTGTGCTGCTCCTGTTTTCACGCCGAGATGCTCTGATGTGCATTATGCATTAATAAAGTCCTATTTTGCAATTTTTATGAAAAAAAGGAAAATATTTTTTGTTTTTATCGCTGCTATTGGGAAATTTATGTCTATCTTTGTAGATTGCATAGTAAGTGAGACTTGCTGTGCAGATGAATTATGTTGAACAAATTAATTGTCTCAGCCTTTCTTGGTATGGGCTAAGCGCCTTGTAATAAAACGATTATAGTTATGTTAAAAAAATTCTTCTTGGTAGTTTGCGGTTCATTTGTAGGCAGTTTTTTGGCCTTGATATTCTTTACTATCACCGCAATTCTTATGAGTTTTGTGATTTTCAGTTCAATGGGCAGCTCTATGGGTGTGAAACTGGACGATAAATCCATCCTTTACATCAGGCTTGAAGGCGAGCTTAACGAGCGTCCATCGGAGATGAGTGAGATGATGGCGATGATTTCGGAGGCAGAAACTGGCCAGGATCTGTGCACACTTATCAAGAGCTTAAAGCTTGCAAAGGACAACGAGAAGATAGAAGGCGTGTATCTTGATTGTCGCGGCATGGCATCGGGGATGTCGTCGCTATATGAGTTGAGAAATGCCCTTGTTGATTTCAAGAAGAGCAATAAATTTGTATATGCTTTTGGTGACGAGGGTATTATGCAGAGCGATTATTACTTGGCTTCGGTTGCCGATAGCATCTTCCTCAACCCTGAGGGTGCTGTTGACGTGCATGGTCTGGGTGCTTCTACACCCTATATGAAGAACCTCCTCGACAAAGTTGGAGTGGAAATGCAGGTGGTGCGTGTTGGTACCTTCAAGAGTGCTGTGGAGCCTTATATGCTCAGCGAAATGAGCGATGCTAACCGTGAGCAGCAAGAGCATTACTTGGGTAGCCTTTGGGGCGTGATTTCAAAGGATATCGCAGCATCGCGAAAGATTGCTCCCGAAATATTCAACCAGCTCACCGATAGCGTGATGATGACTATGAGCACTGAAGAACTGTTGCAAAACAAGATTGTTGACCACTTGTGTTATCGCACCGAGATGGAAGACAAGTTGCGTCGCAAGACCGATGTGGAGATGAAAGACGACCTGAAACTCGTCACTCCAAGTCAGTTGGTGCTCACCGATACCAAGAAGGCTTATGAAGACAAGCAAATAGCAGTTGTATACGCTACTGGAGAGATTGATGGCTCGACCTCAGTACCTGGCATGGCCGAGGAGGGAATCGACAGCGAGTCGCTGGCAGCAACGATCAGGGAACTGCAATATGACGACAATGTGAAGGGCATGGTGCTGCGTGTCAATTCACCTGGCGGCAGTGCCTTTGGCAGTGAGGTTATATGGAAGGCTATAGAAGACTTCAAGAAGAGCGGAAAACCTGTGGCAGTGTCGATGAGCGACTATGCCGCCTCAGGTGGATATTACATCTCTTCGGGGGCACAGCGCATTTTTGCTGAGCCCACGACCATAACAGGCAGTATTGGCATCTTTGGCATTATTCCTAATGCCAGCAATCTCATCAACAACACTCTTGGAGTAAAATTTGAGGAGGTAACAACCAACAAGAATGCTATAGCAGGCACTATGTACAAACCCCTTAGTGAGCAGCAGAAGGCAGCCCTGCAGCGCATGGTGGAGCGTGGCTATGACCTCTTCACTCGCCGCTGCGCTATGGGACGCAACGTGTCGCAAGACTCTATCAAGTCGATTGCTGAGGGACGTGTGTGGGATGGAATAACTGCTAAGAACATTGGATTGGTAGATGAGTTTGGTGGCTTACAGTCGGCTATTGACTGGGTAGCCAAGAAGGCCAATCTTGGCGATGACTACTCTATCACAAACCTGCCAAATGTTGAACTGACATTCCAGGCAATGTTGGGGCAGATGACTCGAGCAAAGATGGAGGAAGACATGCAGCGCCGCATGGGAATGTTCTACACCTACTATGAGAAGCTGCAGTCAATTCTGGGACGTGACCAGGTGCTGTGCATCATGGAACCTGTTGAGATAGACTTTTAACCACCTTCACGAAAATAGAGTGCACTAACATCAAAAAATAAAACCAAAATCATCAGTTTTTTATCGATGGATTTTGACAACATAATACGAATAGGCCGCAGGGTGCTTCTCGGTACCGAGAAAGTGTTGCTCACACCACTGTCTTGGGGATATGGCGCTGGGGTGTGGATGAGGAACACGGCTTTTAATATGGGGATTCTTAAAGAGGAATCTTTTGAAGTGCCTGTGGTTTCGATAGGCAATGTCACTGTGGGTGGGACAGGAAAGACCCCTCACGTGGAATATATTATATCGAGACTTGGAAGGCGCTACAACATAGCTGTCTTAAGTCGTGGCTACAAGCGTCGCACTAAAGGCTTTGTGATGGCAAGCGACAACCTCACGCCAGTGGACTTGGGAGACGAACCTTATCAGATTTACCATAAGTTCCGTGGTCTCATTGATGTGGCAGTGTGCGAGAACCGCCGCAAGGGCATAAAGACATTGCTGAAAATAAACCCCGACATCGACCTTATTCTCCTTGATGATGCTCTTCAGCATCGTTATGTGAAACCCAAAGTCAACGTGGTGATGATTGACTACAATCGTCCGCCTTTTGAAGACAAACTCATGCCTCTGGGACAGTTGCGCGAACCCGCCGATCGCATACTTAAGTGCGACATGGTGGTAGTGACTAAGTGTCCTGACGATATCAAACCAGTTGACTTGCGCATGTTTAAGGAGCATCTGGAGTTGTTCAAGTATCAGCAGCTTTATTTCTCTAAGATACGCTATGGCGCTCCTGAGCCAGTGTTCCCCATTGGCAACCCTGAGCTCACATCACTCAACTGGCTCGACAAGGACGATGTGTTACTGGGCATTGCAGGCATTGCAAATCCTCGTCCATTCACTAAGTATTTGAGGCAGTTTGGCACACGCCTCAAAGTGATTCACTACGATGACCATCACACTTATACCCGTAGCGATTTCAGCTACATTTTCAAGGTTCTTAAGGAACTTGAAGGGCGCCGTAAGTATATTATCACTACCGAGAAAGATGCAGTGCGCATCCTCAATAGTCCTTATTTCCCACCAACATGTCGCGACCAGATATTTTTCATTCCTATTCAGGCCGACTTCCTCAACTATGAGGATCGGGACTTCATCTACGAGCTGCAAACGCTCATTTCGGCAAATGAAGATTAATTATTTACCTTAACATAGATTGATTATGACAAAAGAAGTAAATTGGTTGGAGAAAATCCAAGAGACCGCTGCTTTCCTTAGTGAGAAAGTTGGCGGTGAGATGCCTAAAGTGGCTATCGTGCTCGGCTCAGGACTTGGAAACCTCGCCGACAAAATTGACATTAAAGTTGCCATTCCATACGGCGAAATACCCAATTTCCCTGTAAGTACTGTAGAGGGACACAAAGGACAGCTCATCTTTGGCATGCTTGGCAAGAAGTATGTCATGGCAATGCAGGGGCGTTTCCACTATTATGAGGGCTACTCAATGAAGGAGGCCACATTCCCCATTCGTGTGATGAAAGCGATAGGTGTGAAAGTGCTGTGCGTAAGCAATGCAGCAGGTGGCATGAATCCCGACTTCCGCGTGGGCGACGTGATGCTCATCACCGACCACATAAACCTCTTCCCCGACCATCCCTTGCGTGGCAAGAACTATAACGAGCTGGGCCCACGTTTCCCCGCTATGAACGAGGCCTATAGTCACCGCATTCTTGACTTGGCACGTGATATTGCTAAGAAAAACAATGTAAGACTGATGGAAGGCGTGTATGTGGGCACTCAAGGTCCCACCTTTGAGACCCCATCGGAGTATCGCTTCTTCTATCGCATAGGTGGCGATGCTGTGGGCATGAGCACCGTGCCTGAGGTGATTGTGGCTCGTCATGCCGACATGGAAGTGTTTGGTTTGAGCGTCATCACCGACCTGGGCGGCGAAGGCATCTTTGTTGACGTTTCTCACGAGGAGGTACAACAAGCAGCCACTAAGGCCGAACCCATCATGACCCTTATGGTGACAGAAGTCATCAACAGCCTAGACGAGGTGTAAAAACCAGGTCAAAAGGTTGAACAAACTACAGATTATTCTGATTTGTCTGATATTTCGGGTTCAGAATAATCTGTGGTTTTTGATTGTTTTTTGAGATAATAATATAAAATGCTATGAGTGAGACTGAGATTTCTACTTTGGGAGAGTTTGGTCTAATTGACCAGTTGACACGTGATTTTAAAGTGAAAAACAAAACTACAGTGCGTGGTGTGGGCGACGATTGCGCCGTGCTAGATTATGGCGCAATGAAGACGCTGGTCACTACCGACCTGCTGCTTGAGGGTATCCATTTTGACCTCACCTACACGCCGCTCAAGCACTTGGGCTACAAGGCGGTGGCGGTGAACCTTAGCGATGTCTATGCCATGAATGGCACTCCACGGCAAATAACCGTGTCGTTAGGAATCTCCAAGCGTTTCACTGTGGAGCACATCAACGAGTTGTATTCTGGCATTTATGCAGCTTGTGAGAAATATGGTGTGGATTTAGTTGGAGGCGACACTTCGGCATCGGTAACGGGATTGCTCATCAGTATCACATGCATTGGTGAGGCACGTGAAGAAGACATAGTGTATCGTAGCGGAGCGCACGACACCGACTTGATATGCGTTAGTGGTGACCTTGGCGCTGCTTATATGGGGCTGCAGCTCCTTGAGCGTGAGCGTGTGGCTGGAGCAGGGCAGAAAGATTTTCAGCCTGATTTTGCTGGTCGGGAATATCTGCTAGAGAGACAACTCAAGCCTGAGCCGCGCGCCGATGTCATAGCCGAGTTGCGTGAGTTGGGTGTTAAGCCTACCGCAATGATGGACGTGAGTGATGGACTCTCGAGCGAGCTGCTTCACATCTGCAAGGAGAGTGGGGTAGGATGCCGAGTTTATGAGGACCGCATTCCCATAGATTACCAGACCGCTGTGATGGCCGAGGAGTTAAACATGAATCTCGTGACTGCTGCAATGAACGGTGGCGAGGACTACGAATTGCTTTTCACTGTGCCCCTAACTCAGCATGAGAAGGTGGAGCAGATGAAGACCGCACGCCTCATAGGCCGCATTACCAAGCCCGAGCTGGGTGCCTACATGGTAGCCCGCGACGACACCGAGCTCGAAATCCGCGCTCAAGGTTGGAACGCTTTTGATAATGCATAATTAATAATGCACAATTTGCTGCAAATGGCTTTAATGCTTAATGCGCAATTCTTTAAGAATCAGTTAATAGATTTAAAGTAATAACTAAATAACTAAAAACTATGAAACGGTTGAGATTGTTTTCCTTGATTATGGTGCTTGCGCTATGCTTTGGTGCGGCACAGAGTGTTGACGCTAAAAAGAAGAAAACACGTAAAAGCATCGCTAAGACCGAGAAGCAACAAACGCTAAAGCAAGAGGAAGTAGATGACCACGTGTTCAAAAGTTCCGCTTACATGCCCAAATTCCTTGGTGGAGAATACGCTATGATGCGCTTTATCAACAACAATATCCGTTATCCTAAAACTGCTGCAGACAGTCATATTGAAGGCAAGGTTATCGTTCAATTTGTTGTGGAGAAGGATGGTTCAATAGGTGAAGTGAAAGTCGCCAGAGGTGTCCATAAGGACCTTGATCAAGAAGCCGTGCGTGTAATCAAAATGTTGCCAAAATTTTACGAACCAGGTCGCAACGCTATTGGAGAGCCTGTGAGAGTGTGGTACACAATGCCAATTAATTTTAAGTTGCAAGGTGCGGTTGAAGGTCCCACTGGCGATTATGTGAAAGACGCCAAGCAAGTTGGAGAGGAAGTGATAAAGATCCTAATGCGAGACATAAATTCTGAGGAAGATATTAATCAGATGGAGAAAGACACTGATGCCCTCCAAAAGAAATATGAAGATTTCTATAAAGCAAGAGGAGGAGAAAATGAATGGAAGAAATTCAATGAGGAACTCGAAAAGTTGGAATCTGATCCAGTGTTCAGCAAAAGGTTTGAGGCAGCTAAGAAAAGTTTAATGGATAAAGTAGACAAATTATTGAATAATAAAGGCTTATAACAATTAAGACCGCATTTGTAAATGCGGTCTTGATGTATTGTTATGTGTTGAGCTGTGTTATCGATGGCGGTGGTATTTATTTCGCGATGAACGATAGTGGCGGTAATGCTTTTTTGAATTACCTTTTCTTTGTGATTGTTTTGTAGTTGTAATCTTTTTGCTGCTGATGGTTGAAGTGGAGTCCTGGAAGATCGTTTTTTGTTCGGCGGCTTTCACTTCCTTGTAAAGCTTCATTGCCTCAGCGTTTGCATTCTTTAGGCTCTGTTTGCTGTCGCTGTTGATGCCGTATTTCTCTGCTGGTGGGATTATGAGCACCGAGCCAGTTTTGATTTTGCGGTAGTCGGGGTATTGCGCCTGGTTCTCACGGGCGATATATACCCAGAATGCCTGGTCGCCGTAGTGCTTCTTTGCCATTGTGAAGAGGACATTACCTCCGCCAATGGTATCGGTTACAACGGGTTGTTGCTTAGTTTCGTTGGTGGTTGTGTCGTTTTTAGCAACCTGGGTGGTTTCTATAGCCTTGTCGCTTCGGTCTTTGCTGCGATGCGTGAAGAAATACCACACTGCGATAAGGGCGATAGCAGCCGCTGCAGCTATGAGCCACTTTCGGTAGTCCCTTGACTCTGAGTCTTGTGGTTCCTCGTCTTGTGCTAGAGTTGATGTGATTGGTGCGATAGTTTCTTGAGCAGTCTGCGTTTCTTCCGTGGGTTGTTTTTGAGGTTGCTCAATTACAGCCTCTTGCGATTGCTCTTCTTGTGAGTGAATAGTATCTTCTTTGAGGCTATCTGCCTCTTGCGGTTCATCTTCTTTGGGTTGCTCCATATCGGCATCAATCTCGCTGAGCATCTCGTCGGTAAGTCCATCGCAGAGTTCCACAGGCTCGAATTGTGAAAAAGGTGCATTTACCGCCTCAGCAAGGTCTTTGTCGGGTGTGAAAACGACATCTTTCCCTGAGTCGCCTTTTGTTGTCTTGAATGTGCCCAGGCCCTTTATTGTAACTGATTTTCCCTCGGCAAGTTCTTGAGTGACAACAGCAAACAGTTCCTGCAGGAATAGCTCGCTCATGCGCTCGGTGGTGTTGGCCTTCTCAGCCACGAGTCCAACCAATTGTGGGAATGCTATTGTCTCTTTCATGGCTGGTTGAGGCGTTTTTTGAGCACATTGCTAGTGGTGAACTGCATCTCCACGCGCGGTGGCATTAGCGTGCGTTTGCCAGTGCTTAGGTCATTCTCAATAGTCTCGTTATGCTTCACTGCCTCGATGGTTCCAAGTCTTGGCACACTGATACTGTCAAGCTCCGAGCAACGTTCCACAACGACGTTGCCCAGAGCCTCAAGCAGTTTATTTATGTCACTCTTGTTGCGACCGAGTGATTTAGACAGTTTATCTACTAATTCCTTGTGAAGCACTATTTATTAGTTATCAGTTATGAGTTGTCAGTTCTCAGTTGTCAGTTCTCAGTTGTCAGTTCTCAGTTCTCAGTTGTCAGTTATGAGCCTCTTTCCACGCGCCGTAGGCGATGACTTACTACTTAAAACTTACTGCTTATTTTTTCTGTGCTTTAGCCCAGCTGTCCTTGAGGGTGATGGTGCGGTTGAAGACGAGATGCTCAGGGGTGCTGTCAAGGTCAACGCAGAAGTAGCCTATGCGCTGGAATTGGAATTTGTCCTCGGGCTTGGCAATCTCGGCAAGGTAAGGCTCGACCTTAGCGTTTGTCACCACCATGAGAGAGTCAGGGTTAAGGAGCTCACGGAAATCTTTCTCGCTCTCAGCCGATGGATTCTCAACGGCAAACAGGCGGTCGTAGAGACGCACCTCGGCGTCCACAGCATGGCGTGCCGATACCCAGTGCAGTGTGCCTTTTACTTTGCGCATACTACCAGGAGTTCCACTCAGTGTATCGGGGTCGTAGGTGCAGTGAATCTCGGTGATGTTGCCCTCGGCATCCTTCACCACGTCGTTGCACATTATAATATATCCGCCTTTCAGTCGCACTTCCTTTCCGGGACTCAAGCGGAAGAACTTCTTGGGAGGATTCTCCATAAAGTCATCGCGCTCAATGTAAATCTCACGGCAGAACGGCATCTCGTGAGTGCCGGCGTTTTCTTGCTCGGGATTGTTGTCCATAGCAAGCATCTCCACCTTGTCCTCGGGATAGTTGGTAATCACCACCTTTACGGGGTTGATGACGGCACACACGCGGTTGGCGTTCTTGTTAAGGTCCTCGCGGATGTTGTGCTCCAGTAACTCTATGTCGTTAAGTGCTTCATATTTTGTGTAACCAATATCATCAAGGAAGTTCTTGATTGATTGTGGAGTATAGCCACGACGGCGCAGACCGCAGATGGTTGGCATGCGTGGGTCGTCCCAGCCAGCAACTAGGCCTTCCTTCACGAGTTGCAAGAGTTTGCGCTTGCTCATCACGGTGTAGGTGAGGTTCAGGCGGTTGAACTCAATCTGGCGTGGGCAGTACTGATCTACTGTGTCGCCTGCGAGCAGATGTGCAAAATAATCATATAGCGGACGGTGAGGAACGAACTCAAGTGTGCATATCGAGTGTGTAACGCCCTCGAAGTAGTCGCTCTGGCCATGGGCAAAGTCATACATGGGATATACTTTCCACTTGGTGCCAGTGCGCCAGTGTGGAGTTTTGATGATGCGGTACATGATGGGGTCGCGGAAGTGCATGTTGCTCGACGCCATGTCAATCTTGGCGCGCAGCACGCGGGCACCCTCGTCAAACTCCCCGGCGTTCATGCGCACAAAGAGGTCAAGGTTCTCCTCCACCGAGCGGTTGCGATAGGGACTCTCGGTGCCTGGTTGTGTGGGAGTGCCTTTTTGCTCGGCAATCTCCTCGCTGGTCTGGTCATCGACGTAGGCGAGACCTCGCTTTATGAGGTCGATGGCAAAGTCATAGAGTTTCTCGAAATAGTCGCTTGCATAGTACAGACGGTCGCCCCAGTCGTAGCCTAGCCAGTGGATATCACGCTTGATGGATTCAACGTACTCGGTGTCCTCTTTCTGAGGATTGGTATCGTCGAAGCGAAGGTTACATGTGCCACCAAACATCTCGGCAACGCCAAAATCCATGCAGATTGCCTTAGCGTGGCCAATGTGGAGGTAGCCGTTAGGCTCGGGTGGAAAACGCGTGTTAAGGCGTCCGCCGTTCTTACCTGCTGCCAAGTCATCGGCAACGATTTGCTGTACAAAATTGAGGACCTTCTTTTCCTCAGCGGGTTTTATTTCGTTGTTCTCTGCCATAATAGATAGATTGAGATAAAAAGATGTTATTCAATGATTTAGGATTTAAAAGCCTATATTGGCGTTTTTTCAAACTGCAAAGTTACAAAAAAGTTTTCAGTTTTCAGTTTTCAGTTTTCAGTTTTTTGCGTTGCTGATGTTCTAATACGTGCAAATACGTGCACAATCTATAGTTTGCGGTACTATTTCAAAGAAAAAGCGCATAAAGATTGCATAAAATTAAATAATCGTTTATCTTTGCAAGCTGTTGAAATGCTTAGATAGCATAAAAATAAAATACACAATTAAATAAAACACAATCAATGAAAAAAATTTTTACAGTGATTGCTAGTGCACTTGTCACGCTCGCAGCGCTTGCAGTGCCAGCAGTTCCAACGCCCATCCAG
Organism: uncultured Bacteroidales bacterium; assembly: GCA_902777835.1. Lineage (GTDB taxonomy): Bacteria > Bacteroidota > Bacteroidia > Bacteroidales > Muribaculaceae > Sodaliphilus. Next base: position 4,130 of record CACYVC010000012.1, on the reverse strand, counting down.
GTAACTCAGCCCGATGGCACCCAGTTGACGATTAAAATCGTTGGCGACGAGTTCTTTAATTACCACACCACTGTTGATGGCTACACTATCGTTCGCGATGATGCAGGCTTTTTTGTCTATGCCCAGAGCCAGAACAATGACCTTGTTCCAACCAAGGTGATTGCCCATAACGTGGCAGAGCGCTCGGCAAGCGAGTCGCAGTTTGTAAACACCCTTGAGAAAGGCATTTTCAGCCGTGTTGACGCCCGCAACGGCAAGCAGAAACGAGCAGCAGTTGATGCTGCTACCAAGGCAGCCGGTTCAAAGGCAGCTCAGTATGACTACAACAACTTCCGCGGTATTATTATCCTTGTGGACTATTATGATTGCCAGTTCACCCGTAGCGACGCACACGATTTCTATAATAGTATGGCAAACGAGATTGGCTACACTGGCTATACCAACGAAGATGGCTCACCTAACTATTATGGTGCTTGCACTGGTAGTGTGCGTGACTACTACACCGACAATAGCCAAGGCCGTTTCAGTCCAACCTTCGACGTGTATGGTCCAGTTCATTTGACTAACTATTCTGTTGATTACCACCAAAAGTGGGAACACACTGGCGAGATTTGGGCTGCAGCAATGCAGCAGATTAACTCACAAGTCGATTTCTCACAGTACGATGGTGACAACGACGGCAATATCGATATGATTTACTTCATTGGTGCTGGTAGTGGTTCAAATAGCGATGGTTCTAGCACCCACTTGTGGCCTCACAAGAGCGACCTCTATTGGGAGAATGTAGTTGTTGACGGAAAGCGCGCACGCACCTATGCTTGCTCTACCGAATATCTTTACAATTCGTACTATGGCATTTTTGACGGAATTGGTACAATATGCCACGAGTTCAGCCATGTGCTTGGCTTGCCCGACCTTTATGATACCGACTATGAAGACGGTGGTGGTCAGAGCCAGATTCCTGGCGACTGGGAGGTGATGTCGGGAGGTAGCTACAACAATTACTCTCGCACACCAGTGGCTTATAGCCTCTATGACCGCTATTCGATTGGTTTTGCCAACGCTCAGACTATCAATGACAAGGGCGAGTATTCGCTAAACCAGATTGGTGCCACAGGAGAGGGTTATATCATCAATAGCCCAGAAAGTCAGGTGAAGTTCTATCTTGAGAACCGCCAAAATACCCGCTGGGATGCCTACGCTCCTGGTCATGGCATGCTTATCTGCCGTGTTGACTCCACCAATACCTCGGTGTGGGACAGCAACGACGTGAACTGCAACCCCGCACACAACTACTATGTGCTGCTGCGTGCCGGCAATGGCACTGGCAACGAACAGGCCGATGACGCCTTCCCTGCAGGTGCTACATTCATCACCAATACCACAACGCCCAACTTGAGAACTTGGAATGGCCTTGCTTGCCAGTATAACATCACCAACATACGCGAGGAGGATGGTGTGATTTATTTCACCATTGGCGATGACTCATCACTGCATAGTGTGGTTGAAGACTTTGAGGAGATGCCTGTTGTCGCTGCTCCACCAACCGATGATGTGCAAGGTGTTTTCTCGAAGTGGAAATTCGTGAACTGCTACGTGGCTAGTCCTGAAAGCGATTATTGCAACGGTGAACACTCGGTTATTCTGAAGAAACCTGCGTCGCTCACTATGACTCAGGACGTTCGTTACAAGAGCTACATGGTTACCTTTGATGCCTACAACTCATCGACCACCGCAGCTAAGTTCATCCTCTACTGCTCTACAGACCAGGGGACAACTTGGAATGCTGTTGCCAACAGCGACGGTGAGACCACTTCAACAGTTTCTGCCAATGGCAGTGCAACGCTGCAATACACCTTCAACATGGACGTGCCAGCACGCTACCGCATTAGCATGAGTGCGGGTGCTTCTAGCTATAAGGCATATATTGATGACTTTACCATTCATTACACCGATATCATACCAGGTGGTATTGTGGATGGTGACGTTAACGGCGATGGCGAGGTGACATCAGTAGATATTACCGCCCTTTACAACTTCCTGCTTAATAATGACTCCAGCGCTATTGTCAATGGTGACCAGGACGGTGATGGTGTTATCACTTCAACTGATATTACTGTGGTATATAACATCTTGCTTAATAATTAATAATGGCGAGAACTGGTGGCGTATGACACCATTCAGAATTTTAGCCCAAAACTGTCATTAGGCGTTATAAGAGCTGCTCGCTGTTTTGTGGAGCAGCTCTTTTCCTCAAACTCTAATTCTCATTAACCATGTCCTCAATTTTCATTTTCATTTTAGCCATCTTGGTGATGGTTGTGGCCATTGCTCGGTGGAAGATTCATCCTTTCATAGCCATTATTGTTACGGCTCTATTGCTGGCAGTGGTGCTTGGTGTGCCGCTGAAGACTATTCCCAACGTCATTGGCAAGGGTTTCTCAAGTATCTTCACTGGCATTGGTCTAGTGATTATCTTTGGCACCATCATCGGCACGGTGCTTGAGAAGACTGGTGCTGCGTTATCAATGGCTCGGGCCGTGGAGAGGGTAGTGGGGCAACGCTTTCCCCGATTGGCGATGATGCTCATTGGCTGGATAGTGTCAATACCCGTGTTCTGCGATAGCGGATTTGTGCTCGTGAGTTCTATTGGAAAATCGCTGGCGCGACGCACTGCGCATCCACAGGCGAGTCTCATGCTAGCGCTTGGAACTGGTCTCTTTGCCTCTCATGTCTTTATCCCGCCTACACCTGGCCCCGTCGCTGCCGCTGGTATGATGGGGCTTGAAGACAGTTTGTTCATGGTTATCGCTGTGGGCGTGGTTATTTCGCTCATTTCGCTTGTGCCTGCCTATTTCTTCACTGGAAAGATTGGCAAGAAGATAACGACTGTTGGCATTGACCTCGAAGAGGATAAAAATGTCAATGACCCCCACAACGCTCCTTCGGCCACCCTCTCTTTCCTCCCCATCATCGTGCCAATAGTGCTTATGGCGATGGGAAGCGTGGCATCGTTAGTTGCCATGCCCGAGTGGCTTGCCACCGTTTTTGCTTTCTTGGGCAAACCTGTCATCGCCTTGATGGTGGCATTGCTGTGCTGCATACCATTGCTCGCTAAACGTAGGTTGCTAAAGCATTCTTATGGTATCATCAACGACTCGCTCATGACCGCTGGCCCCATTATTTTCATCACCGCTGCTGGTGCAGTGCTTGGCGCAGTGATAATTGAGAGTGGCTTTGTCGAAATCCTCAAGCAGTATGCTGGTTCGCTCTCGGTGCTAGGAGTAGTCTTCCCCTTTACCATTGCAGCTATTCTAAAGTCGGCACAAGGCTCATCTACTGTGGCGATTACCACTACTGCGAGCCTGATGGGAATGTTCAGCGACGCGGGCTCAATGATGCACGCCTTGGGATTCACTACGCCACTTGCCGCCACACTTGTTGTAATGGCGATAGGTGCAGGTGCTATGACAGTGTCGCATGCCAACGACAGCTATTTCTGGGTGGTCACCGGCTTTGGGGGCATACGCGCCACCGACGGTTACCGCTCCTTCACTCTCATAACTCTTATCATGGGTGTTACAGCTATTATTGCTATAGCCCTTGCCGCACTGCTACTGCTTTAGATTATTTATGTTTGCCCCTACCATCATCTAACGCACTTGTGCTTTCGGCATTAACAACCCTCTATTCCCGTTCTTCGATCCCCGAGAAAATGACCTGGGCCATTTTTTCCTCTTTGTTGAAAAATTCTTTACAAAAAATAGTGATAGATTGTAAGAAGTTTTGTACCTTTGCGAGACTTAACTAAAACACTTTAAAATATTATGGCAAAAATTAATGGAGCAGTAACGGTCAACACCGAGCGCTGCAAGGGCTGCAACCTGTGCGTTGTGGCCTGCCCCAGTGGTGTGCTTGACCTAAAGAAAAATGAAGTAAACAACCGAGGTTACCACTATGCCTACATGGCAGAGCCTGAGAAGTGTATAGGTTGCTCGAGCTGCGCGCTCGTGTGCCCTGACGCTTGCATCGAGGTATATCGCGTTGTGGAGAAGTAAACAAGTAATGAACTTTTAAAAAACAAAACCGTAGAAACGATGAACGATAAAGTAACATTAATGAAGGGTAAT
>CACYVC010000011.1 GCA_902777835.1 uncultured Bacteroidales bacterium | reverse complement strand
GTGGTTTTCAACGGAAACTGCCATGTCACTCTTAAGGCAACTAACAATAGCAGCTACCCGGTGGTGCGCTATGTGGGGGTTATGCAATTCTTAGGTAAATCGGCATTACTTAGCCCTTATGGTGCTTATTTCAGTTCTGATTTACAATCCATTGTGTCATCTTCGGGAAGCAAAATTTATAATGAGGATATCTTAATCAGCAGCCACTATGTGGCAATCTTAAACAGTACATATTTCCCCGATGCAAACTTCCGCGGCTATCTGCAGAGGTCCTTGTTCCCAAAGGGATACATCACCGAAAGCGATGTGAATGCAACGACAAGCATGAACGCCTCAAGTGAATACATCTCAAGCCTGCAGGGACTTGAATATTTCAGCAAATTGGTGAATTTAGCTTGTGAAGAAAACAATCTCACTTGGATACCATCATTGCCAAGCACCCTGAAATATCTTAATTGTAGAGATAATCAACTTACCTATCTGCCACCTTTGCCCAGCGGGCTCACCACACTGATATGTGATCAAAACCAGCTCAATGCGCTACCAACCATGCCATCTTCTTTGCAGATTCTGGAGTGCGAGAACAACAAACTGTCGGGCATGGTGAGGTTGAGTGATCTTTCATTGAAATCACTACTGATAAACAACAATCCCAACATGACTATGCTCCAGTGCTACAACAATGCATTGACAAGCCTTAATTTGGCGGGGTGCTCATCACTGACAGCGGTTTATTGCGATTACAACCAGCTCACCTCGCTCAATAATATCCCCACTTCGCTGCAAACCCTCGACTGCAGCGACAACAAATTAAGTGGCACATTCAACTTGACAGGTCGTAGCAACTTAAAAACACTCAATATCAGCGGCAATCCCAGTCTTACCACACTCAACTGTTATAGCAACGCGCTCACAAGCCTCAATGTGGCAGGCTGCACGGCACTGACCAAGCTCGACTGCAATAGCAACCAGCTCACCTCGCTCGAAGTGGGCAGCCTGAGCAACTTGACTGAGCTCAGTTGCTATAACAATAAGCTCACTTCACTTTACTTGGCAAACAAGTCAAAGCTCAAAAAAGTTCGGACTTATACTAACCAGCTTACGTCGTTAAATGTTAATGGGTGCACAGCATTACAAGAACTCGTGTGTGGCCAAAATAAGCTCTCCTCGCTGTCGGTTCAGGGTTGTAACGCATTGAGGGATCTGAATATACATACAAATCAAATCAAGGAATCGGCAATGACCACATTAATTAATAGCCTGTGCACTATTCCTGTTGGCAGCACTGGCAATTTTAAAGTAATTTATCCAGGTAATTCTTCAGGAGGTTACACTGAGGGCAACGTCATCACCAATGCTCAGATAATAGCTGCCCGCAACAAGCGCTGGATTCCTATGAAGTTTGCCAAAAACACTAACTCTTGGGTTGAAATCCCAGTCAATGTTCCTGGCGACGTGAACGGTGACGGCACTGTGACAGCCGCCGACATCACCGCCCTCTATACCGCTGCCGACGTGACTGCGGTTTACACCATCATGCTAAGCAGCAAAGAATAATAATCAATGCATAATTCATAATTCATAATGCATAATCTTAAGCGCCCTCCGCGGGGCGCTTATTTTGTGCCGCCTATTTTAGAAGACAATTAAGGACAAACGATGTTGCGATAGACACTGTTTTTATTAAGGACAATTTCTCCCGTTTTCGGCGTTAGAGACTTTCGGGGCGCGCTTCACTTAGTCGCCTGGCTGCGAGAAATCTATCAAATCGTTCTAAATCTAACAAAAAAATTTTTTGTTTGATTTTTATCAGATTTGTAAGATTTCTGCGCGAAGCGCACTCCACGCAGCACTGGGAGCCATGCATTGGCATGCATGAAAATTGTTAATAACTTCTTGAGGAAATATTTTGCTGGTGGGAAAGTTTTGCTGTAACTTTACACTCGCAAAAAAGCGTCAAAATTATGATGTCCTTGCCAAGATAAAAAGTGAGGACACGTTGATTTGCCTGCTTGTTATTTTATAGCAAATGATTGGACGTCTCGTCCTTACTTAACACTTAACACTTAACACTTACTACTTAAAATAATGCTTCCATTCATCCATCTTCACGTTCACTCTCAATATTCACTGCTCGATGGTCAGGCTCCTGTCAAGGGCATTGTTGACAAGGCAATCGCCAACGGCATGCGTGGCGTGGCCCTGACCGACCATGGCAATATGTTTGGCATCAAGGAGCTACATGACTATGTAAATAAAAAGAATTCTGATGTAACTAGTGCCATTAAGGAGATAAAGAAAAAACTTGAGGAAGAACAGGCCAAAGCGACGCCCGATACCGATGCTATCGCAAACCTGAAAATTGACTTAAATGAGCAGGAAGGTAAGTTGTTTAAGCCCATCTTTGGTTGCGAGGCCTACGTTGCCAACAAGGATATGCACTCGCACACCGACAAGCGCGACATAGGACGTCACCTAATTTTGCTGGCCAAGAATCTTCAGGGCTATCACAATCTCATCAAGATAGTGTCGAAGGCGTGGACCGAAGGATTGTATAGCCATCCCCGTACCGACCATAACGAGCTCGCAGCACATCACGAAGGAGTGATTTGCTGCTCGGCATGCCTTGGCGGTGAGATTCCTCAACTCATAATGAATGGTGATATCAATGGTGCCCGAGAAGCGATTAAGTGGTATAAGGGTGTGTTTGGCGATGACTATTATCTTGAGTTGCAGCGCCACAAAGCTACTGTGCCCAATGCTAATCACGAAACTTACCAGAAGCAGCAGGAGGTGAATGCCGTGCTATTGCAGTTGAGCAAAGAGCTTGGCGTGAAGGTGATATGCACCAACGATTCTCACTTCCTTAACGAAGACGATGCCGATGCGCATGAGCGCCTTGTGCTGCTCTCCACAGGCCGTCGCTTGAGCGATGAAAACACTCTGCTCTACACTAAGCAGGAGTGGTTCAAGACACAGGAGGAGATGAACGAACTCTTTGCCGACGTGCCCGAGGCATTGCAGAACACGATGGAGATTCTTGACAAAGTGGAGATTTACTCTATCAACCATGCTCCAATCTTGCCCGATTTTCCACTTCCCGACGGCTTCGACAACGAGGACGATTACCTGCGCTATCTAGTGTATGAAGGCGCAAAGGAGCGCTGGCCCAATATGGACGACGAGCACCGCGAGCGCATCGACTTTGAGCTTGAAACCATTAAGAAGATGGGCTTCCCAGGCTACTTCTTGATTGTGCAGGACTACATCCGTGTGGCACCGTCGCTAGGGTGCTCGGTGGGTCCTGGCCGAGGCTCGGCAGCAGGCTCGGCAGTTGCCTATTGCTTGGGAATCACCAAGATAGACCCCATCAAATATGACTTGCTTTTTGAGCGTTTCTTGAATCCCGATCGCATCTCGTTGCCCGATATTGACGTCGATTTCGATGATGACGGTCGTGCCGCCGTGCTCAAATATGTGACTGAGAAATATGGTGCCGAGAAGGTGGCTCATATCATCACCTACGGCACTATGGCTGCCAAGATGGCGATAAAAGATGTGGCACGTGTTCACGACCTGCCCATTCCCGAGAGTAACCGCTTGGCAAACTTTATCCCTTCCCGCCCCAATGATATGCCCGAGGATGAGAAAGGCAAGAATTATAAAATCACCATCAAGAACTGTCTCAAATGTTTTCCTGAGTTTCGTCAAGAACTTGACAATCCCAACCATATAGTAGGCGACACAATCAGGTTTGCCGAGAAGCTTGAGGGCAATGTGCGTGGTACTGGTGTGCACGCTTGTGGTGTGATTATTGGCCGTGACGATATCACCGACTGGGTGCCTGTGAGTACCGCCGTCGATAAGGAAGACAAAGAAGGCTCACGCATCGTGGTGACACAGTACGAAGGCAGTGTGATAGAGGAGACGGGCCTTATTAAGATGGACTTCCTGGGCCTTAAAACGCTATCTATAATCAAGGATGCCCTTGCAAATATCAAGCAGACTCATGGCGTTGATATCGACATCGAGAAGATTCCTATCGACGACCCCAAAACCTATCAGCTTTATTGCGAAGGCAAGACTACTGGCACTTTCCAGTTTGAGTCGGCAGGTATGCAGAAATACCTCATGGAGTTGCAGCCTAGCACCTTTGAAGACTTGATTGCCATGAATGCCCTCTATCGTCCAGGACCAATGGCTTATATTCCTCAATTCATTGCCCGCAAGCATGGCCGTGACCCTATCACCTACGACTTCCCCGAAATGGAGAAATACTTGAAGGATACCTACGGCATCACGGTATATCAGGAGCAGGTGATGCTCTTGTCGCGACTGCTGGCAGGTTTCACTCGAGGTGAGAGCGATGTGCTGCGCAAGGCAATGGGTAAGAAGCAAAAAGACAAACTCGACAAGCTCAAACCCAAGTTCATAAAGGGCGGCGAGGAGCGAGGTCACGATACCAAAACCCTTGAGAAGATTTGGAGCGATTGGGAGGCTTTCGCTTCCTATGCTTTCAACAAGAGCCATGCCACTTGCTACAGTTGGATTGCTTATCAAACAGCATACTTAAAAGCCAACTATCCGAGCGAGTATATGGCTGCCGTGCTTAGTCGTTCGGGTGATGTGGAGAAGATGACCAAGTTTATGGACGAGTGCAAGGCTATAGGCGTGAAGGTCAAGGGTCCCGATATAAACGAGAGTTTCAAGTCTTTTAGTGCAAATAAAGAAGGCATCATCCGTTTTGGCCTCAACGGCATCAAAGGATTTGGTTCCAACTCGGTGGATGCCATCATCAGTGAGCGTGAGAAGAATGGCCCGTTCAAAGACATATATGATGTGGTAGAGCGTGTGAACCTCTCGGCTTGCAACCGTCGAGCCATTGAGTCGCTGGCTTTATCGGGGGCTTTCGACAGCTTTGGCGTGCCACGTGAGGCGTTCTTTGAGAAGAACAACAAAGGCGAGGACTTCAGCGAGGTGCTCGTGAGATATGGCCAGCAATATCAGGTTGACAAGAGCAGCCAGGTCAACAGCCTCTTCGGCGACATGATGGATACTTTCACCTCTAAACCACCCCTCCCAAAAGCCGAACCATGGCCCAATATGGAGCGCTTATCGCGTGAGCGCGATTTGGTGGGCATATATCTCTCGGCACATCCTCTTGATCCATTCTTCATGGAGATGAAGTTTGGCTGCAACTCAACTATCAAGAATTTCGTTGAGACAGGAGCTAATCATCTAGGCCATGAGTATGTGCTAGGTGGCGTAGTGACCGACTATACCGAGCGTCCGTCGAAACGTGGCAACAACTTTGGCATTCTCAAGATTGAGGACAAGACAGGAAGTGCCGAATTCATGCTCTTTGACAAAGTGTTTGCCGAATATCGCAACTATTGCATTCCTGGCACGGCTATTGCTGTGAGATGCAAATATGAGATGAACTCTTATAGTAATAGGGTAGTCCTTAGGGTAAGCAATATTGCATTCCTCAAGGACCTTAAAGGAAAAATGGTTCAGAGCATAGTCATAAGTCTCAACGAGAATCAGTTGCAGTTTGGCAGCCTAATGCACGAGCAGCTGAAGGCGAAATCAGATACTAAATGTGACTTGGTGTTCAGAATTCACGACTTGGAAACCAACCGATATGTTGAGATGAAGTCGAAGTTCAAGATTCCGCTTACTCGAGAGTTTATTGAACAACTCGATGAATTAGAAATTAAATATAAAGTTGAAGTATAATAACCGTTTAGTAAATTTTGTGACATTCTGTCAGAATATTATTTGCTGAGCATAAAAAGAAAAAACACAATTATGGCAAAAGAATTTAACGACAACAACATCAATGAGATTATCCAATCGGGCAAACCCGTAGTAGTTGATTTCTGGGCAGAATGGTGCGGTCCTTGCAAGGCTGTGTCGCCTATCATCGACGAGTTGGCCCAGGAGTATGATGGAAAAGTGGAGATTGGCAAGTACGACGTTGACGAGGGTGGCGACTTCATGGCAGAGTATGGCATCCGCAACATCCCTACCATCCTCTTCTTTAAGAACGGTGAGCTCCAAGACCGCAATGTGGGCTCAATCGCCAAAGATGCCCTTAAGGCTAAGGTAGAGGCGCTGCTATAGTTCACAGTTCATAGTTCACAGTTCCAGAAAAACGATATTAGCTCTGCTATAGACATTCATTGCATTTGCTTGTCATGAAACGCTTAGGACTTATATTATTGTTGTTGCTCTCGTGCAATGCTTCATTGTGGGCTTCGCGTGAGGGCGAAGATGATGTCACTGAGACTATGTATGGCAAGGCGCTCAACTCTTATCTGCTCGCACGCTGTGGCGACGCCGAGGCGCAGTATCAGCTCGCTAGTTGCTATCATAGTGGCTATGGTGTTGAGGAGAATGACTCCCTAGCCTTTGTCTGGGCAAAGAAGTCGGCAGAACAGGATTATCCTGCTGGCCTATATTTCTTGGCCTATTGCTACGAGACAGGTAAAGGCTGCTCGGCAAATATGGGAAATGCCAATTTCCTTTATAAAAAAGCCTACGAGAAGGCTATGTCGCTTGCTAATGGGGGTGATCCCTCAGCGCAGTTTGTGGTAGGCAAAATTTTTGACTACGGCAATGGCGGAGTGGAGCAGAACCAGGAAGTTGCGGTGCGCTGGTACCGACGTGCTGCCGAGCAAGGTTATCCTGGCGCACAGTTTAACATGGGCAATTGCTGCCAGCTTGGTGAGGGTGTGGCTATGAACAAAGAGGAGGCGGTATATTGGTATCGCCAGGCATCACTTCAAGGCGATGCCGACTCACAATACATGCTTGGCTTGTGCTATGCCAGCGGCGAAGGAGTGACAAAGAACGCCCGCAAGGCGATAGAGTGGTTCAAGGAATCCTCCCGTCAGGGACACCGCTTGGCACAAGACATCCTCGTGCGAATAGGCGAGACGTGGTGACCTTAATTAAATGCAGAGAAGACGGTTTTCCCGCAATGGCTGGAGAACCGTCTTCTTTTGTTGTGATTAGGTTGTTTGCTTATTTAACAATTACTTTCTTGCCGTTATAGATGTAAATACCGGTAGGGAGGTTGTTGCTGTTCACTTTACGACCTGTGAGGTCGTAGTAGCAGTTGTCTTGTTGATTTTTGGTTTCGATATTAACGTCATCGATGGCAGTATAGTCGGGTGTGTGTACGCGATAGGCGGCATAGCCATTGCCCATGGTGTATTCATACACAATAACACTCTTGCCTCTCTCTGGTACCACGCGGAAAAACGAGCCTACCGAGGGGTTGGCTGAATAGCCTCCGCTGCCCATTGGGGGAATAGTGGCTACTGCTGTTGCTTCGGCACTCATGTCGCGAATTGAGAAACCGCCGTTGTAGTTGCTGCCGCTGGTATATAGAAACATCTCGTGACCGTCGAGCTCAAAAAAGGCGCCTCCTACCGACGAGTTGCTGTTGGGGGGAGTGGTGTTGAGCGAGCCAGGAATATATTTGCCTTTGTCAACGTCTTTGTATAGGTAGTAACCCTGATTTCGAACTTGATATACAAAATGGAATGGATCATTGTCGATGGGATAGACTACACCTGCTGTTGAACCTGCAAATGAGACGGCATCGGTCGATTCGGTACCTTCAAACTCTCCATTTACGATTTTGACGAGGGAAATATAAGATTGTCCGTTCTGGAAATGGTAAACATATCCACCCTCTTCGCTCATCACGTCGCCAATGGCACTGATGAAGTTGGTTTGACCTTCATCGTCAAGTTCAAATTCTACATCTATGGGATTTGCGTTGATGTCGCCCCCTGGATAGATGAGAATGGAACATGGGTTCTTAGTCACGCCGTCGTTGCGCTGAATTAGGTTTCCGGCGCTGTCGAAGCAGATGCCATGGCTGCTAGTACCAGGTGCTTCACTCAACGTGCCGTCGGGCCTGAGTATTACGAGTGCGCTGGTTGTGTAGTTGTTTGCATAAAACGTGCCATCGCTGCTGATAGCGGCTTGCTGTGCCGACTTGTAGGGTGAATTGTCTTCAGCAAGCCCTGAAGGAAAATTTGCTGGCAGGTTTCCTTTATCGCGGGTGTAGGAAAACACTGTGTCAACCACTACTTGCAACGGTTCCATAGGTTCTACGATATCGTCCCAGTTGATGTCTTCGAGTTCGGGCATCTCGCTTGGCATGAGGTAGTCGCAGGTAATCATTGCAACGCCCATATTGCCATAGAGATTATAGTTAGCAAGTGAGTTTACGGTCCATACTGCAACATCCAGACCTTTGTCGTGGAATTTCTTTACGGTATATTTGTCAAGGCATCCAGCTTCGATGCTTGGCATGAGGTTCCACTGCACAATCCAGTCGAAATGGGTTGACCAGTTGCTGTTGCACAGGAACTGGCATTTGAGAGCGGGGAAGTTGGTACGCACATACTCAAGCGAGTTGCGCATAGAGGTGAGGATGATGGCTTTGTCGGTCAACCCTTTCTCCTCAATGAGCGCAGCAAGTCCTGGGAACTTGCTCATGTCGTTGTTGTTGATGCCTGTGGTCCATTTCAACTCTACTACAGGAATCACATTTTTCTCGACGCAGATGTCGAGATACTCGGCGACTGTGCAGATGTGGCCCGTGTAGGTTACACCACCACGAGTTTGGGTGTAGGTCTCGGCTTGAAGCTCGGCGAGGGTAGCATTGGCAACGGTTAGGTTTCCACCAACACTATTTGTGGTCTCATCGTGGCTAATCACGTAGTAACCGTCGGCAGTGACGCGCACGTCGCACTCAAGTCCCTGATATCCATAATGGTCCACGCCGTTGTTGTAGGCTTCAACGGTATTCATAACTCCCATATAGGAGCCACGGTGTCCAATGAAGATTGGTTTCCATGCCCATGCGCTAACAACGCATAAGGTGGCAATGATTGTGAGTAATAATTTTCTCATAACGCTATTGTGTTAATCGTTAATAAATTTTGCGGTAAAGATAATGATTTGTCTTGTTTTTTGCAAGAAAATGGAAAAACTTTTGATTGAAAGTGGTAATTAGGAATTTATAGAACACCCATTGTGTGTTATTGCAAAGATTTTTGTAATTTTGCATGGTTTTTACAAAACAGATCATGGTTTTCAACTCAATACAATTTTTGGTGTTTCTGCCAATCGTTTTTCTGCTTTACTGGCTAGTGTTTAAGCCAGTGAAATGGCAGAACGCGCTGATTGTAGTTGCAAGCTATGTTTTTTACGGTTGGTGGGATTGGCGCTTTCTCACACTTATAGCATTTACTTCGATATGTACCTACGCCAGTGGTGTGATGATAGAGCGGCATCGCGAACAAGGCAAGCTAATAAGTGCTGTCAATATTGTAGTGAACCTGTTGATACTGGGATTTTTTAAATATTTCAACTTTTTCACCGAGTCGTTTGCCGATGCCATGAGTAGTTTGGGGTGGCATTGCGACGCGCCCACGCTCAACATTGTGCTGCCGGTTGGCATCAGCTTCTACACCTTCCAGGCGCTAAGCTATTCCATTGATGTGTATCGCAAGAAGCTTGACGCCTCTCATAGCCTTATCGACGTGATGGCATTTATCAGCTTCTTCCCGCAGCTGGTGGCAGGTCCTATTGAGCGTGCCACTAAATTGTTGCCGCAAATTCAACAGCCACGCACATTCTCGCCAAAGGAGGCTACCGATGGTATGCGCCAAATGCTGTGGGGACTCTTCAAGAAGATGATTGTCGCCGACACATGCGGTATGATAGTTGACAGATTATGGGAAGATGCAGCCTCACAAACGGGATTTGCGCTGATGCTGGGTGGGGTGCTCTTTGCCTTCCAGATTTATGCTGATTTTTCGGGTTACAGCGACATCGCCATAGGTTGCGCGCGCCTTTTTGGCATCGACTTGACCACAAACTTCAAGGTGCCTTATTTTTCTCGCAGTATGCGTGAGTTTTGGCGCCGCTGGCACATCACGCTTATGAACTGGTTCACCGAGTATGTCTATTTCCCGCTTGGAGGCAGCCGTGGCAGCAAGGGCAAGACTCTTCTCAACACTTTTATCCTCTTTGCTTTGAGTGGGCTGTGGCATGGCGCCAACTGGAACTATGTGGTGTGGGGTCTCTATAATGCCGTTTTGTTTGTGCCACTCATTGTGTTTAATAGCGGCCGTTATCGCGATACAGTGGCTAGTGGCAGGATGCTGCCGTCGCTCAAGGAGGTGGGGTTGATATTGATGACTTTCGTCATGACCGTGTTGGGAATGATAATCTTCCGTGCCCCAAGCATGGCAGAGCTTGGCGTCTACCTGAGTACCATGTTCTCATCGTCGCTGCTCAAAGTGGGCTTTGGCTATGAGATCAAGGTTGCATTGGTTTATAGCGCTGTGATGCTTATTGTAGAATGGATATACCGCGAGAAGCGCTTTGCTCTCGATTTTGGCGATTCACCCACTGGCATCGTGCGCCATCGTTGGGTACGCTGGACTATATATGTCGTGCTGTTTGTGTTCACGGTCCTTATGTCAGGACTTCATTCTAATTTTATCTACTTCCAATTCTAAGCCATGAAACAGTTCCTGAAGAAAATATTGATGTTCTCAGTCATCGTGATGGTGATTTTCGTGGCTTACGAATTGCTGTTGCTGCTCGTGCCCAACGAGTTCTCCTACAAGAAGAACTACATTGAAAAGCACAAAGACGAGTTGCGTATCTTAGTGCTGGGCAACTCTCACCTTGCCGACTGTATCGATTGCTCGCTACTAGGTGAGGATGCCTTTAATGCGGCTCAGCCTGGGCGCTCGTCATATTATGATCTGCGCTTGCTTAAGGAATTTATAGGGCAGATGCCTAAACTTGAATGCGTGGTAATGCCTTATAGCTATGACTATCAGTATTGGGGGCATTTGCATGAAGAGAAGCATGAACCAAAGTTCAATACTTATCGCTGCATGAATCTCAAGTATATGGGTTATACCTACCTTGATGGAGAGTGGTGGCACTGGAGCGAGATTCTCAACTCCAACTACGACCACTGCGGACGCCTGTTCGGGAGTCTTTATAAGCCACTCACCGATCTCACTATGTGTGACTCGCTAGGCATAGAACTTGATGCAAGCTACGACACTCGCGGCGACGACTGGATGACTAAGCAACTGCCAGAGACTGCATCATTACCCGATTCTACTGAGCAACGACTAAACTATCAGGACAACGTGAAGATTTATAGCGAGATAGTGACTATTGCTCGTGACCATAAGATTCGCCTTATTTTCCTAGCAATGCCCATCTACAAGACTGCCCGTGAGCGCGTGAACCAGCAAAGACTTGATGAGATGAATGAATTTATAGCTATGCTGAGACGCATCAACCCCGACATCGAGTTCTACAACTTCATCGACGACTCACGTTTTGTGGAGCAGGACTACTACAACTCCATCCACCTTAACAATACTTACGGCGCAAGGAAATTCACACCACTGCTTCGTGAGATAATTGAGAGAAAACGGTAAAAAAAGCATTGTAAAATAGACAAATTATTTTTACTTTTGTGGTATAAAAAAACATAGAAATTATGGCAAAGAATACATTTTCAGTAAGCGGTATGAAATGCGTTAACTGCAAGGCTAATGTGGAGCGTGCTCTTAAGGCGTTGCCTGGTGTTGCCGAGGCTGTTGTGAGTCTTGAGGATGCTTGTGTTTCCGTCGATTATGACGAGACCCTTGTAACTCCTCAACAAATGAAAGACGCAGTTGAGGACTTGGGCAGATTTGAGATGACAATTTAATGCGTAAGACCCTTCCTGTCATAGGTATGGCATGCTCAGCTTGTTCGGCCAATGTGGAGAACAAGCTGCGGTCAATTGCGGGAATCAATGAGGCATCGGTGAATCTTGTTGGGCGCACCGCTACGATAGATTTTGACCCTGCACAGGTGTCGCTAGTGGAGATTAAGAAGCAAATCAGCGACATTGGATATGACCTGGTGATTGACGAGGAGCGAAGTGTGGAGGAGATTGAGGCTCGCGAGTGGAAACTCCTCAAGCGCAAGACCATCATGGCTTGGGTGTTCGCTGCTATGGTGATGTGTGTCTCAATGGGATGGGCTCATGCAGATGACAGGAATGCTGCCAACCAATTGGCGTTAATCATTGCTGCTGCTTGCATGGCACTCTGTGGTAAGGAATTCTATGTCAGCGCTTTTCGCCAGTTGCGCCACTCCACTGCAAGTATGGACACTCTGGTTGCGCTATCTACTAGTATCGCCTTTTTGTTTAGCTTCTACAACACGTTTTGGGGAGAAATGGCATGGGGCTTACGAGGCATTATGTGGCACACCTATTTCGATGCTGTGACAATGATAATCGCCTTTGTACTCACTGGCCGACTGCTTGAGGAAAAGGCGAAAGATAACACTGCTACTAGTTTGCGCCAACTTATGGGCATGTCGCCCAAGACGGCGAGGGTCGTCACTAAGAAACAACCTGTTGATGGTGATGAGGTTGGCGAGATGGTGCCGATTTCTACCATTGAGAAAGGCGACCTCCTAGAGGTGCGTGCCGGAGAGAAGATTCCTGTTGATGGTGAGGTGACTTGGGCTTCGAGTTTTATGACCGACGATGCTGCCTACGTTGACGAGAGTATGATAACCGGTGAACCCACTCCTGCCGTGAAGCGTGTGGGCGACAAGGTACTGGCAGGCACAATTCCTAGCCAGGGGCGCTTGCGACTAAGGGCGCGTCAGGTGGGGGATGAGACTGCTTTGGCACAAATTATAACGATTGTTCAGCAGGCACAAAACTCTAAGGCTCCAGTGCAACGACTCGTTGACAAGGCTGCCAGCATATTTGTTCCTGTGGTGGCGATTGCTGCATTGCTTACCTTTGTATTGTGGCTTGCAATAGCAGGTTTTGAGGCTCTACCTCAAGCCATTATCTCCATGGTGTCGGTGCTCGTTGTGGCATGTCCGTGTGCAATGGGCCTCGCTACTCCCACAGCGTTGATGGTGGGCATGGGAAAAGCTGCCGAACGGCAGATTCTTATCAAAGATGCCACTGCTCTTGAATTGTTGCGCAAAGTAGATGCACTTGTTACCGACAAGACAGGTACACTCACCATACCCAATCAGAATGTAGTGGACTTTACACATGCCGACGACTTGGCACTAGAAGAGCGCGAGACACTGAAACCCAACGCAAGGGAGGCAATTGATGCATTGAAAAAGATGGACATAGAGGTGCATTTGCTTAGTGGCGACAAAGAGGCTGCCGTGAGATATTGGGCACAGCAAGCTGGTATCGAGCATTACCAGAGCGGAGTGCTTCCTGCTGATAAAGAACAACTCGTCAAGCAACTGCAAGGTGAAGGTAAGACAGTGGCGATGATGGGTGACGGCATCAACGACACCCAAGCACTAGCGCTAGCCGACGTGAGCATTGCCATTGGCACTGGCACCGATGTGGCGATGGATGTGGCGCAAGTCACTCTTATGGGTAACGATCTGCAAAACGTGCCAATGGCTGTGAATTTAAGCAAAAAGACAGTGAAGATGATATGGCAGAACCTGTTCTGGGCATTTATATATAATATAATCTGCCTTCCACTTGCTGCTGGAGCTTTGCATCTCTTCGGCATCAACTTCCAGATAACACCAATGTGGGCGGCAGCACTGATGGCGCTTTCAAGTCTGTCGGTTGTGCTTAATAGTTTACGTTTAAAGTATAAAAAGCTATGAAAAATATGAGACCATTGATTTTTGTAAGTAACGATGACGGATATAATTATCCTGGTTTAAAGGCTTTGATTGAGGTTGCGCGGGAGTTTGGCGATGTGATAGTTGCTGCTCCGCTAAGCCATCAGAGCGGCAAGGCGTCGTCAATCACGATGGCTGAGCCATTGCGTGTTTACAAGAAAAAAGAAGAGCCGGGACTCACCGTCTATGCCGTGAATGGCACGCCCACCGACTGCGCAAAGTTAGGACTAGGAGTGCTTGTGGGAGACCGCAGAGTGGATTTGGTGCTTTCGGGAGTAAATCATGGTTTCAATCATGGTAATAGTGTGCTCTATAGTGGCACTTTGGGCGTGGTGATGGAGTCGGCGATGGCGGGGTTGCCGAGTGTGGCGTTCAGTTATGGTGACTATAACTTTGATGCCGACTTCTCTCAATGCATGCCTATTATGCGCCACGTGATTGGCAAAGTGCTCGCCAACGGTCTGCCTAAATATGTGTGTCTCAGTGTAAATATCCCATTGGTGGAAGACGGTATTAAGGGCATGAAGATGGCTGTCTCGGCGCCAGGACGATGGACCAACACATGGGAACACCGTGTAGATCCACGTGGCGGTGATTACTACTGGATGCTTGGCGACTATGAGGAGGAGAACCCCAACGACGACCGCACCGACTTCTACTGGCTGCGTAAAGGATATGTCACCGTAACGCCCATCCATATCGACCAGACCGACTTCGACTCCATGCAAGCCATGCAGCAGATGCTGGAAATTTAAAATGAGACAATGGGGGATTACTCTGTTGCGGAAAATGCTTGAAAAAATAAAAAACAGAGCGGGTCTCACGACTCGCTCTGATTAATCTGTCTTAATAAACCAAACTTATCACATTAGTAATATATAGAATTTTTGTTCTTATTCTATTTTCACTGCAAAAGTAAGATATTATTCTTGAACTTCCAAATAATTATGTGCAAAATTGCAATTTTTATTCAAATAATTTGTAAAAACGTGAGAAGTCAGGAATAATTGAATAAAAAGGAAGCACTTATGCATATTTTTGGTTTGTAATAGTTTTCATTTTTGTGCGTTTTTTAGTAACTTTGCATTTTAAATAAATCATTTGCAAATGAACTCACAAGATTGGAAAGCCATGCTCGGGGCAGCGTTTAATGTGGATCCCGACGCTGTTGCCGATGATGCGGAGCAAGACGCTGCTCCTGCTTCTGCAGCCGAGCAGCAGGGCAAGACGATGATTGATGTCATCCTCGACAAGAAAGGCCGCAACGGCAAAAAAGCTACGATAGTCGCAAATCTTACCCTGGATGAAGAGAATCTCAAAAAACTTGCCGCTGAGCTCAAGCGACATTGTGGCGTAGGCGGATCGGCTCGTGGCGGTGAGATATTGATTCAAGGCGACAAACGCGAAGCAGTTCTCAACTACCTAAAGAGCCACGGCTTTAAGGCGAGAATCATTTAAATGCTAATCACTAAGTGTTAAGTGTTAAGTGAAGCCGCTAGCGCGGCTAATAGTTTATACTTCTTTATCTCTTTCATTTTATTTAGTACAATTTCATAATATCCTATCTTTACCATAAATGACAATAAAAATCATCAAAGCCTCTGCAGGGTCGGGTAAGACATATAACCTTGCTCGCACTTATATCGCCAATTTGATAGGCATTCCTACTGGTAAGACTGTGACTGTGAATAACAAGGTATATGAGCAGTTCACACTGTGCAAGGTGCTTAATTATCATCGCCATCTGCTCGCTATCACGTTTACCAACAAGGCGACCAATGAGATGAAGGATCGCATCATAAAGGAACTTCACCTGCTCAGCACAGGCAGAGGCGACTATGTTAATGACTTTAGCATAATGTTTGTGGGTTGCAAGATTCAAGATGTGATAGATGCTGCTCGCAAGGCGTTGTGCACAATACTCTTTGACTATGCCAATTTTAACGTTAGTACCATTGACTCGTTCTTCCAGCGCGTGTTACGCAACTTTGCCCGTGAGCTCGACCATGACTATAACTATGAGGTGCAGATTGACCAGGATTATGCCACTAGTGTAGCTGTCCACGATTTCTTGCTTGAGCTTGGCGCAACAGGCAAGAGACATGCAGCAATCAATAACTGGGTTAAGGATTTCATCACAAACAATATCAATAATAATAAAGATTGGAACTTTTTTGGCAAGAGCAATGACCTGAAGTCTTTTGCTGGCAATATCTATAAGGAGTTTTTCCGTGAGCATCAAGGTGAGATTATCAAATACCTTGAGGACATAGGCAACGGCGAGACAGCCTCAAAGGTTGAGAAGTTTAAGCAGCTGCTTATTTTAGCTCGCAATAATCACAAGAATGGTTTTGATGCGTCGATAGACAAATATTATGATTTCTTTTCACGTAGAGGTATTGTTGTCGATGAGCTGAAGTCCAATATTATTATCAAGTTCTTTGAGCGCACCTTTAAGGTGTTTAGCTCTTCGGAGGAGAAAACGCTGAGAAATTATGCGACCTCATCTGATGCCCTCTCAAAAAATGTGGTGCGTGCTGAAGCGAGAGCTAAGGTGGGGAATGGAGGAGATGCGGAATTCCAGCAGCTTGTGCAAGAGACTATTAATCACTATGATAAATCGGCAATTTATGACAGTATGCTAAAGAATATATGGCATTTGGGCTTACTGGGAAAAATCAACGAGAAGCTCGAACAATACCGCAAAGATAGCAACTGCATCCTTATTGCCGACACAAACGACTTGATAGGCAAAGCATTGCAAAGTGGAGCATATTTCATCTATGAGCATGTTGGTACTCAGTTTAACAACTACATGATAGATGAGTTCCAGGACACTAGCAAGAAACAGTATAGCAATTTTGTGCCACTGCTTGAGGAAACCTTAGCTCGTGGAAACGACAACCTCATCATTGGGGATGAGAAACAGTCGATATATCGCTTCCGTAACAGCGATCCCAGTTTGCTGCGCGACGTGATAGTTAACGATTTTGCCGGACGTTTCACACCAACGACACTCGACACTAATTATCGTAGCTATAAGTCTATTGTTGAGTTTAATAACGAGCTTTTCACCGCGATGGTCAATGACTCGGAAATGAAAGATAGCTACCCTTTGCTCATGAAGACTTATAATAATATAGTTCAAGGAGTGCACAAGAGCGAAAAGCAGGGCAGGGTAGAGGTGAATTTTGTGCCCAATTTAGGTTCTGATACACTCACGCGCGAGGCTATAATCAAGACACTGCCAGGCTTGATAAACTCGATGCTTGATCGCGGATACAGTATGGGCGACATAGCCATACTTGTCAATACCAACGATCACGGCAAGGAAATAATTGCCGAAATAATGAAATATAATGAGTCGCTTAAAGCAGGTTCTCAATATCGCCCTATCAAGGTGATCTCAAGCGAGTCGCTGATGCTTGAGAATTCGCCCTCGGTGAAACTCATTTTGAGCGCGCTGCGATTCCTCGAGGTGACACAGTATCAGTTGCCCGAAGATAATGACGAGGCAATGTCGGATGAGTTCGCAAGGTTTCTTGATAACCGCATCAATGAGCAGAGGTACTACAAGATACTACACGATTTTATGGCAAACTTGCAAAAAGCCAATCCAACATCTCAACCAGGTGATATCCTCCATGATTGTGTAGAGAAAGATCGTGCTGACACTAAGAAGTTCACAAAACCTGAACGATTGAAGCAATATGGTGACATCACTCAGGAACTGATGCCCGACAAGACCGCACAACTATCAAATCTGGTGAATGTTGTTGATAAGATTATAGCAAAGTATCTTATAGGAGCTAGTAGCACTGAACTTGAGAATTCCTATATAATGGCATTTGTCGATGTGGTGCACAGCTTCTCTCACCGACATAATGGTGGCACAATAGCCGAGTTCCTGCAATACTGGGACTCTATGAGCGAAAAGTTGACACTTGGTGCTAGTGGTAGCATTGATGCCGTTAACGTGATGACAATTCACAAGTCTAAAGGTTTGGAATTTAAGTGCGTGATAGTGCCTTCTGCCAACTGGCAGCTCGACAAGATGGACGATGTGTGCTGGATTGAGAAATCTCAAATTATCAATAATCTCAAGTCCCTTGAGTCGATCAAGAATATTGACCATGAGTTGGTGCCTCCACTGGTGCCCATTGAGTTTTCTAAGTTGAAGAAAACAGGATTCTTGACCGATATCTATGATAGTGAGTACGAAAAGAGTATGATTGACAACATCAATAAACTTTACGTCTCCCTCACTCGTCCTAAAGAGGAGTTGCATGTGTTTGCGATCATTGGTAAGAATGATGTGCCAGGGAAAACTGCAGTGAAAAAAATAAGCAAGAGTTCCCACTTCCTGCTCAGGTACTTGCCGCAGTTGGTGATTGATGGCGAGAAGATGGCTATGACCGAGAGAGACATTAATACATGCTATGTTAGCAGCGAGGATGTTTTAGATGGTAGCGATGAAAACTCCGTTGAGGACAATAAGTTGCGCACTTACACCTTTCATGTTGGTGAATTCAATGATGCTATCACCAAAAATGAGGATTCTGATGTACTTTCTGTTAAAGACTATTGGGTGGCATCAGAAGTGCTGCCAGTGCATGTGTCGATGCATAACACCAGCGGTACATTACAAGACGAAGGCTTGAAGATGCATGCAATGTTTGGTCTGATTAAAAGCAAGCGCGATTTTGATAGGGCATTCTACTTTGCCAAGAACAATGGTTGGCTAAGTGAAAACGTCTATTGGAATGAGGTGCGAGTGAAAGCATTGCTGGAGAGCATCAAGGCAAGTGAGCAGCTCATGGCTTGGTTTGATGACGACAACATCTATTACAATGAGCGTAATATCAGTTCCCCATCTGCTGATGGCGATTTTGATCATCATCGCCCCGACCACATCGTTAAGCGAAGCAATGGAGAGATGATAATAGTCGATTATAAGTTCGGCTTCAGCAACAATCCCAAGACGCTAGCGAAGCATACGAGCCAGGTGCAAGAATATCTCCGCTTGATGAGGCAGCTCGGCGAGACCAACGTGAAGGGATATGTGTGGTACACCCGCTCAGGAAAAATCTTAGAAGTGGAGCCATAATATTTTAATGGCTGTTCTATTACTTCTTTTTTGAGTCAAACCAGCGACTTGTGATTATCAGGTCGCTGATGCGCCATGCCTCTTGTTGGCGGTTTTTGAGCGGGCTGTTACCAGCTATCGTAGTAGGAGCTATGGCAACCGATGTAATATTGTTGCGCAGCACGCTATAGCCTAGTCCTTTCCAAGTTTGGCTGTTGAGTCCCAGCAGGTCGAGCAGAGTGGGGTAGATGTCGATTTGTCCTATTGGGCCATTAATGTGTCCTGCCTGTCCAGAGTTGATGATAATCATTGCGCAGTTGTCTCCCTCCCTGTCTATGGCGGGTCGCCCTTGTGGTGAGTCATCCACCATTTCGTTGTGGTCACTCACAATCACTATCATGGTGTTGTCGTAGATGTCTTGCTTTTTGAGCTCATCAATGAAATTGGCAAGGGCCGTGTCGAAGGCATTAACTCGCTCCAGATAGCATCTCACCTCACGGGTATAAACATTGCTGTTCATAACCCATGTGGCAGGCTCCATTACTTCATCAAATGGATGATGCATTCCTGCCGTGGCTACCAGGGCAATGAAAGGCTGCTTGCGGGTAGGAATTATTTGTGCCACTTCTTCGAGCAACGACTTGTCGAGGAGATAGTTATTACGTTCTATTGCGTCTTTTATCTCGTCTTTGCAATAGAAACTGCTGTAGCCGTAGGTTTTTGCCATGTTCTTGACGTTCCATAACGATGGCTCGTCGCAGCATGCGTAAAAGGAGTCGTAGTTGTTCAGAGCGTCGCAGAGCGTGGGGTAGGAGGCATCGCTATAGCTGTTTGCAATTACTTTTGTGTTGAGTGGCAGCAGGCCAGTATTATACATGAAGATGCCGTCGCTGGAGCGCCCATTTTTTACCTGAGACTTCATTGCGAGCGAAACCAAGCATGTGGAGTCGCTGCATAGATTCTTGAGCGTGGGAGCAACGTCACGACCGCCAATTTGCATATTCACAGCCCATGAGTTTAGCGATTCCACTACCAGCAGAATAACGTTCTTGCCTCGTGCCGTGGCATAGCCGTTGTCGGTGTAATGTGGCTGCACCTCAAGATATTGTTCCACTTGTTGTTTTTCTTCTTCGCTTAGGGTCTTAGTGTCGAAGATAGATGTGATGGCGCCATAGACAACATAAGGTACGGCACCATTTATGTTCATATAGTCACCTTGACGGGTCCACATCACGCAATAGTCGTCGGAGAACTGCTGTGAGAAAGTAGTGGGAACGTTGTTATCTTCCTTGTGAATGGCAGTGGCACCAAGTCTTATCACGGCAAACCCCACAATTCCCGCTGCCGCCAGCAGAAGGCGGTGCTTGGCGGGTTGATGGACCTCTTCCATCGGCTTTTTAAGCCATATTCTATAGACTACATAAAGCAATATAGGTGGAAGCAGCACCTCAAGGATGCGTGGCTTAATGGCGCCAACAATACTTGTCATGAGTGTGTCGCCCATGTTCTCGGTCATGAAGAATGACGACAGTGGCATCAGGTCGCGATAGGTGGGCATGTAAAGAAATTGAGCCAGGCACCATAGTGTTACGAGCCAGATGACTATCCAGCTCCACTTGCGCCATTTGGGAGGTAGCAATATCAGTGGTGTAAGCAAGAATAAACCGTCGGCAAAGCTATTGAGCACAAGCATTGCCTTGTCGCCAGTGGCCATGTGGCTTAGCCATTCGGGATCAACAAACTTGTTGAACTGGTGACTAACAAACAGCAACTGCACCATGATGCATCCCATCGATAGAAGGTAGAACCACAAATTAGGATACTTGGAAATAATATTATTTGCTTTCTCTTTCATGGCTGCAAAGATAGTGAAAAGTTTTCAGTTCACGGTTGCCAGTTGACGGTTTTTGACTATCAGTTAGAAAAAGCTCAACCTGGCCTACGACTCGAGCCTCGTTTGGAGTTTGTACTTCCACTCTGACGCCGTGTTCGAGGGGCGTGAAGACTGTGACTACGGGTATACAGTGCGAGCTGTGCGTGTGCCGTAGAATTAGCGCAAAAAAAGAAATAGGCACTGCTTGATTGCAATGCCTATCTATTTTCTCGTAGGAGTGGAAATTATCCCTCACTAATTGCCTCGTTGGGGCAAGCCTCAGCGCAAGTACCGCAGCTGATGCAAGTATCGGGATCAATTACATAGATGTCACCCTCGCTGATAGCGCCAGTTGGACACATATCCATGCAAGTTCCGCATGCTACACAGTCGTCACTAATTACGTATGCCATAATCAAATAATTTAAAATAGTTAAGTAAAAAATTAGTTAGTCTTGTAAACAGCTGCAAAATTACTGCTTTTCTTTGGATATTGCCAAATATTTTTGCAACTATTTTCAATGGTAATTGCAAAAAATGTGCCAAAAACAATAACTACTCAAAAGGACTAAAAAAAACTTTGGCTATTGCAATTATTCTTGTTTAGTTTCTTTGGGAGATTCGATTGGCATGGCGTCTTGAACTATCTCCTCGGCTTCCTCTTTTTGGAGCTTGACTTTAACGTGGTCGAATCCCTCGCCATATACACCCTTAATCTTTGCCTGCGACACAAAAGCATCCTCGTCAATGGCTTTAATGATGCGGAACATTTGCATGCTTTCATAGTTGCGGCACATTACCAGCAGCACAGTGGTTTCGCTTTGTGTGTACCAGCCAGTACCATGAAGCACAGTGCAGCCACGATGTGTTTCCTTGGTGATGGCATTGGCAATCTCTTTCCACTTCTTACTGAAAATCATAAACTGAACGCTCTGGCGGTTACTGTCGATAACCATATCGGCAGCTATTGAACAGATGAACATGAAGATGAGACCGTAAACAATCTTGTCGAGCGAATGGAAAATGAGGTAGCTTGAACTGATAATGAGCATATCGACATAGATCATTGTTCGACCAAAGGAAATGTTGCTGTGCTTAGTTACCATTGCAGCAATGATGTCGGTACCTGCCGAACTGCCATTGTGAGTAAACACAATGCCCAGACCCATGCCACATAGCACAGCGCCAATTATCACATTCATGAACGGTTGCTGGGCAACGATTGGCTCCTTAAACAGCGGAACCATTATACCCAAAAGCAGAGTGGCAATTGTTGCACCAATAACAGTGCGAATCACAAACTGCTTGCCCACAGTCTTGAAAGCTATAGCCAACAAGATGGCATTTATGATGTAGTAGGTGATGGCTACATTCCAGTTAAACCCAAAATATAACAGCGAAGCAAGACCTGTTACACCACCAGTCACAATTTTCTCGGGTAGCAGAAATGCCGAATATCCAAAGCAGTAGCACAGCAGTCCCACTGTAATCATTATGTAGTCCTTAATGTGCGTGATAGCGACTTTGTTAATCTTTCCCATGACGTTTATTACTTAATTAATGTTTGTTCTTGTTTTGTGGCTGCAAAATTAATAAAAATCTAAATTGTAGAATAAAAAAATGGGGGTTGTTGGTGGCTTTTTCAAGTAAAAGGTTTAACTTTGCATAAATTATTAATCCTAAACTAAATCTTATTATGAAAAAATCATTATTATTTTTGTTGACAATTGTTTCAATAACAATGTTTGTGAGCTGTGCTGGTGAAAAAAAATCGGCTTCAGGAAGCGATGCAAGCGAAGAGAATATTGAAGGAGTAAAGTACGAGAACAAGGATTTTGGCTATTCAATAGTCCTGCCCGAGGGATTTAAGCAGCAAAACAACGATGCCCAGATGGAAAAAGAACGTGGTGGAAAGCTCTTCCTCTCTGATGGTTGCATGATCGACGTGACAGCTACAGAGATGAACTACCTTGGTGATATGACTCCTGAAAAATCAATCGACCAGAGCATTGAGATGAGTAAGGCATTGAATGACAGTGTTGACGCTAAGAAAATTGATGACATTTCCTACGTTTCAAAGAGTCAGGACGATTTTGGTCTTCGTGCACACTATGAGCTTCAGAAGAATGGAAAGAAATTCATGATTGACGTTACTTATCCTGTTGAGAAGAAAGACAAATTTGATAAAGACATTGAGTCGATGATCAAATCGTTCAAAGTTGATTAATTGCTGAATATAAATTAAAGAATAATGCAGGGTTCTGAAAATGAGAACTCTGCATTGTTTTTTGTAGCGGAGTGACCGAGATTCGAACTCGGGAAACGCTTTTGACGTTTACACGCTTTCCAGGCGTGCCTCTTCAGCCACTCGAGCATCACTCCATTATTTTCGCGAAATGCGGTGCAAAGGTAATGCTTTTTATTTAAAAAGATATTACTTTTTGATTTATTTTTTGAGAGACGTGTTTAATCTTCGGTTTTTTCTGTTGGTTGTGTGTTCTCGTTATCATTACTTGGAGCTGGTTTCAACTGCTTGATTTTCCATCCTAGTGCTGCGATGGTTATTGTCATGATTGGGCACAGGATGTTGAAGAAGCAGTAGGGCAGGTAGGTGAGTGTGGGCACTCCGAGCACTGTGGCTTGTGTCATGCCACAGGTGTTCCATGGTACGAGGACCGAAGTGACAGTTGCGGCATCCTCGGTGGTGCGGCTTAGGAGTCGTTGCTCAAAGCCTTTCTGCTTGTAGGCGTTGCTGAATGTGTCGGCAGTCAGCACAATGCTTATGAACTGGTCGCCAGTGGTGAGGTTAAGAAATATTCCCGAAACCACTGTCGATGACACTAGACTGGTTCTAGACTTCGCCCAGCGGATGATAATCTGTGTGATGCTGTGAATCATGCCACTAGCCACCATCGCGGCGCCGAAGCACATGGCGCAGATGATGAGCCAGATGGTGTTGAGCATTCCAGCCATGCCACCCGTTGACACTAGGTCGTTGAGAGCGGCAAGACCTGTATCTATCGATGTTGCTCCAAAGTAAGTGATAGTGAGACCTTTGGTGAGCGATGCGGCATGCGTGAGTGTTGGGTCGGCAGCAATCTGTGCGAGGATGTGTGGCTGCAGAATCAGTGCTACGATACCAGCCAATATTGAGGACGTGAACAATACGATGAGCGACGGGGTCTTGCGGGCTATCATTATGCCAGTGATAATGGGCACAAGTAGCGTCCAAGCCGAGATGTTGAATGACGAGGAAAGCCCTGTGGTGTATTGCTCTATATTTATTGCACCATCGCCATGCCCCAATCCGGCTATGGTGAAGATGATTAGCGAGATGGTGAGTGCTGGCACTGTGGTGTGCATCATGTAGCGGATGTGCTCAAAAATATCTACTCTTGTACTTGACGAAGCAAGAATGGTGGTGTCGCTCAATGGCGACATCTTGTCGCCAAAATATGCCCCAGAGATGATAGCACCAGCTGTCCAAGCCTGACTTACGCCTAATGCGTCGCCAATGCCAAGTAGTGCAACGCCAATAGTAGCAATAGTTGTCCATGAACTTCCCGACAGTAGCGACACTATAGCACAGATGATGCATGCGGTTACAAGGAAGAACTTGGGTGATAGCAGTTGCACTCCATAATAAATCAATGTTGGCACCACGCCGCTAATCATCCAAGAACCTGCGAGCATACCCACCGATAGCAGTATGAGCAGTGTGATAAAAATACCTCCCATGGTCTTGGAGATTTGCTGCTCGAAGTTTTTCCACGGCACATGGTAGAAGACAGTGGAAATCAACACACACACTGCCATAGCCATGATTAATGCCACCTGGCTGGCGCCGCTCAGTGAGTCGGAACCGAAGAGAGCGATGGCGACTGCTAGAAGCCCTATTAGTACTATTATAGGAATTGAGGCTATGAGAGGATGTGGCGTGGTGTGGTTACTCATGATTAATGTGTGTTGAAAATTCTGAGTGCAAACTTACAAAAAAATCTTTGATTTTACAATAACGTCTAAAAAAGTATTATCTTTGTGATTTGAAAAGACATGTAATTATGTATGAACCATTAGCCGAGCGCATGAGGCCCAAGTCGCTCGATGACTACATAGGGCAGAAGCACCTCGTGGGTGAGGGGGCTGTGATACGTCGCATGATAGAGAGTGGAAACATCTCCTCGTTTATCTTGTGGGGCCCGCCGGGAGTAGGAAAGACTACGCTGGCACGCATCATCGCAGAGCAGACGAAAGTGCCGTTCTACACACTTAGTGCTGTTACTAGCGGTGTGAAGGAGGTGCGCGAAGTGCTTGACCGATGCCGTGCCGATGCTGGAAGCATCTTTACAAAAGGCCGTCCGGTGCTCTTTATCGATGAGATTCACCGTTTCAACAAGTCGCAGCAGGACTCATTGCTAGGTGCAGTGGAAAAAGGCACGGTGACACTAATAGGCGCAACTACTGAGAATCCTTCGTTTGAGGTGATACGGCCTTTGCTCTCTCGCGCTCAGGTTTATGTGCTTGAGCCGCTTGACCGCGACGACTTGCTGGAATTACTATACCGTACAATCAAGACCGACCGCATATTCCAGGACCGAGAAGTTAGGGTGGAGGAGACTGAGGCTCTTCTACGTTACAGTGGTGGCGATGCGCGCAAACTGCTTAACATCCTTGACCTGATATATCAGTCGCTCGATGCCCATGAGCCGTTTGTCATCAACGACAAGATTGTCACCGACCGCCTCCAGCAGAATCCACTCGCCTTTGACAAGAACGGAGAGATGCACTACGACATCATATCTGCGTTTATCAAGTCGATACGAGGAAGTGATCCCGATGCGGCAGTATATTGGCTAGCGCGCCTTATAGCTGGCGGTGAGGACCCCAAGTTCATTGCCCGTCGCCTGTGCATCCTAGCTGCCGAGGATATTGGTCTTGCCAATCCTAATGCCCTGCTGCTTGCTAATGCCACTTTTGATGTTATCAACAAGATTGGGTGGCCCGAAGGGCGCATTCCTCTAAGTGAGTGCGCTATCTATCTAGCCAC
This sequence comes from uncultured Bacteroidales bacterium, assembly GCA_902777835.1. Lineage (GTDB taxonomy): Bacteria > Bacteroidota > Bacteroidia > Bacteroidales > Muribaculaceae > Sodaliphilus. Next base: position 179,701 of record CACYVC010000011.1, on the reverse strand, counting down.
CAGCGAGAAGAGCAACAGTGCCTATCTTGCCATCGACGATGCTCTTCAGCTCGTGGAGCAGACTGGCAATCTGCCAGTGCCATTGCACTTGCGCAATGCCCCCACCAAGCTCATGAAGGAGCTAGGTTATGGTGCCGATTACAAATATGCTCACGATTTTCCAGGGCATTTCGTTAATCAACAATACTTACCTAAGGAATTAAAAGATACAAAGATTTGGAAACCTCAACCCCATACAGCATCCGAAGCAAAGCTAAAAGATCGCCAAGACCGCCGCTGGGGCTCTTTAGAAGACAATTAAGGATAAAAAACAAAGTGCCGCCTCGATTATGTGGCGGCACTTGTAGTTTCTGAAGCGAGAATTTTATCACTTAAAGAAGATGTCGATGTAATCTACACACTCATCTGCAGGGTTAGTCATCTCTTGCATTCGCCAGTAATGACGGTTTTCTTTTGTGACAAAGTTGAAGGTACCATCCCTCAGCACTTCTTGGCCGTTGTTGATGTGATAGACTTTGGTCCTTATCTGTCCGATGAAGATTAGGTGGTCCTTGTCAACAATATCAATCACGCCATCGATTTTAACGTAGTCATCGTTGTCGATGTTTCCTTGCTCGGTACCCTTCGGGCACTTGCGAGCCAACTGTTCACCGCGGCAAGAGAGCGTGCCATTGGCTTCCTTCTTGATAGTTACCGAGCCATAGCTTTCCCATGATATCCATTGCAGAGTGAGCAAGTGTTTCCCCACAATCTTGCGTTCTAGAGCAGAGAGATAGTCATATTTCTGCTCTTGAGCAGTTTTGCGGGTGGTCTTCTTTTTCTTCGCATCGATAGTGCCAGGAATGGCAAATAACATTGTTGCTAAAAGCAACCCAAAGATCAATCGTTTCATAATGATGTTTATTTAACTTTTAAAATTCTCTCGATATAAGCCTTAACTTCTTCTTTTGAAGACAAGCCAATCATCTCCTCGGGGTCGCCGCCACCAGGAGCAAAGAACAATACGTAAGGAATACTTTGGATTTCAAGTGCTTTGGCAAGCTCTTTATTCTTATCAACATCTATGCTGTAGAAGTTTACACGTCCTTCATATTCTGCTGCGAGTTCCTCAAGGATTGGTGCCAACTGACGGCAAGGACCACACCAAGTGGCGTTGAAGTCAAATACTGAAGGATGAGCTATTGTGCCTGTTTCCATGTTAAAAAGGCCCATAAACTCTTGCATGCCAATCTCTTTTACTTTACTCTGAGTCTGTGCGCTGGCAACGGTCCACATGGTGAAAATTGCCGCTAAAATCAATAATGCTTTTTTCATGAATTATTTATTAAAAAGTGAATATAAACTTAGATAGAAAAAACTCTTAAAGGTTTAAATTTATTGATGCTGAGGGCGCAACAAGTCGTTTACTGTCTTCACGGGGTTGAAGGTTTCGATTGGTACTTCCACGAAGATAGTGTTCCAGTCGCTCATTGAGCCGTTCCAAAGGCCAGGCAACTCTAGCGCCTTGATTTCTACACCGCCAGTCGATTTCATCGAGATGAGGCCAGTGTCGGGGTCCACAAACTGCTTGAGGTCAAACTTGTTGCCTTTGTAGTCTTTCAGGTAGCAAACTAGGTCGACGGGGTTGAAGTGGGTGCCGCTCTTCATCAGTTCTACGGCGGCGGGGTCGTTCTCATCGATTTGAGCCGCCTCAAGGATTTGTGGCGAATAACTGCCGTCGCTATTGTAGGCGAGGTAAGGTCCTCCGCCTGGCTCACCCTCGTTGAGCACCATTCCGCACACTCGAATGGGTCGATTGAGCTTGCTGCGCAGATACTCGGCGAGTTGCTTGTCATCCATATTTGCTGTAGCCTCGTTGTGGGTGCATAGGCGATTCTCCACAAACTTGAGGATATTTTTCAGATCATTGGCGTTAGCTCCCTTGTCGAGTGTTGCCAGGTGTTTTGTGATAGCTCGTTGCACGTCAATCAGGTAGCCGCCAATCGCCTTTTTGTAGCGTACTGTGGTGTTGCGCAAGCGCAGAGGCACCACGTTATCAATGTTCTTGACAAAAACTACGTCGGCATCGCGCTCGTTGAGGTTCTCGATGAGTGCCCCATGTCCTGCTGGACGGAAGAATAGATTGCCGTCTTTGTCGCGATAGGGCGAGTTGTCGAGGTTTACGGCAATAGTGTCGGTTGATTGCTTTTGCTCGCTCATGGTCACATTATACTTCACTCCCCACACCATTTCCATAGCAGGTAGCTTAGCTTTAAGTACCTTGTCAAACTCCTTGCGGTGCTCGGGTGATACGGTGAAGTGGATGTTCACCTCACGTTTGTCGTTGGCTGCGTATTGTGCACCCTCCTCAAGATGTTCCTCGAGCGAGGTATGTACGCCACCACCAGCAGCACGGTGGAACTGCAATAGCGCCTTGGGCAAGAAACCGTAGTTCAGTCCATTGCTCTCGAGCATTGTCTTGGCAATCTCTACATATCTCCCGTCTTGAATAAGTTGCGGAATTGTTGCTTTGTAGAGCTTGTCGCATGCCTTGTTAAGGGCAGGATAGAAAGCGAAATGATTGATGTTGTCGAAGTATTGCTTCTCAAAATCGGTCTCGGGTGCTGTCCTTCCCGAAGTGGTGAATGCAAACATGTTTTTGAACATGCGGCTGGCTGCGCCAGATGCAGGTACAAACTTCTCGATAGTCACACCTTGCAGCTGCGATTGTCGCCAAAGCTTTATGAAGTGGTTGATTTCTTTCTCTCCTAGTCGCATGATGCCGTCGCCCACAGTTGCTACCGAGTGGATGCGCAGTTGTGGAAAACCATTCTCAAAACGCTTAATCTGTTTCTCAATCATTTCGGCTGTTATGCCCTTGTTTTCAATTAGTTGCTGATCTTTTTCGTTTAGCATGGCCTATATGTTTTTTGTGATTATTTGCTAATAATATGGAATTAATTTGTAAAGTTACTAAGAAAAAATTAATTTTGGGTGATTTTTTTGTTCAAAAGATAAAAAAAATGACAGAAACGAGTTTTTTTAATGCTCACGAGCGAGCAATGTTGTTTCAATCGATACGCAAATTGTGGACTAATTTGCGCGATGAGATGAGCATCGATGATGTGCGCTATTTGCAGAAGGTAATAGCCAGTGGTGTCAAGGACGGTGTTTACCGTCGCGATAAGTATGGCATTAACCCTGTAATCAGAACACTGCGTACAGCCGAGCTTCTTCATGACAACATCGCTCCCGACCGCAATATGACGATAGCAATTCTTGTATATCACCTATGCCGTTTGGGACACATCTCAGAGAAAGAGATAACCGAAATGTTTGGCAACGATGTGGCAAAGTTGGTGCATGGTCTTATAAATATTTCAAAAATATATAAAAAGCAGTCGGCAGTTGAGGATGATAATTTCCGCAAACTGCTTGTGACTCTTGCTCAAGACATTCGTGTGGTGATGATTATGATTGCTGACCGCAGGGGTCTCATGAGCTATATCAACAATCATGAGGATGAGAAATTTGTGCGCGACATATCGCTTGAATCACGCTACCTCTACGCGCCACTCGCCCACAAATTGGGACTGTATCAAATCAAGACCGAACTTGAAGACCTGTCGCTCAAATACTTGCAGCGTGATGTGTATAACAAGATTGCCGCATTTCTCAACGAGACAAAAGCGGCGCGCGACAAATATATTGAGGAGTTCACCGCTCCCATCAAAAAAGTTCTTGAGCGCGAGCACATCAAGTGTCATGTGAAGGGACGTACCAAATCGATTAACTCAATCTGGAACAAGGTGAGGACCAAAAAGGTGGAGATGAATGACATTTATGACCTCTTTGCCATTCGCATTATCATTGACACTCCGCGCGAATATGAGAAACGTGACTGCTGGTACACCTATTCTCTTGTTGGCGATATTTATCAGGCTAATCCCACACGACTGCGCGATTGGATTACTATGCCCAAGAGCAACGGTTACGAGTCGCTCCACGGCACTTTTAAAGGCAAGGATGACAAGTGGGTGGAAGTGCAGATTCGCACCGAACGCATGGACGAAGTTGCAGAAATGGGTCTTGCCGCACACTGGCGATACAAAGGAGTAAAGGCTGATGGTGGCGGAATAGACCGGTGGATGCAAAACGTGCGCGAAGTGCTTGAGGAGGGGAGCAAAAACCGTATGGACCTTATTCGTGACATGCACGCCAATCTTTATGAGGATGAGGTTTTTGTATTCACACCTCGTGGTGATGTGTTCCAGTTGCCTAAGGGAGCAACGGTGCTCGATTTCGCTTTTCGCATTCACTCGCGGTTGGGGTGCCAGTGCACGGGTGCAAAGATTGATGGGAAGAACCAGAAAATCAATTATAAATTGCACAGCGGCGACACTGTAGAGATAATCACTTCATCAACTCAGGTGCCGCGTGTCGATTGGCTAAACTTCGTGGTCACCAGCAAAGCCCGCAATAAGATTAGGCTGGCGCTGAATGAGGCGCAGTCTAAGAAGGCCGAGATGGGCCGCGAACTCTTGCAGCGCCGCTTCAAAAACCGAAAGATTGAGATTGAAGAGGCAATGATGAACCGATTTATCAGTAAGAAGGGTTATAAGCTCGCTACTGACTTCTATGCTGATATTGATGATGGGAAAATCGATATTGCTACTCTTGTTGAAGAAGTGCTTGACTATAGGGCTAAGCAGCAAGAAGTGACGAAGCCACGAGAAGCTGCCGAGAATTTTGTGCTTCAAAGTAAGGAAGAAGAGGAGAACCGTGGCAACGACGACATTCTCGTGATTGGCAACAATGTGAGGGGCATCAATTATAAGTTATCGCGATGCTGTAATCCAATCTATGGTGACCCTATTGTGGGATTTATCGCTAGTGATGGAGCTATCAAGGTGCATCGCCGTGATTGTGGGAATGTGAAGCACCTTCTTGCAAAGTATCCTTACCGCATTATCCGTTCGCAATGGAGTGGCAAGATGGGTAAGCAGTTTGCAGCAACGCTTAAGGTGGTGGGTAATGACGACATTGGCATAGTGTCGAACATAACCTCTCTCATCAATAAGGAGGGCGACACAGTGCTGCGTAGTGTGTCAATCAACAGTATGGGAGGCATCTTTGAGGGATATCTCGTAATAGGCATCAACAGTCTTGACAACCTAGACATGCTAATAAAGAAAATCAAGAACCTTAAAGGTGTGAAGGATGTGCAACGCACCACTCATTAGTTCTGTCTTTAATTGTTTTTATGCACGTTGTGCAAGTAATGTGGTTATGGTTTAAGAAACTTGTCTATTATTAAGCAATTGTTGAAAAGTTTAGTGGTAATAAGTGTCTTATTTCAGAAATTCTCCTTACCTTTGCACGTTCAAATTAAAAAACTAATTCACATTAACTATAACCAATGAATAAGATTGTAAGCAAACAACGTTTCAGCGAGAATGTTACAAAGCTCGTTGTTGAAGCTCCCCTTATTGCAAAAGCTCGCCGTGCCGGCCATTTCGTGATTGTGCGCTGTGGTGAGAAGGGAGAGAGAATTCCATTGACAATCGCCGACAGCGACCCAGCAGCAGGCACTATCACGCTTGTGATTCAAGCCGTGGGCGACTCAACCCGCAAAATCTGCGCTCTCGAGCCAGGCGAGTTCCTGACCGACGTGGTTGGCCCTCTGGGCCAGGCCACCCGCATCGAGAACTATGGCACCGTGCTTTGTTGCGGTGGTGGTGTGGGCGTAGCTCCATTGCTGCCCATTATCCGTGCAATGAAAGAGGCTGGCAACCGCGTGGTTAGCGTGCTAGCAGGTCGCACCAAGGACCTGATTATCCTTGAGGATGAGGTTCGCGCTTCGAGCGACGATGTGATCATCATGACCGATGACGGCAGTTATGGCACAAAGGGCCTTGTTACTGCTGGTGTAGAGGAGGTTATCAAGCGCGAGAAGGTTGATAAGGTTGTGACCATTGGTCCCGCTATCATGATGAAATTTGTGTCGCTATTGACCAAGAAGTATGAGGTTCCCACCGAGGCATCGCTCAATGCTATCATGGTTGACGGTACTGGCATGTGCGGCGCTTGCCGTGTGAGCGTTGGTGGAAAGACCCGCTTTGTGTGTGTTGAGGGTCCTGAGTTCGATGCTCATGAGATTGATTTCGACGAGTTGTTAATGCGCTTGAAAATGTAAACTTGCTAAAAAACAATAAAAATGGAAAACTATAACGAATCTCGCAACGAGGCTTGGCGCGAGGAATTGCGCAAGTCAAAAACCGCAAAAGAGAGAAACAATATAGCCCGTGTTGAGATGCCTCAGCTCGACCCAGCCTATCGCATCACTTGTAATGAGGAGGTAAACCAGGGCATCAACGCCGAGCAGGCAGTGCTTGAGGCAACCCGTTGTCTCGACTGCCCCAATCCACAGTGCGTCACAGGATGTCCCGTTGGTATCAACATTCCTAAGTTTATCAAGAACATTGAGCGTGGCGAATTTGCACAGGCTGCCGCTACCCTCAAGGAGACTAGCTCACTGCCCGCAGTGTGCGGCCGTGTGTGTCCACAAGAGAAACAGTGCGAGAGCAAGTGCATACGTCTGAAGATGAAACAGCCCGCAGTGGCAATCGGTTACCTGGAGCGCTTTGCCGCCGACTGGCAGCGCAACAACACCGAGCAGGAGGTTCCGCCAATGAAACCTGCTAATGGCATCAAGGTTGCCGTTATTGGTAGTGGCCCTTCGGGATTGTCATTTGCCGGCGATATGGCAAAGCAGGGTTTTGATGTTACCGTTTTTGAGGCACTTCACGAGATTGGTGGCGTGCTCAAGTATGGTATTCCTGAGTTCCGTCTGCCTAACTCAATCGTTGACTACGAAATCGAGGGCCTGCGAAAGATGGGCGTGAAATTTGAGAAAGATGTGCTGGTGGGCAAAACTATCACTTACGACAACCTGCACGAGCAGGGTTTCAAGGGTGTGTTCGTTGGCTCCGGCGCTGGTTTCCCACGATTCATGGACATCCCCGGAGAGAACCTTATTGGCGTGATGTCGAGCAACGAGTACCTCACCCGCATCAACCTGATGAGTGCAGGCCGTGGTGGCGACACTCCTGTTATGCATGGTGAGACTATCGCTGTGATTGGTGGTGGCAACACCGCTATGGACTCTACCCGTACCGCTCTGCGAATGGGTGCTAAGCGCGTGATTCTCGTCTATCGCCGTAGCGAGGAGGAGATGCCTGCACGTCGTGAGGAAGTTGGACATGCCAAGGAAGAGGGCGTTGAGTTCATGACTCTGCACAACCCCATCGAGTACATCGGTGACGAGAAGGGCCACATCAAGGCTATGCGCATCCAGCGCATGGAGCTTGGCGAGCCCGACGCAAGCGGACGCCGCTCTCCAGTGCCTGTTGAGGGCGCTATCGAGGAGATTCCTGTTGATATCGTTATTGTGGCTGTAGGTGTATCACCCAACCAGCTTGTGCCTCGCTCAATCGAGGGCCTTGACGTGAGCCGCCGCAACACAATCGTTGTTAATGAGGAGACTATGCAAAGTAATATCGGTGACCTCTATGCTGGTGGTGACATCGTGCGTGGTGGTGCCACTGTAATCCTCGCTATGGGCGATGGCCGTCGTGCTGCCCAAAACATGGCAAAACAACTGCTAGGCGAGTAATCAACTAATGATAAATGAAATTGAGGATGCATCCCAAGGGGTGCATCCTCCGTTATTATAAACTGTTGTTTTCTCTCTAAAATGTGAAAGTCATTATTTTGATGATCTCACTTTTCGGGCCATGCTATATAGCCCTTAGGTTGCTGGCTTCGTAATGCCACGTTGGGGTGATAAGCGTGATTTGGTAGTATGAAGCCGTGATTTATACCCCTTTTTGTTGTTTTCATACTCTAAAGATCTTTAATCGTAATACATTTCCTGAAATCGGACAAGGCAGGCCTCGTCCCTACAAATATTCTCATCAATTCACGGTGCAAAGGTACTTATTTTTCCTGGATTAACCAAGAAAAATATGTTTTATAACATGTTTTTAGCAAATTTTTACTACCAAATGACGGTTTTTGATAGTGCTTTTACTAGTTTTTCGAGATAAGTCTTGTCGGTTTCGTCAAAGGTGTTGAGGTCTTTGCTATCGATATCGAGAACGGCTACTACATTATTCTTATTGTCATGCACAGGAACTACTATTTCGCTGCGTGAGAGGCTGCTACACGCTATGTGGCCAGGGAATTGCTCCACATCGGGGACTATTACTGTCTCGTCACGGTCCCAAGCAGTGCCACACACTCCTCGTCCACGTTTTATGCGGTAGCATGCAATTGGTCCTTGGAATGGACCAAGCTCAAGGCGATCACCGTTTACTGTGTAAAACCCTGTCCACCACCATCCAAAAGCCTCATGGAGCATTGCTGATACATTGGCCATCACGCTCACTTCATTAGTCTCACCTTCAATCATTGCCACCACTTGTGGCAGCAGTTCTTCATATTTCTCTTGCTTTGTCATAATCACATTTTTTTGCAAAAATAATTATTATCTGCAAAATTTCTGCATTTTAAACCAAAAATGTGTATCTTTGTCAAAATTCAAATTCATGACGATTATGAAGAAATATCTTTTTTTTATTATAATGTGCCTCGTAGCTGTGACTAGAATGGTTGCAGAGGACACTCAAGTACACATCTTTGACCCAAATGTTAAGTCGGTTAAAATCGCTCCTTTAAGCAATATGTACTTTCCTCCAATCTATGTGCTTGGCAGCGACGATGTTCTCAATGTGAACTTCGACTATCTCGACCTTGACATTCAGTATCTGCGCTACAGCGTCACCCATTGTAATGCAAATTGGCAGCCGTCGCAGTTGGTTGAGAGCGAATATGTTGACGGTTTTAATCAGGCAGACATCGAGGACTATAAACCCAGCGAGGCGACTTTTGTGCATTATTTCAACTACGACTTTTGTATTCCAAACAATGACTTTATCATCACCAAAAGCGGCAACTATGTGCTCAAGGTCTATCGTCAGGACGATCCCGACGATGTGCTGTTCCAGACTCGTTTTTCGGTGTGTGAGAACACTATGGGAGTCTATGCCGAAGTACTTACCAATACCGATGTAGATTACAATGCCCATAATCAGCAGGTGAATTTTGTTGTCACCACCAAGGGCGGCGAGCGCATTAGTGACCCGTATAACGAACTTGGGATAATCGTGTCACAGAACTCGCGTCCCGACAACGAGGTGATGGTAACTAAACCAATGATGGTGAGCGGAAACCAGGTGACCTTTGAGCATAACCGTGACCTCATCTTTCCTGCTGGCAATGAGTATCGCCGCATCGAGATGGTGAACATCAACTCGATGAACATGGGCGTGGAAAAGATACAGTATTTTGAGCCTTATTATCACGCTACTCTCTATCGCAATGAACCACGTGTTGACGGGCAGTATCTCTACGACAAGACTCAATATGGGCATTTCACTATCAGGACGTCGGGTGCCTACGACTCGATGGTTGAGAGCGACTATATCGTCACCCATTTCAATCTCTACACTGGCGAGCGATTAGAAGGCGGCAACCTCTTCGTGCAGGGCGAGTTCACGCTGGGAATGCCGCCTGAGCAGTGCCTGATGCGCTATGACCCGAATTATGGCACCTATAATTGCGACATCCTGCTCAAGCAAGGAGCCTACAACTACCAGTATCTATGGGTGCCAGACGGCAGCGGAGTAGGGCAGACTGGCATGATAGAAGGTGATAAGTACCAGACTTCAAATGAATACCTTATTAAAGTTTATGACCGCCCCTTCGGCGAGCGCTACGACCACTTCGTAGGATTCGGGATTATCTATTCGGGACGATAAAGAAAACTAGTAAAAAGATAAGGCACCATTCTTGCTCAATGGTGCCTTTGTTGTATTCTTTTTTATTTATCGCATCAAGAGATAAACAGTATAGCCAATATAAATAAGTATGAAAATGACACCTTCGATGCGATCGAATTTTTTCTTTCCAAAGGTGAAGATGGTGATGAAGACACAAATGGCGGCGAATAGTGCCATCAGATAGTCAACGATGTTGATTGAGGTGAGAAAGTAGGGGTGGATTGTTGATGACACTCCCAGTATCATCAATAGGTTGAATACGTTAGAGCCAATGACATTGCCTAGGGCTAGCTGTGGATTCTTCTTGCAAGCGGCGATAATGGCAGTGATGAGCTCAGGCAGCGAAGTGCCCACGGCAACTATTGTTATAGAAATCACCGCCTCGCTCATGCCCCATGCGGCAGCTAGATTCTTAGCCGAGTCGAGGAACATATTTCCTCCCCAGAGCAGTGCTGCTAGTGATGCGGCTGCAATCGCCCATAGCAGTATCACATTTTTTTCAGCGAGTTGCGACTTGGTCTCTTCGTCGGCCTCGGCAAGTGCCTGTGTCGGGTCTTTTCCCTTTCTTAGGATAACGAACGCCATATAAACTACAAACACAATAAGCAGGAATATGCCGTCGAGTCTCGACAAGAAGTTATCGGAGATGCCAGGAATAAAGTTGTCGTTAGCAAGCAGTAGAACTAGCAGTGCTGTAGCAATGCCAAATGGAATGTCGCGCCGTCTTTGCAACTTGTCGATGGCAAACGGCAAAATCGTTGCCGTTACACCCAGAATAAGGAACACGTTGGCGATATTGGAGCCTAATACATTACCCATTGCTATGTCACCGTGACCAGTGAGTGCACTCTGGATGGAGACAAACAACTCTGGCGCTGAGGTTCCGATGCCCACAATTGTAAGACCAATGATGAAGTTTGATATTTTTGCGCGTTGCGCAATCGCCACTGCTGAGTCAACAAGATAGTTGGCGCCAAGCAGCAGCAGTCCTAATCCTAAGAAGAAAAATAGATAGTCCATTATAATCTCTTTTAATTGGCTGCAAAATTAGTGAATTTTATTATCCCTTACCAATATAGACTATTAAATAATGAAAAAACATTGCTTGAAAGAACTCAAGCAATGTTTCCTGAATATGCATTGTACATTCTAAATTATGCATTAATTTATTCCATTCCGCTCACTGCAACGTCTTTGCATGTGCGGCCAATTAAGCCTTGCAGCACCTTGCCGGGACCAAGCTCTACAGCCTCGGTCATGCCGTCGGCTGCCATGTTGGCAACAATGTGGCTCCAGCGCACGGGCGCTGTAAGTTGCTTGATGAGGTTCTCTTTAATTTCCTCAGGATTGGTGTGTGGTTTAGCATCAACATCTTGATAGATAGGGCAGATGGGCTCGCTGAAATTTGCCTCGTGGATAGCTTTTGCAAGCTCCTCGCGAGCAGGCTCCATAAGAGGCGAGTGGAATGCGCCTCCCACCTTCAATGGCAGAGCACGGCGAGCGCCAGCTTCCTTGAATTTGGCGCAAGCAGCCTCGATTGCCTCAAACGAACCGCTGATAACTACTTGACCTGGGCTGTTGTAGTTGGCAGGAACACAAACGCCATCGATTGAGGCGCAGATTTCCTCCACCTTATCATCTTCCATTCCGATGATGGCAGCCATGGTCGAAGGAGTTGCCTCGCAAGCCTTCTGCATAGCAAGAGCGCGTGTCTCCACGAGCTTTAGACCCTGCTCAAAAGGCAGAACACCAGCAGCAACGAGAGCCGAGAACTCACCGAGTGAGTGGCCAGCTACCATGTCGGGTTTAAAATCATCGCCAAGGGTCTTGGCAAGTATCACACTATGCAGGAATACAGCGGGTTGAGTAACTTTAGTCTGTTTTAGGTCGTCCTCAGTGCCCTCAAACATCAGGTCGGTGATGCGGAAACCGAGTACTTCGTTGGCTTTCTCAAACATTTCACGGGCCTCAGCGTTGTTGTCGTACAGGTCTTTTCCCATTCCTACAAACTGTGCACCCTGGCCAGGAAAAACAAATGCTTTCATACTTAAACTTGTTATTTTTAATTATTGAAAAATTTCTTTAATTTCAAAATCGCCTGCAAAAGTAGTCATTTTTTCAATACTAGCAAATATCTGACAAATATTTCTATGCCCCCATCACGGCCTTTACTATTATTAAGACAATAGGAATAGTGATGCAGAAAATGCCAATGAGGTCGATTATGAACCCCGACTTTATCATCTTAGTGATAGGAACATAGCCCGAAGCATAGACAATGGCATTAGGCGGTGTTGAAACTGGCATCATGAATCCTAGTGACGAAGCAAGGGCGATACCCACGGCAACATGAATGGGGCTGAAACCTAACGAGATGGCTGTGCCAATGGATATTGTTCCTATAAGATTTACGGCGGCAGTGTGGGAAGTGAATTCTGCAAGCAATAGTCCTGAAACACAGAATACAGCAATAAAAAGGACTTCCGATGGATTGCCACCCATAGCTGCTTTGATGCCTTCGCCTATCCAATCTGAAAGGCCAGTGGTGTACATCAGTCCTCCCATCGACAACCCACCACCAAAGAGTAGGAGAGTGCCCCAGTCAATGCCTTCCATGCCCTCTTTCCAACTCAACGTCATCTGTCTCTTCTTGAGATTAACAGGCATTAAGAAAAGCAGCATAGCGCCCGTCATTGCAGCAATACTCTCGGGAAGGTGATTGTCGTAGAAATTCATGATATCAGAGTCTTGTCCATAAACAAGGGTTAGCACACTGGGTGCCACCAACAGCACGACTGCGATGCCGAATGCTATTAGGGTATTAATCTGGGCACGAGTCCACTTGTCTAAGCCTTCAACATGAGAGCTGATAAACTCCCTTGCGCCCTTGATATGCTTCACGTCGGACGGGAACATGCGCCAGAGCACAAAATAGGTAACAATAAAATATAGAATCATTGCCACACTTCCCCAAATCATCCACTCGAAGAAGGATATGGATGGAGCATCGGGTGCCAATTGGTCGAGAAAGCCTATCATCATGATATTGGGTGGTGTGCCAATAGGGGTAAGCACACCGCCTATAGAGCAGGCGTAGGCTGTCATAAGCATTAAGCCTGTAGAGTATTTGTATTTGCTTAAATCGATGGTCTTGCCGTTGGCAGCCATCATTTCTTTTATTGCCTCAAGCAGACCTAACGCAATGGGAAACATCATTGCTGCAGTGGCAGTGTTACTTATCCACCCCGAACATATCATGCATGCCAATCCAATGGCTAGGAAGATGCGTCGTGGCGAGTTGCCAACCCATTTCATTGATAGAATGCCGTATGCGATGCGTTTGTCCAAACCGTTGACCATCATTCCTTTGGCAAGCAAAAATCCTCCCATGAACAGAAAAATCATAGGGTTGGCAAAGTTGGCGAATGCCTCTTCAACTGGTGCGATACCAAGAATCACGCATAATGTGGGACCAAGCAGTGAAGTGACAGGAATGGGCACTGGTTCGGTAATCCACCATATCGCTACCAGCGACATGATAGCGAGCAGATGATGAGCTGTATCCGTAAGAACCTCAATAGGTAGAAACTATAGGAAAATAGCCACAATAGGCCCCAAAATGGCGCCTAAGGATCGACGTTTGATATCAAAGGAGTTATCTTTATTTTTCATGTTATTAATAATTTATGTGCAAAGATAGTGCATTTTTTGCATTGTATAGCGTATATCTTATAATTATTCATTAGAAATATTGTTGTTTGTTTATAAAACTATGCCTATATCTTTGTCATCTCATCTTTTTTGTGTAAATTTGCAAGTTATAACCAAAAATATATACGATTATGTTGAATTCAATTTTATTGCTTTTTGGCAATCTTGGCACGACCGAGTTGATAATTATTGTGGTTATCATCTTGTTACTCTTTGGTGGCAGAAAAATTCCCGAGCTGATGAAAGGCATTGGCAAGGGTGTGCGCAGTTTTAAAGAAGGCATGGACGAGGTGAAAGACGAGGTTGAAAAACCAATAAAAGACGCTACAGAGGTTGATGACAATAAAGACTCTGGCACAAAGTTAAACGGTAAATAACTTTACTCCCATCTGATGGAAGAGGAGAGCAAGGAACAGTTGCAGGAGATGTCGTTTTGGGACCACCTTGATGTGTTGCGTGGTGTCCTTATAAAGATTGCCGTGGTGTTGGTTGCGATGGCGATTGTCTTCTTTGCGCTAATGCCAAGCATCTTCGACAATGTGATACTTGCCCCTTGCCGTGGTGATTTTGTGCTTTATCGTCTCTTTGAGAAGGTAACGGCCGGAATTCCTTGTCTGCCTCAGTTCTCTACAGAAGGCTTCCATGTTGAACTCATCAATATTCAACTTGCGTCGCAATTCTTTATCCACATGAGCACTTCGTTCTGGCTGGCGCTGGTATTCTCGTTCCCTGTTGTGATATACCTGTTGTGGACTTTTGTGGCACCAGCCCTCTATGAGAATGAGAAACGTGGCATAAAGCGTGCCTTTGGTTTTGGCAACCTGATGTTCTTTTTGGGTGTAGCAGTGGGTTATTTTGTGGTGTTTCCAGTGACTTTGCGTTTTCTTGCAAACTACCACGTGAGCGCGATGGTTCCCAACCAAATTTCGCTCGATAGCTATATGGACACCTTTTTAATGCTGATCCTCATTATGGGCATTATCTTTGAACTGCCACTGCTTGCGTGGATGCTAGGGAAAATCGGGGTGTTAAAGCGTAGCTTCTTCAAAAAATATCGTCGTCATGCTATAGTGGCGTTACTCATATTGGCAGCGTTTATCACTCCTACAGGCGATCCATTCACCCTCACCATTGTGTTCCTGCCCATCTACCTGCTCTATGAGATGAGCGCATGTGTGGTAAAAAAAGACTAAGGAGTAATTGTGAATAACTAAAAACTTAGAACTGATAACTGGTAAATAAATGAAAGAGAAACGAACAGGTTTTGCTACTCGCTTGGGGGCGATTGCCGCTACCGTGGGTAGTGCTGTAGGACTGGGAAATATTTGGCGATTTCCTTATCAGGCTGGAGATAATGGCGGTGGAGCCTATATTCTGGTATATTTGATTTGTGTCGTTTTGCTCGGCATCCCTATCATGATGTCGGAGTTCATCATAGGCCGTTCCACTCACAAAAGCATGAAGGGTGCTATTCAAGAGTTGACTCCAGGTTCTCCGTTCAAGATTTTCTCTTACATAGGCGTACTTGGTGCATTGCTCATATGTGGTTACTACAGTGTGGTATGCGGATGGGTTCTTGAGTACTTATGGAGCTCAGCTAGTGGCAATCTTTTGGGACATACGCCAGATCAGTATGAAAGTATATTTGGATCTTTAGTAGGCTCACCAGTGCGCTGTGTGATGTGGACTTTTCTGTTCCTGCTGCTCAACTTCGCTGTCTTGAGTCGTGGCATTCAGAAGGGTGTGGAACGCATGTCAAATATCATGATGCCGTTGCTCTTTGTGTTGCTTATCGTGTTCTGTGTAAACTCGCTACTACTGCCAGGTTCAACAAAGGGTTTGGATTTCCTTTTCAATCCAAAGTTTGAAGATTTAGGTTGGGAAGGTGTAGTTGATGCCATGGGCCAGGCGTTTATGTCGTTGTCGCTAGGTGTCACCTGTCTTATAACTTATTCCTCTTATTTTAAGGATGATAGCCGCCTGATGAAAGACGCCGTGACTATCTCGGGTCTTGACACGCTTGTCGCTATCCTGTCTGGTATAGTGATCTTTCCTGCAGTATTCTCGTTTGGCATAGAACCAAATGCAGGCCCCAAGTTGATTTTCGAGATACTGCCTACCATCTTCCAACAGATGCCTGGTGGCACCATTTGGTCCGTTTTATTTTTCTTGCTGCTGTTTTTTGCCTCAATAACATCTACCATATCTTTGAGCGAGATTCCCATCACCTTTATGGTTGATGAATACAAGATTTCACGACGCAAAGCTTTGATTCTCACTGGAGCACAGATGATAGTCATCGCTGTGTTAAGCGCATTGTCGTTCAGTACGCTTAGCGATGTGAAACTCTTTGGCAAGAATATATTTGACTTCCTCGATTATGTTGGTCCAAACATCTTCATGCTGCTTGGTGGACTGGTGACAGCAATCTATGTGGGATGGTTCCTTAAGAAAGAGGTTGTTCACAACCAGCTTACAAACGGCGGAAAGTATAAGTCGAGTTTTGTGCAGACATATTTAATATTCTGTCTGCGTTTCATCGCTCCTGTTGCTATAATAATCATCTTCTTGTATTATACAGGAATATTTTGATATGAATAATTGCTCTTTCAAGAAATATAGCCTAACCCTGCGTGGAAAACTGGTGGATATTGACCGCCCTTGGGTGATGGGCATCCTCAACGCCACACCCGACTCGTTCTACTCCGACAGTCGAGTGATGGATGAGCTTGCTATAGCCCAGCGAGCCACCGCAATGGTGGCAGAGGGTGCCGATATTCTAGACATTGGAGCTTGTTCAACGCGCCCTGGTGCTGAGGTTGTTGCCTGCACCGAGGAGATTAAGAGACTCGATGTGGCAGTTAAGGCAGTGAGAGCGGCAGTTGGAAATGACGTGGTTCTCTCGGTCGATACCTTCCGTGCCGGAGTGGCCCAGCATTGTGTTGAGGAACTGGGAGTGGATATCGTCAATGACATCTCAGGAGGAGACCTTGATCCAATGATGCATAATATGGTGGCGCAGCTGCAGGTGCCATACATAGTGATGCACACACGTGGCACGCCTGCCACCATGCAGCAATTAACCGACTATGACGGCGATGTGGCTGCGGTGGTGCTCGAAGAGTTGGCGCGCAAAATCGACATATTGCACCAGCTGGGTATCAACGACGTGATTGCCGACCCTGGCTTCGGCTTTGGTAAAACAGTGGAACAGAACTATCGCTTGCTATCGTGCCTTGAAGTGTTCCATGCCCTTGAGGTGCCTCTGCTTGTGGGAATTTCGCGCAAGTCTATGATACAAAAAGTGCTAGACTGCAGTGCCCATGATGCACTTAATGGCACAACTATTCTCAATACCATTGCCATGATGAAAGGTGCTCACATAGTGCGAGTTCACGATGTAAAAGCCGCAGTTGAGGCAAGAAAACTGGTCGCTTTCACAATGGATAAGAGTAGCTAAGAATAACAAAAAACTACAACTGCCTTTAGACAACTCAAAACTGACAACTGATAACTGACAATTGATATGATTTCATTCGGCATTAAAGACTTGATAGATATACTGCTTGTTGCGGTGGTGCTTTATTATATCTATCGCTCTATGAAGGAAAGTGGGGCGCTGAACATCTTTGTTGGCGTTTTCGCTTTTATCATGGCGTGGGTAGTGGTCGATAAGATTCTAGGCATGAAACTGCTGGGAACCATTATGGATCGTATTATCGACAGTGGTATCTTCATCTTGATTATCATTTTCCAGGACCAGATAAAACGGTTCCTCACCGAGCTTGGCTCCAAACGAGGGTGGAAATCTATATCAAAATTGTGGCATAGCGGTCAGCCAAAGAATGCCCGCAAGAAGTGGGTGATGCCAATTGTGTATGCCTGCATGAGTCTTTCGAAATCAAAGACAGGCGCACTGATTGTCATCAAGCAGAATTTCTCGCTTGAGGACTATGTGCATTCTGGCGATATCATTAATGCCGAGGTAAACAACCGTTTGCTTGAGAATATCTTCTTCAAGAACAGCCCCTTGCACGATGGCGCGGTGATTATTGATGAAGGCAAGATAAAGGCTGCAGGCTGCATCCTGCCAGTGTCGCACGACACTAGTCTGCCCAAGTATCTTGGTTTGCGCCACCGCTCAGCACTGGGAATATCTCAGGCCACCGATGCTATCGCTATTGTAGTGAGCGAAGAGACTGGTAATATATCTTACGCCCATCGTGGTGAAATGCATCTTAAGCTCTCGAGCACTGACTTGGATCGCGCCCTCTCTAGTTTGATAGAATAAGTTATGTTTCTGATTAACGATAATACCCTAGTTACTCTAGATGTGGTGGAGCGGTTTTTCTGTTGCGACATTGACTCTTGTCTTGGCCAGTGCTGCATTGATGGCGATGCTGGTGCTCCACTCACTGCCGACGAGGAAGCTGAAATCAAGAAGATTTTACCCGAGATTTGGGACGACCTGTTGCCTCGTGCTCAACAGGAAATAGAACAGAACGGTATTTCCTATCATGATCCCGAGGGAGAATTGGTGACGCAGATTCTAGACAACAGCAATTGTGTGTTCTCGTGCTATGCGCCAGGCGGCAAGTGCATCTGCGCCATCGAGAAAGCCTATCGCGAGGGGCGCATAAGTTTTATGAAGCCCATCTCATGCGCTCTTTATCCATTGCGTCTCAAGACGTTGAGCAACGGCAGCGTGGCAGTTAACTACCATCGCTGGAAAATTTGCAAAAGTGCAGAGGTCTTGGGACGAAGCAAAAAGGTGCGTGTATATCAGTTTCTTAAAGAGCCCCTCATTCGCCGTTTTGGGCAGGCTTGGTATGATGAATTGGTGACTAACTGCGAACTCTATATTGAGAAATACCTCACTTAATTTTCATAAAAAGAATAATTTATGACATATAATACAAAATCTTTAAGTCGAATTTTTGCACTCATGGTTGCTATGCTGCCTCTTGCATTGTGGGGTCAGCAGGTGTCGCGACAGGAGGCGATGGCTAAGGCTGAGTCATTCTTTAAACGACAGGCAACGCGGGTTGCGAGAGCCACTAATCTAGCACCAAAACTTGTGGTAGCAATAGACCGCAGCGAGTTGTATGTAATTAACGATGAGGCCAATGGCGGTTATGTGGTAGTGTGTGGCGATGAGCGCATGCCTGAGATATTGGGCTTCTCACCCGACGGAAATGTTGACGCCGATAATATGCCATGTAATATGCAAGCATGGCTCGGAGAGTATGTCGCACAAGTGGCCTATTTGCGGGAGCATCCCGAGGCAAAGGTTTCTCCAAAAGATTCTCCCGAGCGCGAGGTTATACTGCCATTGATGGACTGCCTTTTCAGTCAAGGTGAGCCATATAACAATAAATGTCCCATAAATCCTAAAACTGGCTATCGTTGCGTTACTGGATGCGTGGCGACCGCTATGGCTCAGATTATGTATCGTCACAAGTGGCCTATGGAAACTGCCGATGTCATCCCCGATTACTCAACCTTCACACTGGATATTGGTTTGCCCGAGGTGCCGATCACAACAATTGATTGGGAAAATATTTTAAACGATTATAATGGCAATATACCTTTCACAGAAGAACAGGCCGATGCCATTGCGACACTGATGCTCTTGTGTGGTTGTTCGGCTCAAATGGATTATGCCGATTCGAGCGGAGCATCATCAGAAAATGCTGCCAATGCGTTTTACCTATATTTTAATTATGATAATTATCTTGAACACCGTTCACGGTTTGATGATGATGGATGGGATGAACTGCTTTATGAGGAGTTAAAAGATGGAAGACCTGTATATTATTCGGGATTTAGTTCTGATGGTGGTCATGCTTTCGTTATTGATGGGTATGGATATGAAGACCTTGACGCCCCTTATTTTCACATCAATTGGGGATGGGGAGGTCAACAGAATAATTACTATCTATTGATGGACGTTGGAGGATTCAATAATAATCAGGTGGCAATTATGGGCATTCAACCAATGGATCCCGAAGGTGATAGGGTATATGCTGTAAAGGAGAATAAGACTCTCACTTTTTATTATGACAATCAATATGATAACCGCCCTGGAACCATTATAATGAATCTTAGATCGTGCGACGACAACAAAGAAATCACCAAGTGTGTTTTTGACCCATCTTTCTCTAAGTTGAAATTCAAGAGCCTGAAAAGTTTTTTTGGAGGATGCGACAAGCTGAATACAATTGTGGGAATAGAGAATATAAATACTTCAGAAGTGTTGAACACAGTTGGTATGTTTGCCAGCTGCACGGCATTGACGAGTATAGACCTCAGTAATTTCCATACTTCGAGAGTCACTAACATGGCAGACATGTTTTACAAATGCACATCATTAACAAGTCTTGACCTGAGTGGTTTCAATACTAAGAATGTGAAATATATGTGGGCCATGTTTGAGGAGTGCCAGAACCTACAGACTATCTACGTGAGCGAAAAGTGGAAAGTGGATAATGTTGAAGATGACGGCGCAAATATGTTTTTCAATTGCTATATGCTTACAGGAGAAAAAGGTACGCATTTTAATCCCTCAAACACTGGTGTGGAGTTTGCACACATTGATGGTGGAACAGCTAACCCTGGATATTTTACTTATAAAGAATATGAGGGCATAACAACGGTCGCTATCGATGACAACTCAGCCGACGTGTACCGCATCGACGGTGTGAGAGTGCGCACTGCTGATCAGGGTACTGAAGGACTGCCACCAGGAGTGTATATATTTAATGGAAAGAAATTGATAATAAGGTAATTATATAAAAGAAGAGGTCGCTATGGCGGCCTCTCTTTTTATATGTGGTTGACTATTATTTCGAACGGAAATATTCAGCCTGTTGACTGATAAGTTCTTTGTCATCGAAGTAGTTGATCTTCATAGCGTTTCGCACTTCGTCCATAGTCTGAGCTGCGGTTTCACGGGCTTTTTCGGTGCCACGACGCAAGATGTTGTAGATTTCGGGAATGTCTTGCTCTAGCTCATGACGACGCTGGCGAATTGGCTCAAGCATCTCGTTGAGAATACTGTTGAGCAGTTTTTTGCACTTCATGTCACCTAGGCCACCACGGCGATAGTGGTCTTTCATCTCGTCAAGGTTCTGATAGTCGGGCAGATATTTCGCAAAGTGCTCGTCACACGAGAAGGCGTCAAGATAGGTGAACACGGCATTGCCCTCCACAGTGCCAGGGTCGCTCACATTCAAGTGGTTGGGGTCGGTGAACATGGAGCGCACCTTCTGCCAAACGGTGTCGGCATCATCGCTGAGGTAGATGCAGTTGCCAAGACTCTTGCTCATCTTCTCCTTGCCGTCGGTACCGGGTAAGCGGCGGGCTGTTTCGTTCTCGGGAAGCATAATGTCAGGCTCCACAAGTACTTCACCGTAGGTGCTGTTGAAGCGGCGCACAAGTTCGCGTGTAATTTCAAGCATAGGTTTCTGGTCCTCACCGGCTGGCACGATGTCGGCCTTAAAGAGAGTTATGTCGGCTGCCTGGCTCACGGGATAGCAGAAGAAACCGAGTGGAATATTAGCCTCGAAGTTGCGCATTTTTATTTCAGTCTTCACTGTTGGGTTGCGCTCCACGCGACTCACTGTGATGAGGTTCATCAGGTAGGTGGTGAGCTCAGCGAGTTCGGGAATATGACTCTGGATGAAAATTATGCACTTCTCTGGGTCGAGGCCTGCTGATAGATAGTCAAGAGCCACCTCGATAATGTTTTGGCGTATCTTCTCGGGGTTGTCGGCATTGTCGGTAAGAGCCTGCACATCGGCCATAAAGACAAACATTTTTTCATAATCACCTGCATTTTGCAGTTCCACGCGTCGGCGCAACGAGCCCACATAGTGTCCCAGATGGAGCTTTCCAGTAGGCCTGTCGCCAGTCAATATTACTTTTCCCATTTTTAATTATGTGTTTTTTATTTTATCAAAATTAAGCTGCAAAATTACACTTTTTTGTCTAATTATACAAAATGTGCTTTCAAAATTTTTTAAATTGCTATTATCTGAAAGTCTTTGATGAAAAATATGTTTTTTTCTTGTTTTTTTAAAGGATTATTGGTAAATTTGCTCGTTATTAGAAAAAGGAGATATCAAACTTATTATATTAACAATTAAAAATGTATTTGTATGAAAAGATTTGTTACACTATTTGGATTGTTTGCATTCTTGTTAATGTGTGCTAACAACATTTATGCGCAACGCGCTTCGTTTAATTCTGAGTTCCTCCAGGAAGACTACCGCGGTGGTGAGGTTGTAAGAACAAACACTGTCAATGTTACTTGGGATGATGCTACTGGTGTTTTGACTATTAACAATTTCTATTCTAATGAAATGGTCAACGACCAAGTTGTTAATCTCGTAATCCCATCTTACGCTACTGATTATTCTAGTCCCACCACTTTGACTTGGGAGAGCGAGACTAAGGCTAACTTCACTTGGCGCGCGTACTCGATGGGCCAGAGCGATTTGTTTGAAGGTCTGCCTTTCTCTTATGCCTCATTCCGCACTTATAAGGCTGCTGTGGTAAGCCGTTTCCAGCATGTTAACAGTGCAGTGAGAATGTATGATCCTGAGACTAATACTCTCCCAGTTTCATGCTATTATGCTTATTATGGTGGCCAGGATTGCCATGGTACTATCGACCTTGAGGCTGGCACTATCGATATCACTGACCCTTGGGGATGCGTGATTGGCAATAACACTTGGAATAACATGAGCGCATCTGTCGTTATTGAGTATTTCGAGAGCTCTCACATGACTCGTGTGAACACTGGTATTGAGAATGTTAATGCCAATGCACAAGTGGTGAACACTCGCTACTACAATAGCCTTGGTGTTGAGTCGTCAGAACCATTCAATGGCCTGAATATCATCGTTAAGGAGTACAGCAACGGTCAAAAGACCACTTCTAAGCAAATTATGAGATAATTATAATTTGGCGCGTGGAGGGTGTCTCAAAATGCTGAATGTATGGCATTTTGGTACACCCTCTTTTTGCCAATATAAGGGCATAATTATAAAACTAAACCTTTAATATACTGAAATATTTATTTAGATATTCATATTTTTTATTCTTATATGAAAAGATTATTTACTTTATCTGTCTTATTTGCCGCACTGTTCACAACTATAGTGACAAATAATATAGCGAAGGCACAGCCAGAGTCGTTTACTCAGGACTTCTTGCAAGAAGATTATCGCAACGGTGAAGTTGTAAGAACAAATGTCGTTACTGCTGTTTGGGATGCTGGAAATGGCACATTAACATTTAACAATTTTTTTGTTAGTCCATATTCAAAGAATTTACCGGCTCCAGTTTTAAATCTTATAATTCAGAGTAGTAAAATAAATTGGCAGAGTGATACAAAAGCTACTTTTGAATGGACACAGGTGTATTACGGTCCTCTCAATGTTGACTATTTTCCGGCATTTAAAAGATATTACTCATTATCAAATGGTGCAACTGTTTATGGGTATATTTCTCCAGCGTCAACGAATCGTCAAAGCAATCCATACTTAGATGCTTTTGATGGTACTGTGCCAGATTATGGACTTGGAAGCAAGTGTTATGGTAGTATTGATTTAGAAAATGAAGTAATAACTTTAGGAGCGTGGGGGCATTTTGTTTATAAGACTTACAATACTGCACCTGTACGTGTTATAGAGTACTTTGAACACTCAGTATTGTCTCCTTATAAGACCGACCTTGTCGACATTGTCAACGATGGAACAGTAGGTAAGGAATATGAGGTTTATGACGATCTCGTGGGTGTTACTACTGTTGACGGCGTGCTTAGCGCTCCTATGGGAGTTAGCAGAAATCAAAACAGCTTTATGATTGAAAAAGGCCGCTATAAACTTGATTTGGATTTAAGCACAAATGCACTCACTGTTTCGCAAAGCGCAGAAGATATCACAGGTTTTGTAAATAATGGTTCATATCCCACTTACTATGTTTTGGGCCAAGCAAATAATAACGACTGGAATCCTACCGTTGGTCAGCCTATGGAAACTACCGATGGAGTTCATTATAGTGCAGTTGTGAATTTTTATGGCCGTGAAAATAACAAGAATTATTTCAGTCTGACCAGTGGTTTGGCAAATAATAACGACGATGGTGGATGGAATTTTGTTAACGGCTCTTGCCGTCTTGGACCCTCTTATAATGACTATCCTGTGACTATGGGGGCAGTGCTCTTCGCAAAGGACTTAGGCAAGTATAAATATCCATCGCAGATTAGTGATGGTCAAATCGATTTCCTGGGTCAAGTAGCAGCTGAATATATGGGTAACACCAAACTGCAGCCAGTTGCCGATTTCGATCAGAGTAACTGGGTGATGCTTACTGGAGTTGCCGCTCCCGACGACTATGTGGGAAAGATAATCAAGGGTAAGAGCATCACTGGCAAGCTCGTTGACAAGGTTAACCCCACTATTGCAGTGACCTCAACACCTGTGGCAGGTGATGTTACCCCTTACGAGCCTAACATCTATATCATGCCAAGCTTCAACGAGGATTACTATGCATCCAATAGCCATTTCTTCTTCGTGGCGCCTAAAGTGCAGGAATATGCCTACATCACTTGGGCATGTTACAACGCTGCCGACGGCAATTTCTACACTATGAGTGACGGTAATGTAGATAACCTATCAGGTGGTATCAAGGTTAACTGGGATTATTACCCAGCAGGTAATCCACAAGATGGATATGCCTATGAGTTTGACGCAATATTGAGAAAAGTGGCGCCTGCTGCCAGTGGTGCTCCGCTTCTGAAAGATGGCAACCAGAGTGAGCCTGTTATTGATGACCTATCGGCCGAGTATATAGTTTATCCATTACGTTTAATAGATGTTCCCACCGCCATCAACACTGTAGAGACATCAGGCAAGGTTGTTAACGTGAAGTATTACAACATGCTTGGCATTGAGAGCGCAACTCCGTTTAACGGTGTAAACGTTGTTGTAACTACCTACGACAATGGCAATCGCACCACAACTAAGAGACTTTATAAATAACCAAATCATAAATACATCAAAACAATGAAAAAACAGTTATTTCTCTTATTGCTTGCTCTTGCCACGACTATTGTTTCGTGGGCGGCTTCGCCGTTTACTGCCTCCAAGCTTGCAAGCATCAACATTGAGATTGATCGTGACATTCAGTCGGGTGCCACTACTGGTTCAAATCGGGTTTCGATGGCATATACTGGTGGCACCAGTCGTGTGACGGTTTCAAACTATTTTGCTATGGATGCTGACCTCACTTTCAGCGTGAACTGGTCAGCCAACACTATCCAGTTTTTGCCTCAGTGCATTTACACCTATCAGTATGAGACCTACACTTGCTACCTTTATGTTGTTGCTCAGTCGGTAGTAAACAATAGCGATGTGAACACCGTGCTCAACACCAGCTTGTCGGGTCGTGTCAATACCAGTGGTTTTACTATTTCTACCACATGGAACCTTGCCCTGATCTATTATGATCCCGACAATGATGAATATGTTAACGCTGGTGCGATGTACGACAATGGCATGTTTACTCAGTTCCTCATCAGTAATGCCACGATGACATACGATGAGATTGACTTCGATGAAAACGACCACGTTTACAACACAGGCGAGGTGGCATCGTTCCCCGTTTATCTCTACTATTATAATGATAAGGTGACAATCTACAACTTCCTCGACTTTGGTTTTGTGCCTGAGTTCACTCCTGGCGCAGGCAAGAACTGCTGGGAGAATCCCAACCAAGAGCTTGCCCAATATAAGGACGACCAGACAGGTACTACATATCATTTCTGCCTTTACAACTGGGGACCAAATGCTGATGGCTATGCCGATGTTTATACCAATCAGTATGCCCAAGCTGAGGTGACCTCTGAGACAGTGTTTGACATGGGCAACATCACCCTTGCCGACATGATTCGCGATGGTATGGGCTTCATTGGTGGCAACGCAAAAGTTGTGCTCGAGAGTGGCACTCTGCCATTTGAGGAGCCTGTGATCCCTGGCGATGTGAATGGCGACAAGAAGGTTAACGTTACCGACGTGATGTGTGTAGCTAATTATATAGTAGGCATTACTCCCGAGGTGTTCATTGAGGAAGCTGCCGACGTTAACGCAAGTGGATCTATCAACATCACCGACTTGATTGCTATTGCCAATATCGCTGTAGGAAACACTGATGCTCCAGCGCTGAGACTTCCAAAGGCTACTATCAACGACGAGCTGAGTCTTGGTGATTATGACGCTGCCACAGGCACTATCACAATAAATCTCGACAACTCCACTGCTTATGCTGGATTCCAGATGGACATTGCTC
The DNA here is from genome assembly GCA_902777835.1 of uncultured Bacteroidales bacterium. GTDB lineage: Bacteria > Bacteroidota > Bacteroidia > Bacteroidales > Muribaculaceae > Sodaliphilus. The sequence continues at coordinate 153,755 of CACYVC010000011.1, read as the reverse complement.
TGTCACAGAGCCTCACTTTAGAGAGCGCTGAACTCACTGGCCGCGCCGCTTCTCACACCTTGATGACCGGTGTTAACCCCGATGGCTCGATTCGTCTGCTTGGCTTCTCACTCGACAACGCCGAGATAACTGCTGGCAGCGATGCGATCATCACTCTGAAGGTGAAAGCCGGTGCTTCGCTTAGTGAAAATGATAATATCATCATCAGCGACATTTTCTTCACTCAGGCAAACGAGGTAGAGAGTGTGCTGCCCAATGTGAACACCAATGCTGCCGTTACTGCCATCTCTCAGATTGGCGTTGATGGTGAGGGTGTTAACGTTTATGACATGCGCGGCGTGCTCGTGCGTCAAGGCATGAACCCCGCCGAGGCTACTAAGGGCTTGCCTATTGGTGTCTATGTGATAAACGGCAAAAAAGTACTTGTGAAATAATCTCTTATGCTCATTGAGATATGAAAAAGCTATTTCATATTTTAACCATAATGTTGGTGGCTGGAGCACTGCAAGCTCAGGCGGCTAATGAGTTGCGCATTGACGATTTCTCGATCCAGGCAGGAGACACAATTACTGTGCCGGTCTTGCTCGATAATCCCGACACCGACTTTGCGGCCTTCCAGTTTGACCTTTACATGCCTTCTGGACTTAGTGTTGCCGATGGCGGCTTCAAGCTAAGTGAGCGTGCCTCAAGCTCTCACCAACTGATTACGAATGTCAATGGCGACCACTTCACGGTGATGGCATTCAGCTTCCCTGCCACTAATTTCACAGGGCAGAGTGGGGCGGTGCTGACCATCGATGTGGTGGCTGCTGCTGACTTTGTAGGTCAGGCAGTTATCAACGTGAAGAACATTGCCCTTACCACAGCCGATGCTCATGAGTACAGCCATCCTGATTTGTCGGTGACTGTGACAGCACAGGGCATCATAGTGCTTGGCAACGAGTTCTACATGGACGATTTTGAGATTACCCCTGGCACCACCATGACAGTGCCTGTTGTTCTTGATAACTATGCGAGTGCTATCGCTGGTTTCCAGTTTGATATGTATTTGCCTGAGGGCATTACAACTACAGCTAGCTCGTTCACCCTTAGCGACCGTAAGGGCGAGACTCACCAGCTCGTTGCTAACAATAATGGCGACCACTGGACTGTGGTGGCATTTGGTTACCCCACAGCCGATTTCAGTGGCAATAGTGGCGACATTATGTATATCGACTTCACGGCAAGCGAGTCGTTTGCTAATAGCGCGATTATTGATTTCCGCAACGTGATGCTCTCCACCAGCGACGCTCACGAGAGCCCTGTGGAGGACTTCCAAGTGACAGTGACCGCTAATGGCGTGTATGTCCCCAGCGATCATCTGATTATCGAGGACTTCTCTGTTCAGCCTGGCAAGACTAAAATCATGCCTGTGCTGCTTGAGAATGAGGTAACGCAGTTTAGCGGTATCAGCTTTGAGATGACTATTCCCGAGGGCCTGACAGTCGCCGAGGATGCCTTTGAACTTACCGACCGCGCCCTGAACCACACGTTGACTGTTACAGCTATTAATGAGAATAGCTATAAGGTGGAAGTGAATGGCGAGAATGGGCATACCTTCACAGGTGACTCTGGTGCTGTTGTCAACATTGAGGTGGCTGCCGACCGCACATTTGAGGGTCTGGTTCTAATTAATGTGAGCAATGTGCGTTTAGCGGAGCCTAACAACGAAGTAGCTACTCTCGATAACTTCAACGTTACAGTGACTGCCGACGGTGTGTATGTGCCTGAAGATAGGTTCTATATCAACGACTTTGAGATTGCTCCAGGAGAAACTAAACAAGTGGCTGTGATTATGGACAACGAGGTGACACCAGTAGCAGGTTTCCAGCTTAAGCTCATGATGCCCGCTGGTCTCACTTTCAATGGCGCAACACTAAGCGACCGCAAGACCGCGACTCACCAAGTGGTGGCAAACACTGATGGCAACACTGTGTTGATTGCTGCTTTCAGCTTCCCATCTGCTAATTTTACTGGAAACTCTGGTGAGGTGATGTCTCTCAGTATCACTGCGAATAGTGACTTCGAGGATACTGCCACAATCAATGTGAGCAACGTGGTGCTTACCAGTGCTGACGCTCAGACCGAGGTCACCATTCCCGACTTTGATGTTGTAGTGACAGCAAATGGCGGATCCCATGTCTTTGGCGACGTGAATTGCGACGGAGAAGTAACTACTATTGACATAACTTGTCTTTATAATTATCTTCTCAACGGTGACGAGACTTTCATCGCAACAAGCGACGTTAACGGTGACGGAGAAATCACAAGTGCCGACATAACTGCAGTTTACAATGTGCTTTTAGGCAATTAGAGAACACCTAATTCAGAATTAACAAAGAACCAGTGCAAAACAGCGCTGGTTCTTTGTGGTTTAATTCCTTACCTTCTTTTCTATATGAGTTTCACCTCATTGCCTAGTGTCACTTTGTGTTGCTTGTAAAGCAGTCCTAGAGCTTTTTTAAAGTCTTTTTTGCTGCAATTGAAAGTGCGGAGTATGTCTTCGGGTGATGACTTGTCGTTGAGAGTCATTATGCCGCCGTTTTCTTGCAGGTAATGGAAGATGTCGTCGGCAACATCTTCGATGCGCATCTTCTCTATTTTGGCGAGGGTGACGTCAATTTTGCCGTCGTCGCGCACCTGTTTTATGAAGCCCATGTGATGCTCACCAATGTTCACTGGTTGGTAGAGTTCGTTGTTATAAATCATTCCCCAGAATTTGCCGTTGATGATCACTCGGTAACCTATTTCCTGTTGTTGGACAATGAGCACGTCAACCTTTTGGCGGTGATAATAGTCGGGGAGGTCATTGCTCAAGAACTTGTCGAGCTTAGCGCTTGCCACGATGCGCTGACTGCTTGGATCGAGATAAATGTAAACGATGTAGCTGCGTCCCGCTTGCATTCGCACACGCTGCTCACGGAATGGTACTAGCAGGTCTTTTGCCGTAAGTCCCCAGTCAAGGAATGCTCCGATGGCGTTTACTGCTTTCACACGCATAAGGCAGAATTGTCCCACAGTGGCAACAGGTTGCTCGGTAGTCGCCACAGGGCGGTTCTCAGAGTCGTTATAAACAAAGACCTCTATTTCGTCATCAAGTTCTTCGAAGCCAGTGAGATAGCGCTTTGGCAGAAGCACTTCGTTGTCCTCATCGTCAATAAGATATGCCCCAAAATCGACAAAGCGATTTATGAGTAGTTTGTTATATTCTCCTATTCTCATAATTGCTGGTTCTTAAAAAGTGTGATGCAAAGTAACGAAAAATGCTTAAGGGATGCAGTTAAAGAATGTTAATATTGCGCGATAATATGCAGTATTTCAACATTGCTTGTGTTTAGCAGTTGAAAACGGAACAAAGAATGTCAAATTTAGGTGTTTTTCAGCTTTTTGGCATGGTTTTTGTTTCAAATATGGAAAACTTTATGTAGTTTTGCAGTTTAACTATGTAAGATTTAAACTTTTACTGAGATTTATAGTCTAAGAAACAATCAAAATATCATTGATTATTAGTAATTTAAAAACATAAAACGTTATGAACTACAAATTATTGTCTCTAATGGGTGCCTTGTTAGTGGGCTGCGGTTGCGCTATGGCACAAGATTACGAGGACGACATCTACTATGATGGCAGCAAGGAGACTAAGACGGTCAAGGTTGTCACCAAGCAGGCGCCGCCATCTTCGGGGTATTATGGAGAACTCACAACTCAAGTGACTCCGCTCACGGGTATTATCAATGGCCGTGATGTTGACGAGTATAACCGTCGCATAGAGTATTACGACGAGAAAGACACTGTATATCTCAAAGAAGAGGATTTTGCTAACACTCGCCGCATTGAGCGTTTCCACAATCCCGACATCGTGATTCGTAGTAACGATCCTGACCTCATTGAGTACTACTTCGACAGCACTCCAACAGTGAACCTCATTGTTGGTACCGACTGGAGTTGGGGCCCATACTGGGGGTGGGGGTATCGCTATTATGACCCGTGGTACAGCTGGTCTTGGGGATGGCATAGTCCATGGTACTACAGCAGCTGGTATGATTGGGGCTGGTATGGCGGTTACCGTTATCATCCATGGTCCTACTGGGGACGTCCTTGGGGTGCAGGCTACTGGGGGACCGGCTACTGGGGCAGACCTTATCACTGGGATTATGGCTGGTATGGCCATCACTACAACAGTGGTTATAACGGACGCCGTCCAGGCATAAATTATCATGGCAATCGTGGCAACAGTGGTTATAATGGTCACGGCAGTTATGCTGGCGCACCTGGACGTAATGGCTCTGGACGCACAAGCATGAACCACGGTAACATTGGCAGCACGCGCGGTAATGGCGGATATGCAGGAGGACGTGGCACTATGCGACCTGGAAACCGTTCTTATAACGACGGCGCTACATATGGCGGTGGACGCTCCTCTAGTGGATATAATGGCGGTAGCACTGGCGGACGCACTTACACACCATCTAACAGAGGACGCAGCTACACCCCATCAGGAAGTAGCGGTCGCAGTTACACTCCATCAACAGGCGGCAGTCGCAGCTACACCCCATCAACTGGCGGTTCTAGAAGTAGTGGCGGATTCTCTGGTGGTGGTCGCAGCAGTGGCGGATTCTCAGGCGGTAGCCACGGTGGTGGCGGTGGTCGTAGCGGTGGCGGCGGTGGCAGCCACGGCGGTGGTGGCGGTCACGGCGGACGTCGATAATTTTTTCCACGAGAGAACATATAGAATATAATTAACACGAAATAGAATTTTATACAATGAAGAAATTATATATTGCATTATTGCTTGGTGGCGCAGCGCTCATGGCAAATGCTCAAGCTACTTTTGATGTTCTTAAAATGTCGGAGACCGGATTGAGTGGTACTTCTCGTTATATGTCGATGGCAGGTGCCTTCGGTGCCTTGGGTGGAGATGTGTCGGCTATTTCTCAGAATCCTGGCGGAATTGGCGTTTACCGCAGTAGCGACATCTCGGCGACTATGAACCTCAACTTCCTTTCTTCAAAGACTGCCGACGACAAGTTGACCGATACCAAGTTCTGGTTCAACAATGTGGGATATGTTGGCTCGATGAAGATCGACAACGACTTCTTTAGGTATTTCAACTGGGGATTCTCGTATAATCGTATTAATTCCTTCCAACGTCGTTATCAGGGAGGCTATTACACAGGCCATTCTATCACTAACAAGATTGCTGACAACCTCAATGCCGGTAACTGGATTGACCAGGACCTCTCTACCAATCAGTATGATGGAAATATCTTCTACGAGTCTAACGCTCCCTGGTTGGGCATTCTCGCCTATCAGTCTTATCTGATCAACAGCAATTTGGATGGCTCGTTTAAAGGCCTTGCTAATATAGCCAATTATCAGACTTCGGGTGTTGCCAATTTCTATGTTGATGAGAAAGGCCATACCGACGAGTATAACATCACTTTGGGTGGAAACTTCAAGAATACTGTGTTCTGGGGACTGAACTTCGGCATTACTGACCTGCGTTTTGATAGCTATCAGTACTATGGTGAGGATCTCGACGATGCTGAGATATTTGATTATCGTTACGGTGATGGCAGCACCACTAAAGGTTATGCTGGTTTCGACTTCCAGTCGTTCCAAGAGACTCGCGGTACTGGTTATAACTTCAAGTTTGGTGTGATTGTTAAGCCCATCAACCAACTGCGCATTGGAGCTGCATTCCACACTCCCACCTATTACGATATGAAAGACCTCTATAAGGTGCAGAGCGGCTTTGATCTGAAGGCTGATTTGGATCCTGACATGTTCTCTGGTTACTATGAGACAGGCGAAGAGGGTTACTACGACGAGTATCGTTACACCATTAAGACTCCTTGGAGATTTATGGGAAGCCTCGCAGTAGTGCCAACAAGCAAGGGTATGATCAGCATGGACTATGAGTATGTTGGCGCTAATACCATCAACTGCGGTGATGAAGGTGGCTACTACTATGGTGATACTGAACAAAAGATTAAAGATCAGCTCCAGGCCACCCACACACTGCGCGTAGGTGCTGAATATCGCGTGACACCAAACTTCAGCGTTCGTGCAGGTTACTCTTACCAGACCTCACCAGTAAAGGATCAAGTAAAAGGTGTGGCAAACAATAATGTAGATGTGGTTTCAAGCAACTATATGTATCAGTATGACAAGAATAACCAGTATATTACCTGTGGTCTTGGATATCGTTACAAGAAATTCTATCTCGATGCAGCTTATGTGCACCAAAATCGCACTAGCCATTATCACGCTTATCCCGGTGAAGAAGGCGAGGAAGTAAAAGACAACAACAATAAGGTTTCATTGACATTAGGATTCCGATTCTGATTATTCGCGCCATTGAGCGTAAATTAATAGTGAAATTAGGAGGCATTGTTAATAAAATGCCTCCTTTTTTTGTGCCGTTCTGAACCTTTTTGACTATCTTTGAAAACTTTTTAGCACCACTTGTATGAACACGGTAAATCTAGATAATATCGACTTGGATAATGTGGAGTTCCAAAACGCTTGGAACCTTATTCGCAATACCCATCGCTCGGTATTTCTAACAGGTAAAGCTGGTACTGGTAAGAGTACATTCCTAAAGTATATCTGTGCTAATACTAGCAAGGAGCACGTGGTGCTGGCGCCTACTGGCATAGCTGCTGTGAATGTGGGAGGGCAGACACTGCACTCATTCTTCAAGATTCCGTTCAAACCGCTACTACCTGATGATCCCGATTTCTCGCCACGCCGCATCCGCAAAACTTTACGCTACTCGGCGCAGAAAGTGAAGCTTATAAAGAAGCTTCAACTTATTATTATTGATGAGATTTCGATGGTGCGTTGTGATATTATCGACTTTATCGACAAGGTGCTGCGCATCTATTCGGGCAATATGCGTGAGCCATTTGGTGGCAAGCAGTTGCTCTTTGTGGGCGACATTTTCCAGCTTGAGCCGGTCATCACCCGAGACATGCGCGACATACTGCGCCGGTATTATCAGCAATTCTTCTTCTTCAATGCGCGTGTGTTTAACAGTTTGGGGTTGATTCCAATTGAATTGCGAAAGATATATAGACAGACTGATAGCAGTTTTATTGCTATGCTCGATAGGGTGCGGGTAAGCCATGCCAGCAATAATGACTTACAACTGCTAAATAACCGTTGCAATCTTGACTATAAAGAACCCGATAATGGTCTAGTAATGACTCTTGCCACACGTCGTGACACGGTAGATTCCATCAACGATGCTCACATGCAAGCGCTTGATACGCCCGAATATGTGTTCATGGGAGAGGTCACCGATGTCTTCCCCGACAATGACCTGCCTACCAACAAGGAACTTGTCATTAAGAAGGGTGCACAAGTTATATTCATTCGCAATGACAAGGAAAACCGTTGGGTTAACGGCACTTTGGGAATGGTGTCGAGAGTGGATGAAGCCGGCATTGAGGTAGAATTGGAAAATGGCGATGGCTATGTCCTTGAGCAAGAGATTTGGGAAAATGTGCAGTATTCCTACGATGAGAAGGAGAAAAAGGTGATTGAGAACGTGGTGGGCACTTTCAAGCAATATCCCATTAAACCAGCGTGGGCACTCACTGTGCACAAGAGTCAGGGACTTACGTTTAACAATATCGTTATTGACTTCGCAGGAGGAGCATTCTCAAGCGGTCAGACCTATGTGGCATTGTCGCGATGCACATCGCTCGAGGGTATAACTCTGCTCAAGCCGCTTTCACAGCGAGATATAATCGTCAATACCGCTATCGTTGATTTCAGTCGCCAATTCAACAACCAGACGACGATAAACGACGCAATCTTGGTGGAGAAGGCCAATGGGCTTTATACAATGGCATCAATCGCCTTCGACAATGATGATTTTGCTCGTGCTGTTGATTGCTTTGCTCAGGCAATGGAGATTCATAACGTGATTAATGATCCACTGGCAAAGCGGTTTATAAAGTTCAAGTTCAATAAGTTCCACAAACTCAACAAGAAAATCAAGACACTGGAAGATGTCATAGACTCACAAAACAAGCAATTGCTTGACTTGGCGGCAGAGTTCACAGCCATGGGCGACCAATCAATGGGACTTGGAGCTTTGGCTCAAGAGGATGAAGTGCCTTATGGTATTGCCAAGCCACACCTCGACGAAATCGCCATAAAATCGGCGTTAGCTAACTATAACAAAGCCTTGAGACTTAGCGAAGGCTATGTTCCAGCTATGCTTGGCAAGGCTCGACTTCTCGACACGATAGGGGAGACCGATCAAGCTCTTGAGCAGCTCAATAAGATTCTTGTTAAGAACAAGAACTGCTATGATGCCCTTGTAGCTGCGGCAGCAATCTATGAAAGGAATAAAGACCTGCCTGCGGCTATAAAAGCACTTAAACGAGCTGCAAAAGCCTCTCGCGCCGCAATTGAGCCACATGTGAGGCTTGCCGACATATACGAGAAGATTGGACTTGACGACCTCGCCGATGAGCACAAAGAAATAGCCCGCCAACTACGTCAACAACAAAAGAAACCGCGACGGAAGAAGAAATGATTTTACGAAACTGCGTCTCGTAGTACGTGGACATAAAACAAAAAAACTAGTCCTCATCGATGCTTGGCATGATGAGGACTGGTTTTAAATTATATAACCTTTTGCTTATTTGTTCACCTGGAAGCGGTTGAAACCGTCTTTGAGGTGAGCTACAACCTGGTTGGCGGCTGCGAGGCCGGCGTTGATGTTGGCTTCGGCGGTCTGTGCGCCCATCTTCTTTGGTGTAAAGAATACTCTCTCGGGGAATTTCTCCTCAAGAACGGCAGCGTTGTCGGGTTTCACATCGGCAACGTAGCGGAGGTCGGTGCGCTCTTCAAGCACAGCAGCGAGGTCGTCTTCGTTGATAACTTCCTTGCGTGCTGCATTGATGAGTGTGCCACCCTTAGGCATAAGCTCTAGGAGAGCACGGTTCACCGACTTGCGAGTCTGATCGTTGGCTGGAATGTGAAGACTTACGAACTGGTTGTTCTTGTAAAGATCCTCAACGCTATGTACTGGGATGATACCATCGGCTTCCATCACCTCATCCTTAACGAATGGGTCGAGGGCACTAACTTTCATGTCAAATCCCTTGGCTATGCGTGCCACGTTGCGGCCTACAGCACCATAGGCATGGATACCTAGGGTCTTGCCCTTGAGCTCAGTACCAGAAGTGCCATTGTAACGGTTGCGGATGAGTGATACAATCATACCGAACACGAGTTCAGCAACGGCGTTGGCATTCTGGCCAGGAGTGTTCATCACGCATACACCGTGCTTGGTAGCCTCTTCGAGGTCGATGTTGTCATAGCCAGCGCCAGCGCGAACTACCACCTTCAATTGTGGAGCAGCGTCAAACACTTCCTTGTCAACTTTGTCGCTGCGTACGATGAGGCCTGCACAGTCGGCAACAGCATTGATCATGTCTTGCTTTGTGCCTTTCTCAACGAGCACGAGCTCATGGCCACCTTGTTCAACAACTTCGCGGATGCCAGTAACGGCAGCTGCAGCAAAAGGTTTCTCGGTTGCAACTAAAATCTTCATTTGTTTTAGGTTTTTTAATAAATTAGGCTGTGCCTTGGCAATGCTCATGCAAGCATGGCGCTGCACTTGGCTTGCACTAATTTTGTTTTAAAGTGGGCCACGACTTGGCCATGACCCACTATATTATATAATGTGTAAATTAATGTTTGTTCTCAAACTCCTTCATTGCGTCAACAAGCACCTTCACGCTCTCGAGAGGAAGTGCGTTGTAGAGCGAAGCACGGAAACCACCAACGCTGCGGTGACCCTTGATGCCAACGATTCCCTTGCTGGTTGCAAAGTCGAGGAAGTCCTTCTCGAGCTCTTTATACTCAGGCTTCATAACGAAGCAAACGTTCATGAGCGAGCGGCTGTCAACATGAGTAGTACCAACGAACATGCGGCTGTTGTCGATTGCGTCGTAAAGGCATGCGCCTTTCTCCTCATTGATGCGCTGCATCTCTTTCACGCCGCCCAGGTCTTTGAGCCAGCGCAGAGTCTGCAATGCGGTGAAGATGGGGAGTACGGGAGGAGTGTTGAACATCGAGCCCTTGTCGATGTGAGTCTGATAGTTGAGCATAGTTGGGATAGCGCGATCTACCTTACCCAAGATGTCCTTCTTGATGATGATGAAGGTTACACCAGCAGGTGCGAGGTTCTTCTGTGCGCCACCATAGATGAGAGCATACTTCGAAACGTCAACTGGGCGAGAGAAGATGTCGCTCGACATGTCGGCTACCAGAGGCACGTTAACATCGAGGTCCTCACGCAACTCGGTGCCATAGATAGTGTTATTGGTAGTGATATGAAGATAATCGGCATCGGCAGGAACGGTGAAGTTCTTGGGATAGTAAACGTAGTTGTCTTCCTTAGATGAAGCTACTACTTCAACTTCGCCAAAGAGTTTTGCTTCTTTGATAGCCTTGTTGGCCCATGTGCCAGAGTCAACATAAGCAGCCTTAGTCTTGAGCAGGTTATAAGGAACCATGCAGAACTGAGTGCTTGCGCCACCACCCAAGAATACTACTTCATATCCCTCGGGGATATCAAGCAATTCCTTGAAGAGTGCTTGTGCCTCGTCCATTCACGAATGCCCTCAATAGTCTTATCAATAGCATACTGACTTAAAATTGATGGGCCTGCATAGAAATTGTGCTTCTTCATAAAATGTAGTTTGTTTTAAAAAAATGGTAATAAAAAATCTTTTGGCAAAAGTACCTATTTTTCTTGATTTCATCACTATTTTTTGGCAAAAGAAATTATGTTATAAAACATAATCAAAGTTTCGTTAAAATGGCAGTTTTTATGCTTTTGCACTATTAAATCTATAAACAGCCTCCTTTTTATTAGACAATTGTGGGGAATGTTAATCAAATTGCGATTTTATGCTAATTTTTGTTAGACGTTTAAATAAAATAAACACGTGTGAAAAATGGATAAAAGTGAATTTTATGCTAAAAAACATTGTTTTAAAATTTCGCTATTCCACTTTTTTGATATAAATTTGTGCTGTTCTTTTGAAACAAGAATTATTCTAAATAGTAATTTTTTTATAAAATTAATTTTCTAAATCATTTCAATCATGAACGTTGAAAAAATTATGGCCGACCTGGAGGCTAAACACCCAGGCGAATCTGAGTATCTGCAGGCTGTACGTGAAGTTCTCGAGTCAATTGAGGAGGTTTACAACCAGCATCCCGAGTTTGAGAAAGCTAAAATCGTTGAGCGCATGGTAGAGCCCGAGCGCATCTTCACATTCCGTGTAACATGGATCGACGATAAGGGTGAGGTTCAGACTAACCTTGGATACCGCGTGCAGTTCAACAGCGCTATTGGCCCTTACAAGGGTGGTCTCCGCTTCCACAAGGCTGTTACTCCATCAATGCTGAAGTTCCTCGGCTTTGAGCAGACTTTCAAGAACGCTCTTACTACTCTCCCAATGGGTGGTGGCAAGGGTGGCTCTGACTTCGACCCAGTAGGCAAGAGCGACGCTGAGATCATGCGTTTCTGCCAAGCTTTCATGCTGGAGCTCCGTCACAACATTGGTCCCGATCAGGACGTTCCTGCTGGTGACGTAGGTGTTGGTGGCCGTGAGATTGGTTACCTCAATGGTATGTATCAGAAACTCGCTCGTCGCTATCACACTGGCGTGCTCACTGGCAAGGGCGAGACTTGGGGTGGCTCTATCCTCCGTCCCGAAGCTACTGGTTATGGTGCACTCTATTTCACTGAGCACCTGCTGCACAAGGCTGGCAAGGATATCAAGGGTATGAAGGTTGCTCTTTCTGGCTTCGGTAACGTGGCTTGGGGCGCTTCGAAGAAGGCTGTTGAGCTCGGTGCTAAGGTTGTTGCCATTTCTGGCCCCGACGGCGTTTGCGAGATCCCAGAGGGTATCACTCCCGAGATGATCGACTACATGCTCGATATGCGTGCTTCTAACCGCAACAAAGTTCAGGACATGGCCGACAAGTTCCCCGAGAAGGCTAAGTTCACTGCTGGCAAGAAGGCTTGGAGCGTTCCTTGCGACATCGCCCTTCCTTGCGCATTCCAGAACGAGCTTAGCGAGGACGACGCTAAGGAATTGAAGGCTAACGGCTGCTGGTGCTGCTGCGAGGTTTCTAACATGGGTTGCCAACCTGGCGCTATCCACTTCTTCCAGAAGAACGGTGTTCTCTTCGCTCCTGGTAAGGCCGTTAACGCTGGTGGCGTAGCTACCTCTGGTCTTGAGATGACTCAGAACGCTGCTCACCTGAGCTGGTCGGCTAAAGAAGTTGACGAGAAACTTCACTGGATTATGGAGAACATACACGAGCAGTGCGTTAAGTTCGGTACTCAAGCCGACGGCACTATCGACTACGTGAAGGGCGCTAACATCGCTGGCTTCATGAAGGTTGCTCAGGCTATGCTCGAGCAGGGTGTTATCTAATCAATATATCATCTGTTGATATAAAATAGATAATATACATATAAATGCCCGCCTCTCTTTGAGGTGGGCATTTGCATAATTAGTTGAAAAGTATTAATTTTGCACCGACAATCATACTAAATAAGATATTATTATGAAAAAAATTGTTTTAGTTAGCATTATTGCTATGTTAGGCATTTTTACAATGAATGCCGAGAGGGGAGAGAAAGCGTTTGGAGCACAGTTTAGTTATGCTTCAAAGCACTCAATGGTTGGTCTTGGATTGAACTTCCATTATGAGTTCATCAACAACTTGCGAGTTGAGCCCGAGTTTATTTACTATTTTGAGAGCGATGGCGTGAGTGCTTTTAATGTGAACCTTAATTTCAATTACATGATTCACACTAGCAGCAAGTTTGCCATCTATCCATTGGCAGGTTTCTCTTATGCAAGAGTTACTCCCAAGCATCTTGATGGTGTGAACCGCTTTGGTGCCAACGTGGGTGTGGGTGCTGAATACACCATCAACAACCGATTCGCTTTCTATGTAGAAGAGCGATTCCAAATCCTTAAGGACATGAACCAGAGCGTTACTTGCTTGGGCGTGAAGTATAAGTTCTAAACACTGCCGTGTGTAAAAGATAGAGCCGCGACATCTCAGGGTGTCGCGGCTCTTTAGCTTTGTTGTGTGAGGTCTTTAAAAATCAAGACCCTCTTTTTCTTTGCTCACATTGCGGAAGTACAACTTTCCTTCCTCATATTCCTTAGTGGCGATGAGGGTTGATTTTGGGAGTTTCTCGTAGTATTTCGAGATTTCGATTTGCTCGCGGTTCTCCGAGATTTCCTCTAAGTTGTCGGTCTTTTCGGTGAACTCTTGGAGTTTTTTCTCCAGGTCGTTCTTCATGTCGGCCGAGATTTGGTTGGCTCGTTTGCCAATGATAGCCACTGTCTCATAGATGTTGCCCGTTTGCTCAGCGAGGTCGATCAAGTCATGAACCGAGGTGTTGAGTGGGGCGTTTGATTTCTTGTAGTCGATAGCCATTGTGTCTATTAAATATTATTGAGTGTTTGTTTTATTCTATTTCTATTGATAATCTCAAATTGGCGTGCAATGTTATTTCCTGTTTAAGAATTTGTCAGCAATCTTGAAGATATTGTCGGCTTCTTTACGGTTCTCGCTGTTGGGGAAGTCGTTGATGTAGGCATAGTACTCATCAACTACTGTGCGATAACGTTCTTCTTTTTTCTCGTCAACACTCATCTGAGCTTCTTTGAAGCGTGATTTGAGGATGAGCATTTCGAGTTTCTCTTTATATTTGCTGTAAGGATAGGCCTTGATAGCGTTTTTAGCTGTAATTACTGCACTCTCATAGTTGTTTCCCATGTAGCTGCCAAGGTTGTAGTAGAGTTGCGCGTTTTCTAGCTCTTTTAGCACCAGCTTGTCTTGCAACTCAAAGATGGCATTTTGGGCAATCGCCACTTTGTCGCTCTTTGGGAAGTAGTCGAGGAAAGCCTGCAATTCTTCGATGGCCTTGATGGTCTCGCTCTGGTCGAGCTGTGGTTCGGGTGAGTCGAGATAGTAACCATAACCCGCGTAGAAGCGTGCCAATTCTGCAAACTGTCCCTTAGGATATTGGGTGTAATATTGCTTGAAATAAGAGCCAGAGTTTAGGTAGTCGTGATTCTCATAGTAGCTAAGCCCAAGTAGATACAGGCATTCCTCGCCTTTCTCTGTGCCTCTAAATATGGGCACGAGGTCGGCCAGAATGGTGTAGGCTTGAGTGTATTTCTTGTTCTCAAAAGCCTGCTTAGCGTAGGAGTATCGGTAGTTGTAGTCGCTACTTTTCATAACTTTGCTATATTCTCCACATGAGCAAAGTACCGCAACCAGCGACAAAATCAATAATAAACGGCGTGTCATTTCAATATTTTACCAATTAGCGTGCAAAGTTACATATAATTCGGCACATGACAAGTCATTTTAATGTTTTTTATTAAAACTACCGCTGGCATGTGAGAAGCCAGCGGTAGTTTGTCACATTAAACTGTTATTGTGGAGTTTAGAAATTGTAACCTAAATTGATTGAGAAGGTATGGTTCTTGATGCTGTTGTGGTTGAGAGCGCGGGTGCGCTTGCCATTGACATTCACAAGACCGCCATCATAGTTGAAACCAGCAAAATACTTCTTGTTTAAAGTAACGCCCACACCAAATGCGATGCCCATATCGAATGGGTTGATATAGTTGCTGTTGTTATCATTGATGTTTTCTACACTAAGAATCCTAACCTCGTCTCTCTCGAGTAGAGATGGATCAAGTCTTGATGAACCATCACTGTCGTCAGCGGGAGTGATGTAGTTGAACTTTGGATTACCAGTGAGGTCAAATGTGCCAATCTTTTTCTTCTCCACGTCGTTGCGTATGTAGGCCTTGCCTCCAATGCCATAGGCGAAATAAGGACCAAGGTTCACTTGCAGTTGGTAGTTATTGTTAATGTTGTAGCGGTAAGATGCTTGAATCGGAACGCGCACGTTGTGCATAGTAATGTTAGCAGAATAGTCGTTGAGATAAGTGCCTTCCACAACCTTGCTGTTGTCTTGTCTGAAGATAAACTTTGCGCCAGTAGCGGTGTAATACACACCAGTGTTGATCCACAAGCTCTTCAAGATTGGTATGTCAACGTTCACACCAAAGTTTAAACCCGCCTTTTTGTGAACGTCAAGAATGTATGGGAGGTCATCGAAGATTTTAGAAACATCATTGTTATGGATGTTGTTCCTCATGCCGTTGATGTTGAGTCCCACGCGGAATCCAAAGGTTATTTTCTCACTTGACTTGTCTTTTGAGAAGAAGTCTTCAAACGACTGTGCCGACATGCTTAATGCGGTGACTGCGGCTACAGTCAGTAACATAAATTTTTTCATTTAGTTTATAGTTTTAAATTATTAATCATTTTAATCATCATCTACAACATCGTCGATGTTTTCGTGATAGTTGTGATACTCGCTGTGTGGGTTATAGAGAGCCGCATCATCAACATCTTGAGCTGGATTTGCGCTTGGGCGAGTGATTTCGCCACGGTTTGGATGTGCCCAAGGCTCAAATCCTTTTCTCTGGTTTGATGGTTTGTTGCTATCGCTATTTGCCCAGCTCTCAAAGTTTTTCAGTATACCCATAATTGAATTTAATACTTCAACTTGCAAAGTTACAACATTTTTTGGAAAAAAGCTGTAAAAGATTGCATAAAAATCGCCCAGCTAATAATGCTGAGCGATTTTAGTATTGATGATTGCTTAGTGAGGAGGATTATTCCTCGTCAAGCAAGATTTCCATCACCTTAATGGCACTCTTCATCACCGAGGTGCCAGGACCGAAGATGGCAGCTACGCCAGCCTTGTAAAGGAAGTCGTAATCCTGCATAGGAATCACGCCACCAGCGGTAACGATAATGTCCTCGCGACCAAGTTTCTTGAGTTCCTCGATAACAGCGGGAATGAGGGTTTTGTGACCAGCGGCGAGTGATGAAACGCCCATAACGTTCACGTCGTTCTCAACAGCCTGACGAGCACTCTCCTCAGGAGTCTGGAACAATGGACCCATATCAACGTCGAAGCCACAGTCGGCATAACCTGTAGCAACAACCTTAGCGCCACGGTCGTGACCGTCTTGTCCCATCTTAGCTATCATAATGCGAGGTTGACGACCTTCTTTCTTAGCAAACTGAGCTGTGAGCTCACGAGCGCGCTTGAGGTCGGGATCTGAAATTGCTTCTGCTGAATACACGCCTGAAATTGTTTTAACAACTGCTTTATAACGGCCTACGACTTCTTCGCAGGCATCACTGATTTCACCAAGCGAAGCACGGTCTTTGGCTGCCTCTACTGCTAGTTCAAGCAGGTTGCCCTCGCCAGTGCGCACACACTCGGTGATGGCTTTGAGGTCAGCCTGAACCTTTGCTTCGTCGCGATTCTTGCGCAACACCTCAAGTCGTGCAACTTGCTCGTTGCGAACCTCAGTGTTGTCAATCTCAAGGATGTCGATAGGAGCCTCTTTCTCGAGAGCATACTTGTTGATACCCACGATGGTTTGAGTGCCACTGTCGATGCGGGCCTGGGTGCGTGCTGCGGCTTCCTCGATACGCATCTTGGGCACGCCGGTCTCGATGGCCTTCGCCATACCGCCCAGTTTCTCAATCTCCTGAATGTGCTCCCATGCTTTATGCACGAGTTCGTGAGTGAGGCGCTCTACATAGAAAGAACCAGCCCATGGGTCAATAGCCTTAGTGACATAGGTCTCTTGCTGTATGTAGATTTGGGTGTTACGTGCGATACGTGCCGAGAAGTCAGTAGGCAACGCGATTGCCTCGTCAAGAGCGTTGGTGTGCAGCGACTGGGTGTGACCTAGAGCGGCGGCCATTGCCTCGATGCAAGTGCGGCCTACGTTGTTGAATGGGTCTTGTGCTGTGAGTGACCAACCCGAAGTCTGGCAGTGAGTACGCAGCGACATCGATTTTGGATTTTTTGAGCCAAAGCTCTTAACAATCTTCGCCCACAACAGGCGGCCAGCACGCATCTTGGCGATTTCGGTGAAGAAATTCATCGAAATGCCCCAGAAGAATGACAGACGAGGAGCGAACGCGTCAACGTCAAGACCTGCATTTACACCAGTGCGGATGTAGTCCATACCATCGGCGAGGGTGTAGGCGAGCTCAATGTCGGCGGTGGCACCTGCCTCTTGCATGTGGTAGCCAGAGATAGAAATTGAGTTGAACTTGGGCATATACTTTGAGGTGTACTCAAAGATGCTGGCGATAATCTGCATCGAGAACTTAGGAGGATAGATATAGGTGTTACGCACCATGAACTCCTTGAGGATATCGTTCTGGATTGTACCAGCCATGTGCTCAAGCTGAGCTCCCTGCTCAAGACCTGAAACGATGTAGAACGCCATGATTGGCAGTACGGCACCGTTCATGGTCATTGATACTGACATGGTCTCCAGAGGAATTCCGTCGAAGAGCACCTTCATGTCCTCTACGGAGCAGATAGAAACACCTGCTTTACCCACGTCACCAACTACACGCTGGTTGTCGGCGTTGTAGCCACGGTGAGTAGGAAGGTCGAATGCTACCGACAGACCCTTCTGACCAGAGGCGAGATTGCGGCGGTAGAATGCGTTACTCTCGGCTGCAGTCGAGAAACCGGCATACTGGCGCACTGTCCATGGGCGGAATGGGTACATGAGGCTATATGGACCTCCCAGGAAAGGAGGAATGCCAGCCACGAAGTTGAGGTGCTCAAGACCCTCGATGTCTTCTTTAGTATATACTTGCTTGATGTCGAGCAACTCGGCGTTGCGCCATGGTTCGGCAAGATGCAGAGGCTTATGTTCTACGTTGAACGCCTCATTAGCTATGTCTATGTTTTTGAAATTTGGTCTCATGTTGCTCGATTATTTTAAAAGTTTAGCATTAAATTCAGTTAATGTGGCTTGCACATTGCTCTTCACATTGATAAAGTACTTGATGCCAAGTTCTTTGAACGCGTCGTTCTCGGGACCGGCAATTACAAACTCGGCGCGGCCGTCCAAGTACTTGAACGCTGCGGGAGCATACTCGTCATACTCGGGATCGCTTGAACAAAGCACGATAACATCGGCTTTCTTCTCAAGAGCAGCGTCGATTCCTTCCTCAACGGTCTTAAATCCGTTGTTGTCGATAATCTCATATCCAGAGCAAGCAAAGAAGTTGCTGCTGAATTGTGCGCGAGCTAGACGCATAGTCAAGTTTCCAATGGTCAGCATGAATACCTTGGGAGTGTGAGCGGCGTTCTCTGTAGCAAGACGCAGTTGCTCAAAGTGGGTAGCGAGGCGCTGACGATTGAGCACGCCATCGGGCTGTGCTTCATAGTTGATATTGGCAGCCTTGCCTTCGCTCTTTTCGGTAAAGTTGGGGAACTGGTTGGTGCCTAGCAGTTGCTCACGGCGCTTAGCCACTTTGTCAAAACGAGCCTTAGCGCTAGCGTTAACCGCTGCGGTGATTTCTCCAGCCTCTTGTACAGTCTTGAAACCACCCTTATCCTCAACGTCGAGGAAGAGTTTCCATCCCTCTTGTGCTATTGACATGGTGAGCATCTCCACATAGTAAGAACCACCGGCAGGGTCAACCACCTTATCAAGATGACTTTCCTCTTTGAGGAGGATCTGCTGGTTGCGGGCGATGCGCTCGCTAAAGTCGTTGGGAGTTTGGTAAGCCTTGTCAAATGGCGCTACTACGATAGAGTCAACACCAGCGAGTGCTGCCGACATGGCTTGAGTCTGGCTGCGGAGCAGGTTCACGTAGCTGTCAAATACGGTTTGAGTGAACTCGGTGGTGGCAGCATTGACAACCATCTTGCAAGCGCAGTCGCACTCTGGGTTGTATTGCTTCACGATTTGAGCCCACAGCATGCGTGCAGCACGGAATTTGGCAATCTCCATAAAATAAACAGTAGAGATACCCATGTTGAACTTGATGCGAGTTGCAACTTCTTGAGCAGGAACACCAGCCTCGGTGAGCATTGCCATCCATTCATTACCCCATGCCAGGGCATAGCCAAGTTCTTGGTAGATGAAAGCACCGGCATTGTTAAGCATGATAGCGTCAACGCTAAGAACACGCAGGTTCTTGACGGGTTTCACGATGTTGAGCATCTCCTTTGCCATGGCAACCATGTCGCCAGGGAATGGCTCTCCGTGCTTGAAGTAGCGACGGAATGGATCGAAGTTGATAGAGCCGACAAATGTCTCTTGGGCACCTTGCTTCTCAATGATGGCAACGAGTTGCTTGGCAACGTCGATGGCCTCTTTAGGGCAGCAGTTGATGTCAACAGCAGCAGCGTTCAGGTCAATTTTGTCTAGTAGTGCGGCGATGTCAACGTTCTTTCCGTGAGGCAGGTTGAATCCCACGTTGTTGATGCCTTTATTCAGAATTTCAAGAGCTTTAGCATTGGCGTCCTCATCGTCAACGTCGATGTCTTGGCGCACATACCAGTCGTTGCTCACGCGAGTGCCTCTCACGAAAGGAAATTCGCCAGGAAGCGACTCAATGGTCTTGAGGTTCTCAATGTCAACACCACGGTAGATTGGCTCAACGTTGAAACCTTCATTTGTTCGCCAAATCATCTTCTTGCTGTAGTCGGCACCTTTCAGGTCAACTTCAGCTTTAGCGCGCCACTCCTCGGGAGTGACAGGAGCGAATTGGTCAAACAATTTCTCAAATTTTTCTGCCATAACTTTTAATAGTAAAATTTATATAGTAACGTATAAAATTTCGTGTAAAATACTAGGTCTTCAAAAACGACTGCAAAGGTACAAAATATATATAAATATATTTATATTAAAAATTTTAATTTAAGTAATTTTACACATTGAGATGTTCGAATATAGTCTTTTTGTGCTTTTTATAAAAATTTTCGGCTCTAATGTATTATGAAAATATTTTTCTTTGTAATTTTGTAGTTTAAAGATAAAAAATATGGGAAAAGATATACCAACAATA
This sequence comes from uncultured Bacteroidales bacterium, assembly GCA_902777835.1. Lineage (GTDB taxonomy): Bacteria > Bacteroidota > Bacteroidia > Bacteroidales > Muribaculaceae > Sodaliphilus. The sequence continues at coordinate 133,718 of CACYVC010000011.1, read as the reverse complement.
TACATCGTGGTTCCTAGCTTTAATGAGCAGGAGGCGCTGCCACAGTCACATGAGCATCTAATGCAACTGATGGATGAGATGATTGTTCAAGATATTATAGCGCAGGATAGCAAACTGCTTTATGTCGATGACGGCTCTCGCGATGACACTTGGAAAATCATTGAACGATTGGCGTCCGAGAGTAGTAGGGTGGCTGGCGTGAAGCTTACCTACAATAGCGGGCACCAGAATGCACTCATGGCAGGACTAGCCGCTGCTGTGGACCATTGTGATATCACAGTGAGCCTTGATGCTGACCTCCAAGATGATATTAGGGTGATTCCTAGGATGGTTGAACGTTATAAAGATGGTTGCGACATTGTATTTGGTGTGCGTAAAGAGCGGAAGACCGACATATGGTTTAAGCGCACTACAGCCAACATGTTTTATGGTTTGATGAAGCGACTTGGCGTATCAACGATAGAGAACCATGCCGACTTCCGCTTGATGAGTCGCCGCGCTGTACTGGCATTACTCGACTACAAGGAGCGAAATCTGTTCATTCGTGGCATTGTCACCAAGTTGGGTTACAAAACCGATTGCGTGTATTATGACCGTTCGGCACGTATTGCTGGCAAGAGTAAGTATCCATTTAAGAAAATGGTGAACTTCGCAATCGACGGCATCACCTCGTTTAGCGTTAAGCCTGTACGCTTGGTGATGCATGTGGGACTGCTGTTCCTGCTCATTGCCTTAGCAATGCTGATTTATGTGTTGTGCGCCTACTTTATGGGACGTGCCGTTTCGGGTTGGCCGTCAATTATTCTGTCTATTTGGTTTGTAGGTGCTTTTGTCTTGATTGGCCTTGGTATTATTGGTGAGTATGTGGGTAAAATCTATACCGAGGTGAAGAACCGCCCGCGGTATAATGTTGACACAACCATAGGGCTTGATCAATGAAAAAGCCTTAATTTGGACACCTAACTTTTAGCTATCAATAGTTTATCTTCCTCTCAATATGTCGTTAATGCGGCTAAGCTGATTGGGAATGCGTATGCCTTGAGGACATTTCTTGAGGCACTCTTCGCAGTCCATACACTGGTTGGCGCGTGCTTCGGCAGGGAAGTGAGCGAGATATTGCTCTGTGAACTGCTTCTGCTTGGTGCTATAGTCAGGATTTGACTTCTCGGGCAGGGGTAGCAGTTTGTTGTTCATAGCCTCATTGTAGAAGGCGAAATTGCCAGGGATATCTACTCCATAGGGGCATGGCATACAGTAGGCACAAGTAGTGCATGGCACGGTGGGAATACCAATCATAGCATCGGCAATCTTCTCGAGCAGTTCATTTTCGGCTGCCGTGCAAGGCTCCAAAGGAGAGTGGGTTGCCACGTTCTCAACGAGATGCTCCATCACGTTCATGCCACTGAGGGTGGTAAGGATATTGGGATGTGAACTAACCCAGCGGAACGCCCATTGCGCAACGGTGTCGTTGGGGCGCATGGCTTTGAGCTGGTTAACTAATTCTTCCGACATTTTTGAGAGCGCTCCACCTCGGAATGGCTCCATTATCACTGCTTGTATTCCAGCTTTTGCAAGTTTGTTATAGAGGTATTCTGCGTCGGCATCGGTCTTCCATCCACCCTTCTCAAGAGAGGCGTGGCGCCAGTCAAGGAAGTTCATCTGAATCTGTACGAAATCCCAATGGTAGGTATCGTGATGGTCAATGAGCCAGTCAAATACCCTCACATCGCCATGATAAGAGAATCCCAGGTGGCGAATGTGACCAGCCTCGCGCTCTTTCACGAGGAAGTCGAGCAGTCCGTTGTTGATAAATCTGTTTTCAAAAGCCTCCATGCCTCCTTGTCCCACACCATGCAGTAGGTAATAGTCGATGTAGTCAACGCGCAGTTTTTCAAACGAATTCTGATACATCTTTTTGGCTTCTTCTAGGGGCCAAAAATCCTCTTTGTAGTTCGACATCTTGGTGGCCACATAATATTTGTCGCGAGGATGACGACTTAGTGCGGCACCCACTATGCCCTCATTGAGGCCTCCGCCATACATTGGTGCGGTGTCGAAGTAGTTTACGCCGTGGTCAATGGCATAGTCAACCAACTGATTCACTAACTCTTGATTATCGCGTGGCAAGCGCATCATGCCAAAACCCAATAGAGAAATCTTCTCGCCAGTGCCTTGCTGTGTGCGATAGGTCATTAGGTTCTCGCCTGATTTTACATTATCTTTACTCTGAGCAAAACTTGTGAAAGGCTCAAATGCCATCATTGCCATCGCTCCACCAGTAACGATGCCTGCTCTCTTTAGAAATTCTCTTCGGTTTAAATTCTTGCGTTTCATTATTGTATCAGTTTTTCAGATTTTGATTGAATAGTTAAGATGTTAGTGCACTTCGCGCAAGCTTAGAGGTTATTGTTTAGAGATTGCAGTGTCTGAACTGACATCATTGTCTTCGATAAACGAATAACAATAAACGATCTCAGAAATTCGATCCCCGATTCCCGATTTACGCGCTGCAGGCGCTAATCATATATTTGACTGTCAGCTAGTTTAAACTTGCCGTTCTCATTCACGACGGTCATGTCGTATTGTGTGGTGAATTCTTTTCCTTCAGCGTCTTTTGCAATAACTTGCACGATGAAGCTGGTAGGGTCTTCACTGCCTTTCTCTATCCTGTCGATTTTCTCTACCTTCTCACTGGTCAGAACTTCGCAAATCACGTCGATGGTGTTGTCTTGGTTGTTACAGTTTTCGATGTAAGTGCTGTAAAAGTCTTCAGTAAGATACTTACGTGCAAACTCTTGAGCCTCTTTGCCGCTTAGCTTGATGTAGTTCTCGAGGAATGACTGCAAAAAGGTGATTTCATCTTTGTTGTCAATAGCTTGGATAGTTTCTACCGATGGTTTTGACGACTTGTCTTCGTCCTTCTTGCATTTGCAGGCTGTAACGCCTATCAAAATGGCAGCAATGATTGCTGCACTAAGTAATGTCTTTATTTTCATGTCTTTGTGGTTATAATTCTAAAATAGTTTTTGTTGTAATGTCGCTAATGTCGCTTGCTATAAAATGGCAATGAGGAGCAATCGCCTCTCGGGCGCATGTGGTGGCGAGGCCAATTACACGTGCCCCGCTTGCGATGCCTGCTATGAGGCCGTTAATGGAATCTTCAATCACAACGCAGTCATTTATGTCGATACCGAGTTCCTTGGCTCCGAGCAGGAAACACTCGGGCGACGGTTTGGGCTCGTTCACCATATTACCTGTAATAATGGCATCAAAATGACTGGAGAAGTCAGGATGTTGGCTATAAAGGGACTCCATTTTTCTCTTGTCGCTGCTGGTGACGATGCAGCAGGCTATGCCGTTGCTCTTTAGCTCATCGAGCAGTTTGATGGCGCCAGGGAAGTAGTTGTACTGCATGTCACGCTGGAATTGGTCGAGCATGACCGTGACCTGCTCACGTATCTCCTCAGTAGGGAAATATGTGTGCAGGATGTTGTGAAGGTTTGATCCTTTTATCACTTGTGCAAAGCCCTCCACGCCAGTTGGGAAGCGGCGATCAACGGCCTCCCAGAACTTCGTGTAAGTGCCCTCGGTGTCGATTAACACTCCATCAAGGTCAAACAAAACGCCCTTTATTGCTTTATCGGTCATGGCTATTGCTGATTAGACCGCAAATTTACAACCATTGCACGAAATATGCAAATTTTATGTACTCACATGTCGTGCCACGTGCGCCCAGTTTAGAAAATAACTTCAACAACACACCTACGACACATCAAAGGCACACTAATTAAACGAATTAAAACTAATTGTTGTCCGACAAAACAAAGAAGGAGCCGCAGGCGACAGTGCCGGGTTTCAGCCGAGTGCTGACCTCTTAGTGAAACACCAGGGTCAGGCCCCATTGTTTCACAAGTTTTTTTTTTAGACATAAGAACATAAATATTCTCAAGAACAAAACTTATGTTCCTTATGTGAGCTTATGTTCTTGTGTCCAATCTCAAGTGAAGCACCGCGGGCTGACCCCATTGTTTCACACGTTTTTTTTTAGACATAAGAACATAAGATAGTCATAAGAACATAAATAGTCTCAAGAACAAGACTTATGTTTCTTATGTGAGCTTATGTTCTTGTGTCCAATCTCAAGTGCCCTCCGTCGCCGGAGGCGACCCCCACAAAATTATATGTTCTAAAAAACGAATAATATACTGGTGAGGACTTAAACTTTTAAGCATCGGTCTATTGCAAAATAAACAATTTCATTGTAAATTTGCAATCAAAATTAAAACCATTAACATCATCACAATTGTGTAGTAAAAACGCAAATCTCAACACGTCAGTTAGATATATTGTGCTAACGCATTGGTAACTAGTGTTTTATTTATTCTTGTAATTGCAGAGGGATGTAATGTCCTGCTAAACGTTAAGCGCACCTTGCTTAGGCAACAAGATTTCGCTGGGTTACAAAGCCATTTGGCAACGTGTTGTTAACATTGTTACAAGCCAAGGCTTTGAACTTGGCGTTCAGTTTGACATTTAATTTATTATTAATCAATACTTTCAAAATTATGAGATATTTAATCAACAATTTTACAGAACTCGCATTGCTGCTATCGCTGGCAATGCTGCCGCAGCTGGCGAGTGCCCACGACTTTGAGGTGGGGGGCATTTATTACAATATAAACGGCAACGAAGCCACTGTGACTTACAGAGGAAGTAGTTCTTATGAATATTCAAACGAATACACTGGAGCAGTGAATATTCCATCATCAGTCACCTACAATGGCACTACTTACTCGGTGACGACGATTGGATACGGTGCCTTCTCAGGTTGCAGTGGCTTGACCTCGGTGACCATCCCCAACTCGGTGACGACGATTGGCTACGATGCCTTCTATGGTTGCACTGGCTTGACCTCGGTGACCATCCCCAACTCGGTGATGTTGATTGGCGATGATGCCTTCTCAGGTTGCAGTGGCTTGACCTCGGTGACCATCCCCAACTCGGTGACGACGATTGGCAGCTATGCCTTCGATGAAACTGCATGGTACAATAATCAACCAGATGGTTTGGTCTATGCTGGAATGGTGGCATATAAGTATAAAGGCACAATGCCTAATGGCATCTCAATTGTTTTAAAAGCTGGTTGCGTTGGAATAGCAAGCTGTGCCTTCTTGGGTTGCACTGGCTTGACCTCGGTGACCATCCCCAACTCGGTGACGACGATTGGCAGCTCTGCCTTTGCTGGTTGCACTGGCTTGACCTCGGTGACCATCCCCAACTCGGTGACGACGATTGGCGAACATGCCTTCGAGGGTTGCGCTGGCTTGACCTCGGTGACCATCCCCAACTCGGTGACTTCGATTGGCAGCGGTGCCTTCCGTGATTGCAGTGGCTTGACTTCGGTGACCATCCCCAACTCGGTGACGACGATTGGCGAATATGCCTTCTGTTATTGCAGTGGCTTGACCTCGGTGACCATAGGCAACTCGGTGACGACGATTGGCGACTATGCCTTCAGTTATTGTAGTGGCTTGACCTCAATGGTTGTGGAGAGCGGAAACACAAAATATGATTCCCGCAACAATTGCAACGCGATAATAGAGACTGCTACTAACACTTTAATCAGTGGTTGCAAGAATACCATTATCCCGGGCTCGGTGACGACGATTGGCGATAATGCCTTCTGGGGTTGCTCTGGCTTGACCTCGGTGACCATAGGCAACTCGGTGACGTCGATTGGCGAAAGGGCCTTCGGATATTGCACTGGCTTGACCTCGGTGACCATCCCCAACTCGGTGACGACGATTGGCTTGTATGCCTTCTCTGGTTGCAGTGGCTTGACATCGTTGACATTTACTGGAAACGGTGCATGGTATCCCAAGAACAATATGCCTTCCATTAGCCAAATTAAAACTGTAAACATTGGCAGTGGCATCACCTCGTTGGGGAACTTCGGTTTTACCCCCGATGTCGTGAACTGCTATGCCGCGACTCCACCCTCATGCTCATCGGGCACATTCTCTAATTATGACGGGGCACTTCATATGCCTGCTGCTTCAATGGCTTCTTATTTTATGGCAGACTATTGGCATAATTTCAACAATATGGTTAATGACCTCACCGATAAGATTACTTTGGATATAACAACAGCAAACCTTATTCAATGGGGGACTTTGTCACTGGCAGCAGTTGCTGATCCTGAAGGAAGTAATATCCTATGGGCCTCAAATAATCCTGCTGTTGCCACTGTAGATGAAAATGGAGTGGTAACTGCTACAGGAGAAGGTGAGTGTGATATCTTTGCCACTCTTGCCTCAAATCCCGCTGTATATGCTTCATGTCATGTTATCGTTTCTTATCCCGAAATCACTCTCACCCTCAGCTACGAGTCGCTTGAGATGAATGTGGGCAACGAGCAGACTTTAAGCGTCACAATCACCCCCGACAATACTGGCCTCACTCCCACTTGGTCGTCGAGCAACACAAGTGTTGCTACTATTGACGAGAACGGCAAGGTTGTTGCCGTGGGCGAGGGCGAGTGCGACATTACTGCTAAAGTGCTTGACCAAACTGCAACCTGCCATGTGACGGTGACCAACAATGTCATCATTACTCTCAACCTTGACAATGCCATTATTGGTGCCAACCAGGCGTTGACGGTATATCCCACCTGCTCGCCCGACGTGTCTGTGGAGCTGGTTGTGACCACAAGTGATCCAAGCGTGGCAGTGGCGCGCGTGATAAACCGCACCAATGCTCCTGCCGCTGGGCTGATGCAGTTCGCCGAGGAGGGCAAGGCACTGGCCATGATGGAGGAGATGGCCGCCCCAAGCGGCAGCAAGGCTCCGGCGATGGCAAGCGAGAAAGCCATCATGATTGTGGGCGTGCAGAACGGCACCGCCACCATCACCGTGACCACAGCCGATGGCAAGGCCACACCCGCCGTCCTGGAGCTGCGTGTGGTGGATGTGGACGGCGACCGCGTGATAACAACCGCCGATGTCACCGCCCTCTACAACTATCTGCTAGGTGGTGACGAGGCCTACACCGCCACCAGCGACACCGACGGCGACGGCAACATCACTGCCGCCGACATCACCGTGCTCTATAACCTGCTGCTGGGAAACTGATTGAAGGTTAAGAGTTCACAGTTGAGGAACTGACGGCTCGTTAAAGCCACTTGGGTGCCACATGTGCTCAAGTGGCTTTTAAATTTGCAAATTCCGAGCTTGCGAGGCTTTTTGACACCGACAGGTGCAGCTTTTTGAAAGAATTGTGTTCTCATGGTCGTTACCAAAGACGAATTGATTCATTCGAAAAGCTGCGAACAGAGTTCGTCAAAAAGCCTGCTCACGCAGGAAATTAATTAGCGTGGCCTAATTGTGGATTATGCATTGTGAATTGTCCGAGCTTGCGAGGCTTTTTGGCACCGACAGGTGCAGCTTTTTGAAGAAATCTTGCCTTATGGCTTCCACACAGTTTTTTAGACATAAGAACATAAGATAGTCATAAGAACATAAATAGTCTCAAGAACAAGACTTATGTTCCTTATGTGAGCTTATGTTCTTGTGTCCAATTTCCAGCGTGTGCTTATGAAACATCGTTTGTGAGGGTTATGAGCGCTTGCGGTAGGTGAGTGCTGCGCCCAGGTTCATCACCACGGCGAGAATGGCGAGGGCCAGGAAGTTGAAGCGCATATCGTAGAAGGTGGCTCCCTTGAGGAACACCGAGCGCATAATGGTGATGAAATAGCGCGGCGGCAGCACATAGGTGACATATTGCGCCCACTGCGGCATCGACTCGATGGGTGTGAGCAGTCCGCTCATGAGCATGAACACCATCACAAAGAAAAACATGAAGAACACTGCCTGCTGCATAGTCGATGAGATGTTCGACGCTATCAATCCAAATCCTGAAATCACAAGTATGAAAAGGAATGCTCCTGTATAGATGGTTAGCAGACTTCCCACTGCCGTTTGTCCATAGACCAGCCACGCCACAATTAGTGCTATAGTGATGACAATGAGTCCTGCGACCCAATAGACAATAAGTTTTGCAAGGGTGAAGGCAAATCGGCTCACGGGCGTCACGTTAATCTGCTCGATAGTTCCCGCCTCTTTTTCACCTACCAAGTTGAGTGCTGGCAAGAATCCTGTGATAATGATTATTAGAATCACTAAGATAGCGGGAATCATGAAGTTGCGGTATTCTAAAGTAGGGTTGTAGCGGTTCTGAATCACCACGAGGTCGCCAGCTTGCACAGGCGAGAGGCTTGCCTTCATTTCCTTTATACTTGCAGCAAGAGTCTGTGCAAGATACTGCGAACCGAGGCTGCCTTTTGTGGCGTTAACACTGTTTGCACTGATGCTCAACTTCTTGGTGCTACCAGTGACAAATCCTTTCTCGAAGTATTTAGGAATCTCAAGAATGGCATCCACATCGCCGTTCTCCAGGCTCTTGAACGAAAGGTCGAAGTTGCCAGTCACGCTATGCAGTGTGAGATATTCACTTGCGTTAATTTTGTTGATGATGCGCTGTGAGAGTTGTGAGTGGTCATTGTCAACAACGCTAACATTCACGTGGCGCACGTCCATCGTCGTCACCCAGGGAATGATGAGCATTATCATGATGGGGAACACCACCACGAGCTTGGGCAAGAAAGAGTTGCGCTTAAATTGCAACACTTCTTTTTTCAGTAATACTTTTAGCGTTGACATGGGCGTTTACTCAAGTTTGTCGTTGAATTTCTTTAAAGCGATAGCCAGTAGAGCGATTGTCATCCCCACTAGGATGAGGAAGTCTTTGAGGATAAGGCCGAACGAGGCACCTTGAATCAAGAGCTTGCGCATTGCATCGATATACCATCGCGCAGGCACTATTGCAGAGACAGGTTTAAGAACAGCGGGCATATTCTCAACGGGGAACAACATTCCCGAGAGCATCACAATGGGCATAATCATTACGGCTGCCGAGATGAGGAGCGCTACAATCTGCTGCTTTGCGATGGTGGAAATGAGCAGTCCTAATGAGAGCGAGAGTGCAAGATATACCAGCGATACCACTATAATGCTTCCTAAGTTGCCCGACATGGGAATGCCCAGCACAAATCGCGCCAGCAGCAGTATTGTAGTCAGATTGATGCACGAGAGGATGAAGTAGGGTGTCATCTTTGCAAGGATGATGGTGAGAGGTCGTACCGGAGAGACGAGCAGCACATCCATTGTGCCTGTCTCTTTCTCACGAACTATTGCAACTGAGGTCAGCATGGCGCAAATCAGGATAAAAATCATGCCCATGATGCCTGGCACAAAGTTGAATGCGCTCTTCATTTGTGGGTTAAAGAGCATGTGGGTTTCTACCAAGTTGTTGCTCTGCATGAGTTCGTCAGCAAGTATGTTATTGAGGTATCCTGCACCTGCTTGGGCTGTATTGGTGTTGGAGGCATCCATGATGAATTGCATGGCGGCTTTGCCGTTTCCGTTCTGCTTCCATTGAGTTATGAGTTTGTCGAAATCGTGGGCAAAAACCACAATGGCATCAACTTTTCCTGAGCGCAGATATTGGTCTATATCATTTTCGGTGATGTGACCTATATAGGTGAAATAAGGATTTGCCGAGAGTCTGTTGACGCTTTGTCTTATCTGCTCGTCCCACTTGGGTGCTACCACAGCCACGTTCACATTGTTGACCTCGGTAGAGATGGCAAAGCCGAATAGCAGAATCTGCACCACTGGCATGAGCAGCGCAATGAGCATCGTGCGGTTGTCGCGCAAGATGTGAAGAGTCTCCTTCTTTACAAATTTCAAAAAACTGCTCATGTCAGTTATCAGTTATGAGTTATGAGTTATCAGTTGTCAGCTCATTATGCATTGTTTCAGTCGCCTCGTTGGGCGTCGCGGGCGAGAATGCGGAACACTTCGTCCATTGATGAGGCGTTAAATGCTTTCTTTAGGTTGGCTGGTGTCTCGAGGGCTTTTATCTTGCCATCAACCATCATTGAGATGCGGTTGCAATACTCTGCCTCATCCATATAGTGGGTGGTGACAAAGATGGTTGTCCCTTCGTTTGCCGATTGGTAAATCATCTCCCAAAACTGTCGTCGAGTGATAGGATCGACACCGCCAGTAGGCTCGTCGAGAAATACTATCTCGGGATTATGTAGAGTGGCTACCGCAAAGGCGAGCTTTTGTTTCCATCCCAGAGGTAGAGCACTTACCATTGTGTCTTTTTCTTCAATGAAGTCGAGCTTTTGGAGTAGGGAGGTGGCACGGTCTTTGAGTTCTCGGCTTTTCACGCCATAGATGCCACCGAACAACTCCATGTTTTCCATCACCGTGAGGTCATCGTAGAGCGAAAAACGCTGACTCATGTAACCGATGTGTCGTTTGATTATCTCGCCCTCTTTCACCACGTCAAATCCTGCAACTGTGCCACTGCCACTTGTGGGGTAGCTCAGGCCGCACAACATGCGCATAGCAGTGGTCTTGCCGGCTCCGTTGGCTCCCAAGAAACCGAAAATTTCACCTCGCTTCACCTCAAAGGAAATGTGATCGACCGCCGTGAAAGTTCCGAATTGCTTGGTGAGGTCTTTGACCTGAATTATGTAGTCAGTGTTGCTCATTGCTCAGTAGTTTGATGAAAACGTCTTCAATATCAGGAATTATAGACTTGATTTCCACATTGCTATGGCTGTGCGCGACAAGATCCTGTTTCAGTCTGTCAGGGTCAAATCCCGATTTTGCCAGTAGATGGTGATATTCACCAGCTGTGTAACAATTGGCGATGTAGTCATCGTTGCGCAGGGCTTTGAGAAGTCCATACATGTCGCGTGCTTTAATTCCATAGAGGTTGCCGTCAAATTTTTCGACCATGTGCTGAGGCGAGTCAATGTCAAGAATGTGTCCTGTGTTGCACAGAGCGATGCGGTCGCAGCGGCTCGCTTCGTCCATATAGGGTGTTGAGACGAGAATTGATAGTCCTTGCTCGCGCAGGTTGTGCAGCATGTCCCAAAACTCACTACGCGATACAGCATCAACGCCAGTAGTGGGTTCGTCGAGGAATAGCACCGATGGCTTGTGGATAAGGGCACAACTAAGTGCCAACTTCTGCTTCATTCCGCCCGAGAGTCTGCCCGCTCTACGTTTCTTGAAAGGTTCAATCTGCTTGTAGATTGGTGCCACAAGATCGTAGTTCTGTTCAACAGTTACTCCAAACAGTGTAGCAAAAAACTCCATATTCTCCTCGATAGTAAGGTCTGGATAGAGCGAGAATTTGCCAGGCATATACCCCACACGGCTGCGGATTGCACGATAATCCTTGGCAATGTCAAGTCCATCGACTAGAGCTGATCCTTCGTCAGCATTTAGGAGCGTGACGAGAATCTTAAACAAAGTGGTTTTGCCAGCGCCATCGGGACCTATCAAACCAAAAATCTCGCCGCGTTGCACATTGAGCGACACGTGATCAAGAGCCTTGACTTTGTCGTAGCTCTTGCTTATGTCCTTAACTTCTATTGCCAGTGCACTATTGTCCATAAAGATGGTATTACTTGAGTTTCACGTTTCCTGATAGGCCGAGTTTAAGATATCCGTCGTTCTTAACGGCAATCTTGACAGCATAAACGAGATTGGCACGGCTGTCCTTAGTTTGGATAGACTTGGGGGTGAACTCGCTCTCATTGGAAATCCATGTTATTTTGCCTGTGTAGTCGCGTGTCTTGCCACCTCCGAAATCTGCAACAACTGTCACTTGCTGCCCAAGCTTGATATCTTGAAGCTGGTCGCTGGTGAAATAGGCTCGCAGATAAACCGTGCTCATGTCGGCAACTTTGAATAGTGGCTTGCCAGCAGTGGCATATTCTCCCATTTGAGCATATTTTGTCAAGATAGTGCCTTTGATTGGTGATGAAATGATGGCATTCTGCATCTGGTTGTCGATGATGGACTTTTGTGCTTCGATACCTCGCTTTTGTGCGTCTATGCCGCGTTTTTGTGCATCAACGCCTCGTATCTGAGCATCAACTCCTTGCTTCTGTGCGCTATAGCCTTGACTTTGACTTTTCAGGCTCGCATTGCTTGCTTTGATTTGGTCTTGTGTGGCAGCGAGCTGCTTTTCGAGCACAAGGATTTGATAATTGATGTCATCCACTTGCTTTTGCGAAGCAGCATTATCTTTAAGCATAGCGGTGAATCTCGCTTTCTCCTTCTTGAGATTAGTAATCTGTTGCTTGGTGCTTGCCACTTGCTTCTCAAGGTCAAGGATATGGTTGCTGGTTGCTTGCTGTGTGGCATCAATCTGCTGCTTGCTCGAACCCATCTGCTCTTTACTGGCATCAAGTTGCGATTTTGTTGCAGTGAGGTTGTCGTTGTTAGCATCAAACTGTGCCTTCTGCAGTTCAAGTTGAGTCATGTCGAGGTAACCTAGTTGCACGTCGGCTTCCACTTCTTGGCCTTCCTCGATATTGAACGACATGATTTGTCCCGTGCCTTTGGCCGATACCACAACCTCGGTGGCTTCGAATGTGCCAGTGGCATCCCAGTCGTTGTCGTTGCTGCATGCCGTGGCTATGGCAGCGATGCCGATGATTAAGAATATCTTTTTCATTGGTCTATAGTGTTTTTTAAGTCATAAATAGTTTTCAGTAACTCTATGTTGTGGATGATTTGCGACTGAGTGGCTGTGCTCTCATCGGTGATTCGTTCTACAAGGCGGTGAATGTCGATGACGCCGTTGCGCAGCTTCGACTCCTCGGCGAGTCGCACATCGCGACGCAGATTCACGATGGTGGCATCGCTGGCTATGAGTTCACGCAGGCGAGAAATCTCGTCGTTCTCGTGGCTTGCCTCCAGCCGGGTGTTTAGCAGAAACACGTCGCGTTGCAGCTCGGCTTGCTGGCGGGCTGTGTTGAGTCGGCTCAGATTGTTCTTTCGGTCATAGAGGCTACTCAGGCTCCAGGTGGCACGAACACCCACCATCGCGTTTAGCGACCACTTGTTGTTGAGCATGTTCTCAAAGGTGTTATAACCAGGATAGCCGTAGAATGCCTGACCGAATGCGCTGATAACTGGCAGCACCGAGGCGTTGATGGCCTTCTCGTGGGCATTTATGGTTCCGATCTTGGCGTCTATGAGTCGTAGTTCAGGTCGGTTTATGGTTGTGCTTATGGGTTCAGCGGCTTCGGGTCGAACGAGTTGCTGGTCGCCAATCTGCTTGCCTATCAAAATTTCGAGCATATGCTTGTATGCCTGTCGGTTCCACTCCATGGTGGTCTTGCTTTGTTCAACTGTCAAGATTTCGGCACGGAGCATGCTCTCGTCGGCGCTGGTGGCAACACCGTTTCTCACGTGCGACTGCAACTTATCGAGGTTTCCGTTGAGCATCTCAAGGGTCATGTCGGTTTGCTTGATGCGATCGTCCATGAGCAGCACGCCAAAGAATAGGTCATTCACGCGCTTGTTGAGGTTGTAGAGGTCAACATCGGTCTGTGCTTTTTGCTCCAAGTCTTGTGCCTCGGTGAGTGCCCGCTCGCTACTGGCTTTGCCGCCGTCATATATCTTTTGGTTAACGTCGAGCTGCACGCGGTATTGATCCTTGGCAAGGCCTTTCATCTCCAGGCCGCTGGTGGCGAGCATCGCTTTCATCTGGTCGGGGAAGGATGGGGTCTCGCTCTGGTAGGTGGCTTGTGCGCTCAGGCTCACTTGCGGCAACCATGAGTGCTTCAGATTGTCGATAGTGTATTTGCTGCTCTGCTCTATCAGCCCGTACTGTCTGATAAGTGGGAAGTTTTCACGAGCCAGCTCCTGGCAACGCTCAATGGTGAGTTGGGCGTTAGCGCTTAGCAGCATGAGTGTGCCCAAGGTTAATAATGTTATACGTTTCATGTTTTTTGTTTTTATCGTTTTTGGGTGGAACGTGGAAGGTGGAACGTGGAAGGAGTAACGTAGAATGTGGAAGGTGAAACGAGAACTCACAACTGATAACTGACAACTATGAACTATGAACTATGAACTGTGAACTATCTTGTGTGGGTGTTAGTCGTCGCATAATTAGTTCTATGTTTTCTGCTTTTCGTTGTTCCCAAAATGCGCTGTCGGCATTCAGGTCAAGGCCTGTGGCGGCCTCATAAACTGGTTTAACAACAAATGGGAACACATTGAGCGATATCATGTCGAGTAGTAGGGTGGTGGCGTCGATAGGGCTTATCTCGTCGTTAGATGCTGCTTGGTTAATATCCTTCTGCATGGTAGCAAGCAGGTTACCGGCAAATGTGCTGATCACGTTCTTGATAACGGCAAAACGTTCTGGCCGTGAGGCAACCTCTCTTATCATGAACAGTGGCAGGCGGGGATTCTGTTTAATCACTTCAAAGTGAATTTCCAGTGCCTCGGCCATGCGTTGCTTGAATGGTTTCTCGGTTTTGGCAAATACCTCCAAGATTCCTTCAACAAGCATTCCCATGGTCTCATGGAAGATGCGCTCAAATAGTTGCTCCTTGGTTTTGAAGTAGTAGTGGAGCATAGCGTGTGTCACTCCGGCATTGCAGGCTATCGACGTGGTGCGAGCACCGTCATAGCCCTTGTCCAGAAACTCTTCCTTGGCTGCAGCAAGAATAGCCTGTTCTTTATTGTTTTGATGCTTTGTCATATTGTTGTGATGTCTAAATATCTGAGAAATATCTGTTTATAATTCAAGTTGAGTTTGCTAACAATACTGTTAATAAAATTTTTGATGCAAAATAAAGACATAAATTTGAATTATGCAAGAAAATTCTAACAAAATTGTTAATATTTTTCGGATTTTATATTTTGGGATAAATTAGGCTGCGCCTAGGAAATAAAAATCAAAAACTTCGTCTTTGATTTTGTATTTCACTCGGCTTGCACTAATTTTGCAGCATGAAGAAATTATTAGCTATTATAATATGTGTCGTTGCTGCTGTGAATGTGTGGGCCGACGACAAGGATTATATCCAGGTTGATTGGTATCCCCTGTGTACCGACAGCGTAGGGTGGAACATCTACACTGGCGGTTTCGTCATAGGTTGGGATAACGCTAGCGGTATCGACGTGAACATGGGCCGAAGCATTGACATTGGTTGGCTCAATGTATTTGGTGCCAAATTCAAAACACGCTATGGCCAACGCATCACTGCTGGTGTGGGCATCGATTGGCGTAACTTCAAACTGCATAACGACTTTCGTTTTCATCAGGATGGCGATATCCTCTCAATAACACCTTATCCCGAAGGTGCTGAGTCCAAGTCATCGCGTGTGAAAGTGTTCTCGCTCACGGTTCCTGTGCTGGTGCGCCAACGCCTTTTCAGCACAGTTGACATCTTTGCTGGACCTGTAGTGAACTTCAATCTCCACGCTAGCGTAGAGACCACCTACAAGCTCAACGGCGAAAAGGTGAAGGAGTCAAGCAACAAGATCCATCCTGTACCCGTGACAGTTGACATACTAGGCGGCATTAAGTGGAAGTTCATTGGTGCCTATGTACGCTACAGCCCCTGCCACGTGCTTCAAGAGCGCTATGCTCCATCTTTTACTCCCTTCACAACAGGCATTATTATGGGATTTTAGTTTATAGTTAACAGTTTATAGTTCATAGATCATAGTTCACAGTTCATAGTTGTCTGTTATCAGTTCCCAATCCCCGATCCACCTTCCACGTTCAACTTTCCACCAAAAACGAAAAACTCAAAAAACTGAGAACTAATTACTGCAAACTGAAAACTTTTTTGTAATTTCGCACGATTTTTAGATAAAATACGCACGCTCGCAAAGCGTTGAACAAGTTCAGATTTAACTCGCTTAATTGCATTTTTGGAAAATATAAGAAAAACAATATGAAGAAATTATTTTTTATTGCTGTCGCTTTGATGGCACTAGTGTGCTCGTGCAGCGATGGTAACAAGTTTAAAGTGAGTGGCACAGTTGACGGTGCTGGCGACACTACAGTTCTTTACCTCGAGACTAGTTATAATGGTATGTGGCATCTAGTTGACTCTGCAAAAACCGACGATGGCAAGTTCTCGTTTAAAGAGGATGCTATAGATTACCCCAATATTTATCGTTTGGTTTATGGCGCCGACGCTATCTATTTCCCTATTGATAGCATTGACCAAATAGAGATTAAGACTGATATTAAGCATTTTGCTGAGAACTACACCATCGGTGGCAGCAATAATGCTGAGACAATGATGAAATTTGACAAGGAGTTGGCCAAGTTTATCAAGGCAGGAGACCTCAACAGCGAGGCTTTCAAAAATTGGAAACATGAAACAAGCCGAATGTTGGTTTCAGACTTAAAAAGTATAGTGTCCTATTATATTGTAAACAAGTATATAGGAGACCAACCGCTCTTTGACCCTGAAGACAATAGCGATTTCAAAATTATTGGTGCTGTGGTTAACGCATTTTCTACTTATCGCCCCAATGATCCTCGAACTCAATATCTAGTTGAGACCTATAAAGACAAGTTGAGAATTAGACGAGCAGCAAATAACAATATGGATCGCGATACTATCGTGGCCACGCAAACAGGTGTATTAGATTTCAAGCTAATGGATAAAGCAGGCAAGATGCGTAGTTTCAAGGAAGTGTGCTCTCATGGCAATGTTGTGATACTCAACTTCACAATGCAAAGTGAGTCATTTTCACCCTACATAAACAAGTTGCTTAATGATGTATATAGCAAATATCAATCTAAGGGGCTTGAGATTTATCAGGTGTCGTTCGACGATGATGAGGCATCATGGATGCAGTCGGTGGCAAGATTGCCATGGATCGTGACTCGTGATACTAATGGTGCTATCACAGCAAGAATATATAACGTGACAGAAATCCCAATGATTTATATCATCAACCGCTCGGGTGAAATAGTGGGGCGTGTAGATAATATCGATCTGCTCGAAGACACTGTGAAGAAGTATATTTAGAAATAGTTGTAAGATTTTAAGTTATAGTATTTAGTCAGTTATCAGTAGTCATGAAAAA
Source organism: uncultured Bacteroidales bacterium (assembly GCA_902777835.1). Lineage (GTDB taxonomy): Bacteria > Bacteroidota > Bacteroidia > Bacteroidales > Muribaculaceae > Sodaliphilus. The sequence continues at coordinate 116,721 of CACYVC010000011.1, read as the reverse complement.
AATCTTGATAATAGCGCCTCACTCCGATGACGAAATTTTAGGCTGTGGAGGATATATGTTGAGCCAAATTAAACATGGAGCACAAGTCCATGTTGTTTTTGGAACCGTTGGAGGCTGTGATGTGAGGCAGCCATTGGAACGTAGACTTCAAGAAGTCGATAAAGTTGCTCGTGATGTAGGATATAGCTATGACATCCTCTACCACAATAAAGATGCCGAAATGGATACTCTTCCTGCAAGAGAAATAACCACGGCAATTGATAAGGTGATGAGTGAGTTTGTTCCCGATGAGGTTTTTGTCAACTATCCTTCACACCATCAAGACCATATTGTTGTATATCAGTGCACCAAAGCTGCGATGAGGCTTAAGGAAAATGTTATGCCTTCATTGTTTGCTCTTTATGAATATCCTTTCGTCAATAGTGGAGATAAGATTCCTGGTGGGTTGTTCTATTTTGACATTGGCGAACACATTGATGAGAAAGTTAGACTTTTCTATCATTATCAAACTCAAATAAAGACTTTACCTTCTCCTTTGAATGAAGAGGGGATAAGAGCCCTTGCAAGAATGAGAGGGTTGGAATGTGGGCGTACTTATGCTGAGATGTTTTATGTTCAGAGAATAATCAAGTAACTATGAACTATGTCGTTTTTGAGTCGGGTAGTAGAGCAGGACTCAGTGCTGAGTTGTTTTTTGAGCAGTATGTGAACGTCACAGAAGCCCATCATCAGCTTTTCTTGAGCGACCTCGATGAGGATTTCCAACACATCATCTCAAGGCATCCTCAAGTGCATCTTATTCACGATAGCCAGGCATTTAAAATGCTTGAGGCTGGTGATGCAGTGATTTTTCCTGCCGACGAGCTGACGCGCCAGTCCAATCCTATGGTCACCAGAGTGGCATCGGAGCATTCTTTCTCTAGCATATTGCCTTTCTATTACAACAAGAAGCAGATGAATGAGTTCTTAACACCATTGACAGATAATTGTGCTATAAGGATTCCTGAAACTTTTGCGTTGTCCGATATTTGTGTCAAACCAAATTTTATGTCGGCCGGTTCGCGCAACATCCAGTTTCTTGATAACGCCTGCGTGATGCAGAAGATTGACATAGAGCATGAGTTTGTGGTTGATGTGTTGCGCTATGACGAAGAGAAAATGTATATCTTTCCGCGTGAGGTGACGCTAAAGAACGGCTATGATCGCTTCATTAAACTGCTTCCGCTTGATGGTGAATTGGCGGCTCATGTGTCGGAGTTTGTCAAAGCAGTGTGTCCCAAGAACAAGGGCGTGTTCAGTGACATTTTCCACTTGCAGTTGTGCCAGAACAAGACAGGCCAGTTTTATTATATTGAGTTCTCGAAGCGCATCTCTGGCACTTCGTGTGTGAATTCGGTTTCTGGGATGAGTCCGTTTGCAATGCTTGATGGTGTAGAACAGGAGATAAACACCAGTATGATTGATGGTTGCTGGCGTCGTTTTGAGGACTTTTTGTTAATGACGAAATAATCCTACATTATCTCAGGGTGCGACTTTATATAATTGATACCATTTTTCATGTGTCTAATTGCCTTGATGAATGGCACATTTCTTTTTCGCCATAATCTAAAGGCTTTGATTATCATGCGCAAGTATTTGGTCTTTGGCTGATATAGTTGCAGGATTGCTCCGTGTGCCATCAGCGTGCCGCGCTCGTTGTCGCGCTTTATACAAACTGTAGAATCATTCTCTCTAACTATAGTAATAGGGAAAAATTTGCAAGTAAGTCCATGTGATAAAGCATCTTGTATGAAAATATGTTCTTCACCACAATGGAAAATTTCTGCCCCTAATCCGAAATTCTCATTAAACCATATAATGTTCTGGATGCTCTTGCGGCGTAATGCAATTTCGATAGATGCCACAAAGTATCCTTTGGGAAATGTTGATAAGCTAAAAGATTCTTTTGGATAATATTTGGTTGAACCTTCGCCCTTAAATTTGAATGTGGCGATATCTACCTCAGGATTTTGGGCAAAGGTGTCGATAACCTTTTGCAGCTGCTCATGGGTGTAGCGGCAGTCGTCGTCAGCGATTAGGCACACATCGGCAGTGGTGTGGCGCAGGCAGTTGTTGCGGTTGCGGCTCAATCCACGTCCATCCAAGTGGCAAATTTTCACGTCATCGCGCTTCAATTGTTCTGGCACAGCAATCTCCTTATCAGTGCTATGCTGCCACGATACTAAGTAGCTAATTCCCTCACATGGCTCCAGCAGCATAGCAGGGATATTGTTTATCCCTTCATCAAGTGTGCATATTAGTATTTCGAGTGTCATTTTTTCGTCAATAATTTATTGTAGAATTTAAGATGTCTTTGTGCTACAACGTGTGAGTCGTTGTGTTTCTCTACAAACTCTCGGCTGTGGCGGCTTAGGTCGGGGAGTAATTGCTTGTTTTGCACCAACCATTCGAGTTTTGCGTCGATGTCGCCTTCAATGAGTGGACTCACGTTGATGATTGGCTGGTTGTCGTGCTCGCCAATAAGGTCGTAGTATTCGGGTTCGGCACCGCTCACTGCCACAAGTCCGCGTGCCATGGCAAGCAAGGCGTTGGTGGCTGGGGTGTAAGAGTAGAGTTGGTCGAGAAGCACGTGTGACTGGCTGAGCAGCTGGACATATTCCTCGTAGGGCACATTCTCAACAACCTCCAGTTCGCATTGATTGGGGTAGCGGTCCACTATGCGTTGCGCGGCTTCTAGGAGCTGGTCGGTGCCTTTCAGGATGTTGCGATCTCGTTGAATACCTATAAAGAACTTCACTTTCTCGGGCTCTTTGTCAAGGATGTGCGGAGATATGCTTTTAGTGTCGATAGGTATGCCACCATATGCTAGTCGGTTGCCGAGCAGTCGCTTGTAGCACTCATGATATTCCCAAAGACATGAGACAGCGCCGTCGATGTTGTTTAGGATATGCTCGCTGTGCTTGCGCATTAGTGGTAGTTTCCAGTTGTCCTCGTGCTTGGCTTGATACTCATTTGATAGGGCGTAGGGTGAAGGCCGGTCTCCAACCATAAAGTCGCTGTAACGATAGGTATTGCCGTCGTGACATGCGTGGTAATACACATAGTCGGTGCCTAAAGCACTCATTACCATGAGGCGGTTGTGTTGCTTGAGCCAGTCGAAGACACGACGCACCTTGCTTGGCTTGAGGTCAAGAAATATGGATCCGCAGGTTTCTACCACGTCAAAACCGCGCATCTTGGGTAGCGCACGTAGCACGTCGAGCACATACCTGAGTGCACCCATTTTGCCTGGACCTCGCTCTAAGTTGATGTCTCGGCCAGTGTCCATCCAGTGCGAGCCGTTGCTTGCTACGATTGCCGTGTGTCCAAGCTCGCGCATCGCTTGAGCCAAGCAGTTGTGCATATTGCTCGCATCACCTACGAAGAGTATCTTCATTATTTGCTTATTTTTGCTTTAAACATTGCAAAAGTATTGTTTTTTTTGCATTTCTCCAAAAGATTGTCTAATTTTGGAGTCAATATGAGTACAGTATCTATAATAATTCCAGTTTATAATCGTGCGAATATAGTGCCTCGGACGTTGAAAACAGTGTTGGAACAAACTCACCGTCCGTTGCAGGTTATATTGGTAGATAACTTCTCTACCGACGACTCTCTGGTGGTGCTCAATCAGTTTAAAATTGAGAATGATGCCCCCGATTTTGAGGTAATTGTCACTCAGGAGAAACAGCATACAGCTAGTGCCGCTCGAAATCGAGGAATGCAATTTGCCACGGGCGATTATGTGATGTTTTTCGACAGTGATGACCTTATGGATCGACGATTGGTGCAGAAATATCTGGACGCTTTCCAGTCGGCACCTCGGCGTGTCGATATCGTTATTGCACGGCGCAACCAAGTTAACGAGATTGGTGAGAAAAATACAATGCCAATTTTCAAAAAAGACATAATTGCCAATCATATCTTGCACAGCGTGTTGGCGACACAGGCATTCTGCGCCCGCCATGACTTCATCAAGAAAATAGAGTGGAACAATAGCATTTCGCACTGGAATGATTTTGAATATGGACTACGAATCTTGCTAGCGAGGCCCATCGTGGGCTATCTTGAGGGAAAAGCCCGCGTGGATGTGATTTATGGTGGAGCAAACTCTATCACTGGCAATAGTTTCAGCGCAAACCATGGTAAGTGGGAGATATCACTCCGCTACATGAATCTAGACGTAAAAAACTCAAACCTAATTGACAAGCAACGATACTACGACTTACTCGCTTATCGCTTGCTCGTGCTTGCGGCATATTACCAGCGCGAGGGACATCCCGAATATGCCAAGCCTGCCGCGCAGAAAGCTTATTCCACTCTCAACCGCAAGTGGCTATATCGCAAAGTGATGCCCTGGCTTTTCAAGCGCATTGTAAAAGGCAAACGTGGCTCAGCCCGCATTGCACGGTGGGTGATTAAGTAGATTCCCGCTATTGTGGCTAGCGTTCATTAATATTATAAAAGGGCGTGATCAATTGTTGGTCACGCCCTTATTGGATATTGTTGTTTGTTGATTACTTAATTACAACTTTCTTGCCATTGTGGATGTAAATGCCAGCGGGTAGATTGTTGCTATTCATCTTGCGACCCATGAGGTCGTAGTAGTTGTTGTCTTGTGCCTTCTCAATGTTAATCTCATTGATTGCCGATGGTTCAGCAGCTACGACACTGAGGTTGTCGATAGTAAGGACAAACTGGTCGGCGTCGCTGATGGCGTGGATGCCGATATAGTACTTGCCATTTGACTTGCCATCGGCAGGAGCGGTGAAGCGACCTGTGTGATGAGTCATATCGTAGCCCTCAATAACTACTGCAGGAATAACACTTGTGGTCATGGCCTCAACGGTAGGCTCAATACCCATCATAACCTCAAAGCGCTCGGGATAACCTGATGCTTTGGCGTCAATGCCAAATACATATTCAGCTCCAGGTTCCATGATGAGAGCTGGGGTGATCAGCCAGTCGTCGGCAGCAGTGGTGCTGCTCCACTGATAGGCTACGTTTTGCCCAACTGTGCCGCCATAGGTCCAAGTGCGGCTGTCATTATTGGCGTCGATAACAGTGAACTCGCTGAAAGCAGCTTGAGTCTCAAAACTCTCGTTGTAAGGAATGGTGTGAGCACCATCGTTAACGTCGCGAGTGATGACGATGTTGTTGAATGCCTGAACATAGTAAACAACGCCCTTGGTGGTGTTTTGGAGTAGGTAATCGGTGACGTTGGTGTAGGTGTCGGTAGCTTCGTCATAGGCAAGAACGAAATCGCAAATGTCTTTTTGACCAGAGGCATTGGTTTGACCACCAGCCATGTAGTTTGGTTTTCCTGCAACTTGGCCAATGTACTGGTCTTGGGCGAAGGTAACGGTGTTGCCATTGCGAGTACCCTTAATCCATGATTGGGGAACGTCGCTGAAGATGCCCTGGATATAAACGTCGTTGTTGTCAACGCCCACATTCACATTGTATTTAAATGCGGTGCCGTCATAGCCGTTAGCCTGGAAGGTGTAAACCTGAGTCTCTACACCAGCGGGGAGTTCAACGAGAACGTCCTCGTCTTGAGTGGTGGGAGTGTAAACGCTAGCATAGTCAGCATAGCCTGCCCATTCCTGGCTGTTGGCATAGATGGCGCCAAAGACAACGTAAGTCGAAGTACCAATCAAACTAATTTTGTCCTCGGTAACGCTGAATTGAACGTTATGAGCACTGTTGCGCACTTCAAATTCCTCGTAGTCATCGTCATAGTCAAGCACTGCAAGGGTGATAACATCGTTTACCTCGGTGTCGTAAGCCACATTCTGGCCCATGGGAACGGTGATAGTGGTACCATCGTCGCTCAATGTGCCCTCAATCCAAGAGTTGATCTCGAGCTTAGAGAGAGGCTGCTTGAAATATACCTTGTTGTTCTCGCCAAACACGATGTCGATTGTTCCTGTTTGAGCGCCACGGCGAATATACTCGCCACTGTAGTAATAGGCATAACCAGCGCGGTCGTAGGTTCTCAACTCACCGGCAGGTTGCTCCATAACGATACCATAGTCGCTTGCGTTTTGTGCCCAAGCGCCTAAAGTCATCACAGCCATAGCTGCAATAAGTAAAAGTTTCTTCATTTTTGTTGTTTGTTAAATAGTTGTTTTATAGAGCCTTTTTCTTCTTAAATACAACTCGAAAGGCTCATTTTTCGGGTAGTATATTTTCGTGCTATTAATTTTGATGGTGCAAAAGTAGTAATATTTTTCTGTTATTGATTTTTCTATGTGTCCCTTTTTATGTTTTTATGACAAAAAGTATCAAGTATCGAGCATTATGCATTTGCCAGGCACTCGTCGAGGTCTCGGGTGAGTTGCTCTTTGTCGAGATGCTGACCAATGAATACTAGTTTCACCATACGGTCGCCATACACTTCGTCCCAGTCGCGCAGGATGTCGGGGTTGTATTCTATCATTCGCTTAAGTTCCTCCTCGGGGGCGGTGGCGAACCAATATCCGCTCTCGGTAAGCTTTTTCTGCACGCCAGCCGACTCAAAGAGGAACGACATGTCGGGGTTGTGGCTGAAGTAGATGAGGCCCTTTGCGCGGATTATGTTCTTGGGCCACTTAGTTGCTACAAATCGGTCAAACTTGTGGATGTCGATAGCCGGGCGGCGGTAATAGACAAAGGTTTGAATGCCATATTCTTCGGCTTCGCCCTCGTCGTGATGGTGGTGATGATGGTGGTGATGTTCGTGCTCGTGGCCTTCATCTTCATCGTGGTGGTGATGGTGCTCATGCTCATGCTCCTCTTCATCTTCATCGTCGTGATGATGGTGATGATGGGCTTCGGCCTCTTCTTCGTCGGTGGCTGGGCGCTCAATCTCACGAATCCAGCCTGCTGAACTTGCCACACGTTCGTAGTCGAAGAGTCCTGTCTCGATAATGTCGTCAAGATTGACATTAGTATAGTCACAATCTATGATTTGTGCTGCTGGCTGCAGGGCATGGATGATGTGGCGGATGCGGTCTCGCTCGTCGTCACTCACCTCTGAGGCTTTGTTGAGCAGCACGATGTTGCAGAACTCAATCTGCTGGATGAGCAGGTTCTCGATGTCTTCCTCGCCGATGTTCTTGCGCTTGAGGTCTTCGCCACATGCAAACTCGCTCTGCATCCTCAGTGCATCCACCACGGTGACGATGCAATCGAGGTAGGGGATGCCGTGCTCTATGAAATTGTCGTCCATATTGGGGAGGGAGCAGATGGTCTGTGCGATGGGCTCTGGCTCGCAGATGCCACTGGCTTCAATTACTATGTAGTCGAAGCGGTTGAGCTTCATTATGTCGTTGAGTTGCTCTATGAGATCCATCTTCAGGGTACAGCAGATGCATCCGTTCTGAAGTGCCACAAGGCTCTCATCTTTCTGCCCCACGATACCGCCTTTCTGAATAAGACTAGCATCAATGTTCACTTCGCCAATGTCGTTGACGATAACGGCAAATTTTATGTTTTTCTCGTTAGTGAGAATGTGATTTACAAGTGTTGTTTTTCCGCTGCCCAGATAACCCGTGAGCAGCAATACTGGAGTATGTCGCATTTTCGTTTATCGTTGTTCGTTTATCGTTTATTGGTGGAAGGTGGAAGGTGGAAAGTGGAAGGTGGAAGGTGGAAGGGAGGTGCTGATCGTTCCTCGTTCCACAATTCACGCACGAAGCGCTCAAAACCGTTCCACGTTCCTCGTTCCACAATTCACGTGCTTAAAGAATCTCATCGAGCACGGCTTTGTGGTGGCCTTGCATAATGATGTGGTGGTTGCCTATTGGAGTGGTGAGGAAGTAGCGGGCAGCCTCTTTGTCGTTGAGCTGTATGAGCTGCTGTGTGCGGCACAGGTCGGGTTTGCCTTGGCACTCAACGAGCATGCCTTCCTCGGCATAATGACGGCCAAGACCGCCGCTCACCTTGAAGATAGTCACGGGGCCAGGCTTCATGAATCCTCGGATTCCCACGCCAATACCCGACTCAAAGTGTGTGTCAAGTTCATATTCATCTACCATGTCGAATGGGATGGTGCAGTGTGCAAACAGCAGTTCGCCAGTCTCGGGGTTGATGCGGGCGGGGTTGGCTTGGAAAGCGCTCTTGCCTGTCACGGCTTGCGCTATCTTCATCGAGATCATGGCTGGGATGTCACCCTCGCAGCCAGCCACGATGCCTTGAGAGTTGAACTTGGCAAGTGCCACGCAGCCAGTGTTCTTCACTGCTGTGAGTAGGTCAAAGCAGCGAATAGTGAAACCTTGCAGGTCGTAGCCCTCTACGATTAGGCGCAGTGCCTCGTAGATTCGCTCGGCACCGACAAGTGACTTGCGAATAGTGTTGTTAGGTGCTTTCTCGGCAAGGTCGCTCTCAATGTCGGCAGGGATGCGCTCGATGAGCATAAGCAGCTCATCCATGTCGATGTGCTCAATCTTGATGCCAAGTCGGTCCTCGATGGTTCGGTATTTTGCGGAGCTTGAGATTAGCCAGTCGCTCGGTTCGCCAATCACTCCCAATCGGCAGCCGTTGAGTTCGCGCATCACTTTGCCCACATGTTGCAGGGTGGTCACGCGAGCCTTAATATACTCGTTACTGCCGTGCAAAATCTCGCCTTTGAGACCTTGCTGGCGCAGATAGGACAGAATCTCCATCGAGGCAGCAAGCGAATTGCTCTTGCCCGAGGTGAGAAGGTAGAAAGGCTGCTTCGACTGGCGCAGCATTCGAGGCAGTTCGTTTTTGAAGATGCTCTCAGTGCCGCCAGTGCGAACATAAATCAGTTCGAGGTCGTGACCGCCATAGTCCTTGAAGTCGCCAACCTTAAGTTCATAATCGATGCCCAGTCCGCCCAGGAACTCCCGAGTGGCAGCATCCACAGCCTCTGCATCATGCAGCTGTGAAGTGAGTGTATAGATAGCTGTTGTCATAGTGGTAAGGTTTTTTAATCAATCTACAAAATTAGATATTTCATTTCAAAAACACAAGAATATTGAAGATTAATTACGCAATATTATCCCTGTGAAAGTCCTGCCGCTGGCGATGCCAAGGCGGCGGGCTGAAAAATAGCGATTACTCTCACAGCGGCTACAGTGATTGGGGAGGGTGATATTATGGGCTGGCACGTCAGCTGAAATTAAAACTTGTCGGTTGGCCTCTTGCAGGTTGATGTGGGCTTTCCCAGTGGTAGTGTTGCGGCGCATGATGAGCGATATGTCAAAACCTGCCTGCTCAAACTCTCTCACAACCTCGTCGCCTACTTCAAAGCATTCTTGACAGATGCTTACGCCCATTGTGGCAAGGATGTTGCTGGCTTTTGCACCCACTGCTTCCATTACTTTTACAGTCTCTTCGGCAATATGCCCAACAGTTCCTCTCCATCCTGCATGTGCAATGGCGATGACACCATTAATGGGATCGGCCAGTGCTATGGGAACGCAATCGGCAGTGTTGACGCCAATGCACACGCTAGGGACTGTGGTAACAAGGGCATCTACACCATCGAGCATCAATTTCCTAATTCGGCTTGGAGCAGCAACTAATTTTTCATCAAAGGCTGTCACACGACAAGAGTGAGTCTGTCGCGGCATTATCAAATGGTCGTAGTCAATGCCTAACAGCTGGCATAACTCTAAACGGGAATCAAAAACATGTTGTGCTACGTCGCCTGTGTAGTGACAGAGGTTCCACTGCGAGTAAGGGTTGGAAGTATCAACCTCCCCGCGCTGGGTTTGAATCACCTTTATGCCCTTTGTATCTACATTAAATTTCAGTTCGTCAAGTGTCATAGTAAGCAGTTTTTTCAGCTTGCTAAATTACAAAGAAAAAACAAGAGCATCAAAAATAATTGACGCTCTTTTGAGATTTTCTTTGATTGTTTTCAGGTAAAGAGGAAAAAGCTACAACGAGAGGGTGTGACGTTACGACTCTCGGCTTTATTCTTGCCGTTTAGCCAGTTGATGGCTTCTTCGAGCAGACCATTGACGAAGGTGTCGTTGGTGCACTTTTGGCACTCTTTCAGGCTCTTGACACATAGTCTTTTCTCGCTTGCAGTGATTACTCCATCGGCCTGTTTGCACAGTTGGAGCAGTTCGGTGGCATAGACCGAGCCTTTGCTTGGCGATCCTTTAACTTTCTCCTTGAATTTGTTGCAATACATGGCAAAAGTGGTGAGCCAGGTAGAGTTGTCGATGTCATTGTCGCTGCCCTTTGGATTAGAGTAATATTTGAGGCTATAGCCGCTGCCCAATCTGTCTTTTAGCACTTCGAGCTGCCCAGGTAAGTCTTTGAGCGACTCGAGGGTTAGACCCTCGCTGAGGCTCTTTAAGCCATTCACGTCAATAAGGCTATCAATATTCAGTGTGAAGCCGCCATCGCCGCTGTTGCTGTAGATCGCTGCGCTCTTATGGTTGCTGTTGGTCATGATGTCTTGTGGCTTTTTGCCGTAGATTTTGTAAATCTTACCTATGTATTCGCCATCGTTGGCCTCCTTCCACTCAATGGCATAGCTTGTGCGGAAATCGCTCTGTCGCTTGTCCTTGAAGCACACAACCATAAAGTTCATGTCGCTGTCGGCACCAATCAGCTCAAAGTCGTTCTTGCCGGTGCCATAGGCGATGGCGTAGGTCACCCCTTTGCTGCCTGCTTTGCCCGACGCGCTGTGGTAGGCATTCTCGCTGTCTAGTGTCATGGCGCGAGTCAAGTCTTTGATTAAAGTGCCTTTTTTGCTTGGCATGGAGAACTCGATAACAGAGCACACACCAGTTACCTCTCCCGAATTTTGGTCCCGGTAGTCAATGTGCTTGTTCATAGTTGTGTAGCCATTGCATAGTTCATTTGAGAACTTGTCGTAAGCCCTAACTACTTGGTCTTGTGCAGCGCAGCCAAAAATGGCGAAAATTGCCATCGCTGCCGCCATCACGATTGTGATAAATAGATTTTTCATATTGATGGAAGTTTTTTATTTGAATACTACTTGAATTAATTGCGGGTTTTCGTTTTGTGCTGCCTGTTGCGCTTGATAGGCTTGGGCGCGGGTGATGTATTGCTCGTTGAGAGCCTCTTGCCGCTCTTGTTCAATGATGAACTTGTCGGCCATGAGTTCTTGTTGAGTTTGTTCTACCTCGCCTTGCTCACGCTCAATCTCTATGCTGTCGAGAGCAATGTGTTGACGGGCAGTAACAGTTTTCTTTTCTTTCTTTGTTTCTTGTTTTTCTATTGCTAAAAGTGGAGATATTTCTGGTTGCTCGGTATTAACGACGGTGACTGGAGTCGTTTTGTTTTTTTTCTCTGCAATAATTGGTTGTGGAGTCGTGATGTTGACCTTTTGTGAAGTGCGCTGAAACAGAGGCGCAACCATTATAGCTATTGCAGCAACAGCTGCCGCAGCGAGCAATGCCCATACGGGACGAGCAATATTGTGCTTGGGCTTTTCCTCATGGATTGGCATACCTGCGTCGAAGTAGGCAAACATCTCCCTATAACCCTCCCATTCTTCGGGAATTGAGGCATAATTGGCAAAAAAGCTGCTCAACTCACGCTCTTGCTCAAGAGATGTCTCGCCTTGCATAAACAGCTCAAGCAATGATTCTATATGTGGGTTGTGATTCTTCATAGTTTATTTCGTTTCTTAATCTCATCAAGTAATTTAATACGTGCTCTTGATAGCAGGCTCCGTGCCGTACTATTCTCAATGCCAAGGCGCTGGGCTATCTCGTCGAAACTCCGACATTCCACTTGGCGCATGTGAAGCACTGCATATTGCGTGCTTGGCAACCGTTTGATAGTATCATTTAGCCATGCCACTTCTTGCGATGAGATGAGTGACTCGTCGGGACTGATAATCTGCGATGGCAAATCTTTGTGGTGCACCGACATGATGGGCACGTTATGGTTTTTGCGATGCAGAGATGCAACGTTGTTGCGAGCCATCACTGCCACGAGAGCATCTAGGGAGCGGTAGCGGTCGAGGGTGTCGCGCATCTGCCACAATCGCAGTAGCACGTCTTGCGCCACATCATCGGCTTGCATTGCATCGGCACCACATGATAAACATGTAGCAACAGCCTTCTTGCGTAGCCCAGTCGCCAACTTTTCAAACTCTCGCTCATCCATTACACAATAAAGACGCAAAACAATGATTTTTGCGTCTGTAGTTAACCTTTTTTAAGGATGTGGAATGTCACCTCTGTGGATAGAGCTTATTGATTAGGTCGCGACGGTGCATTTTTTTGAGCGACTTTATTATGTCGGCCTTGTATTGCTTGTCATACCAGAAGAAATATTTGCGCTGGGCGAGTTTCTCTTCTTTGGTGTGGGCGGTGAATATGGGTTGTAAAGTGTAGGGATGTAGACCTGTGTAGAATGCTTCTGTGGCGACGGTCATGGGGGTGGGGGTGAAGTCCTGTACCTGTTCAAGGTGGAAATTCAGTTCCTTGGTGAGCGCAGCGAGTTCGGCCATGTCCATCTCGTGGCATGCTGGATGTGAAGATATGAAATATGGTATAAGTTGCTGGTTGAGATGGTATTTGGCATTCACGCGGTCGAAGATGCGCTTGAACTGCACAAACTGTGAGAACGGTGGCTTGCGCATCACCTTAAGAACCTCGTCGCTGGTGTGCTCGGGAGCAACCTTGAGTCGGCCTGAGACGTGGAAGCGAATTAACTCCTCGTTGTACTGGGCATTGGCTTTGTCAATTTCGGGGTCGCCACATTTATGCATCGATAGGTCGTAACGCACTCCGCTGCCAATGAATGATTTCTTGACCAGTGGCAGAGAATCTACGCTATGGTAGATGTCGAGCAGTGGGCGGTGGTCATTGTTGAGATTGGGGCATGGCTTAGGATGCAGACACGATGGCCGCGTGCAGCGCTTGCACCGCTCCAGGTCATGGCCGTGCATGGCATACATGTTGGCGCTGGGCCCGCCCAAGTCGCTTATGTAGCCTTTAAAGTCTTCCATCTGAGTAACCTGCTTCACCTCGCGCATTATCGACTCCTTGCTTCGAGAGGCGATGAATTTTCCTTGATGGGCACTAATTGTGCAGAAGGCGCATCCTCCAAAACAGCCGCGGTGCAAGCACACCGAGTGGCGTATCATCTCGTAGGCAGGAATGCGCTTGCCACGGTAGCGAGGATGAGGAAGTCGGGTGTAAGGCAGGTCGAACGACGCATCCACCTGCTCTGTTGTCATGGGTGGATTCATGGGGTTGACTTTAATCGCCACGCCGCCAGTGGCCTGCCACAAGGTGTGACCGTGCCAGCGGTTGCTCTCTATCTCGATGTTGCGGAAGTTTTCAGCTTGGCAGCGTTTGCTCTCTTGGCATTGAGCAAAGGAATGAAGAACTATGTTTTTATCATCGTTTTCGGTAGGAACCTCACTTAAAGGACGACGAACTACCGTCTGCGGGATGCTGGTCAAATCCTCTATTTTAGCACCACTGCTCAAGGCGCGAGCGATAGCGATAGTAGCGATCTCGCCCATGCCATAGCATATCATATCGACTGGCGCGGTGTTCATTATCGACGGCATGAGGCGGTCTTGCCAGTAGTCGTAGTGCGACAAGCGCCTGAGCGATGCCTCAATGCCGCCGGCCACCACAGGCACATCGGGGAACAGCTTTTTGAGAATTTCGCTATAGACAATGGTAGGGTAGTCGGGGCGGGCACCGGCACGCCCGTCAGGGGTGTAAGCGTCGTCACTGCGGCGACGGCGGTTGGCGGTGTAGTGGTTCACCATCGAGTCCATCGCTCCTGCCGAGACGCCAAAAAACAGGCGTGGCTTGCCCAGTTTCTTGAAATCGCGCAGGTCGTCACGCCAGTTGGGCTGCGGCACCACAGCCACCTTGTAGCCATGAGCCTCGAGGGTGCGCCCAATTACCGCCGTGCCCATCGAGGGGTGGTCGATGTAGGCATCGCCCGTGAAGAGAATCACGTCGATATGATCCCATCCCAAGTGCTCAATCTCCTTCTTGGTGGTTGGCAGCCATTGTCCCTCGATATGCCTGCTGTTATTTGCCACTTGTGTCCTCCAATTTGTTTTGTAACTTGAGAATCTCGTCGCGGTATTGTGCGGCGGCGAGAAATTCCATATTCTTGGCGGCAGCCACCATCTGAGCTTTGAGATACTCTATGGTCTTCTCCAAGTCTTGCGGTTTCATGTAGGCAATCACTGGGTCGGCGGCGATGCCGGCAGTGCGGTCAAATTCTGCCTCCACCTGGTTCTTGAGCGATGACATATCCACCACATTGCTCTCGTAGCGGCGTGCATGCTGGCGGGTCTCGTCGCTGGCACTCATGTTGCTGTCAACACCAATGATGGCATTGCGGGCCTTGACAATGGCCTGAGGGGTGATGCCATGCTCCTCGTTGTACTTGAGTTGCATGGTGCGTCGGCGCTCAGTCTCGTCGATGGTGCGCTGCATCGAGTCGGTGATTTTATCGGCATACATAATCACTTCGCCGTTGAGGTTTCGGGCAGCGCGACCCGCGGTCTGGGTTAGTGCACGATGCGAACGCAGGAAACCTTCCTTGTCGGCATCGAGGATAGCGACAAGCGACACCTCGGGCAGGTCCAGACCCTCGCGCAGCAGGTTCACGCCCACGAGCACGTCAATTACACCAAGCCGCAGATCATCAATGATTTGTATTCGGTCCATTGTCTCAACATCGCTGTGCATATAGGCGCACTTGATGTCGATTTTTGCAAGGTAGTTGTTCAACTCCTCAGCCATGCGTTTAGTGAGAGTGGTTACAAGCACACGCTCTTTATTCTCAACACGCAACTCAATCTCATGGATGAGGTCGTCGATCTGTCCAAGCGAAGGTCGCACTGTGATCTTGGGGTCGAGAAGACCTGTGGGACGAAGAATTTGTTCGGTAACGACACCTTCGCAGCGCTCCAGTTCATAGTCGGCAGGCGTGGCACTGACGTAGATGGTTTGGTGCGTCAAAGCTTCAAACTCGCTGAATGTGAGTGGGCGATTGTCGCGTGCGGCATCAAGGCGGAAACCATAGTTCACCAACGTGTCCTTGCGCGAGCGGTCGCCACCATACATGGCTCGCACCTGTGGTACTGTGGCGTGGCTCTCGTCGATGATAGTGAGGAAATCCTTGGGCAAGTAGTCGAGCAGACAGTAAGGGCGTGCTCCTGGCTCACGGCCGTCGAAGTAGCGAGAATAGTTCTCAATGCCCGAGCAATAACCCACTTCGCGAATCATCTCGAGGTCGTAGGTCACGCGTTCATATAGTCGCTTTGCCTCAACAGGACGGCCTTCACGGTAGAACATATCTACTTGAGTGCCAAGATCAACATCAATCTTGCCGAGGGCATTGGCCATGCTCTCCTTGCTGGTGACGAAGATGTTGGCAGGGTAGATGTTGAATCCCTCCACATTCTCGCGGGGAAGCATGGTCAGCGGGTCGAGCAGCTCCATGCTCTCAATCTCGTCGCCCCAAAAGATGACGCGCAACACAGCATCGGTGTCGGCAATCATCACATCAACGGTGTCGCCTTTTACCCTGAAAGTGCCCATCGAGAGCTCGTATTCGTTGCGGGAGTAGAGTGCATCGACAAGTCGGCGCAGGAAGGCATCGCGACCAATGTTCATTCCCACTTTGAGGCGCACGATATTAGCCTCAATGTTCTCGGGATTACCCATACCATAAAGGCACGACACGCTCGATACTACTATCACGTCGCGGCGTCCCGAGAGCAGTGCAGTTACTGTGGCAAGGCGCAGGCGGTCAATTTCTTTGTTGATGGCAAGGTCTTTCTCGATGTATTTATCGACTGATGGCAGGTAGGCCTCGGGCTGGTAGTAGTCGTAGTAGGAAACGAAGTATTGAACCGAGTTTTCGGGAAAGAACGATTTAAACTCGGCATAAAGCTGAGCCGCCAGCGTCTTGTTGTGCGACAGCACGAGGGTGGGGCGATTGGTCTGCGCTATCACGTTGGCCATCGTGAACGTCTTACCCGAGCCAGTCACGCCCAGCAACGTTTGGCAAGGCATACCGTTGTTCACGCCATCTACAAGCTCCTTAATAGCCTGTGGTTGGTCACCCGTTGGCTCATATTGTGAATGTAACTTGAAATCCATCTACTTATATTTACAGCCACAAAAATACTAATTTCCCACAATATAACCAACCTTATGCCCAAAAACTCGTTTATGATTTACTCCAAGTCGCATTCAATACGGACATTGAATAAGTCCTATTTTAGTACATATTTTAGTACAATCAAGCAAAAATGCTACTATTTGCCATAATAATTTGTGTTTTTTGAAAATAATTCTTAATTTTGCAGCAACTCAAGCACGAAACAGATGTTTCACTAAGTGCTTGATGACATAAAGAAGCGTTTTTGCGTTATCTTATCACTAAAAATCGCCAAAATATTTAGCAGAAAGATAAAGCAGTTAAAAGCGCCTTCCGTGTGCCAATACATCATCCCCATTGGCGGGAACAGTATATGGCATCGCGTTGGGGATGACTGTTTATTTCTGCATGGGCGTTTGGCGATGCCTTAGTGATAATAAACCAGACAAGTTTCCACGCTATCTTTTTGTGCTCACCATTAACGAAACCACCTCAATTCGGGAGACTAAAGAGGAAGACTAACGCTACTATGGAAAAAAAAGAATTAGAAGAATTGCTGATAAAATGGGAAGGCTCTGTTCCGAAGAATAGTATTATCCAAAAATATGGTGATATTGATGGGGACAAAGTGCATTTGACAATGACATTAACAGATGAAGAGAATTTGTTATTTATCGCAATAAAAGCTATTTGTAAAGCCAATATTACTGATGTCCAAAAGGCAATTGATATGATAGAAGATAAAAAGGTTCATTCATTTTATTTGAAATAATCATAATGAAACTATATATCATTGGCAATGGATTTGACTTGGAGCATGGATTGCCAGCAAGATATTCTGATTTTGCTTCATTCTGTAAGACAAATGCTCCAAATCTTTTTGAGTTAATCAACAAAACTTTTCCAAATATTACCACTGATAGTCTCTGGTCGAATTTTGAGGAAGGGTTAGGAGTGCCTAATCCCCAAAAGATGAAAGAGTTTTATAATGATTATACTACAAGTCTTAATGATATCAACAAACCTAAAAAAGATGAGTTTTTAAATTTGTTTAAATCTTTGCAATACGAGTTAGGAAAATGGATCATAAGTATAAGACAATTAAAGTATTATCTGCCAAAACGCTATAACCTCGACAAAAACGATTATTATCTGACATTTAATTATACTGATATTTTAGAATTTATCTATCAATTGCCGAAATCAAAAATAAAACACATACACGGCTTTGCTGAAAACGAAGATTTAGATACATCTCGAGATTATATTTTTTGGCATGGACAAGATGAAGAAGAATCCTATGAACATATCGACTCCTATGATTACTTGTCAAAAGACTTCAAAAATTCTTTGGCGAAAAAATACAATATAGAAAGTTTGGTAGAATTTTTGAATGAAATACAATTCAAAAATAATGTCAATTTAGATATAATAGTTTTAGGACATTCTATGAATCCAATTGATGATAAGTATTTCAGAATAATAATTGATAGATTTTCTACTGCAAAATGGCATATTTTCTATTTTGACAACAAAGATTGTTTATCTAAAATGGATAGTATTATGCGATTGAGAATAAATGATTTCGAACTTTATAAAAGCTAAAGACATGAAACATTTAAATTGTTTTTTACTTCTGCTTGCAAAATGAAACAGACTATTCTTCAGATGGTACGCCAAATCCAAAAAACAAGGATTTGATTTGGGCATTTATATGCCTATGCTACCATATAAAGAATAAATAGATATTGTCAAATATTTTTTTACTCTTATGATTATGAAACTAAAACAATTTTTAAAAACTTTTGCGATTCTATTCGCATTGTTGTTAGGCTCATCGCCTACTTGGGGACAGTCATTCTCAGGCTCTGGTTCAGGAACAGAATCAGATCCTTACCTGATTTACAACCCCAATCATCTTAATGATGTCCATAACTTCATTGGACAAAGTGGAGTTGTTTTCAAGCTAATGCAGAACATTGATTTGTCTTCTTGGCTTGCTGACAACAACCCCACTAATGGTTGGTTGCCTATTGGTACTGAAACTCAGCCTTTTAAAGGTAAATTTTTGGGTAATAACAAAACTATTTCTGGTTTGTTTATAACTCGAGCAAGTACTAATTATGTGGGGTTCTTCGGTTATACTGAAGGCGCTACTATTAGCAACTTAACTATTAACGGCACAACAGTGAAAGGTGCAGATCGCACAGGTGGTTTATGTGGTATTGCGTTTAACTCAACTATAACATCATGTAATGTATCGATGAATGTAACTGGGGCTAGTGATGTAGGCGGTTTTACAGGAAACATAGAAGGATGCGTAATTAAAAATTCTGGTTATAACGGTACTGTGAATGGTGGCGGTTCTGTAGCAGGCTTCTCAGGTTATGCTAGGACATCAACCCTTACAAATATAACTTGTAGTTCCTCTGTTACTGCCACAAGTGGTTCTTCAGGACAATGTGTGGGATATATTGGTTCTGGTAATATGACTCTAACAAACATACAAGTCACTGGAAATATAAATGGTGAAAGTATTATTGGAGGTATTGTAGGTAAATTAAAATATGGTTGTGACCTGACAATAAGTAATAGTTCTGTAAATGGTAATATCACAGGGACTTCTTATCTTGGAGGTATTGTTGGAAGCAGTGATGGCACATTAACAATAACAGAGTGTTTTTCAAGAGGGAATATTAATGGTACCACTCACATGGGAGGAATCATTGGAGCATCAAACTCTTACTTTTCTATAAATGGTAGTGCGCACACAGGAGACATAACTTCAACGAACAACAGTTCAACATGTTACATTGGAGGCATAATTGGGTACACTTATCCTAATAGCAACATTTACACAACCGATATAGATAATAACTCTTTTTCATCATATAAAAACATTGTCAATAACAGTTACTCAGTCGGTAGTATCAGTTCTTCAGGTGATTGTATTGGAGGAATAATTGGATATCAAGAATCTAATAATGAAAAATTAATACTCACTACAATTGACATGTCGAATTATAAAGTACTTAGTCATGCTGGTTCATGGACAGCCATAGCACCAACCATAATGAACAATTACTTTTTTGTCTATAAATTTTACAATGTCGATGCATATCTTTATACTAAAACTAATTTGACTAGCACATCAGATCAGTTCCTCAAAAAACTATTAGATTTGGGGGTTATTTCTCGTTATATTGAACAGATTAATTATCCTTATTTTTCACCGGCGGGGTCATCTCTATCAGAGGTCACCGTGAATTTCGTGTTAGATTCACAAATTAGTTTGACTGAAATATCAAACAGTTATCACAGTGGAGACATCTATGGGAATTCAAAAGTTGGAGGAATTATTGGATATGGAAAATCGGCTAACATCAACACCAGTTACTCATCTGGGAAAATATATGCAAACAATTATGTTGGCGGCATAACAGGATATTTAGAGTCTAATGCAAATGCAGTTGGCAATTCTGAAATCAGTTCATGCGTATCAGCCAATGAAGTTATTGTTGGTACAGGAGGCAATACTGGTCGCATTTTTGGAGCTGTTGGAGACAATGTGACTATTGGGGCAACTGGCACCACAAGTGCAAACAAAGGATTGGCATCGGCAAAAGTCACATCGGCTGGCACTACCGTCTCCTTTGATGATGGTCCACAACACGGAACTAATGTTGGCGCAAGCACTTTGAGATTGAAGTCCAATTATGTAGGCATGGGTTGGGACTTTGACAACTATTGGAAGATTCAAGAGACCGAGTGCTATCCCTATAAAGCGACCCAGTGTGCTCCTCCCAAGATTACAAGTCAATTGATTTCAGGAGCAACTTCTGTTTCGGGGCAAAGCATTGATGGAGGAACTGTTGTTCTGTTTACAGGTAATGAGTCTTATACGGCTGCTGTTTCTGGCAATCAATGGACAGTAAATATCACCGAGGGTCTGCAATCGGGTGACATTATTAAAGTATGTGCAACCAAAACAGGTTTAATGCAATCCTATTTTACAATAGGAACTGTTGACTTTATTGGTGGTGGTACTGAGGATGACCCCTTTTTGATTTATACAGCAAGTGACCTTGCAAACATCAATAGTTATTCTTACTATAAGATAATGAACGACATCAATGTTTCAGGATGGATAACAGCCAATAGCCCCACAACTGGTTGGGTTCCTGTTGGCATGAATAGTGGTATCTCAATGAAGCAGCTTGACGGTAATGGAAAAACCATTTCGGGCTTATGGACTAATTCAACCACAAACTTTTATGGTTTGATTTCTACAGCTAATGATGCTACAATTAAGGATTTAACAATTAATCTGTCTAAGAATTCTAAGGTTGGAGCCTACTCAGCGATTCTTGTTGGAAAAGCCGACAACTCTACATTTACTAATATTAACATCAATGGTAACATAAACGGTGGCGATCGTTTAGGAGGAATTGTAGGTTCAGGAAGTGGTAATTCTTTTGAGAATTGTAAGGTCGTTTCTAATATTACAAGCAGTGGATCGGCAGGAGGTCTTTGTGGATATTCTGTTTCTGGTAGTTTCATCAACTGCCAATACAACGGAAGTTTAGCTGGCGTGAACTTTGTTGGAGGAATTTCTGGTGGCAATAATACCTCTAATTCATTCACATTATGCCAAGTTGCAGGATCAATAACTGGTTCGCGTTATGCTGGCGGTATCACTCCTGCTTGCTCAGAAACAATAAATAAGTGCATAACCGATGCAACAATAGTTGGTGAAGATTTTGTTGGTGGCATTGTGGGCTCAAATTATACCACATCTTCACTTATTACCGAATCTTATTCTAACGGAACTATTACAGCAACAGCAACAGAGAATAATAATTGCTATGCAGGTGGCATTGCTGGTGAGAACAATGGCACCATAAGCAATAGCTACTCTACAGTCGAGGTCACAAGTGTCGAATATGGAGCTGGTGTCTCTGGCATCAACTATGGCACAGTGGACAGATGTCATGCCTCGGGTAATGTATATGCCGAAAAGTGGGGCGCAGGAATTGTTGCCTATAATGATGGCAGTGCAGCTAATGTGACCCGCTGCTTTGCTGCCAACAACAAGATTCAAGTAAGTGAGGCTGGCGGCATAGGCATGCGCATGATAGGTGGCTTCCGTAATGGAGCATCCGAGCCTGATAATACCAATTATGCTCTTAATAGCATGGAGGTCAGCATTAACAATATCCCCAAAACAGTATATGACGATCCTCTTGAAGGTATTTCAGTAACTCAGGCACAGCTATATACTCAAGCAACCTATGTGAACAATGGTTGGGACTTCACCGACATATGGGGCATTGAAGAGGGTGTTGGTTATCCTTATCTTCTTGCTTTGGTTGAAGAACCAACACAACCCTTTGCTCCTGGTGATGTGAATGATGACGGCACTATCGACGTTGCTGACTATGTGGATGTAGCAAGCTATATCCTTGAGCAAGATCCACAACCGTTCAATTTCGCCGCTGCCGATCTTGATGAGGACAACACTATTGACGTTGGCGACCTTGTGGGAGTGGCTTATCTGGCATTGAACTATGAAGGCAAAGCAGAATGCATAATGCACAATGCACAATGCATAATGCATGACAATGAAGAATGCACTATGGGTGCAGTTGTGCAGGGCAAAGAGGTTATCATTAATCTAAGCAACAACGTGGATATAACTGCAATGCAGATGGATATAAACCTGCCTCAGGGCATGACGCTTGTTGACGCAACTCTCAGCGACCGCGCAAGTGCAAGCCATCAAGTTCAGTTCCGTGAACTTAACAGCGGTGGCTATCGCCTGCTCGCTGCATCGAGCGCGCTTAAGAGCTTCAAGAACAATGACGGCACAGTGCTCACTCTCACCCTCGCTGGTGAGCCAAGTGGCAACGGCAGCCTTAGCGGCATCAAGCTTGCCTCTCCTTCAGTGACTTGCTACGGCATCGGTGACATTGAGCTGAGCTTCAGCCCAACAGGTGTTGACAATGTAACAACCGAAGCCCGCATATATAACGAGGGTAACAACATCGTCATCGTGTCGCCGAACGATGGGGAGGCTCAGCTTGCATTGCCAAACGGTATGTACAAGACAGTTAGAGTTGACGCTGGCCGCAACGTTTATCCAGCACCTGCAACAGGACTGGTAATTGTAAAGATGGGCAACGAAGTTAAAAAAATGAGATTCTAATAAATGATTAGGTGGGGCGGCTCGTTCGCCTCACCATTAAAATAAAAAGATCATGAAAAAATTTTTATTAATGGCTTTATGCATGGTTGCCACATTGAGCGCAACCGCAGTTGATACTTTCTATATCAACGACTTCACTATCAATCCTGGAGAGACCAAGCAGGTTGAGATTAATCTTAACAACGACAGCGTATATACTGCCTTGCAGGCCGACATCTATCTGCCAGAGGGTCTGACTATAGAGCAGGAAGATGGTGACTATCTGTTTGATCTTACCGACCGCAAGGGTCGCGACCACACTATTGCGAGCACTTTGCTTTCGAGTGGCGCAATTCGCATCCTTATCGCTTCGCAGACACTCAAGACCTTCAAGAATAATAGTGGCGCACTGGTGACTTTCAATATAATCGCCGACAACAACTTCAGCGGTAGCAAGACGATTGAGATGAAAAACATCATTGCTACCGACGATGCGCGTGTTAAGCACTATATGCCCAATCAGGCAACGACCGTGACACAGGAAGGATATACTCCACCAACACCAACAGGCGAAGCCGATTGCTTCTATATCAACGATTTCTCAATTAATCCAGGTGAGACAAAACTGATTGAGATAAATCTTGACAACGATAGCGTTTATACTGCTCTGCAAGCCGACATATATCTGCCCGAGGGTTTGACAATCGAGCAGGAAGATGGAGACTATCTTTTCGAGCTCACCGACCGCAAGGGTCGCGACCATACCATTGCGAGCACTATGCTCTCAAATGGCGCGATTCGCATCCTAATCGCCTCACAGACGCTCAAAACTTTCAAAAACAACAGTGGCGCACTGGTGACTTTCAACATCATTGCCGATAACTCTTTCAGCGGTCCAAAAACTATCCAGATGAGGAATATCATTGCTACCGACGATGCGCGAGTAAAGCATTATTTCCCCAATACTACCTGCACGGTGACTAGCGGAGGGTCAACAGGTCCAGTGAATGTTACCTCGCTGGTTACTACATCATGCGACATACCTAAAGGGGTAAAGGTGAAGTTTAATGTGGGCGTGAATCCAAGTAATGCAAACAACCAATATCTTGCATGGACTTCAAGTGACAATAATATCGCAACAGTCTCAGCCGACGGCACTATAGAGACACTCACAATGGGAACTGTGACTATCACAGCAACCACTACCGATGGCAGTAACATCGCCCTCAACTATGTAATTAACGTTACGGAAACACAACAATCAGGAAACTCTCTTGACGTTAATGGTGATGGATATATTACTTCGGCAGACATTACTGTTATATATAACTACATACTTGGGAATTAATCTCAATTCACATCCATAAAGCACCGCAACCCATCACCACGGTTGCGGTGCTTGTTTGTTAGTAAAGGCATTTTCAAGTGATAGGTGAGGATTGCATTATGAATTTTCATTTAAAAAGGCGTAGCTAAGATTGTGCATTCTGTATTCGGCATTGCTTAAAGCCTCGTTAATACTTTTTTACATCAAAAGATTAAGATTATTTATACTTATAACAATTTTTTTTGTAATTTTGCAAGCTGAAACAATAGGTAATAATTATAATACTACCGCAATAAGAAGATTTTATGAAGCTACTACAACAGAAGTTAGCAAGCTACACTGAGCCTCAAAAGGCCAAAGCAGCAGGCATTTATCCTTATTTCCGTGCAATCTCAAGCGAGCAGGACACCGAAGTTATTATCAATGGCAAGAAGGTGCTCATGTTCGGCTCTAACTGCTACTCGGGACTTGTAAACGACCCCCGTGTACGTGAGGCTGCTATTCAAGCGACCATGAAATATGGCACTGGTCTTGCCGGCTCGCCATTCCTTAATGGTACTCTTGATATTCACAAAGACTTAGAGAAGAAGCTTGCCGCTTATGCTGGTAAGGAAGACGCCATGATTTATAGCACAGGCTTTGAGGTTAATCTAGGTGTTGTTTCATGTCTCACAGGTCGTGAGGACTATATACTCTGGGACGAGCAGGACCATGCCTCGATTATCGAAGGTCGCCGCTTGTCGTTCTCTCAGTCGCTTAAATATAAGCATAACGACATGGCATCGCTTGAAGCTCAGCTGCAGAAATGCAAGCCCGACAAGGTGAAACTTATCGTCACCGATGGCGTGTTCTCTATGGAGGGTGATGTGTGCAAACTTCCTGATATTGTGGATTTAGCTCATAAATATGATGCTAGCATCATGGTTGATGAAGCTCATGGCATTGGCGTGTTTGGTAAAGGCGGACGCGGTGTGTGCGATCATTTTGGCTTAACCGATGAGGTGGACCTCATTATGGGAACATTCAGCAAGTCGTTTGCTTCGTTGGGTGGCTTCATTGCAACCGACGAGGTGATTACTAACTACTTGCGCCATCATAGTCGCAGCTACATCTTTACTGCTAGTATCACCCCAGCCTCTACAGCAGCTGTGAGTGCAGCTCTCGACATTATGATTGCAGAGCCTGAGCGACAAGAGCGTCTGTGGGATAATACCCACTATGCCCTTGAGGGTTTCCGCCAGATGGGTTGCGAGATTGGTCACACCGAGACTCCAATCATTCCTCTTTTCATCCGTGACAACAACCTCACATTCCTTATCACTCGTGAGTTGCTAGACGAGGGCATCTTCGTTAATCCTGTTGTGTCGCCTGCTGTTGCGCCTAATGATACTCTTATACGCTTCAGCTTAATGGCCACTCACACTCGCGAGCAGGTGACCACAGCACTTGAGAAGATTCAAAAGGTGTTCCGCAGTCACAACCTTATTCCTTGAAAATAGTTTATGTTGGTAATAATTGAAAAAGGGTGTGTTCATTAGTGTCACATCCTTTTTTTATAAATGGAAGAACAATTTATAAATAAGGTAAAGATTTTCATCGAAAAAGGTTCACTTATTGATGCCTCGATGCCAGTCTTGGTGGCGCTGAGTGGTGGTGCCGATTCGGTGGCTCTGCTGCGTGTTTTGCTTGAGCTGGGCTATGATTGCCGAGCAGCACATTGCAATTTTCACTTGCGCGGAGAGGAAAGCAATCGTGACGAATGTTTTGTTACAGAACTTTGCCGCCAATTAAATGTTGCGTTCGATGTGAAGCATTTTGACGTGCCTGCCTATATTAGAGCGCATGGTGTGTCGATGGAGATGGCATGCCGTGAACTGCGCTATGAATGGTTTGAGGAACTACGCCAAGTTCATGGCTGTAGTTGCATCGCTGTGGCTCATCATAATGATGACAACATTGAGACGTTCTTTCTCAATGCCTTGCGAGGCACTGGCATTACTGGACTCACTGGCATGAAACCAAGAAATGGGGTGGTGGTGCGTCCGTTGCTTTGCGTGTCGTGTGCCGAAATACTTGAATGGCTTGGCGAGACAGGGCAGGACTATGTGACAGATAGCACAAACCTTGAGAATGACGCTAAGCGTAACCGCCTGCGCAATATTGTATTGCCAGCTCTGTATAAAGAATTTGATGGCGCAAAGCAAGCGTTGCTTACCACTATAGAGAATATGCGCCAATGCAATGGGTTATATCATGAAAGCATAGGAGTGATGCGCAACATAGTGAGTGATTGTGAAGGAGATTCTATCGTTATTGACCTTGAGATTCTAAATAGTTTTGATAATCGAGGAATGCTGCTCTATGAAATACTCAAACCGCTGGGTTTCAACTATGAGCAGTGCAATGATATGCTCAATAGTGCTGTGGGAAGGCATTTCTTTTCTTCTAGTCATAAAGCGACCATAAACCGTGATACTATTGATGTTTTTCTTTTTCAATCTCGTGATGAGAATGTCTATCTGGTAAATTTGGAGAGTGATAAAATATTTGAGCCAATTGCTCTGGAAATCAATCATGTGACGGATGAAATGTTCTCACCTGATATGGTTGATGGAAAATGCAGTGTGGCGTTCAGCAATGATATCCTGCAATGCTCTGAGGTTGTGCTTAGGCACTGGAGAGAAGGAGACCGCTTTAAGCCTTTCGGTATGAATGGCAGCAAACTAATCAGTGATTTGTTTACCGACCTTAAACTTTCGGAGAAAGAAAAGAATGAGACTTGGCTTCTTGAGGCCGACGGGGAGATTGTTTGGGTGCTTGGCTATCGCTCGTCACAATCCTTTAAAGTGCCTAGTGATTCTACGCACTACCTTTTATTCCAAATGGATCATTAGGATTTAATCCTCCTCATGGACAATCTTTAAGATATTTGGCGACACACCCCACGCCCATGTGTCATCAAGTATTTCCTCAATGTCGTTATAATCCCTCCCTTTCAGTCGAGTCAATACTCTTAACACGCTATTAAGGCTTGCCTCATTCTTAAGAATGACTCGCTTGTCGCGGTCAAGAAGGTAGAACAGGGGCATTGTCATCAGGTCATATGTCTGTTCTTCTTCAATCTTTTGTTCATAGTCCCACCCGTTGATAATATACTCTGGCATTGGTTCCAGTTTCCATTCTTCCAAGTTGTTGTAAGGATAGATACCAATTACTGTTAGCATGCTATCACACACCATGTTCTTTAGTATAGTACATGTGTCGAGACGATCTTTTACTTTTGAACATGAAAAACATTCAGGGTCATTAAAAAATATTAATGTGTAGGGAGTGGAGATTTCGTTCAATCGGTTTTGAGAGCCGTCAGAGGTTTCATAATTTATGTCATTAGCAACCTGACCAGGAGCATTCTTGTGTACCACATCAAGCATTGCCTTGGGGCGTAAGCGCTCGTTGTCATTTAAGCAATAAGCTGTTGAAGCATGCTCCACGAGAACTCTGAATAGTTCTTCGTTATGGTAATCCCAAGTGGGTTCCGA
Organism: uncultured Bacteroidales bacterium; assembly: GCA_902777835.1. GTDB lineage: Bacteria > Bacteroidota > Bacteroidia > Bacteroidales > Muribaculaceae > Sodaliphilus. The sequence goes on along the minus strand of CACYVC010000011.1, from coordinate 89,543 downwards.
AAGCATCTCTTCAAAAATGGATAACAGCTTTTTGTGTTTTTGGGGGTAGTTTTTGCAATTTAAGTTTAAATAAGTATTTAATGCTGATATCGACTCGTTGCGAGGCATTGTTATAATGTGTGCAAGTGCTTTTTGATAACCTTCACTTTGAGCTATTACTCCACATGTCATCAGAAGTGGAGTGACAGCAAGCAATATCACCTTCTTTATGTTGATATTTGATAATTTCATGCTGCAAATATAGTTATCTTTATGATTATTCCGAAAAAAACAATTAACTTTGCTAACTAAAAAATCTTAAAGGCATGAAGAAGATACAGAAAACTAACGCCGCCCGATTGCTTGACAGGGCAAAAGTGCACTACGAGCTCATATCTTATGAGGTGGACGAGAGCGACCTCTCGGCAGGACATCTTGCAGCAACGATAGGCGAGGATATTAATCAGGTTTTCAAGACTTTGGTGCTCTTTGGAGAGAAGACAAAGCATTTTGTGTGTGTCATTCCAGGAGATCATGAAGTTGACCTGAAGAAAGCCGCCAAGCTGAGCGGAAATAAAAAAGTCGATCTTATTGCCATGAAGGATTTGTTGGCGACTACTGGCTATATTCGCGGCGGGTGTTCGCCTATAGGCATGAAGAAACCGTTCCCAACATTTATCCACGAGACATGCATGCAATTTGACAATATCTTTGTGAGTGCTGGAATGCGTGGCCTGCAGTTGAAGATTGCGCCACAGGCACTTGTGGATTTTGTGAGTGCTACTGTTTGTGATCTGATTAAAGAAACTGAAGACTTATTATGGCACACAAAAATAGAATAGGCAACTTGTTCAGTATCACCTCGTTTGGAGAGTCTCATGGGCCTGCAGTTGGTGGCGTTATTGATGGCATGCCTGCAGGGGTAAGAATTGATTTAGAACAGGTGAAACAAGAACTCGCTAGGCGTCGTCCAGGTCAGGGTGGTGTCTCTTCAGGTCGCAAAGAAACCGACGAGGTGGAGATTCTCTCAGGTATTATGGATGGATTGACATTAGGAACACCAATTGGATTCATTATCCGCAACCATGACCATCGTCCTGAAGACTACGACCATCTTAAGGATGTATATCGCCCTTCCCACGCCGACTATACCTATCAGGCTAAGTATGGCATTCGAGATCATCAAGGTGGAGGTAGAGCTTCGGCACGCGAAACTGCAGCTCGAGTGGTTGCTGGGGCGTTAGCAAAGCAAGTGCTTGAGAAGATGGGTGTTACTATTGCTGCTCAGTCAACGATAAATGTTGCTGAAGTTCCTCAAGGCGATACCTATGGTGGAGTTGTGACATGTGTTATTAAAGGAGTGGAGCCAGGGATTGGTGAACCAGTTTTCGGCAAACTTTCGTCACAGCTAGCCGAAGCGATGATGAGCATTCCTGCCGCTAAGGGGTTTGAGATTGGATTGGGATTCGACTTCGTCAATCATTTTGGCAGCGAGGTGCTTGATAAGTTTGTCTTAAAGGATGGAAATATAAGCACTGCTACCAATCACTCGGGTGGCATTCAAGGGGGCATCAGCAACGGCAACGACATCTGTTTCAAAGTGGCGTTCAAGCCCGTGGCAACCTTAATGCAACCGGTGGAGGGAATTGACAATGATGGTAATCCTGTGACAATAGAACCACGTGGGAGACATGACCAGTGTGTTGTGCCACGGGCAGTGCCTGTGGTTGAGGCTATGGCGGCAATTGTGGTTCTTGACAATGTGTTGATCAACCGAGCTTCAAGATTGTAATGGCTAGGCAGCAATACAGCGACTTTTTGTGTCAACTATATGGCCACAAAGTGCAAAAATTGAACGTCAGTGCTGGCTTCACCTGCCCTAACCGTGACGGGACAAAAGGGCAGGGTGGATGTACTTATTGTAACAATGCATCTTTTACTCCTGCCTTTGGACGTGCTACTTCTAGTGTCACACAACAATTGCTTGATGCTAAGCTCTTCTATGAAGGGAAGTATGCCGACATGAAGTATGTGGCTTATTTCCAAAGTTATACTAATACCTATGCTCCCATTGAAAGGTTGCAAGAACTTTATAACGAGGCTCTTGCAGTTGATGATGTTGTAGGGTTGGTAATCTCCACACGACCAGATTGTTTAGGCGACGATGTTATAGAATTACTTCAAGGTATAAATGAGGAATATAAAGTGATAGTGGAGATTGGTGTTGAGACTGCCCATGACCGAACTCTTGAACTTATTAATCGCTGCCACTCCTGGCAATGTGCGCAGTATGCGATTAATAAGGTTGCACAACGTGGTTTGGTGGTTGGTGCACATCTAATCTTGGGACTTCCTGGCGAAACCGAGGATGATATGATGACGACAGTCGATGAAGTTGCAAAACTCCCTGTTCGCACAATTAAATTCCATCAACTTCAAGTGTTGCGTGGCACAAGACTTGCTCAGCATTGGGAAAGGGGAGAAGTGCAGGTCTTGAATTGGACAGCTCAAGAATATGCGCATCTATGCCGTCGCATCATCAGCAGGTTACCTGAGAATATAATTATTGAGAGGATGGTCTCTACTGCGCCTTCAGAATTGTTGCTTCACCCGAGATGGGGCCTAAAACCAGCGCAATTTCAACAAATCTTTGATGCCCCATAGAATTAGTTTGTGATTACTTATTGTTAATTTTTTTGCTTTATCTAGGGAATATCTATCCCCACCTTAGTTAAAGATTTTTTATTCATAGACGTAAAGTCAGCAATTACCGAGAAGTCAGCCCAAACTGGAGGTCTGTTTGAGACAGTCAAAGATTTAACGAACAACTCGCAACCGCTGAATAGCGACTGCGAGTCAAATGGATGAAACAAATAGTTTTTTTATTTCTTTGCTTGCTTTATAGTCTCTACAATATATGCAAGATCATCATCAGTTACCATAGGACCACTGGGTAGGCACAAACCTACCTTGAACAATTTCTCGCTAACACCATTTACGTAGGCTGGAGCATCCTTGAATACTGGTTGCATGTGCATAGGCTTCCACAACGGACGCGACTCGATGTTAGCTTTATCAAGTACTTGGCGTAACTGCTCATAGTCCATACCGAACTTGTCTGGATCAACAGTGATGGTGTTTAACCAGTAGTTGGGCTCCATATATTCCTCAGGAGCCACATGCAACTCGATTCCGTCGATTTGGGCAAAAGCTTCTTGGTAAACGTCTTTAGTGTGAACATGATGGGCAAGATGGTCGTTGACAATGGTCATTTGCCCACGACCAATGCCAGCGCAAATGTTACTCATACGGTAGTTGAAACCAATGTGCTCATGTTGGTAGTATGGGAACGGTTCGCGGGCTTGGGTGGCATAGAAAAGAATTCGCTTGGCAGTTTCCTCATTGGGACAGATGAGTGCGCCACCGCCACTGGTGGTAATCATCTTGTTGCCGTTGAAGCTCATCACACCATAGTCACCAAAGGTTCCCACAGCCTGACCACGATAGCGAGAGCCAAAACCTTCGGCAGCGTCCTCAAGAACAGGTATCCCATAGCGCTTAGCAATTTCCATAATCTCATCGATGTAAGCAGGCATACCGTAGAGATATACAGGAATTATTGCTTTGGGCTTCTTACCTTTAGCAATGCGGTCCTTTATGGCATCCTCAAGCAGATTTGGATCCATATTCCAAGTGCCAGGCTCGCTGTCAACAAACACCGGAGTAGCCCCTTGATAAGTGACAGGATTTGCACTGGCAGCAAAGGTGAACGACTGACAAATCACCTCATCACCAGCCTTCACACCCAAGTTCACAAGCGCAAGATGAATTGCAGCAGTACCAGCGCTAAGAGCAACAACCTTCTTGCTGAGCGTGCGACCATCATCAGGATGGTTGATAAACTCCTCAAGGTTTTTCTCAAAACCATTCACATTAGGCCCTAGAGGTACAACCCAATTGGTATCAAATGCCTCTTTGATAAATTTCATCTCCTCGCCCGCCTCACTCATATGAGCCAAGCAAAGCCATATTCGTTTGTTGGTATCCATGTTTTCTTGTTTTAAAGAGGACATACTTAAATAAGTTTTAGTATCTCTTTCCAATTATAATCTTCTTTTTGGAAAGTCTGTAAAAATAGTTTTGCAAAACATCTTAATAGATAAGCTGCAAAAACTATAGCAACAAAAATAATCAATATATTTAAAGGAAAAATAGAATTTAATTTTGGCGTAATTATGGCATGTTGAACCACATATATCTCAAGACATAGTCCTCCAATAAATTGTATTATTAGACCTGGTTTTGAATTGTATATTTTTTTGAAAACTTCTGTATTGCAACAGGCATAAAATGATATGCATATTACTAATAAAATAATCAATGTAAATACATTAATAAATGAAGCTAATAAAATGTCAATCCTTCCTCTAATTAACAATAGAATATTGAAAAGAATCAACGATGTAAAAAGCCAAATGGCAGGTTTTTTAATTTTTAAATTCTGATACTTTTGACCAACAATTGCTCCTAAAAGCATATATAAGAAGAAGAATATTAATCTGAATCCTTCCTCGCCATAAATGCTAATATCATAATAGCTCCCAGTATAATAATAATAGAAAAGAGTAAAAGCACCTGCTGTTATAAAAGCCAACCACAGTTTTGTTTTAAATAATTTTCTAACAAAATATATTACAATATAATATATCATAATACATGGAATAAACCAACCTCCTCCCTTAGTTATACATTCACGAATAGAGTAGGTGTCATTTATAAAAAAAGCAGTAACTATTGCCCATGCTATTACTGTTGGATAAATTCGGCTTATTCTACGTTTATACCAGTTGTCAAAACGGCGCTCTTGGCCAAGAAACAATGTGAAGCCTGAGCAAAAGAAGAATATTGCATCGCCTATAGCCCCGCCAGTAGCCAAGCTGCTGAATTTTGTGTACATCATTCCCATATGAGAATTCGTGATTAACAAAGCTGCAAAAAACTTCATTACATCAATGGCAATATTTCTTTTATGTAACATCATTTAGATATAAATTCGCCTTCTTTTAAAGGTTTGTATTCACTGAGATAAATAGGTTGACCATCCACATCACGAAGAATGAGGTTATTCTTCGGAAAAGTCATTTCCACTTCTTCAGTCAACTCATCACCACGCCCCAAGGCTAAAAGTAGTTGATACTCCGAAATATTGAATCCAGCATTGGCAAATGATGAGCTGAATGCGACGTGTCGTATGTTTATCTCTGTAACTAATGGAACTCCATTTTCATCAGCTTTCATGTCACAAACAACTAAGCCGTTCATTGTTGAATTAGTTTCCTCACATATCAAATCAACGGCTTTTAATGCAGTTCTCTTTATTCTATCATCATTTAACAGCCTTCCTTTGCATGTGTTTCCTGTAATCCCAGAAACCGCGACTTTTGCCATTATATAATCAATTCTTTCAGCAATGGCAAGTTTTCTCAACATCCCATTGTCAAATATCATGAAGACACCATAATTACCTCCTGGCAAATATTGAGATAATTGAAACTCATCAATACCTGTATTTATTTCTGCCCAAGCACGCAATTCATTTATATTTTCAGCCTTAAACGAGCCTTTTCCAGATGCTGTACCTGCTGACGCATCACGAATCCAAACGGGAAAGCCTAAAGGAGATTCATAATTATCACGCATGATGTCAGTCTTCAACACTTGAAAACTTTTAGGAACTAAATTGTGAGGACCAAGCACTCTAAATACTTCTTTTTTACTAATAGCAAGCTTACAAAAATCAGCTGGAGGCAATAGACATGGCACATCAAAAGGGTGCTCGGCCCAATAAAGAACCTCCACCTCTGGTACCACAATAATAGCATCTGGTTTTTCTTTCTCAAGAATTTGACTTATGATATCTCTATAATTTGGCGCGGAAACCACAGGGACTTTGTAAATTCTGTCAAACAACCCTTCATATAACCCATATAAAGTCGTTGCCATATCCCAACCTATGAAAGTGGAATTATTAAACTTTTCACTAATTCGAAGTGATCGAACAACACTACGTGCCGATACTGCACATGCACCTGTTATAATTATTTTCATATCAAATAGGTTTATAATTGTTGATTACTTGTTTCCTCTTGCCAGAAGCCAATAATGGAATCTCATCAACGAATTCAACAGTTATGTTTGCATCTTGACCAATATATTTTTTTAACTCTGTCAACAATTCATTTATTCGGTAAAACTCATTCTTTTTTGTGTTGAGCTTAATCAAATAATTGTTATCATGGTTTTGAATAAATTGATACTGTTTTAGCTCGTTAAATCGCCACAAAGTGTTGTTAATGACGTACGGTGAAAGCACTTTGCCATCAGTAGAATATATGCAATCTATTCTACGTCCATCAACACGAGATAAAACACGTCCAGGCAAATGACATTTAGGACTGAGGGATATAACTCCAACATCACCAGTGTCATATCTTATCAATGGCATCGCCCTATTGAACAAATCGGTCACAACTATTCTCCCGGGGATATCATTTCCAGCAGGTTCGTCTGAATCAAATTTCAATGTTTCAACGAAGAAACTCGCAGCATTAATATGGTATTCTGTTTCATCACAACATTGCTGCGCTATAATACCACACTCGCAGTTACTATAACGAGCAACTACACTAGTATGAAATAAATCCTTTATACCATTACGCACCTCCTCGGCCAACGATTCTGACATAGTTATAAAACACTTAACTTTAGCTGTTGTTGACACGTTGTTCCTTATCATATAATGATAAAGCGCTGCTAGTGTAGATGCAAAAATGAGCACTGATTTCTCAGAAGGATCGTTTTCTAGTTGTCTTAAGAACGCTGAGAGGTCTTCGTCACTCAATCTTGAGCTATCTTGCATTACTATATTCTGTACTAGCGATTGCCATCGTGATTTATTATTTAATTCATTCCAGACTCTTGAATAATATAATTTTGTCCCAAAAGAATAACCAGCTATTTCCGAGAATGCTATCGTATCTGCTCTAGCTCTAATTCTTTTCCCCCGATCTTGATAAACTTTAAGAGGTGTTCCCGTTGAACCTGAAGTACTTTCCACAAATAATTTTTCTTTTATAAATCCATTTGCAATCATTGCGTCCTCATGTTCTTTTATCACACCCTTATTAATAATTGGAAAATCATAAATGGATTTAAACCCCTTAAATTGCTTATAGAATGGCACATTGTTAACTGCCCAATTTAAGATATTATCCAAATTACTTGAATTATCTGTTCCAAGACCTTTTATGCTCGATAAAACTTCATTGTAATAAGTTCCAACCTTACCACCTTTTAATCTATCAATAAGCCAAAAAGCATTTGCTCTAATATTCATATTTTATTATGTCTTTCAATATCTAAATAGTTCTCTTTCTTATCAGCAATAGCACCTTCCCTTCTGATGACCTTTTTAATGGTTAAAAAGAATATTCTTATATCCATGGAAAAAGAAAGATGTTCAGCGTACTGAGCATCAAGTTCAAGTTTACTATCCCAATCAATAGCATTACGACCATGAACTTGTGCCCAGCCTGTAATACCGGGGCGCACACTATGACGAAGTTTTTCCCTCTCAGTATAATATGGGAGATAGCGAATCAATAGAGGTCGCGGACCAATCAATGCCATATCACCTTTCAATACGTTTATTAATTGCGGCAATTCGTCAATGCTAGTGCTACGAATAAACTTACCAACTTTAGTTAGTCGCTCTTTATCAGGTAAAAGATTTCCATTGGCATCACGTGAATCATTCATCGACTTGAACTTTATAATCTTGAAAATCTTGGCATCTTTGCCAGGACGCTCTTGCAAGAAAAAAACACCAGCGCCTTTGTTTGCAAAATGAAGCCAAATTGTCACCACCAGCAGAATTGGCGACAAGCAAATTAATGCCAGCAATGATATGATGAAATCAAGGATCCGTTTAATATACCTCTTATACATATTATTTCTCCCACGGATAGCACAGATTTGACTGATGCTATTATTTCTTTGTGTTTATTCTCCTGTGAATATTACTATTAATTGAATCGGTGTTGAAATTCACCAAAAATCCCAATTGTTTGCCTGCTAACTTCAAATATGTATCAATCTGTTTGTAATGTACAGGCAATAGATGCTCTACCGACTTCAACTCTATAACAACTTGATTTTCGACTAAAATATCAAGTCTAAAATCTGTTTCCAAATTTATGCCCTTATACACGACTGGCAACATTACTTGATTACTTGCATTTATACCTTGTGCCTTAAATTCGACCATTAATGCTTTCTCATAAACCGACTCAAGCAAGCCGGGACCAAGAGTGTTATAGACCTCAAAGATGCAACCTCTTATTTTATAAGTAAGGTCATTTAATTCTTTCGAAGTATTCAGCATATTATATTTGTTTTCTCCTGTGGATTGAGCGAATGAAATTAATCAAAATATTCTCCGTGTTATCTGTGCTATCCGTGGGAAGACAACAGGCATTCTTTGTAGAAATCTTTGAGGCACTGACGCACGTATGTCTGCTCGTAGCGTGAAGCAATGAGAGGACGAGCATTTGCTGCCATTCGTTTCACCTCATCAGGATTCTCAACAAAACGCTTCATTGCTTGATAAAGGGCCTCCGCATCCTTTGACGGAACTATCGTGCCATTCTCGCCCTCAATAATTATCTCACGGGAGCCATTAATGTCTGTAACAATGCTTGGCAGCCCCATTGCACCAGCCTCAATAACAACATTGGGGAATCCCTCACGGTAGCTTGGAAAAACCAAAGCATCGGCAGCTGAGTAGAAGGGCCTCACATCATTCTGCCGGCCTACGGCTTCAATGGCTGGATTACTCTTAATCTCGGCTGCAGTTTCCGGTTTTATTGGGTCGAGTTTCTCTTCCTCAGGGCCAACAAGCACAAGACGAGTCGCAGGGTGCTCATTGTTGAGGCGTGAAAAAGCTGATACCAGCTCATTTATACCCTTGTCGCCAACCAATCTACCGACAAAGACAAACGAAAATCCCCCTTCTTCAAGAGGAGTTAGGTGAGACATTGGTTTGAAATGCTCTAGGTCAATTCCACGGATATTTCCATAACCTAAAACTCGGATATCCTTCTTTGTGATTTTATTATTAAGTAAATCTGCTTTCACACCTTCACCTTCAGGGATTATATGAGTGGCACAGGCGCATGTGAGCCAGTCAGTAAACATTAAAATGCGACGTTTCAGACCTGTAGATGTAGGGAACACGAGTCCAGTGAAAGTGTGGATTCTAATAGGAACTCTAGCAAGCCATGCAGCCACCATTGTAATCATGCCTGCTTTTGGGGTCATTGAGTGTACCATATCGGGCTTCTCACGATGCATCAAGCGCCACATCTGCCAAAGTGATTTCATGTCTTTAAAAGGCGAAATACGCCGTTCCATTGGCAAAGCAATAGTGCGCACGCCCTCACTATCAGCTAATTCATCTAATTCTTCACCAGGTGATGAAACTGACACCACCTCGTAGCCTTCGTGCTTGAGTTCTTTTAATAAACCCTTACAGAATGTATTTAATGTTTGAGGAACTGTGGTTGTGCGGATGAGTTTCATAGAGATTTATATAACTCGTTATATTTTTTAGCCATTATGCTGATATCAAATTGCTTAGCTCGCTCTTGGCATTTATGAACCACATCTTTATAATGAACAGGATTCGTGCATAACTGACGAATTTCTTTTGCCAATTGCTTATATTCGCCATGTGGAAATAGTATGCCAGCATCTTTAACAACTTCTCTCAGCCCGTCAACATCACTGGCGATAAAAGGTCTGCCACTCGCCATGCCCTCAATACTTGATAAAGATAGACCCTCCCAATGTGATGAAAGTACTACAATATCACTTGATTTAAGAATTTCTGGTATGTCAGTACGTATCCCAAGGAAATCAACTCGATCAGCAACACCTAAAGTGTTTGCTAGTTCTTCCACTTTTGGACGGCGAATTCCATCACCTGCAAGTTGAAGGCGATAATTATCGGATAATTCTTTAATAGCCTTTACTAAGGTGTCCTGGTCCTTCTGATCCCTGAAAGCAGAAACCATAGTAATGACAAAGTCTTTCTTGTCAGATATATTATTTATTGGCAACAAGAAACGCTGAACAGCCACACCATTATAAATAGTAGAGATGTTCGGTTTTTGCCCAATATAATCCACTAAATTTGTATATGTTTGGTCGGCAATGCAAATGATATGATTATAACGAGCATACATCCACTTGTCAATGACTTTTAGATACCACTTTCCACGCCGGCGGTTGGTTGCATTATGCTCTGTAGTTACAAGTTTAGACTTACTGCATTTTAACATTTTAGCAATCGGTGCAAATAATTGGCATGCAGTATTGTGAGTGTGGATTATATCATATCTGCCAATGAATGCTCTTAGTCTGAAGATGTTTCGAGGGTGGTATACATTGCCACCAACACCGAGAGAGTGGATTTTGATACCATTCTGCTCCAGTTCCTCGTAAAATGCGGTACGGGTCCCATCAAAGATGAGCAGTTCCACCTCATTGCCAAAGTCACGCAATCGAGGCAGCAGATCCACCATCAAGTGTTCTGCCCCTCCAGTACGAAGTGATGTTATTACATGTAATACCTTCATCATTTATCCCTTAAATGCATTAAATAACCTAAAGGTTTGCACCAGAACCAATACCAAGGAAGTTTAGGTACTTGTTTTCCTTTTGCCACACAATCACGGAATCGCCAGTAATTGATGGCGGCTTTTATTTTTTCTTGGAGAGGAATATCGTAAGAATTTAGTTCTTGATAAGTTGTTGCAGCTGCCACTGGACTATTCATTCTTGCTCGAACGATGCCTGCAGTTATTCCTTCAGGCTGGTATTCAGCGATATATATTGGTTCATTGAAGAACAACAATTTATACTTTTGAGCTATCCTGTTCCACACCAAAGCTTCAGGACAGAATCGTTCTCCTTCAAATACGCAACTCCAAACTACTACAGATAATCTCATCACATGGAAGACCCGAGCCTATAACGTCACCTTTAGGGGTCATGTCAAGTCCACAAATGCCTCCTATCGAGTTATCGCCCTTAATCTTCTTATATTTTTCTGCAACCTTTGCCAACGAGTCATCTGGCAAATAGTCATCGCTATCGGCAATAAAGAACAATTCGCCTTGTGCTTCTTGCGCGCCCCTGTTAATGGCTCTGTGCTTGCCACCGTTAGGTTGGTGGATAAAGCCCCCCTCCATCCTCCCTAAAGGGGGAAAGAATGATTTTACGACTTCTTCGGTATCATCGGTACTACCATCATCGACGATAATCCACTCAAAGTCTTTAAAGGTCTGTGTCTTTAACGATTCATAGAGCCGCGGCAGTAGATGTGCTCTATTATATGTTGGTGTGAAAACTGTGATCATTACAAAATTATTCTTTAATAAACAGATTCTTTTTATGGTTATTAACCAAATTCCAAATAAATATGCGCATTTGATCGATTATTGTACAAATAATGTATATGATCATTAAAAAAGCTATAATCAAGAAACTATATGTAATCCCGGAATACTGGGCATATAGATAACGAACAACAGACATAAAATATTTATATACTATTGGGTTATAACCAATGAGATAAACAGCAAAGCAGGATGATGCAAGCCAATTGACCAAAGCACTATTTATGTTTATTCTCTTGAATAATAATATTAACAAAATAGCAGTAAAAATAATTAGTGGATTGTCATCCCTTGCTTGTCTTGCTGCATTATCAAAGCAGAACAGAGATATATAAGAAATAGTAGTCATTGTTAGCACAACTGCTACCAACAATTTTGCCGCATGCTTTCCAAAAAGGCAATAGGATATTTCCGAACATAAGCTGCAGCAAGGTAAATTCCAGCAAATAGCAAAATACTATATCCATTATAATAATTATACCAAGCACTTATCCAACTATAAATGCATTGAAAAACATAGAACGAAATGAGCACAATTTTGTACTCATGCTGTGAAGCATTATCAATAAAGGAATTAATAACAGGACTAATAATGTACAACCCGATATAACCAATAACAAACCAATAACCTTCATAAAATGTTAAACACACTTTCAGCCCATCAAAACTGAAGTTAACCGTATTAGTAACTATTGCAACTCCATAAATAAGAAAAAGGGTGAATAGTATTGTGAAAACAATTTTATATATACCTTGACATTTAAATTTAATACCAAACCAACCTGATATAGCAACAAATATGACAACTCCAACTGTTGCCACACAACTCTGCATTACTTTAAAAAATGAAGATATTGGCGCATCAATAAAGGCTTCGGACCCAGGAATTGGACTGAGTCTTAAGTGTGAATGACCAAACAAAATAAGGAGCATCGCTACTATCCGAAGCAATTCAATATTTGATGACCTTGCTATTTTTTTATTATTCATGATCTTATAATTAAAGAACTCATGCGATTTTATTGAATATTATCGTGAAAGAATCCTGCGTATCACAACCTCTGGTGAAATCCATTTCTCAAAATATTCATATGCTCCTTTTTCTAACTGATGACGATAATCATCATCACACTTTATCTTAATAATAGCATCATATATTTCAGATGCATCGTTAATAAAATGTATGTGTTGTCCATGGACTAATGGAGAAGGGAGCTCCCTTGATAATGGTGATGAAATAATAGCTTTACCCATACAGAGATATTCAGCTAGCTTCCATCCATGACAATTACACACAGCAGGAGTGTTAAAAACCAAGAGGCTCTCTTTCGTTTTACGGATATAATCGTCAATTGAAAGTCGTTTTTGATAAATGAAATCTTTATACTCTTCTTTATAGCGGGTATAATCGGGCATTTCTTTAAGCACAGCCGGACTTTCTCCTAAATAGTAAAGTCCTCCCTCTATCTCAATTCCCGCTTTTTGGCAAGCCTTTAAAAATTCACCACGATACATATTAGTATTAGTCCAAGCAAACTCATTATACCACAAGGTGGATGCGTGAAATATGAAATTATTCTTTTGTGATACAGGCTTCTTATATTGCTCTATTCTACGCCTTCGTATAATTGAATATAAATAATCTCTTAAATAAAGCTTAAATGGGATCTTATTATATCGACGTCCTTGCCAATAATGAATGATACAGTTTACTACTGTCATTATTCTATTGTCTATTTTAACACCAAACTCAGGACCAATGGCAACTACTTTTGAATAGTTGCTAATGTGTTCTAGCGTTGGATTAACCATTGCATAAACATCACACCATTGGTAACGATCAAAAAATATCTTAGCCACATCTTCGAAATCAATGAAAACTTTTGTGACTTTATTTTCATCCTCAACAATCATTGCAAAGCCTGCATTTAAGTCACACGCGTTCTCATATTGAAGTTCACAAAAAGACTTAACATCATATCTCACATTACTTTTACCAAAATACTGGTAAAGACCTAAAATATACCAAGAGGCATAATTGAATTTAAGTCGAGGATCTAATATTACTCTTTCCATTCAACAACAATTAAATTATTTGTCTTCAAAATTCTTAAATACAGGACGATAAAATTTATCTGTATCATATCCATGATCATACTCATACATAGCCCATGTTTTATCATCGGGCCTAACACCATTACTAAGAAATGATTTATATGGCATTAATAAGCCCCCCCAAGAAGTGAGGACACGGAAATATAAAACAGATACCACAAAAATAGTTGTAAATTTGAATACAGGGCTATTGTCTTCATTTTCAGCAATCTGAGCAATTGTCACTGCTACTCCTATCAAGAAAAACCAACTCATTCTGCCACCATCAGAAAACTTTGCAAAAAAAGTTAGCACAAACATAAATAACAATGCCACGTTTAACATACATGTAGAAAGCTTGTCTTCAGCGATTTTTTCATAATTTAAAAAAATAATGAAAAAGAAGAAACCTGCCTCTAATATATATTCTATACGTGTTGTGTCAACAATATGTTCTATAACTTTTTCGGTTTTCATTTCATTCAAAGAGCCTCCCAATATTTTGAATAAATATGTACCTATAGGGGTCAATCCTAATATTGTAGAAATTGCTATAAGTAGAAGAATCTGAGATTTAGAAAAACGTTGATTAGCTATGAAATAAACCAAGCCAAACAATGCTGCGCTATTATGAAAGGATACTGCCAAAATGAGTATTAAAAAGAATTGAATTGGCTTTCTTTTTACTGCAAAAGGTATAGCATACCAGGCAATGCATGCCGCCATTACTTGTCGAAGATATGTGAACGAGAAAAAATAAAACATGCAAAAAAGTATAAACACACTTAATAAAGGATTTCTTGAAAGCCTTTTTACATGAATAAATATCGATGTGAAAATAAAAATAGAAATAATTAACAAAAAAATATACCTGTTCCCAGTAATAAAAGCTATCAGCACATTGAATAATGCATATCCCTGCTCTTTCTCATTTAATCGGAATGCAGTAGTTAAAATTGGAGAAATATATCTATCTATATCATCGGCAGTTGCATCAAATACTTCAGCATAAATATAACTATCATACCCCCCTAACATATCACGAAAACCACAAATAGATCCTATTATAATTATGAATATTGCTAAAAAAGATGTGGCCTGCTTGCTAGATATGTTACGGGAATTGATTACTAGCATCAGGATAAAAACATATGGAATAAGGTAAACAATCATTTCTAATACATTTTATAACCAAGAATTAATTGTCTAATCTTGTTGACTAAAGTAAAAAAAGGAAAAGACCAAGAGTATGTTATCATAAAGCATAGTAACATATGTTGCTTAGACTTCAGAACTGTTTTTGCTTCAATTGCACTTTTTTTTGCAAAAGAGTCTTTCAACAATTCTCTGTTGTGAAAACAAGCAGAACTGATACTATCAATCAATCTTGAATAATATTCATGTTCGAACATTAGAAACACATTGTGTTTATCCATTATCTTTTTTATTTGTTCAAATAAATGCTTTTGAGGGTTTAAAGTCGAGAATGAATAATTGTGAGTTACTGACGAATTGTTCTCAATATAGTTATAGACCGTTTTCTTAATCAAAGCAACTTTAACAGCGTTTAACCCCAAGCACATATTCATATAAAAATCCTCATTTAGCTTTACGTCTTCTGGCAAATTAAATGTATCGTCATCAAATAATATGCATCGATACAGAGTTGCTATAGGGCCACAATTAGTGTAACCTTTGAAAAGATACTTTATATAATCATGTGAACCACAAACTTCGTCACATTCAAACCCAGATATAGCCTCTTTGCCATCAACGGAGATAAACCGTCTTTCTCCTTGAATTATATCCGCTCCACTAGATTCTGCTATAAAATAAAGATCATTTAAAGCATTAGATGGTATAGTATCATCAGCATCTACAAATGTAACAAAAGTACCAAGAGCTTTTTCCACACCATATTTGCGAGCAGAACTAGCCCCTCCATTTTCTTTGTGAAAAACTTTTATGCGCTTATCAGATTTTGATAGATCCTGGCAAATTGCAAAAGAATCATCTTTGCTACCATCATCAATGAGAATCAATTCAAAATCATCAAAGGTTTGATCTTGAATACTCCTCACACAACGCTCAATATAATCATGAGCATCATATACTGGTACCACTATTGAAACTTTACACATAGTGAATAATTTATGACAATGCAGAGATCAAAAAATTTAAGGACCTATCTTTCCAAATATTTTTTGCTGAGTCTACTTTGTCCCAATCTATTATCTTATTTAGTTGAATACTCTCAATTTCTCCAGGCTTGATAATTCTATCTTGAAGACCAAACATATTAAGGAGAGATTCAAATCGGGCTCCCCCTCTTTTTTTATTAGCAACCACCCAAAATGGTTTGTTAAAAATGATAGAGAATACACAACCATGAAAAGAGTCTGTCAGTATCATTTTTGCATCGAAAAAGGAGCGCAACCATTGAGACACAGGTGGATATGTGAAATCTGATTTGTTCTTACTGTTCATTTCACTATATAATGTCTTTTTGGGCATACAAGAGAATGATGATAGATTTGTAGATTTTTCAACAACGTTTATTATTTCTTTAACATCAGACGATTGGTCTAAAAAATAGCAAAAAAGTTCTCCATCACATGACGCCTGATTCTCATTCATAATAATACGAATATAGTCATCTTTTTCTAATAGAAAAGTTGGATCTAATACTAGTTCAGCGTTACAACCTAAATATTTTTCACATAATGATAATCCAGAATCTTCTCTTACACTTACGGCATCAAATTGCTTCAAAAGAGAACGACAAGCTTCAGTTTGTTCTGTACTAAATTCCCATTTATCTACTCCAAATGAGGCAGCATAAGAAATTCGTTTTATTTTTGTTTTATTCAAAAAACTCAAAAAATAATACTCAACATCTCCAACATATAATGGTCTCCACACTTGATCGCTTCCTACAATTAATGCATCGAAGTCATGTTTCGCCACATACTTTATTCTAGATTTATCAGAAGAAAGTTTTGGGGTTTTGGGGCAAATGTAGGTATTGGAAAAATACAACATATGCCTGCTTAATATATATTTATCTTTCTGTGAGACATAAAATTTACGAAATAATGAATAAGTAAAATTTCGAATTCTTCTTAAAAAAACGCGTTTTCTTGAAGTTATACATTTTTGGAAAATCCAAGCATCATGGCCTAATCTTTTTAAAGACTGTTGCAGAGCATATGCCTGCATTAAGCCGCCATAATTATTCCCTAAGGGATGTGTTACAATACCTACTTTCATTTTATATTTCTTCGTTTAATAAGAGAATAGGCTTTTTGTCTCATAAACAAATCAAATTGTTTCCATTTTTTTATAATAAATGAATTTCCATAATATGCCATAAAATAGTCTATACGGTCCGCTAGTTTTGCAGTTCCTAAATAATCTATAAAAGATGTATTAATACTTTTTCTGCTAATATGATTCTTTTTACACCATTTAGAAACCGTCCTGTCGGTTATGGCATCGAATTTCCAATCAATCCCTTTATAATAATTATTATTTCTATATGATTCTATCGTCATTTTAATTCCATCCTTTATTGAAATGTTCTGATTGAATTCTGGAACAACTCGTTTAATCTTAGAATTATCAATAATTGTTGTTATTGATCTACCACCGAGTAATTCTTCTGACTTTTCAGGATAATTATCTGCATAGAAATTTGGATCAATGTTTATAGTTGTGACTTCATGTCCCACTAATTCTCCCAAAATATTTAATATTTCATTAAAAGACGGTGTCTCATCCCCACAAATATTAAAAGATTCATTAAAAGCCTTTTCATTGCCAATGAGTCCAACCAGACCAATAGCAAAATCTTCGACACGCATCATGTTGCACCTGTTTTCCCCGTTATTCCATAATATGATTGGCTTATTGTTCCTTATTCGCTCTACTAAAGTCCAATGATAACCATAAAAAGGCACAATGCCATATGGAATGCGTGTATTATCATATGTAATCATTGGCCTTACAATTGTGTAGTTTGTCTTCGTCTTAGATGACAACTCTACTAATAATTCTTCGCATCTACACTTATTAATACTATATGACCATAACGGTTGTTCTTTAGGATGACCTTCATCGCACGGTCCTGCAATAGAATTATTATATACAGCAGCTGAAGAAATAAAGAAATATTGTTCAGTATATTTTGAGTAAAGATTAAAACTTGCTTCAAGTTCTTTTTTATTATAGCACAAGAAATCAATAATTGCTTCAAATTTCCTGCCTTCTAATTGTTTTTTAATATAACTAGTATTGGCCTTATCAGAAATGATAAGTTCAACACCTTTTGGTATAAATTCTTTTTTATGCCCTCTATTAATCATTGTTATAAAGAAACCTTGTTTATTGGCTTCTTTTGTAACAGCTGTGCTAAGCACACCAGTACCCCCAATTAATAAGATGTTTTTCATTCTATGCATGCCAATTTACATTTTGCTTAATGACCTTCGCTGGAACTCCAGCGACAAGGGAATTACAAGGAACATCTTTAACCACCAATGATTTAGCAGCAACAATAGAATCATGCCCAATTGTGACTCCTTTCAAGATAGTAGCCCCTTGCCCAACCCAGACATGGTTTTCAATAGTAATGGGTTTTGATGGCTCATAATCATCCTCGTTTATATAATGAACATCATCAGAACGTAGAGTCACATCGCGTGCAAATAGTGAACCAGAACCAATGTGGATTTTTTTGCCGGCAGTAATAGAACACCCTTCATTCGCAACTAATCCGTTTATTTCCAGTTCACCTTTTGGCATGACTCTAATATACATTCCTGCAAATTGCTCAAAACCTTCTGCACCAATAACTAAAGTCCCATTCTCTTGAATCAGTAATCTTCCTTCAATATTAGACCCTTTCATTTGAGGTGTTCCTAAGATGAAGTTCCCATTTAATATCAATTTCGAGCCCTTCTGAAATTGTATTAAAGCATTACTGGTTGGCAATAAAAATTTGTTTTTATTTTTTCGCAGAACATGACTACTAAAAAAATTATACTTAATGAAAAGATACCATGCCTTTGGAGAGAACCCTAAATGTTTTAATCCTAATAAATATTTTGCATTATTCATTGGAATACTATTTAATAAACTTTGATATCAATACTTTTGTTTTATAAACAAACCACTGCCAAGATGATCGAATAGGAAAAAACTCTTTTGCGACTTGCTCAAAAGGTTTTTTATCAATTGCATCAAAGAACAAATCTCTATTATCAGATAATGGTTTCATTGATGAATCAATTGCCTTATTACCAATTTTTGCGTCAGACATAGTAAATTCTTTCCAAGTAAGATCGTCTTTTACATTATTAAACAATTCTAATCCTTTATCAGAATTTATCATAACTAATGAAGTCCCCTTATCATGATCCATGCTAGAGTCTAAATGTTCTATACCCCAAAAATCTGCTAATGTAATATCAGCCTTTTGTGGAAACCCCTTGAAATGGCAATCATAGCATGATGGGCGTGAAAAAATGCCACTTTGTAAATATCCAATCAAAAACAAATCATGATCTCTATCTTTACAATACTCCATACCATTGGCAAAAGATACACGAGTCGAGAAATTGTGCCAACCCCATTTTTTACACTTGAACTTAATCTTCGTAGCTTTAGAACCATATTGTCGTTCAAGCATATTAATATATGAAACAAACACTTTTGGTGAGTTTACCCCACGACATATAAAATCAGCAGTAATAAGATTGTCGTAATCTTTCCTTAAATACTTATATAATGCTTGTATTTGACATGGAGCGCCACAATAAAAAACAGTTTTACCTAGGTTTAACAATTCTTTTACTTCCATGTATTGCCCAACCATTTTACTCTGTAGGTACTTAGAACTCCGTATCTCATTAAGCTTAGAAGAATCGTTTGATGTTATGTGAGAAACTGTATGGTCTGTATTATATACAGCTCCACCTACATATCCTTCTTGTGAAAATACGTATTCTGCCAACAAAGAATGAACGCCTCCTGATGTGCTGTCAAGGCGTATTTCTTCGTTTTTGTTAAAAGCAGCAAAAACTTTCGGTGTTTCATACCTAACTATAAAATCTGATTTAGTAAGCATTGGGCATACCATTTCACAAAGATGACAATTGGTGCAAGTGTTAATATCTACTTTAGGATACCAAAAGCCTTCATTGTCTATCTCATATGAAATAGAGGCATGGGGGCAACAGTCACCACATGCATTGCATCCACAACAATCAACTTTATTATTTATCTCAATCATTTTCTAATTATAGTTCTATTTAATTCTATTTATTCAACAAATTCATTTTAGCAATTATTGATTTCAAATTATTACAATTTCGAATGATTCCAAGTTTAACAATTTCAAAAAACATTTTTGATTTGCTGTCACCTATTTTTAGTTTTATCCAATGATTTCGATATTTCTTATAATCAGACTTTATATTAAAATTATATGCCAACTCCATTATTTCACGATAATATCTAAATTCAATTAAATCTTGTATGTATTTTCTCTTAATATAATCTTCTTCAACATCTTTTGCCACACTTAAAAGAACCGATTTAGCAATTTCCCAATTGTGAATACTTTGTTTATACGTATGCTTTGTTCTTGAATGACTACCTTTTCGAATAAGATAGTAGTAGAGAAAATCATCAATATAACCAATTGGATACTTATAAGCAATTGGCAAAATTAACTGGAAATTTTGCCCTATTTCACGAGGTGAGACTATTTGTAATGGCTTTGGCATTGAATCAACAAACATTGTTGTGCGCCAGAAATAGCCGCCAGGTGTATAAAAGACGTTTTGGCCTAAAATCAAATCTGCAAATAAATGATCTTTTCCTTTTGGAGGCGTTCTTTCCATGCTTCCAATTTGAGTCAAAGTGTCAAAATCAAGAACCTTTACTTTGTTAACCAATAGCCCTACATTTGGATGAGAATCCATATATGCAACTTTTTTTTCAATGGCATCATTTGACATAATATCGTCAGAATCCACAAAACCAATATAATCTCCATTAAAAACCGACAAAGCCAAATTTATAGCTGCTGATTGACCTTTATTCTCTTGATGAAGATAGACAAGATTCACACCAATATTCTTAAATTTTTCTTTATAAGAAAAAATAATTTCCTTCGTTTTATCTGTTGAGCCATCATCTATTACAATTACCTCAATTTTTCTATAGCTTTGACACAAAAGTGAGTCAAACAGACGTGAAATATATTTTTCTCCATTAAAACATGGAGTAATAATCGAAACTAGTTTTTCCATCTAAAATTAAATGTGTTTTTTTTAGACTTCATTTTATTAATTATTTTGATTCTTGTCTGTTTATCAAGAGCACAATAAAAGGTTAAAAGCACTGTTGATAAAGTAGACAAAATACAAACTAAAACGAAACTGGAAATAGCATTAATCCTACAAACCATCTTAAAAATAAATGCTAATAAGAAAACAACACATCCAATAAATAAACTCGGTATTGTTGCATTTCTAATATAATTCCAAATACTAAACTCTGGCAGATTTTGTTTTAGAAAAAAAACGCAGGATGCAGCCAGAGCAAACATTAAAATAAAGTCAACAATAAAAGGTACAAGAGGGTTAGCCCCCATTCTTAATAAAAAGTATGATATTGGGACAATAAGAAAAAGTATTGATCCATTTGCGATACTCATATTTTTAATTTTTCCAGTAGCATGTATCCCAAACATTAATGGAGAGAAAAGGGAACGAACTAAATTTATTCCCAGTGCTATTACACAAAAATCATATGTGTATTCTGGTGGTGTCTTTAGCCATAAATTTATGACAAATTTAATCTCAACAATTAGTGGGACTGACAACAGGACCATTAAGCAAAAAGAATATTTTGATGCAGAAATCATAAACTTTTGCATACTCTGGTAATCATCTTTTGCATAAGATTTCACAATTGAAGGACGTATTGCAGTCATAAAATTATCAGAAAAACTCTTAACAGCACCTTGAGCGTAGTTTGCAAATCCACATGCCGCATTTATAGCAGGTCCAAAAAAGAGGTTTAATACAACATTAACACCTTGACCTCTCATCATTACTCCAAAATTCCCAAACAAATCCCACATTGAAAAACGAAGCATAGGTTTGATATATGCTTTATCAAAAAACAATGAAAATCTACATTCTTTATTTTTGTTAGAACAATAAACCACATAAAAAATTTGCGTCAATAATGATACAAGAAAAATGAGGAATCCATAGACAATCAATCTGTCGTAATCTATAATAAATAATATAAAACTAGCTAATAATTTTAAAGCCGCATCAATAATTGAAACATAAGCATAGATGTTCATTTGTTCATGCGATATTAATGATGCACTATAAGGGACTTGTACGACACTTATGCAGCATGATAAAACTGAAAATTGATATACCACTCGTGCAGCACTCATTCTCGCTAAAGGAATATTCATTTTACACTCAAGAAACCATAAACCTATAGTTTCTGTTAACAATAAAATAATTATTGATAAGCAAATGTGAATATTCAAAGATGTTGCAAAGACTTTGCTTAAACGCTCTTGATCATTACGTCCTAACTCAAATGTCAAAAAACGAGAAGTAGCACCAGAAAGTGAACTATTCAAAAAAACAAAAATAGAAACAAAGCCTCCAACGACTTGATATATACCAGTGTCTTCTATACCTAATGCTTCTAAATAAACTCTAGACGTATACAATGCTACAAACATTAATAGTAACATTCGAAAATATAAGAACAAAGTATTTTTTGCAATACGCCTATTGCTTGAGTACTGAGGAGTAGTACCCTCTCTTTGCTGCAAAATTACTTCCTTTTGCTCTTCAGGCATATAGTGTCTTTAATCTTTTTGAAATAGGTCGCGGGTATAGACTTTTTGTTTCACGTCAGCGAGGTTTTGGTCGAAACGATTAGCCAAGATGACTTGGCTTAAAGCTTTAAACTGTTCTAAATCGTTGATGACTTTGCTGCCAAAGAAGGTGGAGCCGTCTTCGAGGGTGGGCTCATAGATGATAACCTTGGCGCCTTTGGCTTTGATGCGCTTCATCACGCCCTGAATTGAAGACTGGCGAAAGTTGTCGCTGCCGCTTTTCATGGTCAAGCGGTAAACACCGATTACGCACTCGCGCTCCTCTGTCTTGCTGTAATCACCTCGATGGTAGTAATCGTAGTAGCCTGCCATACGGAGGACACGGTCGGCAATGAAGTCCTTTCTGGTGCGATTACTCTCTACAATAGCTTCGATTAGGTTCTCAGGTACATCGGCATAGTTGGCAAGCAGCTGCTTGGTGTCTTTGGGAAGACAGTAGCCGCCATAGCCGAAACTAGGGTTATTGTAGTGTGAGCCGATGCGAGGATCAAGGCATACACCGTTGATTATAGATTGGGTATCAAGCCCCTTCATCTCAGCATAGGTGTCGAGTTCGTTGAAATAGCTCACTCGCAAGGCGAGGTAGGTATTAGCGAACAGTTTCACCGCCTCTGCCTCGGTCAAACCCATGTACAGGGTGTCAACATCAGGCTTTAAAGCGCCTTCTTGAAGAAGTTCGGCGAACTGGTGAGCAGCTTTATCAAGTCGCTCGTCACTCTCTGGACGGCCGACAATGATACGGCTGGGATATAAATTATCATAAAGCGCCTTGGTCTCACGTAGAAACTCAGGCGCAAATAAGATATTGTCAGAACCATACATCTGGCGAACGTTCTCGGTGTAACCCACAGGAATCGTTGACTTAATCACCATAATAGCATCAGGATTCACCTTCATTATCAGCTTAATCACTTCTTCCACATGGCGTGTGTCGAAGTAGTTATTTACTGGGTCGTAGTTCGTCGGTGTAGCTATTACAACAAAATCAGCCTCGCTGTAGGCCTTTTCGGCATCAAGTGTGGCAGTCAATCTCAGCGGTTTCTCTGCGAGATATTGCTCAATATAGTCATCTTTGATAGGTGATATGTGGTTATTTATTTTTTCAACCTTCTCCTGCACTACGTCCACTGCCACAACATCATTGTGTTGTGCCAGTAAAACCGCAATGCTCAATCCCACATATCCAGTTCCTGCTACTGCAATTTTCATGTGTTTGGAGTAATTTCCCACCAGAAATTGTGGGCAATTTTGAAAGTTGTATATTCCTTTAGGACATCAAACGATATTAAATCGCCTGAATATCAGCATTTAAAATGTGTTTTGCGAATTTAAAAAGGAAAAAATTATATCCTTTTAAAAAACGCTTCAGTAAAAATGTCACCATAAATAGATGTAGAACATTTCACTTAGTGTTATCTCTGTGAAAATCAGTCATTTCACAGAAAGCAACATGTCATAAAAATGGAATTACTCCATAATCGATGCAAAATTACGCAAAAGCGCCAAATAATAATCCACAGCATAGTTAATATTCCTTAATTTCCCCTTTATTAATAAATGTATAATTGCCCATCTATGTTATGCTTTTACATATTTTCATAAATTCAAGTAAAAGTGTTAATTGCACAAACGATGACTTTTATCTCCAAAAAGTGAACAAATGATACAAAATCGTTTATGAAAATAGAATTAAAGCTGCAAATTTCAGGAAAATTCATATTGGCCAAGAATTAGAAATAGTGAGTTTTTGCGAACTAATTATGCGAACTAATTAAATAGATTATTGAAAAAAACATCTGAAAATGTTGCAAGAGTGAAAAATATGTTCTAAATTTGCAGTCGCAAATTAAAAAACGGGGTATTAGCTCATCCGGTAGAGCGCAACACTGGCAGTGTTGAGGTGAGCAGTTCGAGTCTGCTATACTCCACGATTAATATTTATAACGAATTGAGTATTAGTGTTTTGCTCAATTCGTTATTTGTTAATATTTATGTATAACAGATGTTGTCGTCTTTTGACATGTCTTTTAACCTATTGAAAATAACTAGTAGTCGCAAGCAAGAAATTGGGCGATTTCTTAATTTGACCGTACTGCTCATACTTTCGCGCAGTGCTAGGTGATCCTTCTCCAACAATCAAACTAGTGGTGCGATTGCCCTATAATGGTGGTGCTCTAAAGGCCTATATAACTATAGCCCACACCATTGCTGCCAATGGTGACATCTGTTGCTTCGATTATAACTAATATTTGCTGTCTCAATAGCAAATCGAGTAATTTAATTTCACAATAGTAAGCAAAATATTGATAAGTAATCAGTTGTTTGCAATGTGTTTCTACAAGTGAATGATGAGGTGCGAAATGTTTTTTGGCATGTTTTTTGTATGGTGGTCTCTTGTAAACAACTTTAATATTTAAGATATGATACTTACAACAACCCCACAAATTGACGGTTACCAGATTCGTGAATACAAGGGCGTGGTGACTGGTGAGACTATTATTGGTGCAAACGTGTTTAAAGATTTCATGGCAGGCATCCGTGACATCGTTGGCGGGCGTTCGGCAAGTTATGAGAAGGTTCTGCGTGAGGCAAAGGATACCTCAATGCAGGAAATGATGGAACGTGCCCAGATGATGGGGGCCAATGCCATAGTGGGCATTGACATTGATTATGAGACAATTGGTGCCTCAGGTTCCATGCTTATGGTTGCAACAAGCGGTACTGCAGTGGTAATTTAAAAATTCTAAGGTATTTCATGAAAATTATGCCTCAATAATTGGGGCATTTTTTTGTTTTGTGTTTGGACGTTAAAAAAATGGGAGCGGATGAAAATCTCGCTCCCTTTTTACTTGAACTTCTATCTGTTCTAATTTCTTTTTTTGAGAAATACGGCTTTGTGCAAGCCGTTGGATTTTTGGGTGATTAACCCAGATAGGACTTGAGCAGTTTGCTCTTTTGTCCTTTGAGTCGGCGAATTGCCTTCTCCTTGATTTGTCTTACGCGCTCGCGTGTGAGGTCGAACTTCGACCCAATCTCCTCAAGTGTCATCTCCTGGCAACCTATGCCGAAGAACATCTTCAAGATGTCGCGCTCGCGTGGATTGAGCTGGTCAAGGGCTCGATTCACCTCTTTAGAGAGCGACTCCTGATTCAACGACTGGTCGGCCATTGGAGAGTCCTCATTGGGCAACACGTCGAGCAGGCTGTTGTCTTCGCCATCAACGAATGGCGCGTCAACCGATACGTGACGACCGCTCACCTTGAGCGCGTCAGAGATCTTGTCGACGGGCACATCAAGTTGTTCGGCGAGCTCAGCAGCCGAAGGACGGCGCTCGTGCTCTTGCTCAAACCTCGACTGCGCCTTGCTAATCTTGTTGATTGAGCCCACCTGGTTGAGGGGGAGTCTCACAATGCGCGACTGCTCAGCGAGAGCTTGAAGGATTGATTGTCGAATCCACCAAACGGCGTAAGAGATGAACTTGAAACCACGTGTCTCGTCAAATTTCTGGGCTGCCTTAATCAGGCCTAAATTACCTTCATCGATCAAGTCGGGCAGACTCAATCCCTGGTTCTGGTACTGCTTTGCCACCGAAACTACGAAACGCAGGTTTGCGCTCACCAATTTGTCGAGTGCCGCTTGGTCGCCTTGCTTAATGCGCTGAGCAAGTTCTACTTCCTCATCTACGGTGATAAGGTCTTTGCGACCTATCTCCTGCAAGTACTTGTCGAGCGACGCACTCTCGCGGTTGGTGATTGATTTTGTGATTTTTAATTGTCTCATACTTGAATTGTAGAGTTAAGCTTGCAAAATTACAAAAACTTTCTGAGGTAAGACGCATAAAAGAGTCAAAAAGTTTAATTAATTAACACAGTTTAACAAGCAAGGCGGTCGTAAGTTTCGACCGCCTTTAGTTGGTTGTTATTGTGCGTAATGAAAAATGCGATTAAGCGAGTGGAGGCATAGTATGCTCAATGCCATTCGATAGTAAGCATTTTACCCAGAAAGAATGGTTATTCTTGGTCGGCTAGATCTACTGCGATATAGGTTTTCTTGCCGTTTGTTTTAATTCCTGTGATGAACATCACCTTGTCGCTTTCCTTGTCGCGCATGATGGCGTTGTAGATGTCTTCTACTTCGTCTTGATTGTTGACGCGAATGTTGTTGATGTCGGTGATGATAAATCCGTTGGTGATGCCAGCAGCTTTAAACTTGCCGTCCTTGAGTCCAGTAACTTTCACGCCGTTACTAACTCCCAGTTCCTCTTTCTCCTCAGCGGTTAGTGGTAGGAATGCACATCCCAGAGAAGTGAAGTCCGAACTCTTAGTAATGTTAGTGGTTCCTTGGTCGTTCTTAAATGTGACAGTTGTGGTCTTCACCTTGTTGTCGCGTATATATTTAACGGTAGCCTTATCTCCTGGGCGCAGTTTGCTCATTTCCTCAAGCATTTGTCCGCCATTCTTGATGGTCATGCCATTGAGGCCGATAATCACGTCGCCCTCCTTGATGCCGGCTTCCTTGGCCGAGCTGAGGTCGTTCACCTTATTAACATATATACCTTCGGTAGTGGCAGTGATTTTCTCCTCTTTTGCCTTGTCGGCATCGAGTTCGGTGAACTGGATGCCAAGCACTGCGCGCTGCACGCTGCCATACTGCTTGATGTCGGTGACAATTTTGTTCACCACTGCCGATGGGATTGCAAACGAGTGGCCAGCATAGTTGCCAGTGTTGGAGTATATCATGGTGTTTATGCCAATGAGTTCGCCGTCAACATTGACCAAGGCGCCACCGCTGTTGCCTGGATTCACTGCCGCATCGTGCTGAATGAATGACTCGATGCCCACGTTGTTGCCCTTGCTCACGCCACGTGCCTTGGCGCTAACGATGCCTGCGGTAACTGTTGAGTTGAGGCCGAAGGGGTTGCCCACGGCAAGCACCCATTCGCCCACTTTCACGTTGTCGCTGTTGGCAAAGACGATAGGTGTGAGCTTGGTTGCCGAGATTTTGAGTAGGGCGATGTCGGTGTTGGGGTCGGTGCCGATGACGCGTGCGTTGAATTTGCGATTGTCGTTGAGGGTTACCTCAAGCTTTTCGGCGCCATCAATCACGTGGTTGTTGGTGACAATGTAGCCGTCTTCAGAGATGATTACACCCGAGCCTGAGCCGGTGGGTTGTGGTTCTGACTTCTTTTGTTGCTGTTGTTGTTGCTTTCTCTGTGGCGTCTGTCCTCCAAAGCCAGGTCCAAAGAAGAACTCAAACGGGTCCACAAAGTCGCCACCAAAATACTGTTGTTGGCGTGGTGTTGCAAATGACTTGATGCTGACCACCGAGTTGATAGTGCTCTCGGCAGCTTTTGTGAAGTCGAGGCCATATCGGTTGGTTGCCACAGGTGTAACTGTAGCTTGAGCATTGTTGGACGTGATGAATGAATCTTTCATGACATCGCCATCGGTGGTGGCGAAGGCGGAATTAGCTGTGATTGCCATTGCCGCAATTAGGAGTGTGAATTTCTTGTACTTATTCATAATTGTATTTGTTAAATTTTTGTTCTGTTTTAAAAGTGTAATAGTTAAAATTAACTTTTGGAATTTGAACGTAAAAGTACAGCAAAATATTTCATGAACAATAGTCAACACTCACATTTTAAACTAAATTAAGACCACTTGCCATGCTTTTTTAATTCTTTAATATACTTGAGTAAAAAAGTCGTTTTTTGCATTGCTTGTGATTTAGTGGTTTTTGATGACATTATTATAAAAAGTGATAAAACTTGTGCTTATTTCTCGTTTATTGCGTTAAAGTTGCTATCTTTGCACACTAATAATGAATAAGGTGTTTAAATATAAATCACTATTGATGCTTATTATAGCAGCGCTTTGGGTATTTTGCGCTGCTGCTCAAGGACAGGAACTTTCTGGAAAAGGAGAAGTGTCTGCAATTGGCACAAAGGCAAAGAAGGTGAAAATAGAACCTAGCTACGCTTGGTCGATAAGCGAACCGTTGGGTTTGCAGTATCCATCAACCATCGACACACTATTTCTCAATTATCACAAGTCTTTTATCCCTTCACATCAGAGTCTTGCGTGGGCGACAACCGGCAACTTTGGCGCTTCGGGTCAGAATCAGATATTCTTTGAACGTAAACCCACAAGCGAATTTTTCTTCGCCGATGCTATAGAGAGCTGGCTGCCCAGTGTAGAGACGCAGCGCTATTACAACACGCGCATACCTATGACGCTTATCTCTCATAGTACTGGTGGCAACAAATACAGCAATCAGGACCGAACTCAGTTCACGTTCTCAGGTAACGTTGGCAAAAAGATAGAGATAGGTGCCGGTATTGACTATATCTACTCTAAAGGTTCCTATAACTATCAAGCCGACAAGAATTTCCGTTGGAGTATCTTTGGCAGCTATATGGGTGACCGATATGAGATGCAAACCTTCTTCAATAGCTACAACTACTTGGGTAAGGAGAATGGCGGTATCACCGACGACCTATATATTACCGATCCCGCTAAGGTGCAGGGTGGTGAGACTAAGGTCGACAACAAAAGTATTCCCACTTGTCTCACAGCGGCTCACAATAAGTTGACTGGTACTGAGTTTTATCTCAACCAGAGCTACAAAGTGGGACACTACAAGTATGAGCGTGACTCGGTTACCGACACTATCATTGGTCGAACCTATATCCCTGTGACACGGTTTGTGTGGACAGCCGACTTCAAAACCACTAAGCACCTGTATCTTAACACAAATGCGGCTGAAGATAGGTCTTATTATGAAAATACTTATCTTTCACTGACTGGAACCGATGAGACCACACGAATGTGGAGGCTGCGTAACACGCTAGGTGTTGCATTGCTCGAGGGATTCAACAAATATGCAAAATTTGGATTCTCAGTATATGCAACACATGAGGTGCGCAACTATAAGCAGGTGGTTGACACAGTGAGCGGCACCGTTCTGCCCGAGGGACTCGATGAGTTGCCGGTTTCTATACCAGCTAAGAAGACTCAGCAGTTGTTATGGGTGGGAGGCCAGTTGACCAAGCAGCATGGCTCTATATTGACCTATGGAGCCACAGCACAGTTTGGTGTGTTGGGTGATGTAGCAGGTGACATAGATGTAGAGGGCAACATTCGCACCCGTTTCAAACTCTTTGGAGACACAGTTTCGCTCAAAGCCTACGGATATTTCAAGAATCTAGAAGCGCCGTATCTGCTCAAGCAGTTTATATCTAATCATTTTGCTTGGGATAATAGCTTCTCTAAGACACAACGCATAAGAGTTGGCGGCCGTCTTGATTTGCCGTGGGTTTACACTAGCATCAATGTGGGTTATGAGACATTGAATAATTACATTTATTTTGATTCTAGAGCGATGCCAGAGCAAAGTTCCACTGCGGTGCACGTGTTTAATGCTTCGTTGAGCAACCATTTAGGATTTGGCATCTTCAACTGGGACAATGATGTTGTTTATCAAACTTCCTCGAGTGCCGAGGTGTTGCCTTTGCCAAAATTTGCCATATTCAGCAACATGTATCTTAAATTCAAAGTTGCTAAGGTGCTCGATGTGCAGATTGGCGTGGATTGCAACTATTACACCAAGTATTACGCACCTAACTACAATCCCGCCACGATGGTCTTTTATAATCAAAACGAGATGGAGTGTGGCAATTTTGCATTTGCTGACGTGTATGCTAACTTCAAGTTGAAAAAGGCCCGTTTTTATGTGATGTATAGTCATGCTAACAAAGGTTTAGTTGGCGGCAATAACTACTTCTCTATGCCCCACTATCCATTGAATCCTGGCCGCTTCCAGCTGGGAGTTTCGGTCGATTTTGCTAACTAACACTCGTTATGCCAAATATTATTCAGAAGATGCTCAAACAGATTTCAAAGATAAAGAAATGGCAACTCGCCCTATATTCGGTGTTGCTTGTCGTGGTCGTTGGACTGATGTTCTCTCTCAAGAATTGCGGCAAGGAGCAGACGATGCTCACCTCCAAAAACCGCATTGATCAAGCTAGCATTGGTGACACCATCGATGTGGCGATAGAGTATTCGCCGCTTTCTTATTATACCTATGGTGACACTACTGGTGGCTTCTATTATGAGTTGATAAATCTAATGTCTCAGACAAGCGGTTTTAAAATTAAATTTCATCCTATCGTTAGTTTGAATACTGCCCTTGAGGGCTTGAATAAGGACGTTTATGACTTTCTTGCCGCTCAATTTCCAGTAACGAGGGAGAGCAAAGAGAATTATCTGTTTTCCGAAGCTATATATCTTGACAAGCAAGTACTTGTTCAGCGCAACACTGGGGGCATTGCCATCAGGTCTCAGCTCGATTTGGCCGGCGACACGGTAACGATTGTCAAGGGATCGCCTATGCGTGAGCGCATCATAAGCCTGTCACGTGAGATTGGTGACACCATTTATGTTGTTTCTGACCCTGATTATGGCCCTGAGCAGCTCTTTATGATGGTAGCGAGTGGCGACATTAAGTATGCTGTCATCAACGAGACAATAGCGCGCAAGATGGCTGCGTCACATCCCAACGTCGACATCTCGCAAGCTATCAGCTTCTCACAGTTCCAGTCGTTTATAATGAAGAAAGACAACACCGAGATGAAGCAAAAACTCGATGAGAGCATCAAGGCAGTAAAGAAGTTGCCTCAATATAATGAGTTGATAAAGAAATATTTTTATCAGTAAATTGCATCTTGCCATGTTTGACCAGATAACTGAATTTTTATCAAAGGAAGGATGGCTTAACACTCACCTTGAGTCGGTGAACCATTTTCTATGGGAGTGGCATAGTCTAGTTATCGTGTTGGTTTTGTGTGGTTTATACTTCACAATTCGCACTAAATTTGTGCAGTTCAGGATGTTTCCTGAGATGTGCAAACTCTTGGTGGAATCTTCACCAAAAGGAAAAGAAAAGCATCATGTGTCGTCGTTCCAGGCTTTTGCCCTATCGGTGGCAACACGTGTAGGAACGGGCAACCTGGCAGGAGTGGCGGGTGCAATAGCCGTTGGAGGTCCAGGCGCGGTGTTCTGGATGTGGCTCATCGCCCTTATTGGAGCTGCTACAGCTTTTGTCGAGTCAACACTGGCTCAGCTCTTTAAACGTCGTTCCGAAAAGTCGTTTATCGGTGGACCTGCCTATTATATCCTGCATGGTCTTCACAGCCGATGGATGGCGGCGCTTTTTGCAGTGCTGCTGATACTTACATTTGGCCTATCTTATAACTCCATACAGAGCAACACCATTGCTGATGCTTTGCATAAGGCGTTTGGTTTTAATCACGTAGCTATTGGACTAGCACTAAGTGCTTTCACTATGGTGATTGTTTTTGGCGGTATCCAGCGCATTGTCAAATTTAGCAGTGTGATAGTGCCTGTGATGGCGATAGGATACCTTATTTTGGCGATAGTCGTCCTGGTGATGAACTATGAGAAGATTCCTGATATGTTCTGTCTTATCATTAAGAGTGCATTCGGCATAGGCCCTGCAGCAGGAGGATTAGTTGGTGCGGCAATGAGTACTGGCATCAAGCGTGGGCTCTTTAGCAATGAGGCAGGTGAAGGCTCGGCCCCTAATGCTGCGGCTACAGCGTCGGTGACGCATCCTGTGAAACAAGGACTTATTCAATCTTTAGGAGTCTTTACCGACACATTGCTAGTGTGCTCCTGCACTGCATTCATTATCCTGATGAGCGGCTTTTATGGTGGTGTTGGTGAGGTTGAGGGTATTCCGCTGACTCAAACTGCTCTAGAGTCACATATCGGTCCCGCGGGGATGGTATTCATTGCCATAGCTGTTTTGTTCTTCGCTTTCAGCAGTATTATTGGCAATTATTACTATGGTGAGGCTAACATTATGTTCCTCACGCGCAAGAAATGGGTGCTGCAAGTGTTTAGATTCCTATCGGGTGGCGTGATGGTGATGATGGGTGCCCTTGCAAGTCTCGACGTAGTGTGGAGCCTTGGCGAGGTGTTCATGGCGATTCTCACGTTATGCAACCTAGTGGCGATAGTGCTGCTTGGCAAATATGCTTTCAAGTTGCTTACCGACTATCGCACCCAGAAAAAACGTGGCATTAGGAGTCCTATCTTCAAGAAATCTTTGTTTCCTAAGTTGAATGACGACATCGATGCTTGGGAGTGATACTGCTTTGCTTGCCAAGCGCATTACGCTTTAAAATTTTTTGTGATAGTTTAGTAAAAAATAGTATCTTTGACCAATAATTATTTGAAAATATGAAAATAAGAGAGATAACTGGTGCTATCGAGGACTTTGCTCCGCTTTACTTGCAGGAGAGCTGGGACAATGCTGGCATGCAGGTGGGAGACCTTGATAGTGAGGTTACCGGTGTGCTTTTGTGCACCGATGTGCGTGAGGAAATTGTTGACGAGGCAATAGAGCGAGGCGCCAACATGATAATCTCGCATCATCCACTGTTGTTTCGAGGTCTGAAGAAGATAGTGGGGCGTAGCTATCAGGAAAGAATAGTTGCTAAGGCTATTAAGCACGATATTACAATCTATTGCGCTCATACCAACATGGACTGCGCCGTTGGAGGAGTCAATTTCAAGATGGCAGAGAAGTTGGGAATGAAAAACGTGCATGTGCTTGACCCTCAGCAAGGCACACAGCGCAAAATTGTGGTGTTTGTGCCAACCGAGGCGGTCGCTACGGTAGAAAAGGCGATGTGCGATGCTGGTGCCGGCAGGCTTGGAAACTACGACAACTGCACTTATAGCATGAAAGGAGAGGGCCACTATCGTCCTCTTAAGGATGCCGACCCATGGGCGGGCATCGTGGGAGAGGACCATAGCGAACCCGAGGTGCGCCTTGAGGTGCTGGTGAACAAAGCGTTGTGCGGTAGGGTAGTAGCAGCAATGATTAAGGCTCATCCCTACGAAGAACCTGCCTTCGATATCATCGCACTTGAGAATGGCGACAATTATGCCGGCTTAGGTGTGATAGGCGATGTGGAACCTCAGGATGCCCATGTGTTCCTTGAGAAAGTGAAACGTGCCTTTGAGGTGGCAGCGTTGCGCTATAGCGGCAATCTCGACCGCCAGGTGCGCCGCATAGCGATGTGTGGTGGTGCTGGTGCTGAGTTTACAGGCCTTGCGATGTCGCAGGGTGCTGATGTGTATATCACTGGCGACATGAAATATCATGAGTTTCAGGGTAATGAAGACCGCATAATTCTCGCCGATATTGGGCATTATGAGAGCGAACATTACACAAAAGAGATATTTTATGGTATAATTACGAAAAAAAATCCTAACTTTGCAGTCGATTTCGCAAAGAGCGAGCAAAATCAGGTAAAATATTTATAATACAATCATATTATGGCAAAACAAGAAAAAGAACTAACAGTAGAGGAGCGCTTGAAGCTGCTTTATGACTTGCAGAAGACTTTGTCGGAGGTTGACCGTTTCAAGACTGAGCGTGGCGAACTGCCACTCGAGGTGCAGGACCTGGAAGATGAGATTGAGGGCCTTCAGACTAAAATCGGTAATTTCAACGACGAGATTGAGCAACTCAACACGTTGATTGCTAACCAAAAGGACACTATTGCAAAGGCTAGCGATCTCATTGCAAAATATGAGAAAGACCAAGACAATGTGCGCAACAACCGCGAGTATGATTATCTCACAAAGGAAATCGAGTTCCAGCAGCTTACCGTGCAGTCGGCTGAGAAAAAGATTGATGAGGCATCTCACAAGGTTGATGCTATAAAGGCGCAAATTCAGGCATTTCAGGCTCACTTAACTGAGAATGAGCAGGTTCTCACCGAGAAGAAGGGCGAGCTCGACACCATCATAGCCGAGACTAAGCAAGAGGAGGAGAAGCAGCGCGAGAAAGCTAAGAAGCTGGAGAATAAGATAAACAATGCTGATCCTCGTCTGCTCAATGCCTTTAAGCGCATCCGTAAGAATGCCCGCAATGGTTTGGGAGTAGTATATGTTCAGCGCAATGCCTGTGGTGGCTGCTTCAATCGCATCCCTGCCCAGCGTCAGATGGAGATTAAGATGAAGAAGAAAATCATCGTTTGCGAGTATTGCGGCCGTGTGCTCATTGACCCATCAATTGCTGGCGTTACCGACATCGAGGCACAAAACGCATGAGCGCGTGAAACGTGGATAAAGGAACGGGTCTCAAAACTGAGAACTCAATAAATATAAAGGGGTGGCTTTAAGCATTACGCTTAAGCCACCTCTTTTGATGTTTTGTTTCGCGTGGGTTTAGTCTGCCATAAGTCGCTCGATAACGGTCTTAACTAGGTCGTTGACAGCTGTCTTGTAGTTGGGGTTTGCGACTGTTGCCACGCGGTTGGCGATGATGGAGCAGATGGTGATTGCACGGTGTCCCATAAGCTTGGCGAGTCCTTGCAATGCGGCGCCTTCCATCTCGTAGTTGGTGATGTGGCCGCCCTCATACTCAAACGCCTCGATGCGTTTGTTGAGTTCTGGCTCAGCGAGAGGCAGACGCACCTCACGGCCCTGTGGTCCATAGAATCCCACAGCCGAGATGGTGTAGCCGCGCACCATGTCGTCGCGTCCAATCTTCTCTACCAGGGTTGGGTCAGCCTCCACGATGTAAGGTTTGCAGAATAATGGGTTCCACTTCACAAACTCGCAGAATTGGCGCTCAAACTCAAGGTCGCAGGCCTCGTTGCGGCCAGCATAGTAGTTCATGACGCCGTCAAATCCTAAAGCTTTAGCAGCAATAACTGGAGTGCCAACGGGAACGTATGGCTGCAAGCCTCCGCTGGTGCCAATGCGCACGATGTTGAGCGTGCGGTGCTCGGCTTTGACAGTGCGGGTGGCAAAATCTACGTTGGCAAGCGCGTCGAGCTCAGTGACCACAATGTCAATGTTGTCGCCGCCAATGCCGTGCGACAGCGCCATGATGGGCTTGCCATTATAGGTGCCGCCAATGGTGTGGAACTCACGGCTCGATACTTCGAATTCTTTGGTCTCGAAATAGGAAGCAATCATGTTTACACGACTGGGATCGCCGCATATGATGATGTTGTCGGCGAGTTGCTCTGGCTTCAGATGAATGTGGAAGATTGAACCATCATCGTTGATGATCATCTCAGAATCGGGGATATATTTCTTGTTCATACTATGAGAGGTTTTGATTATTTTGTTTCCCTAGTTTTGTAATAAAAAGCAAAATTAAACATTTTATTTCAAACGACCGCTATTGTGATGTGTTTTTTTTATAAAAAGTGCCAGAAAAGAAGATTTGTTATAAAAAAGATGAAAAATACAGTGGTTATGAGTGCATATTGGCGTCAAAAGATTAACTTTGTAGTTGAAAAATCATAAACTGGATGAGAAATGTTTTTCAGATATTGATGCTAGGTTGCTTGCCATTTATGTTGAGCGGCTGCTTTACTGGTGTTGAGGGCACCAAGGCGATTACCGAGAAAGATGTGAAGCGTGCAATTGAGCAGATGGATAATAGTGGCGGAGAGTCGTCGTTGCCCTCCCGTGCCGACTCTCTCTTGTCGTGGCATGAGGGCAAGGGGTTTTGGTGTGTCGATAATCGTGCAAGGCTCATCTTCAAGCCCTCTTCCGCCTATGACATCGATACATTAGAGCTTGAGGGCAAGATGCTTACATATAAGGGATTTGACACTCACCGCCAGCTCGACAATAGCGAGGTGGTAGATATATTCTTCGATTTTGAAGGCCATAGCCTAGTATATCCTTCAGGAAAAGTTTATGCCGATGTGAATCGTCGCTCATTCACCATACCTTTTATGGTTGATGACGATGTGGTTCAAGATTTGACAAAGCGGTTGGTGAACAAGACGGTATATGTCAAGACCCCTTTATGGTATGGTATCGATGATGGTTACCAAATTAAAGGTCGCCGATTTATTCCTGTTATGATTACAGCCATTAAACCAGGCGACACGGCGCATCCGCTTAGGGTGGAGTTCAGCGCTCAGGACAACAGCGATAGGGCCTTTGTGTGGATGAAGGTTCCTGGCACTGATGGCGCAGGCCGTGACTTTGACTCACTTTTTTCTTTGACCGATGTGCGCAAACAGTATCCCGATATTTCACCTGTCACTTGGAATAATATCGTTAATGGCAAGGTGGATGAGGGCATGACCAAAGAGGAGTGCCGCTTGGCGATGGGCAATCCGGTGAACGTGCGTCAACTTCCCGACCAGTCGGGATTGCGGGAATATTGGTATTATGATGGAGGGCGATATCTGTTTTTTGTTGATGGTCTGTTAAAAGAATTCAGATAATGAGAGACGACAGGTTAAAGATAACGATACTTGGCAGTGGCACTAGCACCGGTGTGCCGCAGATGGGGTGCCAGTGCGAGGTGTGCCTCTCAAGCGACCCTCATGACAAGCGTCTTCGCCAGTCTGCCTTGGTGGAATGGCGAGGTAAGCGCATCCTGATAGACTGTGGCCCCGATTTCCGCCAGCAGATTCTGAGCACAGGCGATGCTCATCTCGATGCCTTGCTCATCACTCACATCCACTACGACCACATTGGTGGCCTGGAGGAACTGCGAGGTTTCAGCGACTTGCCAATCTATGCAAGGCGTGATGTGATAGATGCTTTGCACAACCGCCTTGCCTACTGCTTTGCCGAGAATCCCTATCCAGGAGTTCCGCACTACGACTTGCTGGAAATAAACGACAAAGAACCTTTTGACTGTGCAGGTATAATGGTGGAACCGATTCCTGTACTTCATTACAAACTTCCAATTCTTGGTTTCAAGATTGGTGACCTTGCCTATATCACCGATTGCAAGACCATCGCTCAGGAGCAAATAGAACGCTTGCATGGCATTAAGGTGCTTGTGCTTAATGCGCTGCGCTTTGAGGAGCATCTTTCGCACATCTCGCTCTCCCAAGCGCTTGAAATCATTGAACAGATAAAGCCGAGTAGGGCAGTGCTCATTCACATGAGTCATGGCATTGGCTTGCACGCTGAGACCTCAAAACTTCTGCCTCAAGGCGTAGAACTAGCATATGATGGGATGGAGATAACAGTTCACAGTTCATAGTTCACAGTTCATAGTTATGAGTTTTCATTTTCCACCGATCCCCGAAAAACGAATAACGATAAACGAAAAACGAACTCCCTTCCACGTTCCACCTTTCATGAGCCGTAGGCGCTCACTTAACACTTAACATTTAACACTTAACACTTATATATTTATGGCAACAGTTGACGACAAGAAAATCATCTTCTCAATGGTAGGGGTGAGCAAGACAATTCAGCAAAACCAGAAACAGATTCTCAAGAACATTTATCTCTCGTTCTTCTATGGGGCTAAGATTGGCATCATTGGTCTCAATGGCGCAGGTAAATCCACGTTGATGAAAATCATTGCTGGCATTGAGAAACAGTATCAGGGCGAGGTAGTGTTTGCGCCAGGTTACAGTGTGGGTTATTTACCTCAGGATCCACAGCTTGATCCCACAAAGACCGTGAAAGAAGTGGTGCAGGAAGGCGTGCAGCACATTGTTGACGCTCTAAAGGAATATGAGGAGATAAATCAGAAGTTTGGTTTGCCCGAATATTACGAGGATGAGAACAAGATGAATGAACTTTTTGCTCGCCAAGCAGAGTTGCAAGACATTATTGACGCCACCGACGCTTGGAATCTTGACAGCCGTCTTGAGCGCGCTATGGATGCACTGCGTTGCCCTCAAGGTGACGAGAGTACCGAACACCTTAGCGGTGGTGAGCGACGACGCGTTGCATTGTGCCGGTTGTTGCTGCAGAAACCTGACGTGCTGCTGCTTGATGAGCCTACCAACCATCTCGATGCGGAGTCTATCGACTGGCTCGAACAGCACTTGCAGCAGTATGAAGGTACTGTGATTGCCGTGACTCACGATCGCTACTTCCTCGACCATGTAGCAGGATGGATTCTGGAACTCGACCGTGGCGAGGGTATCCCCTGGCGTGGTAACTACAGCAGTTGGCTTGAACAGAAGACTCAACGACTAGCGCAAGAGGAGAAGACCGAGAGCAAGCGCCGCAAGACTCTGCAGCGTGAGCTTGAATGGGTTCGTATGGCACCCAAGGCTCGTCAAGCTAAAGGTAAGGCGCGTTTGAACAGCTACGACAAGCTACTCAACGAGACCGTGAAAGAGAAAGAGGAGAAACTAGAGATTTTCATCCCTAATGGTCCGCGTTTGGGCAACAAGGTGATTGAGGCTCAACATGTAGCAAAGGCTTTTGGCGACAAACTGCTCTTTGATGACCTCAACTTCATGCTTCCACCTAACGGCATTGTGGGAGTGATTGGCCCTAATGGTGCAGGTAAGACAACGTTGTTCCGCTTGATTATGGGTCTTGAGAACCCCGACAGTGGTACCTTTGAGGTAGGCGAGACGGTAAAGGCTGTGTATGTTGATCAGCAACACACCAGCATTGACCCAGACAAGACTGTCTATGAGGTTATTTCGGGTGGGGTAGAACTGCTTCGCATGGGCGGCCGTGACGTGAATGCTAGAGCTTATCTGTCGCGCTTCAACTTCTCGGGTGTTGACCAGCAGAAAAAATGCGGTGTGCTGAGCGGTGGCGAACGCAATCGCTTGCAACTGGCATTGGCACTCAAAGAAGAGGGCAACGTGCTGCTACTCGATGAGCCCACCAACGATATTGACGTTAACACTCTGCGCGCTCTTGAGGAAGGTCTCGACGACTTCGCTGGCTGCGCGGTGGTTATTAGTCACGACCGCTGGTTCCTCGATCGCATTTGCACACACATTTTAGCCTTTGAGGGCGACAGCAATGTGTTCTTCTTCGAAGGTTCCTATTCTGAGTACGAAGAAAACAAGCTCAAGCGCCTGGGCAAAGAAGAACCCACCCGCGTGCGTTACCGCAAGCTGGTGAGTGATTGATGAGATTAGTTGATATGTTATAAGTAACAAAAAACGGCTCACCGTTATTGATGAGCCGTTTTTTTATGTGTGTTGTGATTACTCACCCTTGATGGCTGCAACACCTGGGAGGACTTTTCCCTCGATGGCTTCGAGCATTGCACCACCACCAGTAGAGACGTAAGATACTTGATCGGCGAGACCGAACTTGTTGACAGCGGCCACTGAGTCGCCACCCCCTACGAGTGAATATGCACCGTTCTTAGTTGCTTCGGCTACGTATTTAGCGATTTCGCCAGTACCCTTAGCAAAGTTCTCAAACTCAAACACGCCCACAGGACCGTTCCAGAGGATGGTCTTGCTGTTCATGATGATTTCCTTCCACAGTGCGAGCGAAGCGGGACTGGCATCCATGCCTTCCCATCCGTCCTCGATGTTGTGGGTGTCGAAGATGCGTTGCTCAGTATCGTTCTTGAATTCACGACCAGCAACTGTGGCAACAGAGAGTTGTACGTGAACACCCTTCTTCTCGGCTTCGGCGAGCACATTCAGAGCCTCGGGCATGAGGTCATCCTCGTGGAGCGAGTTGCCAATTTTACCACCTTGGGCTTTGAAGAATGTGAATCCCATGCCGCCGCCAATGATGAGGTTGTCAACCTTGTCAAGCAGGTTCTTGATAACGGCGAGCTTCGATGATACCTTGCTACCACCAATGATGGCAGTGAAGGGGTGCTGAGCGTTCTTGAGCACGTTGTCGATAGCAGTGACCTCTT
Source organism: uncultured Bacteroidales bacterium (assembly GCA_902777835.1). Taxonomy (GTDB): domain Bacteria; phylum Bacteroidota; class Bacteroidia; order Bacteroidales; family Muribaculaceae; genus Sodaliphilus. Next base: position 49,337 of record CACYVC010000011.1, on the reverse strand, counting down.
TTTCCATGAGAAGGCCGAGCATCTTGTTGTTATCGTCGAAATAGTCGGCAATGACAGCAGTAGAGGCGTGACGGCGGTGAGCGGTGCCGAAGGCGTCGTTCACATAGCAGTCGGCATAGCTGGCAAGGGTCTTGGCAAACTCAGCCTGACGGGTCTTCATCTCCTTTTTGGCGTCGTTATAGGCAGGATCTTCTTTGTCGATACCTACAGGCTTACCTTCCTCCTCGGGATAGAAACGCAGATTCTCAAGCAGGAGTACTTCACCGGGCTTAAGAGCTGAGGCAGCGTCGGCAGCCTTAGCGCAGTCGGGAGCGAATTTTACTTCTGTGCTAAGAGCAGCAGCCACATCGCCAACAATCTGGCTCAGAGAGAGCTTTGCATTCACCTTTCCTTTAGGCTTGCCCATGTGTGACATCACAACCAGACTTCCGCCGTCGGCGAGAATCTTCTTGAGGGTGGGCAACGCACCGCGAATGCGGGTGTCGTCGGTAACTTTACCTTCCTCATTCAGAGGAACATTGAAATCAACACGCACAATTGCCTTCTTACCGGCAAAGTTGTAATCATTAAAATTAGCCATGATTTGATTTATTTTATAATATTACCTATTTTTTTTCGAGTGCAAAGTTAGTAAATAGTTTTTAGTTATCAGTTATTAGTTGTCAGAATTTTCGTTTATTGGTGGAAAGTGGAAAGTGGAAGGGAGTTCGTTTTTCGTTTATCGTTATGCGTTTATCGTTTATCGAAGACAGTGACAAAAGTAGTTGATGTGCAATCTCAATACTGTGAACTATGAATTATAAACTATAAACTAAAAACTACTCTCCCCTCTCAACTGTTCAAAGCGCACACTTAACACTTACAACTTAACACTTAACATTTAATTATAGTTCCGCTTCTTTGAGTTTCTCGGCATTCTCGGCAACGATGAGATGGTCGATGCAGTCTTGAATGTCGCCGTCCATAAAGGCAGGCAGGTTGTAGATAGTGTAGCCTATGCGATGGTCGGTGATGCGACCTTGAGGGTAGTTGTAAGTGCGAATCTTTGCCGAGCGGTCACCAGTGCTCACCAGTGTCTTGCGGCGGCTGGCGATGTCATCAACATACTTCTGGTGCTCCTTGTCATAGATAAAGGTGCGCAAGCGAGCCAGCGCGCGTTCCTTGTTCTTGGGCTGGTCGCGGGTCTCGGTACATTCGATGAGGATTTCCTGGTCCTCGCCAGTGTTGGGATTGTTCCACATGTAACGCAGGCGCACTCCCGAGTTCACCTTGTTCACGTTTTGGCCTCCGGCACCGCTAGAGCGGAAGTAGTCCCACTTGATCTCACCTTCGTTAATCTCAATATCAAACGGTTCTGCCTCAGGCAATATTGCCACCGATGCTGCCGAGGTGTGAACTCTTCCCTGCGTCTCGGTTACTGGCACACGTTGCACACGGTGAACGCCGCTCTCATATTTTAAGGTCCCATACACACCATTGCCTGTGACACTGAACACGATTTCTTTGAAGCCGCCAGCTGCGCCCTCGCTGCAAGATGACATCTCTATTTTCCAGCCTTTGCTCTCGCAGTAGCGAGTGTACATGCGAGCCAGGTCGCCAGCAAAGATGGCTGCCTCGTCACCTCCTGTGCCGCCACGGATTTCAATGATGGCATTTTTCGAGTCCTCTGGGTCTTCGGGAATGAGAAGCAGTTTGATTTTCTCCTCAAGTTTGGGAAGTTCTTCCTGGTTGGCGTCGATTTCCTCACGAGCCATAGCACGCAGCTCCTCATCGCTCTCGCTGGCGAGTAGTTCCTTAGCATCCTCCAAGTCCTGAATTTTCTTCTTGTATTCGTGCGTCACACTGAGCAGATTCTCAAGACTCTTATATTCCTTGCTCAGCTTTACATATCTCTTCTGGTCGGCGATGACCGAAGGGTCTGTGATGAGAGTCTGAATCTCCTCAAATCGCGCGTCAAGGCCATCCAGCCGTTCTAGTAATGTGTTATTTGCCATATATGACGTTATTTTGGCTGCAAAGTTACTAAATAGTTTTCAGATTTTAGTTGTCAGATGCCTGATTTCTGATTTCTGAAGTCTTTCATTGTGTTTTTCTTGAGTTTTTACTAATTTTGTGGCGATTTTGTAACTATAAATTTTAAAAGATGAGTAAAGTTTTGCTTATAAATGGTTCTCCTCGCAAGGATGGCAACACCTTTCTTGCTTTGAGCGAGGCGGCAAAGACTCTGAATGAGCTTGGTGTAGAAACCGAGATAGCATGGATTGGGATGAGGCCAGTGCGCGGGTGTATTGCCTGCGGCAAGTGCCACGAACTGCGTAACGACAAGTGCGCCTTCGATGACGACATCTGCAACGAGATGATTGCAAAGATGAGCGCTGCCGATGCTCTTGTGGTGGGCTCACCAGTGTATTATGGTCAGCCTGCTGGACAGGTGCTAGCGCTAATTCAGCGTGCGTTCTATGCCGGCGCGCAAGTTGACAACAAACCTGCCGCTGCTGTTGCCGTGTGCCGTCGTGGTGGCGCTACCGCAGCGTTGCAGACGCTGATGATGCCATTCCAGCTCAAGAACATGCCATTGGTGACTTCTCAATACTGGAACATAGTCTATGGCATGAACAAGGGAGAGGCAAAACTCGATGTTGAAGGCATGCAGACCATGCGTCATCTAGCGCGCAACATGGCTTGGCTTCTTAAGAACAATGCTCCTTCCCCTGCCAAAGAAGAGTGGCAACCAATGCATTTTATTAGATAAAAGATTAGTATAGTGGCCACTAGCGATATTGCAAAGGATTTGAATACTGCTAAGCAGGTGATTGCCTGCTTGGAGTCGCTTGCCGATGAAAAGCAGTCACAGCACTTGATGCGGTTTTTCAAGACTGGCGAGGGAGACTATGGAGAAGGCGACATGTTCTTGGGGATAAAAGTCCCTGAATCTCGCCGTGTTGTGGCTCGTTGCAAGACACTGCCACTGGATGAGATAGAAATCCTTCTCTCCTCGCAGTGGCATGAAGTTCGACTGTGCGGCTTGCTGGTGCTAGTGAAACAATTTGAATCTCAATGCAAAAAGCAATTGATAAACGATGCAAAAGCGATTGCCATTCGTGATGGCATCGTAGAGTTTTATCTGAGCCATGCCCATTGTGCCAACAACTGGGACCTCGTTGACTTGTCGGTATATAAGATTTTGGGAGAGTGGCTTATGCTGCCGTCAAATTACAGCGACGAGGAAAAACTTGCCACACTCGACCGGCTGGCTGCGAGCGACAACCTGTGGGAACAACGCATGTCGATGGTGTGTACGCTTGCACCACTCATGCATGGCGAACCGAACTTCACGTTGCGTTATGCTAAGCACCATCTGCTACATCCTCACGACCTGATGCACAAAGCCGTCGGATGGATGCTGCGCGAGATGGGCAAGAGGGTGAGCATCGACGTGCTGCGCGAGTTCTTGGGCCAGCATGCCCACGAAATGCCTCGTACAGCATTACGATATGCCATCGAGCGTATGAGTGATGAAGAACGTAAACTATGGATGAAGAAATGAGTGGGATGAAAAGTAATACAACAAACGTGTGGTATCATCTTATAGCAATACTGGTGATATTGGCATGGGGAGTATCGTTTCCGTTTACAAAGATATTGCTTGCCAATGGTATAACTCCAACCGAACTATTTGTATATCGCTCGATGGTTGCTTATTTGGGCTTGCTCGTCATTTCTCGATTTAGAGTGAAGTTTTGGGGTTGGCGTGATGAGGCTCTGGCGGTGCTATGTGGACTCACAGGCGGTGCCATGTACTTTGTCCTCCAAAATGTTGCTCTAAATTTAACACTAATGAGCGACGTTGTGATAGTGATAGCCATCAACCCACTACTCACCACAATTCTAGCTGCTATTTTCTTGAAAGAAGAAAATTTCTCCTGGAAAATATTGCTAAGTTCGATGGTGGCGTTTATGGGAGTGGCTGTGGTTACATTTCGCGATGGCCTGGTATGGGGCGATGGTTTGCTAGGCAATATATTGTCGTTTTTGGCAGCTCTTTCTTGGGCGGTTTATAGCGTGCTTCTCAAGCGGGTGCAGGGTCGCCATAGCACATTGTCGATTACTCGCAAAGTGATGATTTATGGAATGTTGTGTGCGTGTCCGTTAATGTTTCTTGAACCATTAACGCCTATCTCCACTTTATTGCGCCCCGATATATTGGCTAACATGTTGTTTTTGGCTTTGGTTTGCTCGATGGCCGCGTTCTTTGTCTGGAATTTGGTAATTAAGAAGATAGGCGCTATTAGAGCAAGCAACTACCTGTATCTAGACCCAATCATTTCAATTGTGATGGGTGCAATACTCTTGGGCGAACACGTGGGGATGGTGGCAGTCGTTGGTTGTGCTTTGGTTTTGATAGGAGTTATAATGGTGGAAAAATTGTAAAACACATTAATAATATTTGTTATGATAGATGAAATATTGAGTTTCAACCGAGATTTTGTAGCACGTGGTGATTACAAGCAGTATGCTACCGATAAGTATCCCGATAAGAAGCTTGCAGTGCTCAGCTGCATGGATACTCGTCTTACCGAACTACTGCCTGCCGCATTGGGTTTGCGTAATGGTGATGCAAAGATAATCAAAAATGCCGGCGCTCTCATCATGTCGCCCTATGACAGTGCCATGCGTTCGTTACTGGTGGCTATATATGAATTAGGTGTGGAAGAAATCATGGTGGTTGCCCACACCACCTGTGGGGCATGCCACATGTCGTTTGCCGATTTTAAGCATCACATCCTTGAACGCGGCATCAGCGAGCAGACTTTGGCAACAATCAAGCATAGTGGCATTGATTTAGACCAGTGGTTGGAGGGTTTTCATGATACAACTCAATCGGTCATCAACACAGTGGCAACGGTGCGCAATCACCCATTAATGCCTCGTGATGTTGTGGTGCGCGGTTTCATTATCGACTCAGTGACTGGAGCGCTTGAGGAGGTGAAGTGAAGCAAAAAACAATCAAAGTGAGCTTTTTTGTTCATTTTTTATGTCAAAAAAATTTGGAAAAGCTCTTTTTTTTACTTGTGGATAAAAAAAAGTGCCAATAATGCTTGCATAATTCATTTTTTTACTAATTTCGCACCGAAAACTTGTGCAAACCGAGAGTAGAACCATTATTGCATTTGTTGAGCCGAGGTGCAGCCAAGTTTATCAAAAACTAATGTCAAACGATAATAATTCACTATGATTTACAAGTTTCTGATTGGTTCTGAAGAAGCCGGAAATTTTAAATTGGAGATTGCTATTGATAGTTCTGACACTTTTGTTAGATTGCGTAACACTATCTTAGATGCCGCTGGTTATGACAAGGGCCAGATGGATTCTTTCATCATCTGTGATGATGATTGGTGCAAAGAGAAAGAAGTTACTTATTTTGATATGGACACTGATTCGGACGAGGACATCTGGATCATGGAAGACACTCCTCTCGACGAGCTGATCGAGGACGAAGGTCAGAAAATCAAGTTCGTTTTTGATTACATGACAGAGCGTTATTTCTACATGATTCTCAAGGAGACAATTCCTGGAAAGAGTCTCCATGACCCCTTGTGTCAGCGCAAGGAAGGTAAGGCACCACAAGAAACACTGCCCGACATGTTCTCGGCTCCAGTAAAGGTTGACACCGATATTGATGACCTTGACGAGGCGTTTTATGGCGAGGAGAGCTTCAATGAAGAGGAGCTCCGTGAACTAAGCGACGAGTTTGAGAAAGATCGTGAAGAAGGTATATGATAAAACTCCGTAACGGAGGATAAGCATAAAATAAGAGCCATGCAACGATTGTTGTGTGGCTCTTTATTGTGATTAGTAGATGCGTATGTGTTATTCTGTAGAGAAGCGGTAGATGGTGCGAGTGTAATAGGTGTCGCCGGGACGTAACTCGCAAGAGGGGTATTCGGGGCAGTTTGGAGTGTTGGGGTAGTGCTGTGTCTCAAAAGCAACAGCCGAGCGTGCAGGATAACCAATGCCAAACTTGCTTTTGAGATTCTCATCGAGGAAGTTGCCTGTGTACATCTGTGCTGCAGGTTCGGTAGTGAACACCTCCATAACGATGCCTGTGACAGGCGACATTACTCTAAGAGCGACCTTACTCAAATCGCCCGGATGATTGAGTGCGAAGCTGTGGTCATAGCCGTTGCCGTTCTTGAGTTGCTCGTTGTCGGCATTTATGTCTTGGCCTATGGGTTTTGGCGTGCGGAAATCGAAGGGTGTGCCAGTCACGTCCATAAACGAGCCATCAGTGATAAGCGTCTCGTCGGCGGGTGTAATGCGGTCGGCATCAACAGTGAGTACGTGGTTGTGAATGCTTGACGCTAGGTCGCCATTTAGGTTGAAGTAGGAGTGGTTGGTGAGATTGACAATTGTAGGCTTGTCGGTAGTGGCGCTATACTCAATATCGATGGCATTGTCATCGGTTAGAGTATATACTACTTTCACGTTAAGTGTGCCAGGGAAACCCTCATTGCCGTCGGGGTCAACTAATGTGAGTTCCAGTCGGTTGCCATCTTGCTTGGCATCCCACACTTTCTTGTCGTAACCAATGAGACCGCCATGCAGACAGTGAGGACCATTGTTGATGGGAAGGCTGTATTCCACACCGTCGAGAGTGAACTTGCCGTAGCCTATTCGGTTGCCGTAGCGGCCTATGAGAGCGCCAAAGTTGCCATCGTCGGCAAGGTAATTGGCAATGCTGTCGTGTCCTAATTCAACATCGGTGAGCTTGCCGTCGCGGTCGGGGACCATCAGGCTCACGATGCGCCCACCATAGTTGGTGATGCATGCTTCCACACCATTGTTGTTGGTTAGCACAAAAAGTGCAACAGGCTTGCCGTCAACGATGTCAAAAAAGTTCTTTTGGTCAAGTCCCGATTTAGTGATTTTAGTCATGATAATTAATGAGTTAGTTGTTATTCTAGAAGTGTTTTTTGTTTTTTTGCAATTAATTTACGAAGATGTGTAGAAAATTAAAATGGGTCACAAAGTTATAAAAAAATAATAAAAAGTAATGGTCAAATTTGCTTATTATTTGAAAAATGACGAATTTTGCTCAATAAAAGCGTAATACTGAACAGAAAAAATCATTGAATATGATAAGAAATTTAACTATATTTGCATTGCTTTTTGCTATCGTTATGTGTCCTGATGTGGCTTTTGGAAAGAAAAAGAAAGAAAAGAAGGAACAGAAGCCACAACCAGTGTTTTTTGAACCTAAGGCCGATGAGGTTGACTTGCCTATTACCAATGAGATGGAGCAGATTAATGGCGAGTGGAATGTGGTTGAGATTAATGATACTGAGGTATCTAGAGTTGCAGGTTCGAGAGTATATCTCAACTTTGACGTGCCGGGACACATGCTCTATGGTAACACTGGTACTAATGCCATAAATGCAACATACACTCTCAAAAAAGACAATAAAATCTCGTTTGAAAACATGCTGGTGACCAAGAAAAATGGAGGTTATTTCCAGTATATAGAGCGTGATTTGCTCAAGGCTCTCGACGAAGTTGTGTCGGTGGCTCTTGTCAAAGTGGGAGACACAGAATACATGGAGATGAAGAATCGCCACCGTGACGTGATCATCAAACTTCGCCGTCAAAACCTCGACTTCATGAATGGACCTTGGTTGGTGAAGATTATTAATGGTGAGGATGTCATTGATCGTGATATCAAATTGGTTAATGATATCGACATGCTCACAGTCAACATTACCAGTGGATGCAATATCATTAATGGAGTAATCACTGTTGATCCATTTAAAGAGTTTGCCATTGAATATGAGGATCTGAAGTCTTCACACCATCAGTGTCCTAATATCGATACCGAGACACGCTTGCTTATTGCCCTTGAGGAGGCTCAGTTCTGCCATAAACGCAATGATAGAGAGGTGGAACTTCTCACAACCGAGCATGATGATATGGGCAAGTCGGTAAACAAGACTCTTGTTGTTCTTGAGAAAGTAAGACTGTAGAACACGATTTTTTAAAAATGTTGCTCATAGCACGCAGGTTTTATTTTGCTATCATTATAGTGGCTCTTTCTGCCCTGAATGCTGGCACTGCACATGCTCAAATCAACACCGACCAGGTGATGACTATTGGGCGCAATGCATTGTACTTTGAGGACTATATTCTTTCTATTCAGTATTTCAATCAGGTAATTCAGCAGAAACCATATCTGCCAGAGCCTTATTTCTACCGCGCTGTTGCTAAAATATCTCTCGATGATTACTCTGGCGCCGAGACCGATGCATCTAAGTGCATAGAGATTAATCCGTTTATCAAGGATGCTTATCGTGTGCGAGCAGTAGCAAGGCACAACACCCATAATTATAAAGATGCAATAGTTGACTACAAAACATGTATGCAGATGCATCCTGATGACCATGACATCATGCTCAACATGGCAATGTGTGAGCTCGCTCTCAAGAATTATAATACTGCCGACAGTTGCCTTTCTTGGTGCTTGGAGCGTGACTCCACAAGCGAGCGGGCATGCCTGGGCATGGCTCAACTTTGCCTTGAACGGCAGGACTCGGTAGGCGCTCTGAACTATGTGTCGAGATGTATTAATAGCCATAAAAACAATCCTCAGGCCTATCTGGCACGCTGCGAGATTTACGCCAATCATCTCAAGGATTACAATAAAGCCCTCGAAGATATAGATGAGGCTATCAAACTAGAGCCAAACAATGTTGGATGTTATATCAACCGTTCTTATCTTAGGTACCAGGTTAACGATATTCGTGGCACAATGGCCGACTTGGACTATGCTATAGCAATCAGTCCTAATAATGTTACAGCCCACTATAACCGTGCGTTGCTGCGAAGCGAAGTGGGTGATTACAATAAAGCTGTTGAAGATTATGATTTTGTGCTAGAGCAAGACCCCGATAATTATCCGGCATTCTACAATCGAACGATGATGCTCATCAACATTGGGCACTATCAGCAAGGTATCAGCGGCCTTAATGCAATGCTCGAGAAGGACAAAGACGACTTTGTCGCCCTCTATCAACGCGCGATGCTCTACATTGAGACCCGCCAATATCAATCGGCACTCCGCGACCTGAACTCAATTCTTGCTAAATATCCTAAGTTTGAGAGTGGATATATGCTACGTGCACAAATTAAACAGCGCTTGGGCGACAAGCGAGGCTACGAGAAGGATTTGGAGACAGCCGTCGCGGTGATGAAGGCTAAAGGAGTGCATTACAGTTCTTTCAATCCTGTGGATATAGAGCGTGAACACTCCAGCGAGATTCGTAACAAACGAGCTCAACAGCACCTTGACAAACAAGAGCAAGAGGCACAGCGACAGCGCGAAATGATGGAAGGAAACCTAGAGGAGTCGGTCGAGGAGGTTAAGAAGCGCTTTAGCCAGTTGCTGGTTGTGGATGTCAATAACGAGCTGAAACCTGAGGTGAACTTGGAGAGCGATGGTCTCTACGACGAAAAAGCTGGGCACCGCCGCTACCGCAACAAGTCCCGTGGCTTTATTCAGGACAATTATGTGGATGTGCAGCCTCAAAGTGTGTTCTCTCTGTCATACTATGGTTATGATAATAAACTTAACGGTCGCACTCACTTCATGAAAGAGATGACTCAAGTTAATGAACTCCATGTGCTGACAAGTGCTCTTACTCTTGTGTGTGGCGATCCTGGTCTTTCGGAGTATGAGGCGAGATCGAGATTCAATAGTGTAGAGTACTTCAATGGTTTAATTGCGACCAGCGAAGTGCGTGCCATCGATTTCTTTGGCAGAGCTATGGACTTCTTTTTGCTTAAGAATGTGGATGCGGCAATCACCGATGCCAATCGTGCTATTGACGCCAACAGCGATTTTACTCTTGCCTATTTCCTGCGTTTTAACGCTCGCATGGTGAAACTGCAACTTGATGAGGCAGCACAAGCATCATCATCCCATAATAGCGAGGGCGATGTCATGCTCGCGCGACGTGTCAGAGAAGTGGCGCTCAGCGAGATGGCTGCCGACTTGAAGAAGGTGATAGCATTGTCGCCACGCAATATCTATGCCTATTACAATTTTGCTTATGTCCAGGCATTGATGGGCGACAACGAGGGTGCCATCGCAAGCTATTCGAGGGCCATTGAGTTAAAACCCGACTTGGGAGAAGCCTATTTTAACCGAGCACTGATTCACCTACAACTTGGAGACAAGGAAAAAGGTACCGCCGACCTCAGCAAGGCTGGAGAGCTGGGAATCCTGCCCAGTTACAACATCCTCAAGCGCATGACAAGATAAGTTTATTAGTTCTAAGTTGTCAGTTTTCAGTTTTCAGTTGTCAGTTTTGAGTCACGTTCTCCGTTCCTCGTTCAAACTGTGAACTGTGATCTCGTTCCTCGTTCCCCACGTCGCAGGTATAATTCTTGATTTCTCCTTCTTTTTTACTTTTCTTGGACTTTTTTCCACTCCTTTGCAAATAATTATGTACTTTATTGAGAAAAAATTTAATTTTTAGAAATTAAATCACTAACTTTGTGGGCTCAAACTGCTATGCCTTTATTTTAGGTGGTTTAAAATGCTGTTTAGCAGATATTATTGTAATAAAAAGAAGAATAATTGTGCAAACCGAGAGCAGCATCATGCTTGCATGAACATTGCCGAGGTGTCATGAAAGTTTATAAAAGTAACGAGATTCGTAACATCTCATTATTAGGAAACAAAGGCTCGGGTAAAACTACCCTTGCCGAGTCTATCATCTTTGACTGCGGCCTTATCAACCGCCGTGGCACTATCGACGCTGGCAACACCGTGTGCGACTACTTCCCTGTAGAGAAGGAATATGGCAACTCGGTGTTCTCTACTATCTTCAGCGTAGAGAATAAGGGCAAGAAGCTAAACTTCATCGACTGCCCAGGTATGGACGACTATGTAGGCAACATCGTTACCGCTCTCAACGTCACTGACGCTGGTCTTATGCTCATCAATGGCCAGAACGCTATTGAGGTGGGTACACAAAACCAGTATCGCACCGTTGGTAATATTAAGAAGCCTCTCATTTTCGCCATTAACCGTCTAGACAATGACGCTGCCGATTATGACAACGCCCTTAACCAGCTGCGTGAGACCTTCGGTAACAAGGTTGTGCCCGTGCAGTTCCCCGTTTCAACAGGCGCTGGCTTCAAGAGCATCGTTGACGTGATGACAATGAAGCAGTACAATTACGACGGTGACAGTGGTAAAGCTACTGTAACTGATATCGACGCTGCTCACCAAGACCGTGCCGAAGAGTATAATATGGCACTCGTGGAGATGGCAGCTGAGGGCGACGAGGCATTGATGGAGAAGTTCCTCGAGACCGATACCCTCAGCCCTGAGGAGATCGTTGACGGTATGCGCAAGGGTCTTATCGACTGCAGCGTTATCCCAGTAATGTGCATCAGTGGTGAGAAGAACGTGGGCGTTGACCGCCTCATGGACTTCCTCGGCGAGGTTGTTCCTACTACAGCCGAGATGCCAGCTGTTACCGATACCGACGGCAACGAAGTTAAATGCGACCCTAATGGTCCTACTAGCCTCTTCTTCTTCAAGACCACCGTTGAGCCACACATTGGCGAGGTTTCTTACTTCAAGGTTATGAGTGGTACCATTAAGGCTGGCACCGACCTCACTAATATGAACCGCGGAAGCAAGGAGCGCATCACTCAGCTTAACACCGTTTGCGGTAGTTTGGCAAAGAGCAACGTAGACGAGCTCCAGGCAGGTGACATTGGCGCAACAGTGAAACTGAAGGACGTACGCCGTGGCAACACCCTTAACGACAAGGACTGCGAGCGTATCTACGACTTTATCCAATACCCAGCACCTAAGTATCAACGCGCTATTCGCCCAGTTAACGAGAGCGAGATTGAGAAACTTGGTCAAATCCTCAACCGCATGCACGAGGAAGACCCAACATGGATCATCGAGCAATCTAAGGAGTTGAAGCAAACCATCATCAGTGGTCAGGGCGAGCTTCACTTGCGCACCCTCAAGTGGCGCATCGAGAACAATGAAAAAGTTCAAATCGAGTATATCGAGCCAAAGATTCCATATCGCGAGACTATTACTAAAGCTGCACGTGCCGATTATCGTCACAAGAAGCAGTCGGGTGGTTCGGGTCAGTTTGGTGAGGTACACCTGATTATTGAGCCTTACCGCGAAGGTATGCCTGAGCCCGATGTTTACAAGTTTGGCAACCAGGAGTTCAAGATGAGCATCCGCGACAAGCAGGAGATGGACCTCGACTGGGGTGGCAAGCTCGTAATCTATAACTGTATCGTGGGTGGTGCTATTGATGCACGCTTTATCCCCGCTATCGTTAAGGGTATCATGGACCGCATGGAGCAAGGCCCATTGACTGGTTCTTATGCACGTGACGTACGCGTTTGCATATACGATGGTAAGATGCACCCAGTTGATAGTAATGAAATCTCATTCCGTCTGGCTGCTCGTAATGCCTTCAGCAAGGCATTCCGCGATGCTAACCCCAAGGTTCTTGAGCCTATCTACGATGTTGAGATTCTCGTGCCTAGCGATGCTATGGGTGGTGTACAGAGCGACCTTCCTGGACGCCGTGGTATAATGATGGATATGTCGAGCGCAAACGGCCTTGAGACCATTAAGGCTCGCATTCCACTGAAGGAGATGGCAAGCTATTCTACAGCTTTGAGTTCAATCACTGGTGGACGTGCTTCGTTCTCGATGAAGTTCGCAAGCTACGAGCTCGTTCCTGGCGATGTTCAGGAGAAACTTCTCAAAGAATACGAAGAAGCCAACAAAGACGAGGATTAATCCCCTCTCTTCTATTTTTTCCTTACATAACAATGCTGAAAGGCACTTCTCACAAAACCGAGAAGTGCCTTTCTTTTTCTTGATAATCTTTAACCCAAATCGGTCTTTAGGCCGACGTCAGGTTATTTTTTGGATTATAAGTGTTCATTCTTCATGATCTAAATCCTCAAGATTATAGAAGAGCTCGCTTACTGCAACATTATATTTTGCCATCGAGGTGGCTTTCTTGATTGCTTTGAGCGACTTGCGAGGAGCATTGGGAAGGAATGTTTCCCACAACGATTTCATCTTTAAGAGTAATTGGTGTTCGCCACCGTTAAGCTGCTCTGTGTAGGCGTCACGCAGGCGGTTGTGGAGCTCGCAGTAGTTGTCGGGCGTCGCTTTCTCAGGACAGAGCATTGCAGGGTCTTCTATGAGACCACGACCAATCATCATGCCAGCGATGCCTGGCAAAATCTTGCTCATGCGATCTATGTCGTCAAGGGTCTTAAGCTCACCATTGTAAATGACAGGGTAGTGGCATGCTGATACAATTGCATTGAACTCGTCGAGGTTGAGCACGCCCTTGTATTGCTGTCGGCCCGTGCGTGGATGCACGGTTATGTGTGTTGGCTTAATGATGTCGAGAAGTGGAATGATGTCTCTCCAATGTGTGGGTTCATCCCACCCCAAGCGCATCTTCACGCTATATGTTACATCATCGACTTTACTTAAGGTCTTGAAAAGTTTCTCCACCTCATCGGGATATTGAAGCAATCCCGACCCCTTGTGATGTAGGGCGATGGGCGGGAATGGACATCCCATATTGATATCGATAGCCTTGTGCCCCATCTCCTTTAGTACTTCTACCATACGTAACGCATCCTTAGGCTGGCATGCCAGAATTTGTGGAGTGAACACTGGCACAGCGTTATTCTGGGGATTAGCATCAAAGAGATCGCGCTTGCGTATCTCCTTATGTTCCATACGCATAAACGGCCCGAAATACCCATCCGTGCCACCAAAGATCTCATGGTGCGCATTCCGCCAGTGGCAGTCGGTAATTCCTTGCACAGGCGCAGCAAATATCATAATGTCGTTAATCATGTCTAAGTTATTTTTGCAAAAGTACAATAAAATTTCCCTAAATCAAATTTTGTGTGTAATTTTAGATAAATTAGGCGGCGTTTAGGCATAAAAAATAAAAAACTTCGTTTATTATTTTGTTCTGCTCTCAACTTGCACTAATTTTGTGTAATTTTGTGCCAGTTTTAGTTAGAGTAAATAGCAACGACCAAAAACGCTATTGCCTGGTCAGCTTGTTAGCTTAGATATGATTTCGATTCAGAACTTGAAGGTTGAGTTTAGCGCTCGCCCGTTGTTTGATAATATAAATTATGTGATCAATAAGAGCGACCGCATTGCTCTTGTTGGCAAGAATGGTGCAGGCAAATCTACCATGCTAAAGATTATTGCAGGTATGCAGTTGCCAACTGGTGGCAGTGTGTCTAAACCGAGTGATGTGACCATTGGCTATCTGCCACAACAAATGCGTCTTGTGGATAACTGCACTCTACGTGAGGAAGCTGCCAAAGCCTTTGATCATGTGAAAGAGCTTGACCGTGAGATTGACGCCATTAATAAAGAGATTGCTGAGCGCACTGACTATGAAAGCGACGACTACCAATCGTTGCTTGAACGCTTGTCGGAGAAAACTGACCTACGCGCTATGATGCAGAGCGAGAACTATGAGGCAGAGTTGGAGAAGACCCTCATTGGCCTAGGTTTTGAGCGCAGCGATTTCAATCGCCAAACTAGTGAGTTCAGTGGTGGCTGGCGCATGCGTGTGGAGATTGCCAAACTGCTTCTTCAGCGCCCCGATGTGCTGCTTCTCGACGAGCCTACCAATCACCTTGACATTGAGTCGATTCAGTGGCTCGAAGACTTTCTCAAAACTCGTCGTGGAGCCTTGCTTCTTGTGAGTCACGACCGCGCTTTTATTGACAATGTGACCACCCGCACCATAGAGATTTCACTCGGCAAAATCTATGACTATCAAGTCAATTACTCCCACTTTGTTGAGCTACGTAAGGAACGCCTTGAGCAGCAACGCCGTGCCTATGATAACCAGCAAAAGATGATTCAGGACACCGAGGAATTTATCGAGAAATTCCGCTACAAGGCGACAAAGGCTGTGCAGGTGCAGAGCCGAATCAAGCAGCTTGCTAAGGTGGAGCGCATTGAGATTGACGAGGTCGATAATTCACGCCTGCGACTTAAGTTTCCACCAGCCCCTCGCTCGGGCGACTACCCCGTGATTATTGAGGACTTGGCAAAGAACTACGGTGACCTCAACGTGTTCCACGATGTGACTCTTACTATTAAGCGTGGCGAAAAGGTTGCATTTGTGGGCAAGAATGGCGCTGGCAAGTCAACGCTTGTAAAGTGCATTATGAACGAGATACCTTTTGACGGCAGTCTCAAGATTGGCCACAATGTGAAGATTGGCTATTTTGCTCAAAATCAGGCACAATTGCTTAATCAGGAGATAACTGTATTCGACACTATCGACTATGAGGCAGTGGGAGATATTCGCTCTCGCATCAATGACCTTTTGGGAGCATTCATGTTTGGTGGTGAAGCGAGTGAAAAGAAGGTAAAAGTGCTTTCGGGTGGTGAGAAGGCAAGACTTGCTATGCTCAAATTGCTGTTGCAGCCCGTGAATTTGCTAATCCTCGATGAGCCTACCAATCACCTTGATATGCGCACCAAAGATATCCTCAAGAGCGCTATCGCCGACTTCGACGGAACTGTAATTGTTGTATCGCACGACCGTGATTTTCTTGACGGACTGGTTGGCAAGGTTTATGAGTTTGGAAACCACCGTGTGCGTGAGCACTTGTGTGGTATTTATGAGTTTCTTGAGAAGAAGAAAATTCAGTCATTGCATGAATTGGAGATTAAAGATAAGACTGTCGCTCCGCAGCAAGAGAAAGTGATAACAGCTTCAAAACTATGCTATCAAGAGCAGAAGGAGCATGAGCGTGAGATTCGCCGTGCCGAGAAGCGTGTTAAGCAGCTCGAGCAGCAAATTGCCGACACCGAGGCAGCGATTGCCGAGATTGAGGAACAACTGTCGCAAGGCAATGCTAGCGACCCTGAAATCTTCTCACGTCATGCAGCTCTTAATCAGGAGCTTGAAAACGTAATGCTAGAGTGGGAGCAAGCTAGTGAGGCACTAGAAGAACTTCGCTAGTGGAATAATAGATGAGTGGAATAGTACTGCTTTACCGCTCTACTAAATTTTACTTAACACTTACTACTTAACACTTATAACTTATTTTCGCTAGCTCATCCTCGATTTATAATCTTCATAGGTAAATTCTCTGAGCGTTTCAATAGTTCCGTCAAGATGCTGAAGCACAATGGCGGGATGGCTGATGCCGTTGAACATATTGGTTTTCACTGTAGTATAGTGGTTCATATCCTCAAAGGTAAGGCTGTCGCCGGCTTTAAGCTCTCGCTCAAAACTCCAATCGCCAACATAGTCGCCGCTTAAGCACGAATTTCCACCAATGCGATAGGTGGGATGGGAGTCGTCAACATCAGGAAGTGCTTGTGAAATGACGGGTTTATAAGGCATTTCTAGGCAGTCGGGCATATGGCACGCAAACGACACATCCACTATCGCTGTTTTGATGCCACTATTTTCTACCACATCAACCACAGTTGCCTCTAAGTCACCTGTTTGCCAACAAAATGCACTACCAGGTTCAAGAATTACTTCAAGATTTGGATGCCGTTGTTTGAAGTCTTGAATTAGATGAATCAGATGCTCAATGTCATAGTCTTTTCGAGTCATCAAGTGACCACCGCCCATGTTTATCCATTTGAGTTGTGGTAGCCATTGGCCAAATTGCTCCTCCATAGCGTCAAGCACTTTTGCAAGGTCGTAAGATGTTGATTCACATAGGGCATGGAAATGGAATCCCTCAATGCCTTCGGGCAAGTGAGTTAGATTCTCGCTAAGGATGCCAAATCGTGACCCTGGGCAGCAGGGGTTGTAGATGTCGGTCTCAATAACCGAGCACATTGGGTTGATGCGCAATCCACAACTGATGCGCTCGCTAGGTTTAGCAATGTTATGCTCATCGATAAATGGCTTGAATCTAATGAACTGATCAACGGAGTTGAAGGTGATGTGACTGCTGCCGGCTATGTATTGCTTGATAGTTTGCTCGGTATAAGCTGGGCAATAAGTGTGCGCCTTGCAATGCAGTTCGTCGTTGGCAAGAAGCATCTCGTTTACTGAACTGGCAGTAGAAGCGATGCCATACTCCCTGAATATGGGAAATGTACGCCATAATGCATTGGCTTTGAATGCCATAATTATTTTTGCTCCACTCTCACGGCTCACACGAGTGATAAGGTCGAGATTGCGTCTCAACTTCTCCTCATAGACTATATAATAAGGTGTGTTCATAACAAATTACAATATCTTGAACTTTGCGAATTTTAGTAATAACGTGCGTTGGCCCATGACGTCAAACTCTACAATAATCTTCGGGTCGCTGCCGCTTGTGTCAATCTTGGCAATTGTGCCTTGACCGAACTTGTTGTGCAGAATACTGCACCCCTCGCTAATCTCGTTTAGTGAATGTAATGTGAATTCACCGCTTGTTGCCACCGCTGGTGGGGGAGTGCTGGGGGTAACAGACCGGAATGACGGTTGAGGTTGAAGCCTGGGTTGTGATGGATAGTCGCTTCTTAATGGCTCAAAAGGTTTGTGCCTTTCAGTTCTATAATCATCAAACTTATCTTCTCTCTTTGACTTATAACCGCTTGTGGATCCTAATGACAAGAACTGTGGATCGATATCACGGATGAAGCGGCTGGGGTGGCAACTCATATTGCTGCCATTTCGGAAGCGAGACTTAGCATAAGTGATGACGCAGTTTTTTTCGGCGCGAGTTATGGCAACATATAGCAGGCGTCGTTCCTCCTCAATCGCTGCCAGTGAATCTTTGCTCATCGCTGAGGGGAATAGGTCTTCCTCTACGCCTACGATTATAACGTTCTTGTATTCCAATCCTTTAGCTGCATGCACTGTCATAAGCGTAACGCATTCTCCCTCGCTCTTGTCGGTGTCCTGGTCGGTTGCGAGCGATGCCTGCGCAAGGAAGTCGGTCATTCTCATCTCCGATGAGCCTTGCTCCTCTTGCTCACTGACAAAGTCATGCATTGCAGCAAGTAGCTCGTCGAGGTTCTCTTGCTTGCTGATGTTCTCTACCGACTTTTCTTTCATCAACTCCGCCATGATGCCGCTACGTTCAATGATTGTGCGTCCCAGTTCGTAAGCATTTAATCCGCTTTGGTCCTGTGCAGCAAAGCCATTGATTAGCTCGACAAATGCTTGTAATTTTCTCAATGTTCCGTTATTTACTTCAAGGCGGTGTTGAGATGGATTGTTCAACACCTGCCACATGCTCACACCGTCATCAATACCGCAGTGCTGCACTTTGGCAAGTGTTGTGTTACCGATTCCGCGGGCTGGATAGTTGATTACTCGCCTAAGCGCCTCATCGTCGTTGGGGTTGATTGTCAAGCGGAAATAAGCCAAAGCGTCTTTAATCTCCTTGCGCTGATAAAACGATAGACCGCCATAGATGCGGTAGGGGATAGAAAGACCCTTTTCGCCATGAGCATCCATGCGTCCTCCATTTTTAAAAGTATCTTCTAATATTCGGGATTGAGCATTTGTGCGGTAAAGTATTGCAAAATCCTCATAACTATATCCTTTACGAATTTTGAGTGATGAGATGATACTATTAACAATTTGTGCCTCTATTTTGTCGCTATAGCACTCCACCACATTTACCTTAGTGCCCACAGGGTTCTCGCTGTAAATATTCTTTTTGATTTGGCGCTTGTTTTTTTCAATCAGCGAGTTTGCTGCGCCAATAATGTTTTTTGTGGAGCGGTAGTTTCGTTCAAGTTTGAATGTCTGTAACGCTGGGAACGACTTCTTTAGGTCAAGAATATTTGAGATGTTCGCGCCTCTAAACGAATAAATGCTTTGCGCGTCATCGCCCACCACGCACACATGGTTGTGGTTCTTGGCAAGTTGGGTAATGATAAGGTGCTGAGCGAAGTTCGTGTCTTGATACTCATCAACTAAGATGTACTCAAATCGCTCTTGATATTTCTTAAGAATGTCGGGGTTATCACGCAGCAGGATATTGGTAAATACCAGCAGGTCATCAAAGTCCATCGCCCCGGCTATCTTGCACCGGTGGCAATAGGTCTTATAAATTTCGGCGGTCAAAGGTCGTTTTGCTCTCTCATCTTCCTCTCGTAGTCTGCGGTCTGTCTCGTAATATGAAGGTGTGATAAGAGCATTTTTCATCATTGAGATGCGCGACTGGATAGTAGCAGGTTTATACACCTTGTCATCAAGCTGCATGTCTTTGATAATGAGCTTGATGAGCGAGCGAGAGTCGCTAGTGTCGTAGATGGTGTAATCATGGTCAAAACCTATACGGTCGGCATTGATGCGAAGTAGTTTTGCAAAGATTGAGTGAAAGGTGCCCATCCAAAGGTGTGATGATACTTCTTCACCAACTAATGCCGTGATGCGCTCAAGCATCTCGCCTGCCGCTTTGTTGGTGAACGTCAGCGCCATGATATGTGAGGGGAAATATCCGAGTTTAAGCAGATGCACAATCTTGTAGGTGAGCACACGAGTCTTTCCCGAACCCGCACCGGCAATCACTAGTTGCGGTCCGTCGCAGTATAGCACAGCATCACGCTGCTGAGCATTTAGTTTATTTAAGTAGTCTTCCAAGATTTATTATACTGAACAAGAAAATGAACAATTAAACAACAATGATTTTTAGCTTACAAATCTCCATAACATGGAATCTCTTTGAGAAATTTGTAGCTGTTGGTCTCATAGTCTATTTTGCAGCAGTAGTGACTCATGCCGTTCGACACAACCAGATACTTTGCTCGCAGCACCATGTTGTAGCGCACTATTTGGTCAAAGGTCTTTTGTGTAATCTCGATATTTGGAGCCTTATACTCCACAATAACTAGCGGAGCACCCTGTCGGTCAGCAACGAGAGTGTCGCAGCGGCGCTTTATGCCGTTTTGTGTGAGCGAAATCTCATTGTTCATCAACGCAGCGGGAAATTCCCTATCGTCAATCAAAAAACGCACGAAGTTTTGCCTTACCCATTCCTCAGGAGTGAGAGTTACCCATCGCTTGCGCAGAGTATCAAGGATGACAAATGCATCTTCTTTGTTTCTTATATTAAATTGATATTCAGGGAGATTAAGTCTCTGCATGTTTTTTGTGTTTGGTGGTCTGCAAAATAAATTGTAAATTTACAAAAAATTTCTGAACTAGGCATTCTTGTCTTTGAAAAAAGTAATTATGGCAGTAAAAAAAGAAGACGTTACCTTCTCTGGGTTGTTGAAAGAAATCAATTCCAAGAAGTTTCGACCTATATATGTCCTGCACGGTGAGGAAGGTTATTTCATTGACCGACTTGAGGAGGCTATTGTTGAGAACGCCTTGTCGCCCGATGAGCGCGATTTCAACCTAAACATCGTCTATGGAGCCGATATCACCGACATTCGCAACGTCATCAGCATGTGCAAGCAGTATCCTGCGATGGCTGAGCACCAGGTCGTGGTGATTAGAGAAGCGCAGGTGGTGGGAAAGCTCAACAACAAAGGCAATGCCAACGAGCTCAACCAGCTAAAGCACTATGCTGCGCAACCTCTCGCTAGCACCATCCTAGTGGTGTGCAACAAAGGAGAGGCTATCAAAGGCAAGGACTTTGTCGATGCAGTAAAGAAGAATAACTCTGGTGTGGTGTTCCGCAGTGACAAGTTGCGAGAGGGTAGACCTATGGAGCTGGCGGCTTTAGATTATATAAAGTCGCAAGGCTGTTCTATTGATGAAAAAGCACTGTCGATGCTGTCGTCAAATGTGGGTAACGACATCTCACGTCTCTACACCGAGATTGACAAACTCAAAATCCTCGTCAAAGACGACAAATGCATCACTCCCGAACTCATAGAGCGCAATATTGGCATAAGCAAAGACTACAACAATTTTGAGCTTGAGGAAGCCCTGTCACGCCGCAACGCCAAGAAAGCCTTTGAGATCATCAACTATTACGAAAAGAATCCTAAGGCAAACCCAACTGTAATCACGGTGAGCATGCTCTTTGGATATTTCTCAAAATTGCTCCTTTATAGGGCCGCTACCGACCGTTCACAGGCGGGGCTCATGGCTGCTGTAGGCACAAAATCGGCATTCAGGGTCAAGAAGTTTGAAGAAGCATCAAGATACTATAACACCCTAGCGTGTGTCAATATAATCTCATGGATTAGAGAGTGCGACACCAAGAGCAAAGGAATAAAATCACGCCAAGATGCCAATGCGCTCCTCCGTGAATTAATCTACAAAATACTCCATGCTTAATGCCGGGTCCTCAAGTAGATATTAACGATGTGAATGTCGCCGATTTTTTTAGCGACGTTTTGGAGTTTTTGCCCTACGAGCCTAATCCTGAACAGGTTGAGGCGATTGCGTCATTTGCTCATTTTTTGCTCTATGGAGGCGAGCGCAGTCTTTATTTGCTCAATGGGTATGCAGGCACTGGCAAGACCTCGCTGATAGGCGCTATTGTTCAAACCCTCACTCGTCGCGGCATCAAAGTCATCCTTTTGGCGCCTACTGGGAGATCAGCGCAAGTGTTGAGCGAGTATTCCCATCGTGCCGCATGGACGATCCATCGCAGGATTTACCGCCAAGATAGTTATCTTGGAGAGAGTTTTGCGCTTGCCGAGAATAAGCATACACGCACAGTATTTATTGTTGATGAGGCATCAATGATCGCTAATTCGACGGCCGAAGGGTCTGTATTTGGCAGCGGACGTTTGCTGGATGACCTTGTGAGTTATGTATATAGCGGTGAGGGCTGTAAGCTCATGCTCATGGGCGATGGGGCGCAGCTGTCGCCAGTGGGGCAGAGCGAGAGCCCAGCACTTGACTTGAAGCTGCTTCAAGGTTATGGGCTTTTTATTTATAATGTTAATCTAACACTTATCGCCCGCCAAGCCTCAGACTCAGGCATACTTCAAAATGCTACCATAGTTCGCAAGATTCTCACCAGTAGCGAGGCTGTAGTACCCAAGTTGGAGCTTACTCAGTATTCCGACATCGAATCATTATCGGGCGAGTTTATGATGGAAACTTTGAGCGATTGCTACGATCGCGATGGCTTGGAAGAAACAATAGTCATTACCCGCAGCAACAAGCGCGCTATGCTCTACAATGGTGGCATTCGCAATATGATACTCTACCGCGAGGAGGAGTTGGCGCCTGGAGATATGCTCATCGTAGCAAAGAACAATTACTATTGGACAAAAGACTATAAAGAGATTGACTTCATAGCCAATGGCGACGTTATGCGCGTCAAGAGGGTGTGGGGAGAGGTGGAGCAGTATTACGGGCTGCGCTTTGCCAATGTCACCGTTGAGCTTCCAGACCACGACAACCTTGAGATGGATGTGAAGATTATTCTTAATAGCCTCTTCAGCGAGACACCAGCCTTGACAGTGGCTCAAAATACAATGCTATATACCGAAGTTTTCAACGAATTAACTGGCAATAAGCACGAGCGTTACCGCCAGATGAAGGAGCATCCTTATTTTAATGCCCTCCAGGTGAAATTTGCCTATTCCGTCACTTGCCACAAGGCTCAGGGCGGTCAATGGAAGAATGTGTTTGTCGATATGGGTGCCATAATGCCCGAGGCGCTGAGCACAGTTGATTTCATGCGCTGGCTTTACACCGCCATTACCCGCGCTACAAGCAAGGTATATCTCATCAATTGCCCAATTTAGAAATAGATTCTAGTCGTGCTAATTTCTTTTTTTGCTTCAATAACACTTTTTTGAAATTTATAGTTGCATAATTATAATTTATGTAGTAATTTTGCGCCACATAAGAGAAGTTATGAAAAAACCGAGACTGTTATCAGCAGCTTTTATTTCTTGCAAATTTCTTAATATCAAAGAAATAGATCATTATTGCAAGTAATTCGCCACTTTCACTTGGTGGCTGTTGTGATGTGTTCATGACCCATCACATTTCTCTAATCATTATATCGACAACTTAATAATTACAATAAACCGCCGAATGGCTTGCGGCTGTCCTAACGTGCAAGACTGCGGCCTGTAGGCAAAAATCACATTATAAAATATATGGAATTACCATTTGCAGAATCGTGGAAGATTAAAATGATTGAGCCATTAACTAAGAGTACTCGCGAGCAGCGCGAGCAATGGCTCAAAGAAGCTCACAACAACGTGTTTATGCTCAAAGCCGAGCAAGTTTACATTGATTGCCTTACTGACTCTGGTACAGGTGCCATGAGCGACCGTCAGTGGTCGGCCATGATGCTTGGCGACGAGAGTTATGCTGGTGCTACCTCGTTCTATAAGTTCCAGGAGGTTGTTCAGCGCATCTTCGGTTTCAAGTATGTCATCCCCACTCACCAAGGCCGTGCTGCTGAGAACGTTCTGTTCTCTTACCTCGTTAAGGAAGGTATGGTTGTTCCTGGCAACGCTCACTTCGACACCACTAAAGGTCACATTGAGGCCCGCAAGGCTAAAGCAATTGACGTGACTATCGATGAGGCTAAGGACACTCAGCTTGAGATTCCTTTCAAGGGTAACGTATCGCTTGAGAAGCTCGAGAAAGTGCTTGTTGAGAATAAAGGCAACGTTCCTTTCATGGTGCTTACTGTTACCAACAATACCGTTGGCGGTCAGCCCGTTTCGATGAAGAACATTAAGGAGACCTGCGAACTCTGCCACAAATATGGTGTGCCCGTAGTGATGGACAGCGCCCGCTTTGCCGAGAACTCTTACTTCATCAAGACTCGCGAGGAAGGCTATGCCGACAAGACTATCAAGGAGATTGCTCGTGAGATGTACAGCTATGTTGACGCAATGACCATGAGCGCAAAGAAAGACGGTCTTGTTAATATGGGTGGTTTCATTGCTACCAACAACGAGGAGTGGTATGAGGGTGCTAAGCTCTTCTGCATTCCTTTCGAGGGTTTCTTGACCTATGGTGGTCTTAACGGTCGTGACCTTAACGCTCTGGCTGTTGGTCTTGACGAGAATACCAATTTTGATATGCTTGAGACTCGCATTCACCAGGTGCAGTACCTCGCCAGCAAGCTCGATGAGTACGGCATTCCTTATCAGCGTCCAGTAGGTGGTCACGCACTCTTTATCGATGCCGACAAGGTGCTCTGCAACGTGCCTAAGGAGGAGTTCCCCGCTCAGACACTCACTTGCGAGCTTTATCTCGAGGCAGGCATCCGTGGTTGCGAGATTGGCTATATACTCGCCGACCGCGACCCAGTGACTCGCGAGAACCGCTTCGGTGGTCTCGACTTGCTGCGTCTGTGCATCGCTCGCCGTGTTTACACCGACAACCACATGAACGTGATTGCCGCCGCTCTGAAGAACGTCTATGACCGCCGCAACGAGATCACTCGTGGCGTAGCCATTGAGTGGGAAGCTCCATTGATGCGTCACTTCACCGTGAAGCTCCGTCGCCTCGGATAAGATTTACTCTCAATACTATATAAAAACAGCTCGGCACACATGTCGAGCTGTTTTTGTGATTGATGGGTGTATTGTTACTGCAGTTTAGGCAGGTTGTCAATTGCTGTCTCGTTGCCAAGAGCGGCTGATTTAGAAATCCATTCTTTGGCTTTCTTTACATCTTTTTTGACACCATGACCGCCGTAGTAGTAGCAACGTCCAATCTCGTACATAGCGTCGGAGTCGCCTTTCTTGGCAGCTTTCTCAAACCACTTGATAGCCTTTTTGTAGTTTTTCTCGACTCCAAAACCTCCCATATACATCTGTCCTATAGCTATTTGCGCATCAACATATCCTTTCTTGGCAGCTTTCTCATAGAGCTTTAGCGCTTGCTTGTAGTCTTGTATAACGCCTTTGCCTTCGGCATAGCAGATTGCGAGGTTGTGAGTGCCACGAATGTCGCCTTTCTTGTGGGCTTGCTCAAAGTATTGCACTGCCTGCTGATAGTCGCCATTAAGATAACATTCGTTACCTTGGCTAATCATCTCTTCAATGGCTTCTTTCTTGGGGTCGCGTTTTTTCTTGGCCTGCGCTTGTGGCGCAGCTGCTGTGGCAATTATTGCGATAAGAGTCATAATGCCAAATAATCTTTTCAAATTCTTCATAATTTTAAGTATTTAGTTATTAGTAATCAGTTTTACTTTTGTCTGTTGCGTTGCCAACGCAACAGACTGAACAATACGGTTTTTGATTATTCCTCAATCTCACCACGTAGCTTGGCTTGGTGCTTGCGCTCTATCTCATCGAGAATAATTTTGCGCATGCGCAGATGGCCAGGGGTGATTTCTACATATTCGTCGGCCTTGATATATTCCAAAGCTTCCTCCAGACTGAACACGATTGGTGGGATGATGCGCGTCTTGTCGTCGGCGCCGCTGGCGCGCATATTGGTGAGTTTTTTGTTCTTTGTTACATTCACTACCAAGTCTTTTTCTTTGGTGTGCTCGCCCACAACCTGCCCTGCATAGACTTCCTCTTGAGGGAAGATGAAGAACCTGCCGCGGTCTTGCAGCTTGTCGATACTGTAGGCAAATGCAGTGCCGCCTTCCATGGCGATAATAGAACCGTTGACGCGTCGCACTATTTCGCCCTTCCATGGTTCGTAGCACGAGAATCGGTGAGCCATAATGGCCTCTCCAGCGCTTGCAGTGAGTACATTGGTGCGCAGACCGATAATGCCTCGTGAAGGTATCTTGAATTCCATGTGAATGCGGTCATTCTGGGTCTCCATCGATGTCATCTCGCCTTTGCGTCGAGTCACCATGTCAATCATCTTGCTGGAATATTCCTCAGGAACATTGATGGTGAGAGTCTCGATTGGTTCACATTTTACACCATCGATTTCCTTGATAATGACCTGTGGTTGACCTACTTGCAATTCATACCCCTCGCGGCGCATCTCCTCAATGAGTACGCTCAAGTGCAGCACACCTCGTCCAAAGACTATCCAAGCGTCCTCGTTCTCACTCTTTTCCACACGCAGCGCTAGGTTTTTATCTAGCTCGTGCATAAGACGGTCATGGATGTGACGCGATGTGACGAACTTGCCTTCCTTGCCAAAGAAAGGTGAGTCGTTGATAGTGAAGAGCATCGACATGGTGGGTTCGTCTATAGCAATACGAGGCAGGGATTCTGGGTTTTCGAGGTTAGTGACTGTGTCGCCAATTTCGAAGCCGTCGAGGCCAATAATAGCGCAGATGTCGCCACATTTAACGCTTTCGACATGTTTCTGGCCCATACCTTCAAACACCCTTAACTCCTTGATGCGCTGACGTGCAACGGTGCCGTCTTTCTTGCAGAGTCCCACGTCCATGCCGTCGCGCAACTCGCCTCGATGTACTCGCCCTACAGCGATTCGCCCAACGTAGGTGTTGTAGTCAAGAGATGTGATAAGCATTTGTGGATCGCCTTCCACAATTTTTGGTGCAGGAATATGCTCAATGATGGCATCGAGCACTGCAGTGATGTTATCGGTGGGATTGCGCCAGTCGTCGCTCATCCAGCCGTTCTTCGCTGAGCCATAAATGGTTGGGAAGTCGAGTTGATCCTCGGTGGCATCGAGGTTAAACATCAGGTCGAAGACTGCCTCCTGTACCTCGTCGGGGCGGCAGTTGGGCTTATCAACCTTGTTGATGACCACGATTGGTTTTAGACCAATCTGTATGGCTTTTTGCAGCACAAAACGAGTCTGCGGCATAGGACCCTCAAAGGCGTCAACGAGCAGCAGGCATCCGTCTGCCATATTGAGTACACGTTCCACCTCACCTCCAAAGTCGCTATGTCCTGGGGTGTCGATGATATTTATCTTGTAGTCTTTGTAATTTATAGAAACGTTTTTCGACAGGATAGTAATGCCACGTTCGCGTTCAAGGTCGTTGCTGTCAAGGATTTGCGACCCCATCACTTGGTTGTCGCGAAAGAGGTTTCCGGCAGCAAGCATCTTATCGACAAGAGTGGTCTTGCCGTGATCAACGTGAGCAATAATGGCTACATTTCGGATATTTTGCATAGAAATCTTTATTTATCAATCTGCAAAGTTACGCAATTCTTGTAAAATATCTACATCTTTTGGCAAGAAAAACAGTTGAATGCCTTTTTTAGACCGTAAAATGTGGCTGGGGTGTATTTGGGCAATGGTTTGCATAAATTGTAAAATCGATGTTTATCAATAATATTATGTGTACTTACAGAATTTTTTGTAAATTTGCACCTTTAAAAGAGTAAACTGACGTTCTATAAAATAACTATGGTCGATTTATTGTTCGAAACAAGCTGGGAGGTTTGCAACAAAGTGGGTGGCATCTATGCGGTGCTATCAACAAAAGCCAAAACATTACAGTCTATATATAAAGATGTTATATTCATTGGTCCAGACCTTACTTTGGGCAATGAAAATCCCTTCTTTAATGAGACATCCACCGAGCTTGACGACTGGAAGCAACAAGCGAAATTGCCTGTTGGCATGACCGTACGTACTGGCAAGTGGAACGTGCCAGGCAACCCAACCTGTGTGCTGGTGGGTTATAACTCTCTCTATATTTATAAGAACGAACTTTTTGCCGAGATGTGGCGGCGTTTTGGAGTCGATTCTCTTCATGCCTATGGCGACTACGATGAGTCGTGTGTCTTCTCCTATGGCGCTGCTCTGGTAATTGAAAGCATCGTAGCCTATAAGAAATCAAAGAGGGTAGTGGCCCATTTTGATGAGTGGACTACAGGCATGGGACTGCTCTATGTGAAGTCGCGTCTGCCACAAGTCGCCACAGTGTTCACCACTCATGCAACTAGCATTGGCCGTAGCATCTGTGGCAATGGCAAGCCTCTCTACGACTATATGACTGCTTACAATGGTGACCAAATGGCACAGGAACTCAATATGGAGTCGAAGCATTCTCTTGAGAAGAGTGCTGCACATGAGGCTGATGTGTTTACAACTGTGAGCGATGTCACTGCCCGCGAGTGCGAGCAACTGCTTGAACGTAGGCCCGTTGTTACTCCCAATGCTTTTGAGCAGAACTATGTGCCCAAGGGAGCGAAATATACTGCCACCCGCAAGGCTGCTCGTCAAAGACTGCTTGATGTAGCTAGCGCACTTAGTGGTGATGAACTTGACGATAAAACCTTGCTTATCGCCACTAGCGGTCGTTGCGAGATGCGCAATAAGGGTATTGACCTCTTTTTAGACACTATGAATGTATTACGTCATAGCGAGGATGGCACATTGGGTCGCAAGATAGTTGCTTTTGTGCTGGTGCCTGGATGGACTGATGAAGCTCGTCATGACCTTAAAGATGCAGTTAAGCGTCAAAAGGCAGTGGGGCTTTTCAATCCTATTATTACCCACACTATCCACAACGAGGATAGTGATGCTATCTATTGCAAGATGAACTACTTGGGATTTAGAAACCAGGCTAGTGACGAAGTTAAGGTGATTTATGTTCCCTCTTATTTGAATGGCGACGACGGCATTTTTGATATGCCCTATTATGATCTACTAACAGGTTTTGACCTGTCTATATTCCCATCTTATTACGAGCCATGGGGTTATACCCCTCTCGAGAGTGTGGCGATGGGAGTTCCTGCCGTCACTACTAATCTTGCTGGTTTTGGTCAATGGGTAGAAAAAGAGTGTGGAGATAATGAATTAAAAACAGGTGTTAAAGTGATTCACCGCACCGATTCTAACTACGACGAGGCGCTTGCTGAAATTGTAAAAAGCGTGGTAGAGGTTAGCAAAATGACGGTTAAGCAGCGTGACAAGTTGCGTAGTGCTGCCCGAGCAACCTCAAAGCAAGCTACTTGGGAACATTTTATGAAATACTATACTGTAGCTTACGATTCAGCACTCAAGAATGTTAAGGATCGCACGGCTCACAAATAAATTGAAATAAACTCAATTATTTATATATGAAAATTAAAGTTAGTAACACTAATTCTCCAGTTTGGAGAAATCTTACAGTGAAAAGTGAACTGCCCGCCAATCTGCAGAAGCTTGACGAGCTCTCTAAAAACTTGTGGTGGGTGTGGAATAGCGAGGCTAAGTCGATGTTCCATCATCTTGACCGCGAAATATGGCGCGCTTCGGGTGAGAACCCAGTAATGATGCTCAACAAGATGCCAGCATCTAAGCTTGAGGAACTCAGTAAAGACGCTGAGCTGGTGGCAAAGATTGACAAGATCTATGCACACTTCAAGGAGTATATGGAACAACCCATGCGCACCGAGTTCCCCTCAGTGGCTTATTTCAGCATGGAGTATGGTTTGTGCAACGCCCTGAAGATTTATTCGGGTGGTCTCGGCATCCTCGCTGGTGACTATATCAAGGAGGCGAGCGATCGGCGCATCGACATGACAGCAGTGGGTTTCCTTTACAGATATGGATATTTTACCCAGACACTCTCTATGGATGGTCAGCAAATTGCCAACTACGAGCCTCAGAATTTCAACCATCTGCCCATTGAGCCAGTCATTGACAAAGATGGCCAGCAGATGATTCTCGAGGTGCCTTATCCTGGACGTGTGGTGTATGCCAATATCTGGAAGGTTAACGTAGGTCGCATGAATCTCTATTTGCTTGATACCGACCTCGACAAGAACAGCGAGTTTGACCGCTCTATCACTCACCAGCTCTATGGTGGTGACTGGGAGAACCGCATCAAGCAGGAGTATATGCTTGGTATTGGTGGCATGCTAATGCTTAAGAAACTTGGCATCAAGGCACAGATTTACCACTGCAACGAGGGCCATGCAGCATTGCTCAACCTGCAACGCTTGGTTGACTATGTTCAGGAAGAGGGTTTGACCTTTAACGAGGCTCTTGAGGTGGTGCGTGCTTCATCGCTCTACACTGTGCACACTCCTGTGCCTGCTGGTCACGACTACTTCGACGAGGGACTCTTTGGCCGCTATATGGGTGAGTTCCCTGCTAAACTCGGCATTACTTGGAATGACCTGATGAACATGGGCCGCGAGAACCCCGACACTCAGGAGAAGTTCTCAATGAGCGTCTTCGCACTTAACACTACCCAGGAGAGCAACGGCGTGAGCTGGCTCCACGGAGAGGTGTCGAAGAAGATGTTCGCTGGCGTATGGAAAGGCTATGCTCCTGAAGAGTCGCACGTGGGTTATGTAACAAATGGTGTGCACATGCCTACCTGGGCCGCATCGGAGTGGAAAGAGTATTATGCTAAGGTGTTTGGCGCTAACTACCTCGACAAGCAGGAAGACATGGCAACTTGGGCACCAATTCAGAATGTTCCCGACGAGGAGATTTGGAACCTGCGCATGCAGCTTAAGAACAAGTTCATCAACTTCGTGAAGCGTGATTTCCGCGCTACATGGCTCAAGAATCAAGGTGATCCAACCCGCATTATGTCGATTGTGGATAAGATTAATCCTAACGCGCTACTCATTGGCTTTGCTCGTCGCTTTGCTACCTACAAGCGTGCGCATCTGTTGTTTACCAACCTCGATCGCCTCTCGCGCATCGTAAACAACGAGAAATTCCCAGTGCAGTTTATCTTTGCTGGTAAAGCTCACCCTGCCGATGGAGCTGGCAAGGACTTGATCAAGCGCATCGTTGAGATTTCTAAGATGCCAGAGTTCTTGGGCAAGATTATCTTCCTTGAGAACTATGATATGACAGTGTCGAAGCGCCTTATTACTGGTGTTGATATCTGGCTCAATACTCCAACTCGTCCTCTTGAGGCTTCGGGTACTAGTGGAGAGAAGGCCGAGATGAACGGTCTGCTCAATTTCTCAGTGCTTGACGGATGGTGGTATGAAGGCTATCGTGAGCGTGCTGGATGGGCATTGACTTCACACCGCACCTATACTGACCAGTCTATGCAGGACAAACTCGATGCTGCAACCATCTATTCGATGCTTGAGAACGAGATTATTCCTCTCTATTTTGCTAAGAACAGCAAGGGATATTCTCCAGAGTGGATTCAGTATATCAAGAACTCTATCTCGCAGATTGCGCCTAACTACACCATGTCGCGCATGATGAAGGATTACATTGAGCGTTTCTATAGTCCTGAGGCTGCTCGCAGCAAGAAACTGCGTGCTAACGACTATGCTCTTGTGCGTGAGATTGTGGCATGGAAAGAGCATGTGGCTGAGAAGTGGGACAATGTGTCAGTTGAGGATATGCAGCTTAGCGAGAGCTTCTACGATATCTCTATCAATGATGGTAAGGTTGAGGCTACAGTGAAACTCAACACCGCTGGCTTAGGTCGTAGCGTAAATCTTGAACTCGTTGTTTATCACGATGTTGATGGCGAGACCAAGTTCCATAGCACACTGCCTATGAAGGTGGTTGATGAAGACGGATACATCCTAACCTATAAGCTTAACGACCGCATTAAGGATACTGGCATCTTCCGCCTTTCGTTCCGTGCATTCCCATGGAACAAGAACCTTCCACACCGCCAAGACTTCGCCTTTGTGAAGTGGTTCTAAAAGATGTTTAGGTTATTATATAAAAATGCTCCTCAAAAGGGAGCATTTTTTTGTTGGGTTCACTAATTGTTAGATATTAAATTATGCCATTCATCATGGCGTAGAATGTTAGTCCTGAGATGCTTTTTATTCCGAGTTTAGCGGTTATGTTTTTTCGGTGGGAAAGCACCGTGTTGATGCTGATGTTGAGTTCTTGAGCTATCTCTTTGTTGATTCTTCCAGAGGCGATAAGCCTGAGCACTTCTATCTCGCGTTGAGATAGTGTGTTGGTGGTGATTTGTTCTTCCTCGTGGCCACCAGTAAGGAATGTGCTTATTGTGTTGATGATGTCACTTTCGCTGTCGTTGATGCAGAGCGTCGGGAAGTCGTCATTTGAAGTACGGTCTTCAGTGAGCAGTACGGTCTTTGACTTGCGAGGAAGGAAGAAACCGAGATTTGCGACAAGTATATCCAAATCAACAAAGAACAAGTGTGGCTCTTTGGTTGTGCTAAAGGAACCGAAATAATGCTCGTCAGCAATGAAAGCACTAACACCAAAAGTAGTGTCAAATATGCTCCTCAGCCCGATGGCACGGAGAGTGTCGAACGTCAATATGATAACCTTGAAGTCGCTCATTATTTGTTGCTAAGTGCTTGTGAAATAGGCGTGAGGATGCGGTTGCGGATGCGGTTATTCTGCTTGATGTCCTTCTTAAGTGAGAATATTGCGGTGACGACTGCATAACCGAGGTTGTGATCGTAGTCGCCCTTTAGGTGCATGACGAGCATGTTGATGAGGTCGTCGATTTTCTCCTCGATTGGGTCGTTGAAGTCTTCACAGTCTTTCACGGGATTAGGCATCTTGCCTATAGCTTTCATCTCGTTGAGAGCAATACCAGGGAACCAATTATTGCGGTCGTCATCAATGCGTTGCAATAGTTCTGTCTTCACTTCATCAAAGAACTGACGCATAAGGACTAGGTTGCTGTTTTTAGAAGGCGTCTTGCTGATGAGGAACGCGAAATGGCGCTCGATGTTTGGAATGACGTTTCGCTCGTAATACTCATAAGTTTTTTCTAGATAGTCGATAATCTTCGATGTGCTGAAGGCTAGTAGGGCAGCTTGGGGGAAGTAGCTCTCGTTGATGTAGGTGTTGAGGATGGTTGTGAAGAAATTCACATCGATGTCATGCTCTTGGCATGCGTCGCTGATTCGCGCATCGCCCACACCTAGTGCGATGCCAAATCTGTCAAGGACTGTTATTGTTGACGGATCATGAATAATAATCTCACTGAGTTTGGAGTCTTTGTTTATTAGAGTCATGGTTTAGGGGTAGTGTTTTAAATGATTTTGTCACAACAAATTGTGCTGGCAGATCGTGAGGCTCAGTTGGGATTTGCTCCACAAGTTGACAGTCGAAGCACACAGCAATTGTTGCGGCATGGGTTTGCGACAGGAATCGGTCGTAGAAACCCTTGCCACGCCCTAGGCGGTTGCCTTTACGGTCGAATGCGACACCAGGTACAATAATAAGGTCGAGGATTTCGGGTGATACAGTATCGGTCCCCTCTGGCTCCATAATATCGTAGCTGCCTTTGTGGAGCATGCCAGGTCTGAACTTGATGATTTCTAGATCATCGCCGTTCACTCGTGGTAGAAAGATGTTTTTTAGTTTTGCCCACCTCTCAATAATAGCGTGGGTTGGAATCTCATCGGGCAGCGAGGCGAAGAGCATGATGTTCTTGCATCTTTTGAAAAGGTCGCTGTTCTCGATATGGCTAAAAACACAGTTTGCCTCAAGGGTTTTCTCCTCGATAGATAGTTGTGCTACTTCGGCTTTAATAGTCTTCCTAAGTTCTTTTTTGGTCATTGGAGCCGTATATAGTTTTCGTTTATAGTTTATTAAGAGGTGTAAAGTGGAATATATAGAGTTCTCAAACTCTTACCTCTCAACTCTCACTTCCTAACTCTTCAAATGTCTTTTATCGGGAACGCTGCTTGGTGTTTGTTGAGGGCTTTAATGGCAGCATCTATGGTGGTATCGATGCGATTGAAGATTGGGTAGAATGCGTTCTGTCCAAAGATGTCGCGGGATATAAATGCCTTAATCAAGCTAGTAATAATGTCTTGAGACTGATGGATGTATTGCCATCTTGCCGGCACGCCTTTGTTGGCGGCAAATTTCACGAAGTCGTTGATGATTTGGTCGCTGGCAGGGAGGTTTCTCAAGAGCTCTTTGTAGTCTTTCATCTTTTTTAGAGCGGCTCTATGAGAGGTGACATAGGCCAAGGCATATTCTTGAATAAGTCCTTTGTTGGCAACTTCACTATAGTAGGGTGATGCACCTGTAGTGTCGGCAGGCACAAAGAGGTCGGGAATTATACCGCCACCGCCATACACCTTACGGCCAGTGGTGGTGTGGAAAATTTTGGACTTGTCAATCTTTATGCTGTCTTTGCTATAGATTTCGCCATTGCTATAGCGGTCGAAGATATCATTTTCATAGACAATCTCACCGTTCTTGTATGGCTTTTGTATGCATCGTCCCGATGGAGTGTAGTATCTGGCGATAGTTAGTCGCAAGGCACTCTTGTCGAAAAGGTCTATCTGCTTCTGAACAAGACCTTTGCCGAATGAGCGTCGGCCTACTATAAGTCCACGGTCATTGTCTTGTATCGCTCCAGCAAATATCTCACTGGCACTTGCCGAAAACTCATCGATAAGCACTACCAATTCTTCGTCTTGGAACTGTCCACGTCCATCGCTATAAGCGTTAGCGTCATCACGACGGTAACGACCTTTGGTGCTAACTATCAGTCGGTCGTTAGGCAGGAACTCATTTGCCATCAAAATTGCCATCTCAAGGTATCCACCGCCGTTTTCACGGAGGTCAATCATGAACCGTTTGGCACCTTGGTTCTTCAAAGACTGTAGGGCTCTGATAAATTCATTGTATGTGTTTCGGCCGAATTGAGTTACTTTGACATATCCAGTTGTCTTGTCATACATATAGAACGCATCAACTGAATTGATAGGTACGTCACCACGAGTGATGGTGAAAGACAATGGAGATTTGTTGCCCTCACGCATAACGCCAATAGTAACTTTTGACCCTCTTGTGCCACGAAGTTTTTCCTTCACTTTGTTGACATCGGTTGTATTCCCAGTGCATGGTTCTCCCTCAATAGACACAATGCGGTCTCCAGCAATTAGCCCAGCTCGGTCGGATGGTCCACCTGGTATCACTTCGATGATAACAATCGTGTCATTCGACAATTGGAACTGCACTCCGATTCCCGAGAATTTGCCTTCAAGT
This sequence comes from uncultured Bacteroidales bacterium, assembly GCA_902777835.1. Classification (GTDB taxonomy): domain Bacteria; phylum Bacteroidota; class Bacteroidia; order Bacteroidales; family Muribaculaceae; genus Sodaliphilus. Next base: position 14,559 of record CACYVC010000011.1, on the reverse strand, counting down.
TCTTCTTGTGCAGCTATTAGTTCCTTAGCAGGGAGATAAGAGCTGTGAGGATCAAGACTGGCGAGAATAGCGGGAATGGCGTTTTCCACAAGGTCGTTGGTGTTGATGCTATCGTCAACATAATTCTCTTTGATGAGCGTGAGGATAGTGTTGAGCTTGCGGTTTTCATCAGAATTAAACCTGGCAAATGGATTGGGCATGAAAAAACCCACAAATATTCCCACAATCACCGAGAGGGCAATTGCTAGAGGCATCCAGGCACTATAGTCACGTTTCTGATTCATTATCTACAAGAGTTGCAAACGCAATAAATGAAAAAATGTTGAATGTAAATATTGTCACATCTCAATTTGGACACAATCGATGCCTGCTCTTTTTAGTAGGTCTATGCCGTCGGTGAGGCGGTATATCTCGCCGAAGACCACTCGCTTGATGCCTGCCTGAATGATGAGCTTGGCGCACTCAATGCATGGCGATGATGTGACATAGAGTGTTGCGCCATTGCTGCTGTTGTTGCTCTGAGCCACCTTTGTGATGGCGTTGGCCTCAGCATGTAGCACATAAGGCTTTGTGTGGTCATTTTCATCCTCGCACACATTCTCAAATCCCACTGGTGTGCCATTATAGCCGTCGGAGATTATCATTTTATCCTTGACGATGATAGCTCCCACTTGGCGCCTCTTGCAGTAGGAGTTTTCGGCCCAAATTTGTGCCATTCTTAGATATCGTGAATCAAGAATTTCTTGCTTGTCCATTGACGAGAAAACTATTTTTAAGCATTAAAGTTATTGATACAGGTGTAATAATTCACCTTTGCCTAAATTAAAGGACAAAGATAAAAATATAAAATGAAATAAAGCATCAAAAATCAGTAAAAAAAAGGAGAATTTGAGTTTTTTCTTTTGTTTTTGCCCGAAATCACTCGTTTAAGACTTTAGAAAACCTGATTTGGCTTTTATAGACGGGGAATTTGAAGTTTAAAATAACTCCACTCTCAAAGGTTACGAATACGTCATCTGTGATAGGTTCTAAGGTGGCGTCAAACCACTTGCCCGTAAAGTTGTCGGTGAAGATGGTCTTTGTCATCTCGGCTTTTTTCATGCCGGCGTGCCATAACGACTTTTTGACTTGAGCGCCATCTACATATATCACGTCATAGCCACTATCGGTCTCTACTAGAGCAATAGTGTATCGTCCTCCAAGTTTCAGCCATTGGTCTTCCATGTCTCGATCGAGATAGGTCCAGTAGCCTTCGTAAGGGTTCTTGGAAACAGCAAAATGACGGTCAAGAGCCTCATGGGTCCATTGAGTCTCAAGATTTGCGATGTGCGATTGATGCTGATCGTTGATGGATAGGACGGCTCTCTCTATAGAAATCATTGCGCCTGGTCCCACAAAATACCCTGCCTTCACATAGGGTATACCAGTAGTGGCCTTTAAATCGTTTTCTTTGAGTTGATAGGAAAGCACTTCTTTTAGTTGGTTTTTCCCGATTCTTACAGAGATGATGTTGTCTTCAACAGTCACTCCTAGGTAGTTATATCCATCGTCGAGGTCAACGCCACTATCTAGAGTCACTTGCTTGGCGATAGTGCTGCTGCCATAGTCGTTGATGAGTTTGATGGTCATGGTGCGGTTATCTACACTTTCGTTGTAAAGGTTGGAGTTGGAGCAACTGACAGCAACTCGCCAGCACCCCTGAGAGGTGTGATTGAAAACAAGTCCACACTCAGTAGCTGATATCGACTTTGACTTTCCTTGTGGGTTGGTGACTTTGTAGGTTTTGCCTTCCTTATTATGAAGGTTGGCAAATTTAATGTAATATTTATAACTAGTGAAAGCTTCAATTTGTGTTGAGTCGGTTACAATTATATTGTTTGTATTCTTATTGTTAAGTTGCAAGAAATCGCCCGCAATGGTTGCTGGCTTATTATAGTTAATGCTCTCGAAATTATTGTATCTTGTGTTGTATATGGTGAAGGCATGTGTTTGCAAAAGAGTCACCAGAATCATGAGCTTGAGAAGGACGTACTTTTTCATATAATGCCGTAATTTTTCGTCAAAATTAGTGTATTTTGGCCAAAAGAGGAAATGAAAGACGATTTTTTTGGTCAAAATTACTTAAAATATCAGTATTATTCGTAACTTTGTAGCTGTTTTCAAAAAATGGCTGCGATAATATCTATATTAATAGGGTGCTTTTTGGTTGGTATAATCCTATCAGCACCTATGGGACCAATAGGCATTTTGGTGATACAGCGCACTATGGAAAAAGGCCGCATGAGCGGTCTATATACCGGTGTTGGTGCTGCTATCTCTGATTTGTTCTATTCACTTCTTGCTGGGCTTGGTCTGGCCTTTGTGACCGATTTCATTGCTGGTAATCAGGAGCTGTTCCAGATAGGCGGCAGCATATTCTTGATCATATTTGGTATCTTCATGATATTACGTAGCCCTGTAAGTGGCATTAAGCATGAGGATTCCAAGAAGGTGAGCTTCACTCACGATGCTGTTACTGGCTTTGTGTTTACACTGTCCAACCCATTGATTATCTTCTTGATATTCCCTTTGTTTGCACGATTTGCTTTTCCCTCAGGATTTGAACTTGATCCCAAAATTGATAATTATAAATTCATCTTCATAATCTTAGGCTATATATTTATTGTAGCTGGCGCCTTATTGTGGTGGTTTGGAATCACCTATATTGTTGACAAGCTTCGCTCAAAGTTTAATATTAGAAGTATGTGGTTGATAAACAAGATAATGGGTGGTATCATTTTGATTGTTGGCATCTATGGTCTTGTGCAAGGTCTATTGTTGTACTTTCACGTAATTTGATGATGAGTGGTAAGGAGTTGCTTGTCATGAGGCTTCCTGAGCTGGATAGAATGCCGTTGCCACAAGTCTCACAATATCTTGATGCAAATGTAGAACATTCTGTGATAGATCAAGTTAATTGGCAAGACCTATATCCTTATAAACCCTTTTGCTCGTTTGTTGTGGCTGTGTCCTTGACACGGCTTTATGTTTTTTATACTGTGATAAGCAAAGACTTGCGCGCTGTGAACACAACCGACCTCAGCCCAGTTGCTCAAGACAGTTGTGTTGAGTTCTTCTTACAAGTGCCAGGCAAAGAGGAATATTGGAATTTTGAGTTAAACTGCATAGGTGCTCTTAATGCTAGTCATCGTCTTGAGCGTGCTAATCCCACGCGGCTGACAGCCGATGAGTTGAAATCGATAGGTCGTTACTCGTCGTGCGGCAGTGAGGCGATAGAGGAACAAGACGGCACCTTCTGCTGGGATATTGTGATCTCTATACCATTGCAGCTTGTTGGCCTGGATAGCGATAATCTGCCCGATTATGTGATGGGCAATTTCTATAAATGCGGAAGCAAGATAGCTCACCCTCATTATTTGTCATGGAGTGCCATTGACAGCGACCGCCCCGATTTTCACCGCCCTGACTGTTTTGGCAAGCTGTGGTTTCGCAAACCTGAGCCCGAAGTTGAAGAACAGGCTATAAAGCAAAATCTTCAACCCAAAGGGCTGAAGAAATTGCTACGTAAATTATTTGGAAAGTAGTTCTCTCTTAATGATTAATAATATACTGCGAGCTGATTGACTCGTGGTCATTAATGCGCTGTATGGTCTCGGCGATAAGGCCTGCAACCGAAACTCTCTTCACCTTCTCGCTACGGCTCGTGTCGTAGTTGATAGAGTCGGAAATGACGACTTCCACAAGCTTGCTTTTGTTGATGCGCTCTGTGGCCGGGTCGCTCATTACGCCATGCGAAGCAATTGCCCTTACCGACTTGGCGCCATTTTTCATCATAACATCGGCAGCAGTGCATATTGTTCCTGCGGTGTCAATCATGTCGTCAACGAGAATTACGTTTTTGTCTTTCACATCGCCAATAATTGTCATCTTCTCAACCACATTGGCTCGGGCACGCTGCTTGTGACACAATGCCATGGGAACCTTATAGTGCTTAGCGTACTCCAATACACGCTTTGCACCTCCTACATCAGGTGATGCAAATACCATGTCTTTGAGCTTAAGACTATTGATGTAAGGCACAAATACCGACGAAGCATACAAGTGATTAAGTGGCAGGTTGAAGAAACCTTGAATCTGGTCGGCGTGAAGATCCATGGTGATGATGCTGTCAACACCTGCAGTTGTGAGCATTCCTGCTACCACCTTAGCGGCTATAGAAACACGAGGACGATCCTTGCGGTCTTGACGTGCCCAACCGAAGTAAGGAATAACAGCTGTGACTGATTTTGCTGAAGCTCGTTTCGCAGCATCAATCATGAGCAGAAGTTCCATTAGGTTATCAGTGGGTGGAAACATCGATTGAACGAGGTAAATCTCGTCGCCACGCACCGATTCCTCATATGACACTTGAAACTCGCCGTCGGCAAACTCATTAACCAACATTTCACCAACTTCAATACCAAGTTTCTTAGCTATCTCATCGGCAAGATATCTGGAATACCTGCCAGAAAAAATTTTGAATGGTTTTTTGCTCATAATAACGAAGATCTTAAATCTATGTGCAAAATTACAATATAAAAATGTTTATTCCTATATTATGAATAAAATATTTTCAACAAAATTACATTAGTTTGATAATCAGTGCATTGTGTTGTGGTATGGTTATGTTGTCGGGAATGTCAGGGTCAATGGTGAGAGTCATATCAGTGCCAGAGAGCAATTCTCGGGCATGATATGTGCCAGGATTTAAGTGCATTGCGTCGAGTGCGTGCTGCGGGGTGTGAAGATTAATTCTTTCGTCTTGATTTCCGAAATTGGCAATGATGAGCAGATGATTATTGCCATAATGACGGTAATATGCATAAACTTTGTCGTAGTTCATGGAATTGTAGTTGACATACATCAAGTCGTAGAATCCCCCTTGAGCAATGGCTTTCTCGCTGTTACATAGCCTGAGAATTCTCTTGTAGAATCTTCGTAGTTCACGTTCGCTTTTTGAGAGTTTTGTTGTGTCGCATTTTCCATCATTATACCATCGACGCAGTGTAGGTATGCTCCAATAGTCGAAGATTGTGGTGCGACCGTCTTGACCGCTGAACCCTTCGGCCTCGAGAGCTGGCTCGCCAAGTTCCTGTCCTTGGTAAATCATAAATGGTGCGCGTGAGATAGTTGCCGAGACCACTAGGGCTGGCAGTGCTTTTAGTGGGTCTCCGGCAAACTGTTGCGAAGCAATGCGTTGCTCGTCATGATTCTCAAGGAAGTTGAGCATATGGTCTCCGATTCCCTCCACTGTCTGCCAACAGCCAGTGATTGCCGATGCGCTGGCGCAGCCGCAAGTTACAGCACGAAGTGTGTCGTAAAGCGACACTTTGTCATAGAGATAATCGAAGTGCCCATTAAAGATGTAATCACGATAAATGGCTGTGTCGTATAGCTCAGCAATAAAAATAATGTGTGGATATTTTTCCTTGATTTGTGGGATAACCATGTTCCAGAATTCCACAGGCACCATGTGGGCCATGTCGCAGCGAAATCCATCTATGCCTTTTGCTGACCAATAAAGCAGGATGTTGAGCATTTTTTGCCAGGTGGATGGAATAGGAGAGAAGTGCTTCTCTCTATTGGCATAATCTACGCCATAGTTGAGCTTAACTGTCTCGTACCAATCATTTGCACTAGGATAGGGGTGAAAGCAGTCGTTGCCAGTTGCCATAGCAGGTTTCTCGTAGTAAAATTCATCGCCTTGTCCTAAATCAATGCCTGGAGCGAACTGTTGGTCAGGCATGTAGTAGAAATTGTTGGAAGGTGAGAAAGCAAGGTTTTTGTTATCGCTTTCACCTAGCTCCTCAACGCCTTGAGGCTTGGCTATGCTGTGATACTGACGGGCAACGTGGTTAGGGACAAAATCTATGATAACCTTAAGGCCTGCTTCGTGAGAGCGTTTCACCAGTTGCTCAAACTCCTTCATGCGGTTCTTTACTCTCACTGCAATGTCGGGGTCGATATCGTAGTAGTCGGTGATGGCGTAGGGTGAGCCAGCATTGCCTTTCACTATATAGGGATTGCAGTCGGGTATGTCTTTATATTTAGTCTTTGTGGCATGACGTATTACTCCTGTGTACCACACGTGGGTTGCGCCAAGGTCTTTTAGTTTCTTGAGCACTGGCAGGGTGATGTCATTCATCTTGCCAGCACCATTTTGCTTAATTGTGCCATTTGGCACACACTTGTCGCATGTGTTGGTAAAAAGACGTGGAAAAAGCTGATAGATGATAGGTTTCATTTTAGTTTATTGTTTATGGTTTGTCGTTTGGTTTTAAAGTGGATATGAAATCTCACCTCTCATCTCCGCGAAGTGCTTTTATGAGTTGAGAGTTTTTAAGGATTTTCATTGTTTCGAAATATCCTTTTTGGGCTATCTTGTTGGCGGCTCTAGTGTCGAAGGTGCTGTGACCTTGAATGGAGACGATATCTACCAGCAGGTCGCATAGTTGCTTGTCGGCCTCCACATTGCGCATGGTCATCATTTTATAAGTGCGATAAGCTAGAGAGCGCACATTCATCTTTATAGGACCGAGTTTCGATGGGCTCACGTTGATGCCAATAACGGTGTCGCACAGTGGTCGCAGGTAGTAAGATGGTAAGTTGTGCATTACACCTCCATCCACATAGTAGGTTTTATCAATTTTCACTGGTTTGAAAACCAATGGAATGCTACATGAGGCGATGACTCTCTCAGCGATGCTGCCAGTGGTGAATGCTTTCTCTTGCTGGTTCTCGATATCAGTAGCACCAATGATGGTGGGTAAGGTAAGTTGCTCGATGTTTTCAACAGGCAGGTTCTTGGCGATGAACTTACGGAACTTGTCAAGTTTGAGGAAACCGCTTTTGGAGATATCTACTTGTAGGAACTTGCCCATATCAGCACTACTGAATATCTCAAAAATCTCATCAGCGCTCATTCCAGCAGCATAGAATGAGGCGACTATGCTCCCTGCGCTCACGCCAGCTATAATGTCGGGTTTTATGCCCACATCCTCAAGAGCCCTTAAGGCCCCAATATGGGCAAAACCTCTCACACCACCGCCGCTCAGGGCAAGACCAAGTTTATAGTTCATAGCTTTTCGTTTATCGTTTATCGGTGGAAGGTGGAACGTGGTCTCTCCTCTCAACTATAATCTAACCTTGCGCAAAGCGCATTATTCTTTGCTAAGTGCATTTTCCCAGTACTTGCGAGCATTGTCATCTTTGAGTTTTTTGATGCTCTCTGTTATCCATTCAAGCTCATTGTTCTCGTTTTCGCTCACAATGGTTTCAATGAAAAGGGAGAAATGCTGCGTGTTGGGATTGTTTGCTATCCAAGTGAGGTACTCCTCGCTGTGGCGCATGCCCAGGTTGAAGCTCCACTTGGCAAACTCGATGACGCTTAGTGCGGCTGGGGTATCGGTGTCGTTTTCATCTACTTCTGCTGCTATTGCCATCATCTCTCCAGCTTCTTTGTTAAGTTCTTCCATGTTGAGTGGCTGGCATGCAGGGGTTTGTGACATTGTCAGTACTTTCATGCCTATTGGATAGAACTCACCGCTGGTTGTGTGGTATGTCGTGGGTTTACGGTCTTTGTTCAAATAGTTGGCATCGCCATCTTCTTGTATGGCAGTAGCGATTGGTGCTACTTGCTTAATTGTTCCATCTTTGTTGACGACAAAAGAGTTGTAAATTGTACCATCTTTATTGAACCAAGCACCTCCTCTTGCGGTAGAGAAGAATCGGTATTCTCTTGTAGTTTTTACGGTGTCGCCCACAAACTCAAAGTCGATTTTCAGGTTTGGCTTATAACGTATTTCATCATTTGGAAATCTCATTTCAAGAATTGTAGCATCGCCATTGTATCCCAATAATGCGCCATCAATGACTTTATTGCCCTGTACGGTAACGAGATAGTACTCAGTGGGTAGATTACTATATCTGGCCATGCATACCATTGCTGTGGTGATAGCACTAACGCGAGAACCATCTTTCTGTTTTGAAGTTCGCTCAATCTCAAAGGCCGATGTAAGCCACACCTTAGTGTTGCTCAGCAACGATGGGCTGTGCATATAAGCTTTGCTTAACAGCGCTTTAGCAACGTCATTATTCACTGGGTCCTCATTGGGCACTAGATTTGATAAGTTTACTTGCCCCATACTAGTAAGCGGCATCATAATAGCACATAATGCCAAAAGTAAAAATTTAGTTCTCATAGTAGCAAAAGTTTTATTTAATGCTACAAATGTAGTGAGAATAATTTAAATGTACAAGAATCTACTATAGTTTTATGGCTTGTGCAGATTTGATTACAAAAAACAATAACCAATAACCAATGCCAAATTGCAGCATTGGTTGTTGGATATTTAATGATAAACATTAAACGGCAAGATATCTATTGCTTAGTTTGCTCGTTTCATGTTATTCATTTTTAGCTTAATTGACAAACATCATTACCGTTCCCATTATAGAGCCAAGAAGGGCGCCTAGCCAAACGATGGCACGGAGTTCTTTTTTCATAACAGTGAGGATGATTTGCTCTGCCTCATCCATGTCCATTTCGTTGATTCGTGTCTCGACAATGCGGCTGATGTTTATGCCCTCGAGAATGCGTGGCAGGTGGTCGCTGATGATGGTGCGGTAGATGCTCACGATGCTACTTTTGGCTTGCTCGAGCTGCTTTTCGTGTCCATCAAAGAGCTGGCGCATGGGCAAATTAAGGAGCTTATCGGCCTCAGTATATACTATTCTTGTCGCCATGACTGGAGCTTGATCATTTAACACTTCGTTGATGTGCGATGCAAGTTTGCTCTCGATGGGCGATGCGATGGCTTCAATTAGCTTTTCTGCCTTGATTTTGCCGGCCACACTGCTACGCGTCTTGTCAATAACGTGTTGTGTGGCGGCATGGGCAATGGTGGTGCCTATGGCGCGGTCACGTAACTTGGCAGTGATGAGTTTAGCAATCTCGTCGCAAGTGCTCTCGCGCATTGCAGCAATCTCTTCTTCGGTTAGGTAATGTGCTGCAAACTGCTCAACAGTCTCGTCGTTATTGAGTTGAGTGTAGAAAAAATCGTCGATGGCGAGGCGTATCTTGTCGAGCATATCCTCGCTGAGTAGCGTCTTCTCCAGCACTTCCTTGTTCATCAGGTTTTCGCTTATAGCTCCGCCAATGGCACTTGCAATGCGCCCCTTCTCCTTGGGAATGATGCCAGGGGTGAAAGGCACGTGCACGCCACATATATACTTTGCCTTGTGAGGACGGAAAAGCATCCTAATAGCAATATCGTTGGTTATATAACCAATCACCGCGCCAAGAACTGGGCCAGATAGATATTGAAGCATAGTTATCAGTTGTTAGTTATCAGTTGTTAGTTATGAGTTGTCAGTTATCAGTTATACAAAAGGCGTGCCACAAAAATAAGGTGCATCATGTGGACACACCTTATTTAATATTATAGAGGATTGGTTTATTATCCGAGGAAGCCGAGCAATACACCAGCGGCTACAGCTGAGCCGATTACACCCGCAACGTTTGGACCCATGGCGTGCATGAGCAGATAGTTGCTTGGATCGGCCTTGAGACCCTGGTCGTTGCTGATGCGTGCTGCCATAGGCACAGCGCTTACACCGGCGTTACCAATCAAAGGATTCAACTTCTTGTGCTTGGGCAACAGCAGGTTGAATATCTTCACGAAGAGAACACCCGAGGTGGTGGCGATGATAAATGCCATGAAACCAAGAGCGAAAATCTTGATGGTGTCGCTGGTGAGGAACTCTGTAGCCTGAGTAGAAGCACCCACACACATACCTAGAACGATGGTAACCATGTCGGTCATAGCATTGCTGGCAGTCTTGGCAAGGCGGGTAGTCACACCGCTCTCACGCAAAAGATTGCCGAAGAACAGCATGCCGAGCAGTGGCAGGCCACTAGGCACAAAGAAGCAAGTGAGGATAAGACCTACGATGGGGAAGATAATCTTCTCTGTCTGTGAAACTTTGCGAGCGGGTTTCATGCGTATGAGGCGCTCCTTCTTGGTAGTGAGCAGTCGCATGATGGGCGGCTGAATCACTGGCACGAGCGCCATGTAACTGTAGGCCGAAACTGCAATGGCACCCATCAAGTTGGGAGCGAGTTTCGACGACAGGAAGATGGCGGTAGGACCATCGGCACCACCAATGATGGCGATTGCACCAGCCTGGTCAGGCATGAATCCCATGGCCAGGGCTACCATATAAGCACCAAAGATACCAAACTGTGCAGCAGCACCCACGAGCATAAGCTTGGGGTTTGCAAGTAAAGCCGAGAAATCGGTCATCGCACCAATACCCAGGAAAATGAGAGGTGGATACCATCCTTGACGAACGCCTTGATACAGGATGTTGAGCACAGATCCCTCCTCGTAGATACCTATTTCGTTACCTGGCTGGAAGGGGATGTTGCCAATAAGAATACCAAAACCAATTGGCACCAGCAGCATTGGCTCGAAATTATGCTTAATAGCGAGGTAGATAAAGAATAGACCTACGCAGAGCATAATCAAGCTCTCGGGCGACAACGTTACGTTGTAGAAGCCCGTGAATTCCCAGAATTGCTTCAGGTTTTCAGCTATATTTAATAGTACCATAGTTTTATGCGATAATCATGATGGTGGTACCCTCTTGAACCGATTCTTCGAGAGCTACGTTAATAGATTTCACTACGCCGTCTTTGCCTGCATGAATCTCGTTGCCCATCTTCATGGCCTCGAGTATGCAAACCACGTCGCTAGCTTTCACTTGCTGGCCTTCCTTGACATGGAGTTCTTTGATCACGCCAGGCAGTGGCGATGCGATAACATGGTCGCCCGCTGCAGCTGCAGCAGCTGGCTTAGCAGCGGCAGGCTTAGCGGCTACAGGAGCGTCGTTGCTTGGTGCCACTCTCTTGACAACAGGCTTGATGGCCTTCTCTTCCTCGAGTTCATCTCAATGTCACCAACATTTACTTTGTATTCGTGACCATTGATTTTATACTTATATTCTTTCATTGATAAAACAAATTAAATGTTAGTGATTAATGATTCTTTTGAAGTGTGGGGCGGTGACGTAGAAGGTTCCCCTTTGAACCCCATGCACCATGCTGCTGTGAGCGGTCGAAGGTGAGAACGCCACTTTCCTCATCGTGAGCATTAAAGTGTTGATAGAGTGCCATACAGATTGCTGCAATAACCTCGTCATCACCTTGGGGTTGTGATTCGACTGTGGGTTCATTGTCAATAGCTTTGTCAACAACTTCGTCCTCTTTCTTCTTGTCTTTTGAAGTAAAGAATTTTCCAAAGAGCTTGAACAGGATGTAAAGCATGAGCAGAGCGCTGAAAACTACTCCCATTGACATGAGTGTGAGCCAGATACCTGTGCCATCTTCATCCTTGAACTTTTGGATGTTCTCGTTAACGGGACGAGCGTTGAACTTGGCGGGAGTGATAGCATTAGCCTCACTTTGTCCATCACGCACTTGCCACTCGCTCTCGTCAAAGCTTCTCGAATTCTTGTGCAGGTCTATAGCGTCTTCGCTAGTTCTTGCAAAAGAGTTGTCGGCAGGTAGACTTGCGGGAACAATTACTTCGTCAACGAGGTCACCATTCACGTCGTAGAGGGCGATGTAGTTGTCTTTGCCAGCCTCAAGCACGAAGGGCAGGTGGAAGGTGCCATTAGCATCTTTGCCATCGGCAAAGAACACTACGTGCGAGCGTGGCTTAACCTTAGTGTCAACATCACCTCTGGGAATCACATAGATACTATCACCGTGCTTCTCGGCAAGTTCATTCAAGAGTTGATTGCGCTTCTTGTTGCTCTTCTGCTCCTCAACTTTGAAGTAGTTTTGAATGAAATCTTGCTTATAGGTGGTGATAAACATCTTCTCGATGGCATTGGTGCTGTGTGATGCATTGAAAATCTCAATCCATGCCGCACGGTGGCCATCTTGGTCAACATAGTTGCTATCGTTCTGAACCATCACCTCGTTGATGCGCAAGTCAAGTCGCCCTTGAGCGCTAGCGGTGATAGCAACAACTACAGCAATAAGTGTCAATAATATTTTCTTATTCATTTTGACAAATCGTTGAATAGGAATTACAATGGAATGTTGCCGTGCTTCTTGGCAGGGTTGATGTATTTCTTGGTGCGGAGTTGCTCGAGAGCGCGAATCACGCGGAAGCGAGTGTTGCGAGGTTCAATAACGTCGTCGATATAACCATATTTAGCGGCATTGAATGGAGTGCAGAAGAGGTCGTTGTACTCTTGCTCTTTCTCGGCGATGAACTTCTTGTTCTCTTCCATAATCTCTTTAGCCTTAGCCTCGTCGCCAGCTTCTTTAGCCTCGGCAGCGGCAGTCTTGGCGGCCTTCATGTCCTTAGCATAGAGAATACCAGCGGCACCAGCGGCACCCATCACAGCGATCTCGGCGCTTGGCCAAGCATAGTTCATGTCGCCACGCAGCTGCTTGCAGCTCATCACGATGTGACTACCACCGTAGCTCTTGCGCAGGGTAACTGTAACCTTGGGCACAGTAGCCTCGCCGTAGGCGTAGAGCAACTTAGCGCCATTGAGGATAACAGCATTGTACTCTTGACCGGTACCGGGAAGGAATCCAGGCACGTCAACAAGAGTAACCAATGGAATATTGAATGCGTCGCAGAAGCGTACGAAGCGTCCGCCTTTCTTCGAGGCGTTAACGTCAAGCACACCTGCCATGTGCTGTGGCTGGTTGGCAACCACGCCGACGCTTTGACCATTGAAACGAGCAAAACCAACGATGATGTTCTTAGCAAAGTCTTTGTGAACCTCAAGGAACTCGCCATTATCAACGATAGCACCAATTACGTCATACATGTTGTAAGGATCGTTGGGGCTTTCAGGGATGATGTTATTAAGGGCATCCTCAACGCGGTCGATAGGATCGTTGCACTCGCGGCGTGGAGCTTCTTCCATGTTGTTGCTTGGCATGTAGCTTAAGAGGCGCTTGATGGTCTCGATAACCTCATCTTCGGTGTCGCAAGCGAAATGGGTAACACCACTCTTCTGAGCGTGTACTGTAGCGCCACCCAGTTGCTCTTGTGTCACGTCCTCGCCAAGAACGGTCTTAACAACAGCAGGACCAGTGAGGAACATGAATGAAGTGCCCTTTGCCATGAGAGTAAAGTCAGTGAGGGCGGGAGAATAAACTGCACCTCCAGCACATGGGCCGAGAATAGCAGAAATTTGGGGAACTACACCACTAGCGTCGATGTTGCGCTGGAAAATCTCGGCATAACCTGCCAGTGAATTGATGCCTTCTGGGATGCGAGCGCCACCTGAGTCGTTAAGACCTACAACAGGAGCACCCTGCTTCATGGCAAGATCCATAACCTTGCACATCTTCCATGCCATGGCCTCGCCTAGTGAGCCACCAATCACGGTGAAGTCTTGAGCGAAGACATAGACGAGGCGACCGTCAACGGTACCGTAGCCGGTTACCACGCCATCGCCGAGGAACGTTTTCTTCTCCTGGCCGAAGTTGGTGCAACGGTGCTGCACAAACATGTCAAGTTCCTCAAAACTGCCTGGGTCAAGGAGCATATTGATTCTCTCACGGGCAGTATATTTGCCCTTCTCATGCTGCTTGGCAATGGCTTTCTCGCCACCACCCACGCGTGCCTTAGCACGCATGTCGATGAGTTGTTGAATTTTTTCGAGTTGTTTACTCATTTTTATTTGAATTGTATTGAGTGATTCTTATTTGTTGGGGTCTTCGCAAAGCTCAACGAGAGCGCCAGCCGAAGTCTTTGGGTGAACGAAGGCGATGTTCAAGCCCTCAGCGCCCTTGCGGGGAGCCTTGTCGAGAACGCGGCCGTCCTTGTCCTGAATCTCCTGGAGTGCGTTGGCAACTCCATCCTGCACGCAGAATGCAATGTGCTGGATGCCACCACGGCCACCGTTCTTCTCAATGAACTTGGCGATAGCGCTGTCGGGGCTGGTTGCCTCAAGAAGCTCAATCTTGGTCTGACCAACTTTGAAGAAAGCGGTGCGTACGTGCTGATCCTCTACCTCTTCGATTGCGAAGCATTTGAAACCGAGAAATTTCTCATAGAAAGGTATAGCCTCGTCAAGGCTTGTGACTGCTATACCAACGTGTTCGATGTGTGAAATGTCCATAATAAATTGTTAATAAGAAGTTTATATTATTAGTTAATTAATGATTACCTAAAAAGACGTGCAAAGGTACAAATTTTTTATTTATATAAGGTGTACTAAAGGTATAATGTTTGTGAAAAAAGGAATTAAAGAAGTCAAATGAAATAATTTTTTATCAATAATTTGTTTGAATACATATTTTATTTTGTAACTTTGCGACAATTCGAAGAATTGGCGTTAATGCCTTTTGATTTTTTTAGAACATATTTTTAATCAGAATTAAAACATTAACACATAACCAGCCACGATTACGATTGGTAAAGTGGTGAAAAATAGTATTATATGAAGAGATTTTTAACTATTATGGCATTATTTGCCGTTTGC